>NZ_FOYI01000010.1 GCF_900116005.1 Poseidonocella sedimentorum
CCGCCCCGACAGCCGCGCGCCGCCACTTGTTGCGGAAGGTCCAGGCCGAGGAGAGATCGGCATAGGGCAGGGGCGTGAAGAGCAGCAGCATGACGCCCATGGTCCGCACCGGCCCGCCATAGCGGTGGGTGAGCGCGGCGTGGGACATCTCGTGCAGCACGTGGGTGAAGAAGATCGTGAGGTAGAGCGGGATGAGGTTCGACAGCTGCAGGATCGAGCCCGATTGCGCCAGCGCCCGGTCGGAATTGAGCACGAAGGTGATCCCGGCCCAGAGCAGGAGCGCAAGGACGGCGAGCACCGCCGGCGCGGAGTAGAGCGCGTGGATCGCCCGGCTGTGGCGGGTGAGGAAGTTTTGCGGATCCCACAGCGGCACGCGAAAGAAGAGCAGCTCGGAGACCTTGCCGACGAAAGGTTTGCGTTTCTTGTCGACCGCGCGGTTGAGGATACGCATCTCGTTCACGCTGCCTTCGACGGTCAGCAGGTTGGCCTTGTAGAGATCGCGGATCAGCAGGAAGAAATCCTCCTGTCCGGGCGCCTTTTTGGGGGCGCTGCGGGTGAGTTGCTCCCAGATTTCCCCGAGAGTCAGCTCGCGGGCGAGGGCGGCGATATGGGCATAGACCGCAGGCCGGGCGCGAAAATATCCCGCGTGGGTCGGGTCATGGAGCACGACCCAGGGCTCGCCGCGATAGTGCTGGTGCTGGACCTGTGTGCCGGGGCGCAGGCTCACGCGGAGCCCCGCGATCCGGTACCACTGGTCGTGAAAGGTGCGCCGGGCCATGGCGCGCTACTCGGTGTCGAGCTCCAGCGCGAGGGTCGCGCCGGGCTTGAGCCCCGCAGGCGGGGAGAGCAGTTCGAGCCGCACGCGCTGGAGCCCGCTGGCGGGGTCGATGACCGGGGAGAGGAAGGCCACGCGCGCGCTGATCCGGCCGCGGTCTTCGGTGTCGAGGGTGAGGGTCTCGCCCTCGTGCAGCCGGGTGGCGCGGCGGGCGGGCAGGTTGATCGTCGCAAAGAGGCGCGAGGTATCGCAGAGGCGCAGGACCGTGTCGCTCGCCTGCACGCTTTCGCCCGGATCGCGGAGGATCTCGGCCACGGTCCCCGGGGCGGGGGCGGCGAGCGTCCGGCGGGCGAGCGCCGCGCGGGCGGTCTGATAGTCGAGCTCCTGGATGATCTTGGCGTTGGCGAGCTGGGTGCGTTTGGCCAGCAAGAGCTCCAAGGTCAACCGCCGGTTCTGCAACTCCTCAAGGCTGATCCCGCGGGATTGTTCGAAGATGCGTTCGGCGGCGGCGACCTGCTCTTCGGCGAGCAGGATCTGGCTCTCGACCGAGGCCGCTTCGGACATGTCCTCCCAGAGCGCGCGCCGGCGTTCGGTCTCGATCTCCTCGATGCGCTGGTCGAGCCGGATGAGCACCGTGCCCGCGTCCACCGTCTCGCCCTCGGCGACCGGGATCTCGGCGACGATCCCGCCGGTGGCGAAGGCCAGATCGAGCGCCGCGTTGCACTCCACGATGCCGCGAAAACTGGAGCCGAGGCTTTCCAGCCCGACGCGCCCGTAGTCCTGTTGCGCCGAGACGGCCCCGGCGATCCCGAGGCTCAGCGCCGCGAGCGCAGCCGCCCTAGTTCGCAAGGCCGAACCGTTCGAGCAGCGTCCCGTCCACCTGGCTTGCGAGGAAGGTCGCGAGGTTGAGCTGGACGATCGTGTCGGCGCGCTGCTCCTGCGCGAGCGCGAGGTTGATCTGGCGGCTGATGACCTCGACCTGCGAGGATTGCCCGTTCTCCGCGGCGGTGCGCTCGGCGTCCAGAAGCTGGCGCTGCGCGTGGATCATGCGCTCCTGCTGGGCGAGGCTTTCGCGGGCGCGCGACAGGATCGAGGAGATCCCGTTGAGCTCGCTCGCAACCCGCTGCCGGAAGGCGCTCATTGCGAGCTCGGCCTGCGCTTCACGCAGCTCGGCGGCCTTGAGCTCGGCCTGCGCCGCGCGGTCGCCATAAATCCCGCGGCGGTATTCGAAGCCCACGCGCCAGGTCTCGTAGGGGTTGGAGCGGGAGTAGATGTCGCGGAAGGGGACGTAGTCGTCGTCAAGCTGGGTCTTGCGGTAATCGAAGACGAGATCGGCCTGGGGCAGGGTGCGGTTTTCCGCCACCAGCCGCAGCACCTCCTCGCGTTCCAGCCGCAGCGCGTTGATCCGCGCCTCGGGGCGGCGGGCAAAGGCCTGATCGAGCGAGCCGTAGCTTGACCGGGCGACGTAGCGCGCGGGCACGGGGGCGAGGCTGTCGGTCGGCTGCCAGCGCCCGCTGCCGCCGTCCACACCGCTGAAATAGATCTGGAACGCGCCGATCCGTTCGGCCAGTTCCCGTTCGGCGAGCGTCACGGCGCTCTCACGCTGGACCCGTTGGGCCGTGGCTTCGATCAGCTCTGTCTGACTGCGCAGCCCCTGATCGACCTGTGAGCTCATCTCGGTCTGGAGCCGCCGCGCAAGGGCCGCGACCCGGCGGCGCGAGTCGAGCTGTGCCCGCGCGCGCTGCACCATCAGATAGGTCGAGATTCCGTCGAAGAGCCGCTGCGAGGTCACCAGCCGGACCGTCTCGCGCGCGATCTTTGTCTCGATGCTCGCCACCACCTCATTCGAGGTGTTGACCGCCCTGCCCGCG
The DNA here is from genome assembly GCF_900116005.1 of Poseidonocella sedimentorum. Taxonomy (GTDB): domain Bacteria; phylum Pseudomonadota; class Alphaproteobacteria; order Rhodobacterales; family Rhodobacteraceae; genus Poseidonocella; species Poseidonocella sedimentorum. Next base: position 2,647 of record NZ_FOYI01000010.1, read on the forward strand.
TTGCGCAGCAGCGGCGCGCGGACCTCGAGCCCGGCGGCGCCGAAATATTCCGGCGTCGGGCGGTTGGCAGTCGCCTGAAGCGAGTTTCGCACCGAGGACATTTCGTAGAAGAGATCGACGGAAATCCCCGTCCGGTCGAGGAATTCGATGCCGACGCGGCCCTCGACCTCAAGCTCTTCATAGGGCAGCGGCTCGCCCGAGGAGCCCGTCCCGCCCCCCTGCGACAGGAACTCGGAGGCCGAGGTCTGGGCGGTCTGGCCGCTGCGGTCGAGCGTGGCGTAGAACTCGGGCTCGAAGGCGCCGGTCGCGGCGAGGGCGGTCTGCTCGGCGATCTGGACCTCGAGCCCCTGCGCAAGGATCGCCTCGTCCGCGGCCGAGAGGATCTTGGCAAAGGAGGCAAGGCTGATCGGCCCGGCGCTGGCCTTGATCTTCTGCGGCACGGGCGCCGCGCGGGCGACCTGCTGCTGCCCGGCGGGATGCGGCTCGCAGGCGGCCAGCGCGCCCACCAGCGCGACCAGCAGGAAAGAGCGGGACGCGCGGCGAGGCGCCTCGGGCGACAAGCGGTCCTTGATCGGTTTGGTCATGGTCTTTGTCCGTCCATTCTGGTCGTTGCGCGCGCAGGTACCTGTACGCCGCTGTCCTTGTCTCACCCTGCGGAAGCCACGAGCGGTTCATCGAGATCATCGTCCGCCAGCGCGACGGCGCGATCAAGCACCGGGCGGTGCGAATTGGCGGGCACTGTGGCGCTTCCGCCGCGTGTCGCTTCGGGCAGCAGCGCCTCGTCGAGCTCGTCAGCTTCGAGCTCGTTGGCTTCGGGGGCGCCGCCGTCGAGTGCGCCATCTTCCAGCGCCGTCCCTTCCGTGCCGTCGATCACACCGCCGAGCCAGTCGATCTGCTGCTGGATGAGCGAGGTGGTGTCCTCGTCCTCGTCATCCTCGTCCTGATCGGCAAAGCGCCCGCTGAGCAATCCGATGGGATCGCTGCCGAAGGGATCCGTTCCGATGCCCGCGAAGGGCCCGGTGCCGAACATGCGCATCAGCCGCTCGGACATGGCGATCGGGCGGACGGTGTCGATCGAGCTGCCGAACCGCGCGACGCCGGGATAGCGCTCGGCCTCCTGCTCGGCGCGCGTGGCCCGGTCGCTGGCCCGGTCATCCTCGCGGCTGCTGCTGCCGAAATCGGGGATCTGCGGGGTGACCATCGCCTGGATGAAACTGCGCGAGATGTTGCCCCATTGCTGGTCGAAGGCGCGGCCGGTCATGTTGTTGAGCACATAGGTGCGCTGGCCCGGCTGCTGGATGATCGACCCCGGCTCCTGGCCCTCGGTTTCGCCGTAGGCGACCGCGCCGTGGGTGATCGGGCCGCGTGCGATGAGGACCAGATCGCCATCGCCATCGTTGGAGATCCCGCCTTCGGTCACGGTGAAACCGGTGCGGCTCTGGATCGCGATGCCGCCCGAGCGGGTGTTGTGGGCCGAGAGGCCGCCGGTCCGGATGTTGAGATCGTCTTCGTAGACCTCGCCGATGCCATCGGCGGCGTTGAGCGTCAGCAGCGGGGCGACGATGAGGTCCACCCGCTCGGAGGCGGTGTTGTCGAGGATCGCGCCGTCGGCGGCTTCGATCCAGGCGCTGCTGGTGGCTTCGATCCGGTCGATGAGGATGTCGCCGCCGCTGCCATCCGGCAGGGCGCTTTGCACCTCGATCCGCACGGTGGCGCCGCGCACGAGCGTCTCGGAATCCTCCATCTCGAAGGTGCCGGACTCGATCAGCACGGCAAGGTCGGCCTCGGAGACGAACCGCGCCGAATGGAGCATGTCCGTCCGGCCCTCGGTCACGTTGACGTCGAGCGTCTCGACCGCGAGCAGGGCCGAGAGACCCGAGGACAGGAGCCCGTCGCGGGCGGCGAGATCCAGCGCGCGGCCGGCACTGAAGCGGGTTGCGTGCGCGAGCGTCGCGCTGCCGGCCACAACCGTGGCGGTCAGATCGCGCCCGGCCTCCAGCGTGGTGGCGCTCAGGGCGGTCAGATCGCCGTTCTCGGTCGTTACGCTCAGATCGCGCGCCGCGGTGATCGTAGTCTCGCCCTCGAAGGTGAAACCGGTGCCGGTGGGCGCCGCGCCAAGCGCGAGGATCACGTCTCCGGTCTGGGCCGTGAGGGAGGTTGTCCCGGCGGTCGAGAGGCTGCCGTTCGCGGCGGCCTCGATCCCGGCGGAGCCCGCGGCGGTCAGGGTGGTCTGGCCGCTGAGCGCGATGTCGCCGGTCGCGACCGCCACGCCGATGTCGCCGGTCGTGGCGGTGATCGACGTGGTGCCGTCAAGGGCCAGCGTCGTGCCGACCGCGCCGCTGAGGGCGATGTCCACGCTTGCGCCGGTGAGCGCTGTGATGCCCTCCGTCGAGAGGCTTGCCGCGTCGATCCCCAACGCGCCGGTGGTGGCGGCGAGGGTGCTGTCACCCGAGAGCGCGACAGGACCGGCGGATGTGAGCGTGAAGTCGGTCGCCGCTTCGGCCCGGGTTGTGCCGGAGATGTCGATCCCGGCGGTGCCGGTGAGGGCGATGGCGCCTGCGCGGCTGGTGAGCGCGGTCTCGCCGGCGAGGGTGATCTCGCTGCCGATCAGGGTGAGCGCGCCGGTGGTGGCGATGTCGGTCTCGCCGGTCAGGGCAATCGCGCCGGTGGAGGCGAGATCGAGGCTGCCTGCGTCGATGGCCAGCGCGTCGGCCGAGGTCACGCCGCCCGCCGCGACGCTGATCACGGCGGCAGCGCCGATCTCCCAATCGGTGCCGTCGCCGAAGCTCAGATCGCCCGCGCTGAGCGCAAGGGCCAACCCGCCGCCGATCCGTGCCGTGGCGACGTCCAGCGTCTGCACCGCATCACCCGCGAGCAACACGATGCTGCCCGATGCCGCAAGGTCATCCAGCGCGATCCCGTCGCGGTCCACGAGCACGACATCGGTGGCCGAGAGAACGGCGAGTTGCGCGAAATCATTGCCGGTCTGGTCGAAGGTCACGGCCCCGGCGGAGTCGATCGTCGTCATCGCGCCGTCGCCATCCGCGAGGATCGCGCCGCCCGCGCTCTGGGCCATGCCGCCGCCCGTGGTGGTGAGCGAGAGCGCCTCGCCGGCGGTGATCTGCCCGAGCAGGAGCCCGACACCCGCCGCCGCGCCCGCGACCGTGACGGTGAGGTCTTCGCCCGCCTCGGCCTCGGCAAGCGAGAGCCCGCCGCGCGCGACCGAGAGAGCCACGTCGCCGGACTCGGCGGTGATCGATCCGAGCGCGATCAGCGCGCCGTCGCTGCCGGTCAGGCCCAGATGCGCGCCGCCACTGCGGGCGGTCACGGTGCCGATCGTCGCCGCGGCGATGTCGAAATCGCCGTCGATGTAGGGCGTTCCGATCGATTCGGCGGCCAGCACGGTCAGCGCCCCGCCGAGGATGGTGAGGTTTTCCGCGCCGATCCCTTCGGCGGCCGCGCCATCGAGAATATCGCCGACCTCGCTCTGGATCGCGGCGTTGCCGCCGGTCACCGTGGCGCGGGCCAGCGTGATGTCCTGACGTACGGTGAGGTTGAGATCGCCCGCCGCGGCGAGGGACTCGCCGTCGGTCTGGCTCAGCGCGCCTGCGTCCACCGAGATCGTCACGGCGCCGGCCGATTGCGATCCCGTCAGCGCGAGGCTGCCCTCTTCCACATGGAGCGAGAGCGCGCCGGCGGCGGTGAGCGCGCCGAGATCGAGACCGCGCCGGGATTGGAGCCAGGCGTTGCCGCCGGTGGCGACCGTGCTGCTCAGCGTTGCGATGTCGATGTCGATATCGGCCGCGCCCGCTCCGCCGATGGAAGCGCCGCTCAGGGTCAGCGCGGCGCTGTCCGCAAGCCCGGTGATCAGCGCGCCTTCGCCCTCGGTCCCGTCGAGGATCGCGCCGGTGCCGGCGTCGACCGCGATGGTGCCCGAGGAAGTCAGGAGCGAGGAGAGCGTCACGTCGCCCGCCGCTGTGATCGTGAGGTCATCCACCGCGGTGATGCGGCTGCCGTCCTGCTGGGTCACGCCGCCGTTCGCGACGGAGAGCGCAACGCTCTGCGCGCGGATGTCGCCGTCGAGCTCCAGCGCGCCGCCGGTGATGGCAAGGGCAAAGGCCCCGCCCGTCGCGGTCCCGGCGCGCAGGATGGCTGTCTCGCCCTGGGTGTTCTGGGTGACGAAGACGCCGCCTTCGGTGCCGCCGGTGGCGATGAGCTGGTCGATTTCCGCGCCGGCCACGTCGAAGGCATCCGCTGCGCTGCCGATCCGCTCGGCGCTGAGCCGAAGCACACCGGCGCTCTCGGCGTTCCAGGTGGCGCCGGGCTCGCTCGCGCTGCCGTCGATAAGCGCGCCGCCCGCGTCGATGGTCAGAAGCGCAGCGCTGTCTGTCGTGCTGACGCGGGTTGCGGTGATGTCGCCGCTGGCGGTCAGGCGCGCTTCGAGCGCGCCGGTGAGCGCCGTGCCCTCGGCCATCTCGATGGCGCCGCTTTCGGCCTCCACGCGGACCTGCGCGCCCGTCACATCGCCGGTGAGCCGCAGATCGCCCTCGAGCGTGGCGAGCTCCACGGTACCGACGCCGCTGACCGTGCCGAACGCGGCCGCGCGCATGCCGGTGACGAAAATCGCGCCGGTGTTGGCAGTCAGGGCGGTGAAGAGATCGGCGTCGATATCGAGATCGCCCCCGTCTGCGGAGGTCCCGAGCGACGCGCCGATGAGCCGGACTTCGGCGCCCTCGGACCGGACGTCGATCAGCGCGGTTTCGCGGTCGAAGGTGTTGTCGAGGATCGCGCCGCCCGCCGTCACGGCGACCGACCCGGTGAGGCTCACCAGGCTTCCGAGCGCGGCATCGCCGCCGACCACGAGATCGATGTCGCCGCCCACGCTCAGGGTCGCGTCCGCGCTCTGCGCGAGCGATCCGGTGGTCACGGCCATCTCCAGCGTCTCGACCGTCACGTTGCCGGTGAGCGACAGATCGCCCGCCGCCTGAACGAAGCGCGCGCCGTTCGCGGCATCGAGATCGCCGAGCGCGGTCGTCGCGAGCGAGGTCACGACGATGGAGGTCCCGCCGTCGGTGGCGTCCGTGGCGGTCAGCGCCGCGATTTCGGCGGCGGCGATGTCGAGGTCTTCGGCGAGGGTGCCGATCCGGGTGGCGGTCAGGCTGACCGCGCCGGAGCCTGCGGTGATGGTGGCCGCTTCGGCCCCGCCCGCATCGACCGCGCTGCCCACGTCGAGAATTTCGCCCTCGGCGGTAAGGGTCAGGCCGCCGGTCAGGACGGTGAGCGCGGCAAGGCGCAGATCGCCGGTGGCGACCATGGTGGCCGAGCCGAGCGAGCGGATGTCCGTCCCGTCGGACTGGATCACACTGCGGGTCACTGCCGGGTCCGTCTCGGCGGCGAGGTTGAAGAGCAGCCCGCCCACCGACACATCGCCCGTCACCAGAAGATCGCCGCCATTCGCGGTCAGGCTCAGCGCGCCGGTGGTGCTCGCGCCGGTCAGCTCCGTGGCGCCGTCGTTGAGCGATTCAACCGTGGCGCCGCCAGCGTTGTCCGAGGTGGTCACGACCGAGAGGCTGCCCGAGAGCACGTCGATATCCGCCGCGCCGCGCGCGCCCATGCTGCCCGCGCTGAGGGCCACATGGCCTGCGGTCTGGACGTTGGCGGCCTCGTCGGCGGAAAGATCGCTGAGCAGCCCGGCAGAGCTGGAAAGCGTGATCGTCTGGCCCGTGTCCGTGGCGCTACCGATCACGCGGGTCAGGCCGAGCCCGCCCGCGCCGGCCAGCGTGATGTCGCCCTCGGAGGTGACGCTTTGGCCCGCGACCATCGCCAGCGCGCCGGCTGCGGCACCGATGGTGACCTGCGCCGCGCGCACGTCGCCGGCCAGTGTCAGGTCTGCCTCGGTGGCGTTGAGGCTGAGCGTGCCGGTCACGTCGAGCGCGTCGGTTGCGCTGCCGAGCGTGACGCTCTGGTCCGCGCCGGTGAGGATGTTCAGATAGGCTTCGGCGGTCGTGCCGTCGATGACGATGAGGCCGGGGGTATCGGTCCCGGTGCTGGCGTCGAGCGTGAGGGCCTGATCCGCGGCGCCGAGCCCGCCGGCCGCGCGCAGGATCACTGTCCCGCCAGAGGCGTTGGCGGCATCGGCGTCGATCCCGAGGATGCGCGCGGAGGTCTCCAGTGTGAGCGTTGCGTCTTCGCCCGCCGAGATTTCCGAGAGCGTCAGGTCCTCCGTGGAGGTGACGGTCACATCGCCGCCCGCGCGGATCGCGGAGCCGTCGGCCATGTTGAGCCCGGTGTCGCCGAGGTCGAGGTCGAGATCGCCGTCGGTCTCGATCACGCCGGTGAAAAGCCCGCCGCCGCCGAAGCCGATGGAGATCGCCACGCCATCCGGCGCCGAGAGCGCGCCGAAGCTGCGGGTCTCGACGTCGATCGTGCCCGCCGTGCCATCCGCGAGCCCGTCATTGGCCGCGCTGCCGAGGCCCCAGAGCTTGGTCGTGAGCCCGCCCGAGCCTGCGGTCAGCTCGATCATGCCGCTGGCCACGATGTTGCGCGCCTCGGTGCCGAACCCGTCGAGAATCGCGCCGGTTGTGGTGGTCACGATTACGTCGCCGTCGACCGCCTCCAGCCGCCCGAGCGTCACATCCCCGACCGCCGTGATCCGCAGATCACCGGTGAGGGCGCGGACGGTGTGGCCCGCCATATCGAAGAAGCTGGTCGAGACGAGGTGAATGTCGTCGCCCTCGATGTCGCCGCCGAGGGTGAAGTTGCCCGACACCGTGAGCTCGCCGGCCACGTCGGTATCGCCGAGCAGGATTTGCGTTCCGGCAAAGAGCGCGGCATCGCCGCTCGCGGTCACGGCGGCGGAGAGCGCGTTGGCATCGCTCAGCGCGACGTCGCGGGCGGAGGTGACGGTCACGAGGCCGGTGAAATCGTTGAGCGCCGTGTCGGTCTCATCGCGTGCGTCGAGCGTGATGTCGGCGGTGCCGGCGCTGAGCGTCGTGGTCCCGGCTATGCTAAGGCCGCCGTCCGTGGCGGTCTGGGTGATGTCGCCTCCGGTGGTCGCCGCGAGCGCGCCGCCGAGGGTCAGCGGGCCGAAGGTCAGAGCGCCGCCGCTGGCGACGGTGAGATCGCCGGTCAGCGTTGCGGCAAGCGCCATGTCGCCGGTGGTGGCGAGGTCCGCGGCGTGGCCGGAGAGCAGTGCGACCTGCTCGATCGTGTTGCCCGCGAGGCTCAAATCGAGGCTCTGGCCCGCGCCGAGCGTGGCGCTCAGGAGCCCGCCGACGGAGAGCGCGGCGGTCTGGCTGACGGCGCCTGTCGCGTGAAGATCCAGCGCGCCGGCGAGCGTGAGCCCTTCGAGCGAGATCGCCCCGGCGTCGGCCCGTGCGCCGCCGCTGCCCACCGTGCCGGCAAGGCGCAGGGTCCCGGTCGCGAGCAGATCGGCGCGTGCGGCCCCGGAGATCGTCAGAAGCCCGTCGATCCGGTTGGCCACGGCGTCAAGCGTCACGCTGCCGGGGGTCGCGACCGTGAGGCCGGCGTCCAGCGCCAGAGCGCTGCCCGCGGCTTGTGTCAGATCGCCGGTGAGGGCCAGGGTCATGCCGCCCGCCGCCGCCACATCGCCGAGGCGCAGATTGCCCGTGGGGCTCAGACCGACGCTCGCGCCGCCGTCGAGGCTGAGCGCGCCGCTGACCGCGAGCCCCGCGTCGAGCAGGATCGCGCCGCTTGCGGTGAGCGTCAGATCGCCGGTGATGCTGCTCGCGGCGCTGTCGGTGATCGTCCCGGCGTCAAGCGCCACCGCGCCGCCCGCCGTCACCCCGGCGAGGTCGAGCGCCCCGTCGACGGCGGCGGCAAGTGCGCCGCTGGTTGCGGCGGTGAGGGTCAGATCCTGATCCGCGGCGAGCGAGACGGCGCCAGCGGAGGCGATGGTGAGCGCCCCGCCGAAGCGGTTGGCGCTGTTTTCCAGTGTGATCGCCGCGGTGCCTGTGGTCAGCGTGGTCGCGCCGGTGATGTCGAGCGCGCCGGTCTGCGTCAACGCGCCCCCGGTGGTGAGCGCAAGGCCCCCGCCGATGGCCCCGCCGTCAAGCCGCAGCGCGCCGCTTGTGACGAGGGCCGCATCGCCCGCGATGGCGAGCGTGAGCCCGCCCGTGAAGCTGTTGGCCCCGGTGAGCGAAAGGCTGCCCGCGAGCAGCTCCGCCGCGCCGGTGAGGGCAAAGAGCGTCCCGCTCCGCTGGGTCAGGAGGCCCGCCCCGGCGTCGATCCGGCTGGAGCCCGCGACGCGCAGGGTATCGCTGATGATGCCCGCGCCGGTGAGCGAAAGTGCGCCGCCGACCTGCGTCGCGCCGGTGAGCGAGAGGGCCCCGCCCGCCTGTAGTGTCAGATCGCCACCCGCGCCGCGCGCGCTGCCGGTGAACTGGAGCGCATTGGCGTCGCGGAGCGTGATTGCATTGGCGAGCTGAACCGTGACGAGCCCGCCGAAATCGTTGCCGGCGTTGTCCAGCGCGATGTCATTGCCACCCGCGGAGAGGCGCGTCGTGCCCCCGACGGTGATTGCGTCGGCGCCATCGAGATCGCCCTTGGTGGTCACCACAAGCGCGCCGCTCGCCGCGACGGTCCCGAGGGTCAGCGCGCCGCTGGAGGCAAGGCTGATGTTGCCGCCCGAGAGGTTCACCGCGCCGGTGAAGCTGTTGGCCGCGTTGGCAAGCGAGAGCGCCGCGCCGCCGCCGGCGACAACCGAGGTTTCGCCGCCGATGGTGAGCGGCCCGGTGCCGGTCACGGCGCCGCCCGCCGCGACCGTCAGATCGCCGCTCAGGGTCATGTCGCCCAGCGTGATGCCGTTGGTGTCGGTGAGGCTCGCATCGGACGCCCCGGCGATGGACACCGCGCCGGTGAAGTCGACGGTAGCGCCGGAGAAGTCCACATCGGCGCTGGTCTCCAAGCGGCTGCGCCCGGCGATGGAGACCGTGCCCGTGGCGCTGATATCGCCGCCCGCCGTGACGGTCAGCGCGCCGCTGAGCGTCAGGTCGGCGAAGGTGATGTCGTCGATGTCATTGATCACCAGGTTGCGCGCGATGACCGTGACCGGCCCGTTGAAATCGTGGTCGGCGGTGAGGATCACGTCATGGCCCGCGGCATCGATGACGGTTGCGCCATCGACAGTCCAGGCGTCGGAGTTGGTGACGCGGCCGGCGCTGTCGATGGTCAGGGTGCCCGCGATCTCGGCGCTCTCGAGGTGCAGATCGCCGGTGTTGGCGAGCGAGACGTCATTGGCCCCGGCGATGTGCAGCGCGCCGGCGATGCGGTTGGCGCTCTCGGTCAGGGTGATGTCGCCGCCGTTGCTGTCAACGGTGAGATCGCCGGACAGGGTCAGAACGCCGCTTTGCGTCACGGCCCCGGTGCTGGTCACGGCGCCGTCGCCGAGCAGGGTGATCGCGCCGAGGTCGAGTGCGTTGACGTCGGTCAGGACGAGGTCATTCGCCGCGGTGATCGTCACCGCGCCGCCGAAATCGTTGGCCGCGTTGTCGAGGGTGATGTCCGCTGCGCCCGCGTTGAGGCTGACGGTCCCGCTGACGCTGATCGCGCCGCTCTGGTCCAGATCCTCGGCGCTGGTGAGCGCGAGGCTGCCGGCGCTGGTCGTGCCCATGGTGAGCGCGCCGCCGGTTTCGGCGACAAGCGCGCCCGTGAGTGTCCCATCAAGCGCAAGATCGCCGCTGTCGGCGATGGTTCCGCTCGCGGCGGTGAGGGTCAGCCCGCCCGCGAACCGGTTGCCGGCGTTGTCCAGCGTGATGCTCTGGCCGGTGGCGTCGATATCCGCCGCGCCGGTCACGGCGAGCGCGCCGGAGGTGGTGACGGCGCCGGTGGCGGTCACGTCGAGGGTGTCGCCGAGGGTCAGCCCGCCGAGCGAGACGGCAGCGCCCGCGAGGGCCGTCGCGCCGTCGAATTCCGCGTCCGAGAGGGTCAGCGCGCCGGTGCTGGTGAGGTCCACCGCGCCGGAGACATCGCCCGAGAGCGTGAGCGCCCCGGCGTTGGACAGCGCGAGCGCGCCAGCGCCCTCGATGAGCACCGCGCCGGTGAAGCTGTGGGCCGTGCCGTCGAGGTCGATGGTGGCGGCGTCCCCGGTCGAGAGCGTGGTCGTGCCGGTGACGGAGATCGCCTCGCCGCCGTCGGTGAGGCCGGTGGCGGCGGTGAGCGCCGCGGTGCCGCCGATGATGAGCCCGCCTGCGGTCAGGGTCCCGGTGGTGGCGGTTATGGCCGCCGCGCCGGTGACCGCGCCGGTCACGTCGAGCGCGCCGTCGCCCGAGAGCGACAGGGCCGCCGCGCTGGAGACCGTGACGCGCCCGCCGAAGGTATTGGCGCCGGCGATGTCGATGTCGCCAGAGGCGGAGGTCAGGCTGACCGCGCCGGTGATGCCGAGCCCGCCGCTGCTGTCGATGGCGGCGCCGGTAAACCCGGCCGTGCCCGCGCCGCTCAGTGCGCCGAGCGTCAGATCACCGCCCGCGGTGGCGAGCAGCGCGCCGGCCACCTCGCCCGAGAGGATCAGCGCGTCGCTGTCGACCACCGTGGCCGAGGCCGCATCGAGCGCGAGGCTCGTGAGTGCGTTGCCGGTGGAGGTCAGGGTGACGGCTCCGGAGCTTGTGATGGTCGCCGCATCCGCGCGCAGGGTGCCGGTCTGGGTCACGGCGCCCGCCGCTGTCAGATCCAGCGCGCCGGTCACGGTCCAGCCGCTTGCCCCGACCAGAAGCGCGCCATCGCTGCCGATGGTTGCCGAGGCCGCCGAAAGGCTGGTGATCGCGCCGCTGCCATCGGTCTCGAGCCCGAGGGTGACGGCGCCGCCCGCCGAGACGGTGCTGACCGTGTTGGCATCGATCACGAGCGCCGCGTCCGCGCCGCCGATCGCGCCGCCCGCTGTGAGCGAGACGGTGCCCGAGGTGCTGATGTTGGCCGTGGCGATGCCGCCATCGGTGATGTCGCCCGCCGAGGCCACCGAGACCGAGCCGCCCGCGATCCGGGCCAGCGCGATATCGCCGCCCGTCGCCGAGAGGGTCACGGCGCCGCCGGTCTCGATCTCCGCGCCGGCTTCCATGAGAATCCCGCCGCCCGCGCCATCGAGCGTGATCGTGTCGTCATCGGCCGAAAGGATCGACGCGCCGCGGCCAAGGGTGAGCCCCTCGGCGCCGCCCGTGGCCTCCACGCTGCCGTCGGCGAGGATGCGCCCGGCGATGGTGAGGTCATCGGCTTCCAGCGTGATGTCGCCCGTCGCGCGCAGCCCGTGGACGATCAGGTCCACCCCGTCGCCCGTCATGTCCACATCGCCCCGGTAGAACCCGGCGAGGCGATAGGCCCCCGCCACGGCGCCGGTGGTGACCGTTTCGGGCGCGCTCTGTTCGAGCCAGTCGAGGGTGACGTCGGCATCGCCGAGGTTGGAGGAAAACTCCAGCTGGCTGACCCGGATCACATCGTCGAGGGTCAGGGATGCGGTCGGATCGGCGCTGGCTTTCGTGGCCTTGTTGCGGCCGTTGGCGTCGAAGCTCCCGGCGATGACGTCCACCACCGCGCCGGCGTCGGCAACGCCCGAGGGGCCAAGCGCCGCGCCGGGGGCGTAGTCGGGCAAATCGAAGAGAATATCGACCCGGTCATCGCTCAGAACCTCGCGCACATCGCCCGAGGTGCGGATGGTGATCGCGCCCAGCGTGCCCGCGTTGACATAGTCGATCAAGACCCCGCCGGTCAGCCCGGTTTCACCCACCTCCGCATGGAGATCGGCGGTCAGGTTGTGAACGAGCACCTCGGCGTCGATCTCGGCGTCCGAGAGCCCCAGCGTCGCGAGGCGGGCCCGCAGCGCGGCCTCTTCGCCCTCCAGCGCGCCGCTGTCGCCGGCCATGAAGATCATCTCGTTGCTCGCGAGATTCTCCGCGAAGGCCACATCGCGCAGGACGAGCGTCCCGGCGGTGTAGATCGACATCTCGCCGCTGGTCTGGCTCGCGGTGAGCTCCAGTTCGCGGGCGTTGGAGACAAGGATCGACGTGCCGGCGGCCTCGAGCGTCATGGCGCGCACGTCGGTGTTGAGTTCGATCGCGCCGGCGGAAACCACCGAGAGGCTGTCGGCGGAGATGAGCTTGGTGCCGGTGACCGCGCCCGCGACGCCCGCGGTGGTGGTCAGGCTGACCGCGCCGTTGCCGGTGCCGCTGACAGCGAGCCGGTCGGGGATGGCGGCGGGCTGCATCCGGAAATCGACCACGCGGCTGGCGGTTGTCTTGGAGCCGAGCGCGTTCTGGGCGATGACCTTGAGCGTCACGTCCTCGGCGATGCCGATCTCGGCGAGATCCGCTTCCGAGAGTTCGTAGGTCCAGCGGCCCGAGCCATCGACCGTCGCGGCGCCGGTGTTGCGCCCGATCTGGACGAAGACGGTGCTGCCGCTATCGACCGTGCCCGACAGCGTGATCGGATCATCGCTGGTGGTCACGGTATCATCGCCGCTGACCGCGCCGAAGGTGACCGAGGGCGTGGCCGAGCTGACGGTCAGGACCACGGCCGTGGAGGCCGCGCTGACGTTCGCGGCGGCGTCCGTCGCGGTGGCGGTCAGGCTGTGCGCCCCATCGGGCAGAGGGCTCGTGGGCGTGAGGGCCCAGCTGCCATCCGCCTCGGCCACGGTCTGGCCCACGAGCTCGGGCGTGCCGCTCACGCTGCGGTAGACCGAGACCAGCGCGCCGGCTTCGGCGGTGCCGGTGATTTCGGGCTGAGCCTGGCCGGTGGTGCCGGCGCTGGTGGTTATCGTGGGTGTGGCGGCCGAGGTGTCGACCGTGATCGACATCGCCTCGGAGGACCCGCTCGCGACCCCGTCGACCGTCGCCGTCGCGGTGACCGAATAGGTCCCGGCGGTGAGCCCGCCGGGCAGGGTGTAGGTCCACTGGCCCTGGGCGTTGGCGGTCACGGTGGTGGCGGCGTTCTGCAGGGTGCCGTCGAGCGAGATCTCGATGGTCGCGCCCGGCGTCGCGGTGCCCTTGACGACCGGTGCTGTGCTGTTGGTGATCAGATCGGCCGGCCGGCCGGTGTCGTTGTCGAGGCCGACGAGCTCCGGTGGCGACACCGCGCCGAGATCGACGGTCACGGTCTTGGCATTTCCGGTCGTGATCGGCCCGAAGTTGCCCGCCTCGTCCACCGCCACGGCGAGAAGCGCATAGGCCCCGTCGCTCAGCGTCACGTCGTAGTCGTCGGCTTCCACGCTCCAGTCGCCATCGGCATCCGCGGTCGTGCTGGCCAGCAAGGTGCGCGAGGTCAGATCGTAGATCCGCACCTCGCCATTTGCCGCGGCCCCGGTGCCCGCCAGCGTCGGCTGGACAACATCGGTTTCGTCGCCGGAGCTGAAGGCCGCGCCGCCAAGCGTGGCGATGAGCGGCGTCTCGGTCGGCGCGGTCCGCTGGAGCGAGACGCTGCGGGTGATGGTCTGGGCATTCGTCCCGTCGCTCACGGTGAAGACGAAGCTGGTCGTCCCATCGGTGAGCCCGGCCAGGTCGGTCTCGGTCAGCGCGATGCGCCAGGCATGGCCCTCGACGGCCGGCAGCAGCTCGGCGGTCACGACCGTCCCGTCGGACAGGGTGACGGTCACCGAGGTGGCCGCGGGGCCCGCCGTGCCGCGGATCTCCAGCGTCTGGGTCACATCGCGGGCCAGCACCGTATCGTCGCTGCCGATATCGAAAACCTCGAGCCCGGGGGCGAGGCCGGTGTAAACAACCGGGGCGGACGCCGCCGGCGTATCGAGCCCGGTGGTCACCTCGGCGGTCAGGGTCGCGCCATCGGTGATCGTCAGGTCGTTGAGCGAGATGGTCCAGTCGCCGGTCTGGCCGACCACGGCGGTGCCGCCGGTGATGGCGGTCTTGGTGCCGGACACGTCCTGGAACAGGCGCACGGTTGCGCCGACCGGGCCTTCGCCGCTCACCAACGCGCCGCTGAGCGGGCTGGCCTGCAACACCGCACCGATCGTGACCGGCGTCGTGTCATCGGAGACGAGCGCGGGCGGGGCGTCATGCTGGAGCGTGAGGGTCTGGGTGCCGACGCTGCTGGCGCTGCCGTCGGGATCCTGGGTCACGGTGATGGTCAGCCCGCCGGGGGTGAGCGTCGTGTCTTCGATCACCAGCGGCGGCATGTCGCGGAACCGCAAGCTGCCCTCATAGGTAATCTCGTAGACCTGCGCGGAGGTGAAGCTGACGGAATAGGACGCACCGGGCACGCCCATCTGCTCCAGCGCCGCTTCGATCACGCTCGCTTCGGTCTCGTTATAGTCGATGCCCGCGGTGCTGTAGACCTTCCCGTCGATGGTCAGGCTGATGCCATAGGTGCCGCCGGTCGCGGTGGAGAGGTCGATCTCCTGCGTCTCGGCGGTGCCGGCGGCATCGAGCACGGTGATCGCGGCGGAGGTCGCGAGGGTGGCCTCGGCCTCGATCTCGATCGCGTCGCTGCCGGCCGAGGGGGTGAAGCTCACGGTCGGCGGGGTGCTGTAGCCCGCGCCGGGATTGGTGATGATGATCTGGCTGATTGCGCCGGCGTCGTCGAGCACCGCAATCGCCGTCGCCTGAATACCGCCGGTCGCCATGTCGGGCGCCGAGAGCGTGACCGTGGGGGCCGAGGCAAAACCGTTGCCGCCGCTGGTCAGGGCGATGTCCCCGACGCGGTGGAGCTGGGCGTACTGCGCGTCCGACAGCGTGTAGCTGAAGGCGGTGGGGGCGCTGCTGAGGGCGGCGGTCCCGGTCGCAAGATCGGGGGTCTCGGCGTCCACGGTCACGGTCGGCGCGCTGGTGTAGCGCGCGCCCGCTTCCGTGATGCTGAATTCCATGACCACCCCGTTCAGCACCGTCGCGGTGGCCGTCGCCGTGACCGCGTTTTCGACGACCGTGATCGACAGGGTGTCGCCGGCATCGAAGGGCGTGCCCGCGAGGCTCACGGCGGTGATCACACCATCGGTGACCGTGACCGTCGCGGTCTCCGAGACGGAGGAATCGCCATTGCGGACGGTGACGACAACCGCATCGGAATACCCCGTGCCGCCATCGTTGATCGTGATGGTCGCGCCGCCCGCGCCGTCATTGACGACGTCGATATCCGCATCAACGCCATCGGGCGCGCCGAGCGTTACGGTGGGCGCGGCGGTGTAGCCATCGCCGCCATCCGTGACCGTGAGGCCGGAGACCCCTGTGCCGGTCAGCGTGGCGGTGGCCGTGGCCGTCTCGGGCGCGGCGGCCGCGACGGTGATGCTCGGGGCGGAGGTGTAGCCGCTGCCGGCATCGGTCAGCACGAAACCGGTGATGACGCCATTGACAACCGTGGCGGTTGCGGTGGCTTGCGTGCCGCCGGCGAGATCGGGCGCGGAGAGCGTGACCTCGGGCGGGGTTGTCGCCGAATAGCCCTTGCCGCCGTTGGTCAGCGTGAGTTCGCCCACGGGCGTGCCGAGCTGGACCTCTTCGGCCACGAGCCCATCCACTGCGACGAAGATCGACCCGGCGCTGGTGCTGCCCCGGATCACGACCGAGCCGTCAAGCTCTTCGGCCGTCAGCACATTGTCGCCGCTCACCGGCTCAAGGCTGAGCGCCACCGTGCCGGAGGCCGGCGTCACGCTCACGGCCCCGCTTGCGGTGCTCACGTTGCCGGAGGGATCGGTGGCGACGGCGGTGAGGCTGCGGGTCACCCCGGCCTGCCATGTTTCGGAGGGCGCCCAGATCCAGGTGCCGTCGCTGTTGGCCGCCACGTTGGCGATGACCGCGCCGCCCTCGATCAGGCTGATCATGCTGCCCGCTTCGGTGGTGCCCGAGATGGTCGGACGGCCCAGAGTCGCGTCATCGACGGTGATCGTCGGCGCGCTCGGGGCGCTGATGTCGACCACGATCCGGCGCTGTTCTTCCTGGCTCTGAATCCCGTCTTTCGTCGCGATGATGGTGATCGTGTACTCGCCCTCGCCCGTCTCGGGCAGGGTCGCCGTCCAGTCGCCGGTCAGCAGGTTGGTATAGCTCAGGGTGACGGGCGTCGCCGCCTCCTGGGCCGCGCCCTTGGGCGTCCACTGATAGCTCGCGCTCAGGGTCGTGCCCGGCTCGCTGGTGCCGAAGAGGTCGAGCCCGTCGTCGTCGGTGGTGAAGAAATCGCCCACGCCGGTGTCATCGTTGACCCGGTCGAGCTGCGGCGCCTCGGGCTGGATCACCGCGATGGTGATGTCCTGAGTGACGTCGTTCTGGTTGCCGGCCGCATCGGTCGCCACGAAGCGGAGCGTGCTGAGCCCGTTGCCGATCTGCTCGTAATCGCTGAGGCCCATCTCATAGGACCAGTTGTCCGAGCCATCCACGGTCACGGTCGTGAGGACCGAGCCGTCGGCCAAGGTGATGTTGACCTCATCGGTCGAGGCCGTGCCGGTGAGCGTGATGGTCGCGCCGCCGTCCACATCGGCCTTGGTGATGGTGTTGGCGGTGCTGGTCCCGGAGAGGGCCGTGAAGGTCACGGTCGGGGCGGTGAGCGCGAGCGTAAGGGTCTCGCTGACGGTGCTGGACGCGCCCGAAAGCGCCGTGGTCACCACGCTGAGCGCGCCGCCGCTGGCCTGCAGGGCCGTCGCGTCCGCCTGGTTGAGCTCATAGGTCCAAACGCCGTCCTCGACCCAAGCCGCGCGGGTCAGGGCGCCGATCGTGATCGAGACCTGCGCGCCGGTCTCGACCGTGCCAGTGAGCTGATAGCCGTTGAAGAGCGCATCGAGCGTGACGGTCGGCTGCGCGCCCGCATTGTCGATGGTGAGCGCCGGGTTGCTGGCGGTGCCGGCGGTGACGAGCGCGCCGCCGGAGAGCCCGCCGGTGTTGCCGGCCGCATCGGTGGCCCGCGCGACGACGAGGTTGTCGCCATCCGAGAGCGCGCCGGCGCCGAGCAGGGACGCGACGTCGATGGTGATCGACCAGTTGCCGGAGCCATCCGCCGTGGTGGTCCCGAGCGCGGTGTCGAGATCGTCGAGCGCGTAGACCGAGACGGTCGTATTGGCCGCCGCGGTCCCCGAGAGCACTTCGGTATCGCGGTCAAAGCCGATGGTCGGCGCGGCGGGCGCGGTGGTGTCGACGGTGAGCGTGAGGGTGGACGACGCGGCGCTCTCGGTCACGCCGTTGTCCGAGATGTTGACCGCGCGCAGGGTGTGGCTGCCATCGGCCAGAACCGGCATAAGCACGGTCCAGTTGCCGTCCTGATCGGCGCGGGTCTCGCCCAGAACCGTGCCGCTCAAATCGCGCAGCTCCACCCGTGTCCAGGCGGCGGCGCCGGTGCCGCTGATCTGGGGCTGGGCGTCGCTGACGGTGCGGCTGGTCGCGCCGGTGATCGTCGGCGTGGTGGGCGCGGCCGGGGTGTCGCTCGCGGCGCCCCCGGTGATGGTAAAGCTCCGCCAGCCGCTGCTGTAGGAGATGTTGCCGTCCGCATCGCGCAGCGCGGTGCGCAGCTCATAATCGCCGTTGGCAAGGCCGGTGAGGTCAAACTCCAGCGTGCCGCTCGTATCGGCCGCCTGCAGTACGCGATAGGCATAGACCCGCCCGTCGCGGTCCTCCAGCGTCAGCACATCGCCGACATTCGCGCCCGAGCTCGTGGTCACGGAAATATCGCCCGTGGCCTCCATGGTGAGCTTGTCGAGATCGACGTCGCCCGCCGCGACGAAGACGATGTTGCCGTTGGTCGTCCCCTCCGGGCTTCCGGCGGTGATGGTCACATCGTTGTAGGGCGTCTGGCCCTGCACCAGCGTGATGGTCGAGCCGTATTGGGCCTCAAGCTTGGGCGTGACGGCGGCGGCGGTGACCACCTGCGCCGCGTCATCGAGGATCACGGCGCTGTCGAGGTTGCTGCCCGTGGCGGTCATGGTGCCGCTGGCCTGGCCGCTGGCGGGCACATGGGCAAATCCGGAGAGGCTGATCGCGAGATTGTCGGCGCGCGCGAGGGTGAGGCTCGTGCCGTTGTCCGTCGCGGTGACGCCGGTGCCAGAGGCGCTGATCGCCGCGGCCAGCGCCGAGAGGTCGTCCTGGGTGACGGCGGCCGAGATCTCGACCGCCGACCCGGGCAGGCCGATCCCCAGCGTAACCGTCCCGTCGGCCGTCAGATCGCTCAACGTGAGGCTCGCGCGCTCCGCCGTGACGCTCGACGTCACGTCCGCCATCCCGCGGCCGAGCACATAGGTCACGGCTTCGGCGGCGGTGGAGAGCGCCGCGCCGCGCGACCAGTTGCCGGCGCTGCCGCTCAGGGCATAGAGCGTTCCGTCGCCGGTCTCGGAGGTGCTGAGGACCTGAACCGCGGTGGCGCCGGTGGTGGCGATATTGGTGTAATCCAGCGCGTCGAGGATGAAATATTCCGTGCCCGCATGGGTCACGCGGTCGGTGTAATAGCTGCCCGCCGGCACGTAGACGGTGTTTTCGCCGGTCGCGGTGGTCTCGGTTCCCTCGATGTAGGTCTCGCCGGAGGCCCCGGTGATCATCCGCCGATCAGAGATGTCGGAGCGGACCTGGACCGTGTCGGCCACATCGCCGCGCGCGTTGAGGACAACCGTGTCGATGAAGGTCGATTGCCGCGTGCTGAGCGGGGCGTTGAGCGTGATGTCGCGGCCCGATTGCATCTCCAGCCGGGTGGTGACGTCGGATGTGCCGATGCGGATCTCGTCGTTGGCGATGATGCTCGCCTCGGACAGGACCACGAGCTCGCGCGTCGCGAAATCCTGGCTCGTCGGGATCTCGAAATCGGCGCCGGTCTCGAAGACCAGCCGCGCGACCGCGTCGACCCAGATATCGGAGCGGATGTCCAGCGCGCCGCCCGCCGCGAGGCGGACCTCGGCGGCCAGCCCGGTCGCGTCGTACTCACCATCGCTGTCGAGCGCGCGGATGAAGCCGCCCGCCGTGCCGTTGACCGAGAGCTCGCCCTCCGCCTCGACCGTGACCGTCGCCACGCTGGCCAGCGCATAGACATCGCGCAGATCGATCGCTTCGGCGGAGATGAGCGTGACATCCCCCGCCCCGGCGCGGGCCTCGGTGATCCGAAGCTGATTGCGCGTGTCGCTGCCGGTGTCGATGAGCGAGAGCCCGCCCGTTTCGGTTGCCACGTCGCGCCATTCGGCCACGTCGAGCCGCACGTCGTCGATGCCGGTGAGCGCCGAGAGGGCCACCGCGCCGCCGACCGTCGCGTCGACGGTGATCTCGGTGCCGCCGCCGGCCCCGAGGATCGCGCCGCCGGTGGAGGTGAGCGAGATGTCGAGCGGCAATTCGCCAAGGTCGAGCTGGCCGTCCTCATCGAGATCGGCGCTGCGTTCGGCCGAGCGCCCGGCCTCGATGCCGGTGACAAGCGCGCCGTCGCCGTCGCGGGTGATTTCGGTCAGCTGGATCGAGCGCGCGGTGCTCAGCGTGATCACCCCGTCGAGCGTCTCCAGCCGTTCGATCGTCAGCATCCCGGCCCCGCCGGAGAGCGGCGCGAGCGTGGTGAGCGTCAGATCGCCCGCGTCGATCACCTGCGCGTCGATCGCATCAACCCGCAGTCCGGTGAGCGCGCTGCCTTCGCCGCTTTCGATCACCAGCCGGTCGGCGCTGACCACCGATCCCGCGAGCTGGTCAAGCGCGGTGCCGGCGTTGAGCGTGATCTCCCCGCCGGTGAGCTGGCCGAGCGTCATCTGCCGCAGCGCGGCTCCGTCGCCATCGCGGCGCCCGCCGTTGGTGGTCGGGGTCTCCAGCCGCAGCGCGGCCCCCGCCCCGGCGGTCACGTCGCGCGCGATCATCGCGCCGGTGGTGGTGATGTGAATGTCGCCCGAGGCGGTGGCGCCCGAGAGGATGTCGAGCCCGTCCACGTCTTCGATCTGCACCCCGCCCGTGCCGGTCACGGTGAAGCTCAAGGTCGCGGCGTCGATCAGGAAGGCGCCCGCGCGGTTCACGTCGCTGTAGATGCCCTTGGCGGAGGTCAGCATCGCATTGGTCGCGCTGACCCGGTTGCCCGGGGTCGCAGTGCCGCCGCCGTCGAGGGCCACGGTCTCGCCATAGGCATAGAGCCCGCCGCCCGCCGCCGTGAGGGTGAGCGCGCCGATGATCGACACGTCGCTGTCGCGGAAGGTGATGTCGCCGGAGGTCGCGCCCGCCGTCAGGCGCACGTCGCCCGCCGATCCGGAGCTGCCCGCGTGGATTTCCGTTCCAATCGCGGTGAGAATGCTGCCGGTGCCGTCGGTCCCGGCGGTCAACGCGATGCTGTCCGCGCTGAACTGGCCGAAGGCGTCGATGCGCCCCGCGGCCTGGGCCTCGATCGAGACATCCGAGCTCACCTCGCCCGCCATCCACAGATCGCCGCCAGACACCACGCTCAGCGCGCCGCCCGCGCTCAGGGTCGAGGCGAGATCCGCCGTCACGCTGGCCGCGCCCGTCAGGGTCAGCGCCCCGCCGATGTTGAGCTCGGTCGCGGTGGGCGTCGTGCCGGTCAGGTTGACGAAGTCGTAGTCCCGATCGCCGATGAGCGTCACCCGGCCCGAGGCCAGCTCCGCGTCGCCCGAGGTTGTCACCCGGCCGGTCACGAACAGATCGCGCACCGCGTCGACCTGCACCGAGCCCCCGACGATCACATCGCTGTCGAAGGTCGAGACGGACACTTCCGCCCCGCCGCCGTCCAGCCGCACCGTGCGGCTGCCCACGACCGTCTGGGTCACGGCCTCGTCGCGGTAGAGCGTCTGCTTGGCCGTCTTCACCACCTTGGTTTCCACCTGGTAGTCGCGGAATTTCGGACGCTCGTCGAAGACGTCGCTCTCGTTGGTGACGAACTGGTAGTTGAAGATCGAGCGGTTGTCGTAGATGTCGCGATCGGTCGAGGTCCAGTCGTAGTGGTAATCCTGGAAGGACTGGACCACGTTGGACTGCTGCCAGTAGTTCCCGGTCTCGTACATGAACCGACGGCTTTTCGCCCAGTTGAGATCGTTCCAGGTGTCGAGCCCGCTGTTGATGTAGACTTCGATGGAATGCTCGAACCCGCCGGCGTTGTTCGGCTCGCCCGGATGCCAGTTGCTGTAGCTCGTCGTGTAGCCGCGCCAGCTGATGTAGTTGCTCGAGGCCGAGGTGACCGAGACGTCGTAGTAGATTGTCCCGCTGTCGACGTGGCGGATCATCCCGATCCAGTAGGAGCCGCTGCCGCCGAAGGCGTCGTCGAGCGCCTGCATCTGGGTGGCATTGGTGGCGTTGGCGAGGGTGTAGTTGTTGGCCGCGGTCTGGAAATCCGTCGCCCAGGTCGACATGTTGTATGTCTTGTCGACCCAATTGTAATCGTAGCCCACGAGCTTGTTGTGGTCGCTCGCATTGCCGGCGTTGGCGTCGATGCTGATCCGTTGAAGACTCGCAGTGGTCTCGAAGAACAGGTTGTTGGCCAGCGTGCGCAGGGCGCTGTTGCTGTCGGACCGGGTCGCGTTGTTGCTTTGCTTGGACCACTCGGGATCGCGCTCGACCTCGACCTCGTTACCGCGGTTGAAGATGTTGAAGACCCGCACCCCGTCATCGGGCGCGACCGTCTCGCCGCTCGCCGACGAGCCGCCGTTGTAGGAGATCTGCCAGGTCGAGGGATTGTTGTCGAAATCCTGCGTATAGGTGGTCTTTGTGTAGCTCTCGTTGGGATCGTGCAGCCGCTCGTAGTCGGTTTTCTTGAAGCGCGTCCAGTCGGAATAGATCTGGTCGTAATAGACCGTCGCCTCGTCGCGATAGGTCCCGACATATTCCTGCGTCAACCCGACCGAACCCTGGCTGACCGCGCGCGACAGATCCGCCTCGGCGCCGACCGGCATCTCGATCCACTTGTCGCGCAGCCCGTCGACCTGAAGGTTCACCCGGTGGGTGATGTAGTCGGCCGGGACGGTCCCGGTCCCGTCGGGGGACCAGTCGGGCGTCCAGGCGCCGGTCGTGGGGTTGCCGTTGATGACGCGGTGCGAGGCGAGATCCGACGCGTCGAAGGTGTAGGCCTTCATGAAGCCGAGCTGCGACATAACCGCGTCCTTCTCGAGATCCGAAAGCTCCGAGAAGGTCTTGGGGTAGCCGGCTGAATTCAGGTTTGGCGGCGAACTGATGCCATAGCTGGCCCAGTCGATGATTTCGCCCGTGCCCGGCGAGCTTGCCGAGTTGCGGTAGTCCACGCCCTCGACGAAATACTCGCGGAAGGTCTCGCCGTCAAAGTAGCCGTCCTGCTCCAGCCGGACGTTCATGGTGTTGTAGATGTAGCCGGTCTTTATGGATTCGTTGCCGTCCTGCTCCGTCACGGTGGTCGTGACCCAGCTCACCACGGGCACATCGATGACCGCGTCCACCACCTGATTGTAGCCGGTGATGACTTCGTAGGTGTAGGTCTCGGTCGAAAGGATCGGCGCTTCGATCTGGCGCTCGCCGGTGGCGGCGGCGGTGGCATCGACGATGACATCGACCCCGGCCTGAACCGTGATCGTGCCATCGCCATCGAGCACCCCGTCGCCGAGGACATAAACGCTGCCGAGCCCGAGATCCTCGGTCTCCACATCGGCGCGCGCGGTGCCCGCGGTGGTGCCGTCGGGCAGCGTTGCCAGAAGGCCCGCCCGGACGGCGATCCGCGCATCCGTCACGCCATCGGCGGTGGCGACACTGGCCTGGATCTGCACATCGTGCGAGGCGTTGATGAAGACCTCGTCCTGCGCCAGAAGATCGCCGCCGACGAAGAGCGTGCTGCCGCGCACATGGATGCGCCCGCCCGAGACGAACGAGGCATTGCCGCGCCCGAAGCCCTGATCCGATTGCAACAGTACATTGCCCGTGGCGAGGATTTCGAGGCGGCTGTCGTCTTCCCAGGTCCGCAGCGCGGCCCCTTCGAGGACGGAGAGCGTCCGGCCGGTGATGGTGATCGCGTCGCGGGCGTTCATGTCGGCCCGGACGATGACCTGCCCGCCGGTGGCGCCGGTGACGGTGATGCTCGCGGGGTTCGCGCTGATGTCGCCGCCCGTTTCCTCGATCGCCTGCCCGATCATGCCCTGCAGCAGGAGCCCGCCGGAGCCGGTGATCTCGATCGCGCCGCCGATGCCGGTGTCGAGGATCGCGCCGCTCAGCCGTTCCGGGGCGCCGCCTTCCAGAGTGTCCGAGACGCTCGCGGCGTCCAGCGCATTGTCCTCGGTGACAACCTCGCCCGCGCCATCGAGCACGAGGAAGCCCGACGCATCCATCCAGCGCCCGTCCTCGTCCACGAAATAGGTGTCCGCCGCCGTCGCGCCGCGCGCGGAGTTCATGCGGTAGACGAGCGACGTGGTGGTCACCGAATTGCCCAGCGAGTCGGCAAGCCCACCGGTCACGCGCAGCAGGTCATGGCCGAAGATCAGCCCGCCGAGGGTGATCCGCTGGTCGGAGGTCAGCAGGATCTGCCCGCCGGCGCCTTCGGCCAGGGTGCTGCCATCGATGCGCAGATCGCTCGACGAATGCAGCGTGACGGTGCCCGAGGTGGTGCCGTCCGGCCCGAGGCTGCGCACGGCGCTCGCGGCGTCGATCCAGAGGCCGGTGCCGAGCAGGTCGGTGTTGCCCGCGCCCGCGCCTGCGGTGAGGGTGATGTCGCCGGTGGCGAAGATCCCGCCGGGGGCATCGCCGCCGTCTGAGGCCGTGCCGCCAAGGCGCAGCAGATCGCCGGCGACGATCTCGACATCGCCATTCGCGGCGACCGCGGTGGCCGTGCCCGAGACGATCTCGGAGCCCGCGTTGAGGCTGCCCGCGATGCGCACGGTCGGTGCGGTGATCTCGATGAGCGAGTCCGCTTGCGCGCTGGCGACAACGCCGCCCGCCTGCAGATCGAACAGCGTGTCGACGGTGAACCGCGCGAGGCTGCCCGCCTCGATGGTGGCCCCGGTGCCGCTGGCCGCGTCGCCGATGATGATCTCGGGCCCGGTCACGGTCAGCGCATCGACCTCCACGGCCGCACCGATGAGGCTCAGCGTGCCGCCGAAGGACAGATCGAGATCGCCCGCCGCCGTCAGGTTGCTGGACAGATCGATGTCATCCAGCGCGGTCAGCCGCAACTCCGGTGTCGCGTCCCCGGCGATGAAACTGGACTCGATGACGCCCCGGATTTCGAGCGCGACGCCGGAGATATCAAGCTGCCCCGCCGTGTCGATCCGCCCGCCGCTTTGCGTCAGCTCGACGGTCCCCTGCTCGGAGGTGATCGTGAGCAGATGATCGGCCAGCGTGGTCTCCACGGCGCCATCGATGATCACGTCATTCAGGCCGGATATCTCGATCCGCCCGCCGGCCGCGGTTGTGCGCAGCGTCGCCGTCGGCTCCAGCACGAGGCTTTCCGCGTCGCTGCCGCCGGTCACGCTCACCAGCCCGCCGGCCTCGACCAGCCCGCGCAGGCGCAGGGTGCCCTCGGCGCTCAGGGTGACGTCATTGCCGACGCCGCCCGCGATGATGTCGCCGACAAGCACGCTCGCCGCTCCGAGCGAGAAGCCGATGCCGCCATCGATCGTCTCCAGAACGCCGGTGGACTCCAGCTCCAGCCCGCCCGCGGCTTCGTCGGTCTTCATCTCAAGCGCCGTGTGGGCGCGGATCTTGCCGGCGATATAGGTCGCGCCGTTGGGCCCGTCGGGCGCGCCGATGAGAATGTGCGAGCCCGTCGCCGCTGCATCCATCGCATAGCGCCGCCCCGAAACAGCCCCGATGATCGCGCCATCGCCGTCATTGGTGATCGCCCCGGGAATGCCGTCTTCGAAGACCGCCCCGACAGCCGCGCCGTTGACCGTCTCGCGCAAAGTGCCGGAGGCATCGGAGGAGGCCAGCAGCGCGATCTCATAAGGCCCGACGAAACGCAGCCGCCCGTCGCGCAGCTTGACGGCAATGTCCGGCGTGCTGCCACCACTGTCGCTCGGCACGGCGGCGAGCCCGGCATAGACCGTCCCGAGCGGCGGTGTCAGCACCCCGTTCGGATCGTCGGTCTGCACCACGGTCCACGCCGCCGCGTCCATGGCCGCGGTCAGATCGGCCAGAAGGTGCTCGATCGTCGTATTGTCCGCAGTGTCCTCGGTGGTCACGGTCACGGCCGCTTCGATGGTGTAGCCGAGCTTGTCGACCTGCAGCAGCAGCGTCACGTCCTCGTTGAGCACGCCATCGGACCGGTCGGCCCAACCGCCGAGCAGGAGCTCCTGGATATCGCCCGGCGCCAGCACCGAGATATCGCCCGGCGCGTTGAGGAAGATCTGGCTGTTCTCGCGCTGCGTCGTGATCTGGGCCGACCCCAGAAGGACCAGGCCCTGACCGTCATAGGCGCCGATCGGATCGGAGGGATCGGGGCTGCGGGTGTCGAGCCCGCCCACGAGTTCGACCTCCTTGCCCGCGGTGATGTCGGTCCGCACGAGGACCTGCCGGTCCGCCTGCACGCGGATGGTGCTGTCCACGTCATAGCGCACGGGGTTGCGGCCGATGTACTTGCCAAGGCTGTCGCGCACCATGTCGCTCCGCCCGCCGGCGATCAGCAGCCCGCCCATGTCCACATCGCCGACGCCCGAGAGCGCGATGCGCCCGTCGACGTAGCTGCCGCCCGCGTCGCGGCTCCGGCTGCCATCCTCGGCGTACCCCCAGGTGCCTTCGGTCACGAGCTCGGCGGCGGAGGCCACGATGAGCCCGGTGCCGGTCTCGGCATCCGCGCCGCCCGCCACGTCGATGAGCCGCGAGGCGGTGAGGTAGCCGCCGGTGGTGACGATCTCGCCCGCTTCGTTTTCGGTGAGCCCGCCGATGGTGATCCGGCCCGTGCCGGTCATCAGGATGTCGCTCTCGCGCCCGGTCCAGGTGAAGCTTTGCGACAGCAGCGCCTCGCTGCCGGGATCGTCGGGGTCGGTCAGGCCGAAGACCTGGTAGAGCTGGCCGCCGGAGGTAACGTAGCCCATCACCTCGATCCGCTCCTCGCCCGAGAGCGTCACGGTCGAGCCCGCGCCATTCGCGCCGAGCCCCGCCGCCGTCACACCGCCGGCGGTGTTGATCAGGAGCGAGAGCCGGTTGGCGCCGGTATCCGGCGCATCGGTCATCGCCGCGCCGGTCCAGTGGTCGTCATCGCCGGGCGTCCCGCCGATCAGCGTCACGTCGCCGGAGGCCAGGAGGCCGGACTCGAGCCGGATCTGCTGGCCTGCGCTCACGATCAGATCGCTGCCGCCGTCGCCGTTTTCGTCCAGCGCCCATTCGACGCCGGTCTCGATCACTTCGCCCCCGGCCACGATCGCGCCGAAAATGTCCACGTCTTCCGCGCCCTTGACGGTCACGGTGGAGTGCGCGTCGGTGGTCCGCAGCGTGCCCGTGGGCCAGACATAGACGCTGCTGCCGCGGGTGTCGGCGCGCCGGCCGGTGCCCTCGATGGCCTCGCCGTTCACGTCCACCCCGCCATAGAGCGAGAGCGCGGCGGTCGCGGTTGTGAAGCTTTCCACGAAGAGGAAGCTGTTGGACTGATAGGTCAGCGCCGCGTTGGCCCCGGTCGCATTGACGTTGCCGCGCAGGATCACGTCCTCGTCCGAGCGGAGCGTGAGCGAGGTGTCGTCGCCGAGGCTGGTCACGGTGCCGGTGATCAGCAGGCCATAGCCGGTGTCGTGATCGGCGAGGTAATGATCGGGGGAGGCATCGGCAATGCCGCGGAAATAGCCGGTCTTGTTGAAGATCGCGTAGCGCGGCTTGTAGGCCGGGTTCGGGGTCCCATCGGGCAGGGTCGGAAGGCCGAAGACCGCGTTGTCGTAGATCTGACCGGCCGAGGAAAGCAGCAGATCGCCCGATGCGGTGATCGACCCGCCAAGCAAGAGCGCGCCCTGCGAAGCGATGGAGATCGTCCCGTTGGTGCCGGAAATTTCCGGTGTGATCCCATCCTCGAGGAAGCGCGCACCGGCGCGGATTTCCGTCCCGCTGTTGACCGCGAGCACGTCGTCGGAGTGGAGGATAATCGTCGAGTCGTCCGCTTCGGCGCGGAAGCGGGCAAGCTCCACGAGGATCAGCGGACCGCCGCTGGCGAGGTCAATCGTCGCGCCCTCGCCGGCGAGCTGGAAGAGGCCGGAGGTCTCGATCGCGTGGGTGGTATCCACATCGATCAGCGCCCCATCGTCGAAGACCTCGATCCGCGCGGCATTGTCGATGAAGAGGCTCGCCGGCCCGGCAAGCGCGTCGTAATCGACCTGGGCATAGGCATCATCAAGCCCGGCATCGCCGATCCGGCCGGTCACGTCGAAATCGATGAGCGCGTCGCCCCGGAGCCAGCCGGTGATCTGCGCCTGTTCCTCGACCCGGATCAAGAGCTGCTCGGCATAGAGCCCGGAATCGGGCAGGCCCATGGCATCGTGGACGTTCTGGCTCGAGACCCGGAGCTTGCGCGTCTCCAGAGTCAGCACATCCTCGGGCGCCTGCACATCGCCTTGCACGTCGATCTCGTCGGCATAAAGGAAGGTCGTGTCGCGGAACTGCGCGATGCTGTCATCCGGCCCGCGCGGGAGCGCGCCGCTGTCGGGGACGAACTTGACCTGCGTCGCTTCCTTGATGTCGCCGAGGTACATCAGGTTGCCCAGATCGCGCCGCCCGATATGGATCTCGGAGAACCCGTCGGCCAGCGCCGCGAGATCGCGCGAGGACATGTAGAAGCCCGGCCGCTCGACCTGTTGCTCGCTGTCTTCACCGTAATCGTCACCGACGAGATCTTCCGCCGACGTGCCCATGTAATAGGTCGTGACGTCGCGCTGGCTGCGCAGAGTGAGGACGCCGGTGCTGATGAGCTGGCCCGCGCCGCTCATCAGGTCGATGTCGTCGGTGGTGATGGTGATGAACCGGCCGGCCTCTTCGGTCTCGACCGAACCGCTCGCGAGGGTCAGGAGCGAATCGTCGGCCAGAAGGTCGATCTGCAGATCGCCGTGGGCGACCTCGATGGCATAGCCGGTGCGGATGTCGCTGCGGTTCTTGCGCAGAAGCTCGCGCCACTCGGCGGCGCCGGCGGCCGGATCGGAGATCCAGTCCTCTTCGTCTTCCCACTGGGTGTCGTCGGGTGTCTCGTCGATGACGAAGCCGGGGTTTTCCTCGCTGACGTAGGCCTGTTCCTGCCTCAGGATAAGGTCGTCATCCTCGATCAGCACCACGTCGCCCGCGCCATGGCCGGAGGTCGCGGCGGTGAAATAGGCGATGCGCGTGCGGATCGGGTTGTCGAACGTCCCGATCGCGTCCTTGGCCTTGACCATGAGCGAGGCGCCCGCCCCGGCGATCTGCCACGCGTCAGCGTTGATCAGGCTGCCGTCAGCCACCGAAATCCGCATCTCGCTCGCGCCGTCATCTCCGGCGGCAAGGCCGGAGGCGGAGAAGATGTTGGCGCCGAGGATCACGTCCGAGCCGTCGCCATAGGTGCGCAGATCCAGATCGCCGCTGTTGAGCAGCGTCACATCATGGTTGATCTCGATATCGCGAATGCTGCCGATGATGAGGCCCGAGGCCATCAGCGGGGTCTCGAGGATCACCTCGCGGCCAAGCGCGCGCAGCTCGGTGCCGCCGAGGTCCATCGCCGCTTCGCCATCGCCCGCCTTGAGCCGCACATCGGCCCCGAGCGAGGTCACGCCGCTCGCGTCATAGGCCGCGCCGCGCCCCTTGATCGACAGCCGGTCGATGAGCCCATGCTCATAGGTGATGACCTCGCGGCCATTGGTCAGGGTACCGAGCCCGAGGACGAGCGCATCGGCCGTGGTTCGCGCGCGATCCTGCTCGACGATGATTTCATCGAAATCGCTGCCGAACTCGACAAGGTTGATGGTACCGGTTTCGCCCGACCGGTCGGCGCGGTCGGTGCGGAAGCGGTAATCGTCGCGCCCGCCGGTGTCGGTCACGTCAACCTGCCACTCGGGGAAGGACTTGACCTGAAGCGTGTCCTCGAAGGCGGTGAGGATGATGTCCTCGACCTGGGTGCGCGTCACGCGCAGCTCCACCCCGGTGCTCTCGTCCACCGCGTTCACACCCCGCTTGTCGAGCGAGAGGGTGACGGCGTTGTCCATGGCCGAGAAATCGAGCGCGGTGGCGCCGTCGCTGTCGCTGAACTTGTCTTCGCCCCAGTCGCTCTCGAAGGCATAGGTGTCGAAGCCGCCGCCGCCGGTGAGCCGGTCATTGCCCGTCCCGCCCGCGAGCCGGTCATCGCCGCCGCCTGCGGTCAGCCGGTCATTGCCCGCGCCGCCTTCCAGCGTGTCGTCGCCAAGCGCGCCGGTGAGCACGTCATCGTCATCGCCGCCCCGGAGCGTCCAGCCCTGGGAGGTGCCCGAACCGGCGATGAAGCCGCCCGGGGTGTAGACCCGCTCGCTGACCGTCTCGATACGGCCTTCGCCGTGGTCGATTTCCTCGGTCTCGATGGTGACGGTGCCTTCCTCGAAATAGCCGATCTGGATCCTGTCGTCACCCGCATCGCCCGAGATCGTGCCGCCGCCGTGGCGGGCATAGGCCGTGTCGTCGCCCGCGCCGAGCGAGATCGTCGCGGTGACGTCCCGAAGGCGCGTCATGTCGAGCGTGTCGTCGCCCTCGCCGAAATTCGCCACCACGTTGCGGATGCCGGAATAGGTCTGGTACCAGCCGTCGTATTCGACCGAGACGGTCCCGCCGGAGCCGTAGAGCGTGACCTCCTCGCCGGCGTCATCGGTGCCGAAATACTGCCGCTCGCCGGCGCGGTCGCCGACGTTGAGGTAAAGCGTGTCGCCCTGCTTCTCGGCGAGATAGGGCTGCACGTAGGGCGCGTTGTATTCCCAGTCGAAGAGGTTCGCCTTGAACAGCGTCGCCTCGTAGAAGGTGATCGTCGTGAGCCACAGATCGAGCTCGACGAAGATGCTGGCCACGAAATTGGCGTTGATGTCGATGTTGAAGAGGTTGGCGAAACCGCCGTCCTCGTATTCGTACATCGTCGCGATTTCCGAGCCCCGGATGCGCCCGTCGCTCTCGAAGGTGACGTCGGTCACATAGCCGTTCGCGTCCTTGGTGAGGACCGATTGCGCGATGTCCTGCAGGTCGAGCCCGGCGTGGAAGTTGATCGTCCCGCGCCCGCCCCCGTAGAGCGGGCCGATGCCGACGCCGAGCGAAAGGCCGATGGAGGCATCGAGGTAAAGCTCGTCCTTTTCCTCGCCGCCGGTGCCGCTGACGATCGAGCCGTTGCGGAAGGTGGGCAGGGTGAAATCATGGACGAAAAACCCGTCGAGCGCGTCGAGCGGGTTGCCCGAGCTCATCGCCTGGCGGATGCCGTAGGTGTCGTAGCCAAAGGCCAGATCGGCGATGATCTGGAAGTCGAGGCTGGCATCGACCTTGACCGTCACCGGGCCGATCGGGATGCGCGCCAGCGGGATGTCGATCCCCGTCTGATAGCCCAGAAGCGGTAGCTCATAGGTGAAGAGGATGGCGTCGCCGCCGGAGATGATCTCTTTCCAGTTGTCGATATTCTTGATGTATTCCAGCATCTTGAAGCCGGAACGCGGCTGGTTCAGAGCGCCGCCGGAGCTCTTGATCTTGCTGGAGTTGGAGCTGGACGAGCCGCCGCCGCCGCCCGATGAGCCGGCGGAAATCTCGGCGAAGAGATCCTCGACCGAGCCTGATCCGCCCGAGCCGGAGCCGCCAGAGCCAGAGCCCACCTGAATTGCCGGAATCGCGCGCAGCTCGCCCGCGCCGAGCCCCACGATGCTGCCCAGAAGGATCTCGCCTGAGTCGCCGAAGCTCTTGAGCGTGTCGGGCAGCTCGGCCATGAACAGCACCGCGTCGAAGAAGGCGCGCGGGATCTGCGGCAGGCCGCGGAGCTTGAGGATGCCGTTGATGAGGCCAAGCGGCGTCGGCTCGATCCCGGCGTTGCGGATGAAGTCGAGCCCGTCGATCTCGGTGATCATCGAGCGGACAAAGGGCGTCATCGGCTCGAGGATACCGGCGATATCCTCGCTGATCGGCAGCAGGAAGTCGTCAATCAGCGAGCCGACATCGACGCGGAAATTCTGCAGCTCGACGGTGGGCAACCCGAGCCTCTCGCCGTAGCTCCAATCCCAGTCGACCGTCAGGTTGGCGCGCAGTTTCGGCATCGAGGAGGTGGCCGAAAGCGTGGTCTGCAGGTCGAGCGCCGAGGTGACGTCGAAGGCGACGCCGAAGGTCTGGCTCGGGGATTGGGAAATCAGCTTGCTGGCGGTCAGGCGCCCGCGCGCATCGCCCTTGATGTCGATGCCCAGAACCACGCTCGCGCCGCTGGCCTTGCCCCCGGGGCGCGCGTCGATCACCTCGGCATCGAAGAACAGCAGCGAGCCGTTGGCGGTGAAGGGGTTGCCGTCGGTCCCGGTCAGGTAGGCGTTGGCCTCCAGCCGGATTTCCTTTTCCTCGTCGGTGTTGGTCTTGATGTAGATGCCCGAAGAGGTGCTGATCCCGAAGCCGAAATCCCACTGCCAGCCGATGTCGAAGGCGAAGCCGCCGTCGATGTCGAGCGAGAAGCCGGGGATGTCGATGTCGAGCGGAATGTCGATATCCGCGCCGAGCAGATCCATCCCGAGATCCATATCGAACTCGATCGCGTCGGCCTCGTCGGGGGGCAGATCGCCCGGCGCCCAGGCCGCGAGGACGAGCCCGTCGCGATCCATCCAGTTGATCGCGATGTCATCGATGTTGACGGTGCCGTCACCGTTGTAGTCGAGCACCAGATCGATCCCGTCGGTCCCGAAGAGATCCCACATCGCATTGCGCAGGATGCCGACCGTGCCACCCTCGGAGGAGAGCTTGTCGCGCAGCTCTTCCAGAAGCCCGACGCGGAAGTTGCCCACGAAATTGCCCGCCTCGCCGAGCTTGTCGCCGATGAGCGGGATGTCGCGGGTGATCTCGTCGCCGAGCACGTCCTGCACCACGCCGAGCGCGTCATCGAGCCCGTCGAGGATCACGGAGGGGTTGGTCAGCATGCCCAGGAGCGAGAACTGGTCAAGGAAGTTATCCATGACGTCCTGCACATTGGGCACGGTGATGGTCAGGACCTCACCCTGAACGAAACTGCCCGAGGCCATGTCGAGCAGGCCCTGAAGCCCGGTTTCGCCGGTCGCGGCGGTGAAGGACGAGAGCGTGATGTCCGGCAGGCCCGGGACCTGCAACATGATCGGCAGATCCATCCCGAAGCCGCCGACGAGTTCGAAATCGAGGTTCTGGCTGAGGCGTTCGTCAAAGAGGTGGAACTTGCCGTCGTCCTCGACGCTGCCACCCTGCTGGTCCAGCGCGATTGTGAAGGTCGCGTAATCCTCGGTGGAGGCGAGCCCGTCGCGGTCGATCGCGGCCCAGCCATCGGTCACGCCGATGCGCGCGGGCCCTGCGTCGAAGCCGAGATCGAGCCCGGTGCCGCGGACCGCAAGGCCGATGCTCGCCACCGTGCCGCGCGCCTTGTCGGGGGTGACGTCATAGCTGCGCTCGACCTGCACATCGGTGAAGGTCGCACCGCCGATGCCGGTCGCGACCTCGACCTGAAGCCCCGCGTGCAGCACGACCTCGACGCCAAGCTCCTCCGAGAGCCAGTCGGCCAGCTCGATGATCTCTTCCTGGCGCCGCCCGACGAGTTGATCGGGTCCGTGGACCGCGTCGGTGTTGCCGTCTTCGCTCCCGCTCAGCCAGTAGCTCCGGACCTGGGCGGTGATGCGCTGGACGCTGTCGCCCAGCCCGCCGAGGATGGCGCGGAAATCGGCAAGGATCTCGTTGCGTCCGGCCTCATCAAGCTCCGAGGAGCGGTTGGCGAAAACCGCCGAGCCGAAGGGCGCGACCGTGATCGTCTCGATCCGCGTGGGATCATAGTCATAGAGGAAGACGCTCGGGGCGCCGTCCACCAGCTCGATCCCGGCATGGACCCGCAGGTTGGCATAGGCCGAAAGCTCGATCGCGCCAGCAGCCCCCGGATTGAGCACATCGGCGATGTCATCGACGAAATCGAAGCCCGCGAGCGCTTCGGGCCCGGCGATGGCGGCGAGCTGTTGCAGATCGAGCGAGAAGCCGAAGTTCTCCTCGAACACCGCGCCGATGTTGAGGTGGATATCCAGCGTCTCGCCGTTGAGCGCGAGCGCGAAGATCTGGTCTTCGACGGCGAGCGTATTGTCGTCTTCGATGCCGAGCGCGGCCTCGATCCGCGCCTCCATCTCGTTGGCCGCCCCCGCCGGATCTGCGGCCGCTTCCTCAAGGCTCTCTAGGAAGCCGTCGACGAAGGGGAACACATCGGCGAGCGACGTGCCGACCACCGGCAGGACGACCGAATAGAACGGCTGATCCTCGATGGCGTCGCGCACCATTTCCAGCCCGAGGCGGGTGGCCGAGATGATGTCCTCAAAGGACATGTCCTTGAAATCGAAGGCCGCGCCGAGGTCGGGCATGATCACGACCATGTCCGACGCGCCCACCGTGCCAGCCTCGACCAGCGCGTCGATATCGGCGGCGTAAAGCGGGTTCTGGTCGATGATCTTCAGCGCGCCGGGGCTGAAAATATCGAGCGCGGTCATCGAGACCTCGATGTTCGGCGCAAGCGGGATGTCCGAGCCGAGCCCGGGATCGACCGAAAGCCCGCGCAGCCGGGCGGTGGCCGAGCCGGAGAGCTCGAAATTGAGCGCCGAGAAGGAGATTTCGTCGAAGGCAAAGACCGTATCGCCCTCGGTCACGGCATCCGCGTCGCGGTCCAGCGTGACGGCGATTTCGGCGTCGAGGAAGAAGCCGCTGTCGGTCCCCTCGCCGCCCGCCGTGGCGGTCAGGATGCCCAGTTGCAGCGCGACCTCAAGGTCCTCCAGCGCGAGCGAGGCCTCTGCCGACAGCGCCACATCGCGCACCCCGAGCTCCAGCGCATCGGCGCGCAGCACATAGCCCGCGCCCGACAGATCGGCCTCCGCCGCCCGGTCCAGTGTCAGCGTGTTGGCATCGACAAAGCCCGCGACGGTGTAGGTCTCGCCCGCGATGTCGAGCTTGTGGCCGACCATGCCGGCGTCGAAGGTGAAATTCGCATCCGCGAAGGTCCGGCTCCCGGCGCTCAGCGCCCCGGTGTTGCCCTTGTAGGTCTTGCCGTCGAGGTCGGCGTAGAGCGCGAGCCCCCCGGCGACCGATACGTTGAGACTGCCCACCGCTTCGGTCGTGAGCTTGATGTCGTCGCTGCCCAGATCGAGATTGAGCGGGACCTCAACCGGCGTCAGCGACTCGGCGAATGCAAACGGAATCGCAAACACCCGCTCGACCGGATCGAAGGTGACCGAAAGCCCCGCGGGCAGGACGCCGGAGCGGTTCACCGCATCCATGAATTCCTGCAGCGTGGTGATCTGCTCGCGGGTCTCGTGCAGCACCATCCGGTAGCTGCCCGAGAGCTGGGCGCCGCCCGAAAGCACAAGGCTGCGACCGTCGAGAAACTCGTTGACCGCGAAGGTGCCGACTTCGGTCTCGACCCCGCCGGCCATCTGGAACAGCGTCACGTCGCGCCCGTCCACCAGCTCCTCGGTCATGCCGCCGAAGGGGTTCAGCAGGATCGTCGCCGCGTCGCCGTCGATCGTCCCGGAACGGACCGTGACGGCGGAGACATCGAGCACATCGACCCGCGCCTTGAGGAAGTCGATCTTGTCATAGACCGAGCTTTCGAAGCTCTGCCCGAAGGCGAGCACCTGATCGAGCCCGGTGTCGAGGAAGGGCAGCGTATTGCTGAAGACGCCGCTCTCCTGCACCCCTTCGAGCGTGTCGATGAGGTCGGGGAACATCAGGATGAGATCGACGACCGAAAGGCGGCTGAAATCGCCGATGGCGTCGAAATCGCGGGTCTCCCAGTCGATGCTGCCGCTGATCGGCGCGCCGCTGGCGATGATGCGCGGGGTGGCCGCGGCGGCGAGGTCAAGGCTGCCCAGCTGGGTGTAGACCGGCAGGTCTATGACGAGCTCGTCGCGGGTCTGCTCGAAGCTGAGCCCGGTTGCGCCCTGCACGATCCGCCCGCCGAGCGCGAGGGACATGGAGCCGGTTTCGCGCGCCGCATCGCCGATCGAGACCGAGAGCGGCCCGAGCGCGGCGGTCAGGTCGATGTCATCGACCGAGGCGATGGCCTCGAAGTCCAGCTTGTGCAGCACGAATTCCGCGTCGCCCGTGCTCCAGTCGAGCGTGAGGTCGAAGGCCACATCGACCGTGGCCTCGATCGAGACGGTCACGTCGCCGTCGATCTCGAGTGCGAAGAGATCGAGGGCCTCGTCGAAGTTGAGCTCCGCCTCGGCCTCGAGCTGCAGCCCGGCGGCGAAGCTGAGTTCCATGCCGGAGGCCGTGGTCACCAGCCGCAGCGCGTCGCTCTCAAGCCCCAGCTCGGGCAGCCAGTTGTCCTGCAGATAAGTCAGAAGCCCGCTCATGGTGGGCGCGCCGGTGGTCCCGTAATCGGGGGCGGCCAAGCCGTCGAGCGCCTCGCCGGTGTTGCCGATATAGCGCTGGACATAGTCGCCGATGGCGAGCAATCGGTCCGCGCCGACGATCTGCGACACGGCCGAGTTGATCACCGGCAGGGTCATGCCCAGCGGGTTGGTCGAGACGTTCTCGCCGCTGTCGTCAAAGTCGGGGGAAATCTCTTCCTTGAGGTCGCTCACTGCCGTCGAGACGCTGTCCATCGCGTCATAGAGCAGATCCGAAATCACCGCTTCCAGATCGCCGAATTCGATGGCGAGGGGCCGTTCGGTGGCGTCGTAGCTAAGGCTGAGAGTGTCAGTCTCTCCGCTGGATTGGATCACATCGGCGCTGCGGTCCACCGCCTGGCCCATGGTGTTGCCCTGGAGCGAGATCGTCCCGGCCATGTCCGCGAGCGGCGTGTCGATATAGGCCGTCGCCTGGCCCGAGATCGCCATGCCTTGCGCGCCGTCGGGGCGCGCGCCGATCAGCAGCAGGAGCGCCCCATCGCGCAGGCCCGCCGATCCGACCCCATCCACGGTGAATTCGGAGGCAAGGTCGCTGACCGTCGCCTCCAGCATCGCGCGATCGTTCTCGATGGTCTGGGCGAAGGTGAAGCTGCCCTCCAGCGTCGCCATGTCGAGCACGTCGAGGCTGGCCGAGCCGCTGACCGAGAGCGCGCCATCCGCGCCGAAGCTCGCCGCGAGATCGCCTTCCAGCGTGATGCCGTCGATCCCGGTCAGGCTCGCCTCGCCAGAAACGCTGCCGCTGCGTGTCCCGTCGGGGTTGAGCACCAGCTCGCCGGAAATGTCATCGAGCGCGAGCGCCAGATCGCCGAGCCGGATCGCCAGCCGCGCCTCTTCGGCGTCGAGCGTCCATGTGTCCCCCGCCGCCGCACTGCTCTGCACCAGCCGGAAGATCCCGTCGACCTCCGCCGCGCCGAGCCGCAGCCGGGCCTCGGCCTCCACCTCGAAGGCGCGGCTGTCCATGTCGAGCGTGACGTCGCTGGCGGCGCTGCCCGCCGAGAGCGTGAGCGCCGCGCCGGACCAGTCGATGGCCGCAGCGGTGTCCGCAGGGTCGACCCCGGTGCTGCCCGAAATCTGACGGTTGAGCTTGAGCGCCGCCGAAGTGACCCCCGCGAGCTCGTAGCCCGCGATGCCCGCCGCGCCGATCTCGCCCGCCGCCGTGAGCCAGCGCCGCGCGGGGCCGGATGTCACATCCTCGGTCGAGAGTACCGCGAGCAGGTCCATCTCGCGCAAGGCGACCGTCCCGCCGGAGAGCTCCGCGCCGATGCCCGCGCCGCCGAGCAGCACCTGATCGACGGTGATCGCCGTGCCGTCGTCGAGCGCCACGTCCTGATCATCGCGGAATTCGAGGAAGAGCGCGCCAGAGGCCTCCAACGTGCCAGACGCCACCGAGACGCTCATGTCGCCCCGGATGCGGCGCTCGCCTTCGAGCAGATCGACCTGATAGAGCCCGTCCGGCGTGGCCACGCTTTCGCTGAGATCAGAGCCCCAGTTGTTCCACGTCACTTCGAGCGCATCGGCGTCGATGCTCAGCGCGCTGCCTGCATCGAACCCGACGTCGCCCTCGAGCTGAACCGCGTAGCGGGTGTCGATCCCCTGCTGGTTGCGCAGGAGCACCGCGCCTGTCCCGTCCGAAAGCTCGGCGCTGAGCCCGCCCGCCGAGAGCGCGCCCTCCACGTCCTGTAGCCCGATGCGGATGTCGGTCGTGTCGATGCCGTCGACCTCGTGATACACGACGCTCAGGCTCAGCCCGCCTTCCAGCGTCCCGAGACCGGCGACGTTCAACGCGCCCCGTGTGATCACAAGCTCGCGCCGGTCGGCGCCATCGGTGAAATCGAGCTCCTGTGTCGCGTCGCCGAGGCCCGAGGGCACGGTCTTGGTGATCGCCCGGCCGAGCGTGTTGACCGCGATGCGGCCCTCCGCCGAGAAGCTCACATCGCCGCCGAAGCCGCTCAGCGCCAGCGCGCCGGAGGCCTCCAGCGCATAGCCCGCGCCGTCCTGTCCGCGAGAGAGCACCATCGCCAGCGCGCCGTCTTCAAGCGAGACGCCCGCCGCTGGCCCGCCGATCAGCCCGCTGACCTCCTCGGCCCCGATGAGCAGGTATTCGGGCGTCTCGGCCGCGGCCCGGCTGAGCCCGGTGACGACGCCCATGAGGCGCGTGCCCGCCAGCGACGAGACCCCGACGAGATGGAACTCGCCCGCGCTTTGCCCGGTGTGGACGCGCACGGCCCCCGCGCCGAAGACCGGCGCGCCGCTGTCGTCCGTCATTGCCTGCAACGCGGCCTCAAGCGCGGCGCGTTGGGCGCTCACGCTGAGCTCGGACAGATTGATGGTCTGGGACCACTCAGCCGCGCCGCTGGCCCGGAGCCGGACCATGTCGGCCAACCCGTCGGGCAGCGAGAGCGAGAGCGTCTGCACCGGCGCGGCTTGCACCAGCGCCACTGCGCTTTGCGCGAAATCGCCGGTGAAGGCGATGGTGAAGACACCTGCCTCCGCTCCATCGGTGACCGAAACGGACCCGTCGCCCAGAACCGCGAGCGCGCTGAGCGCTTCCTCGATCTCGGCCGCCGTGGCATCGCCCGCGATCGGCGCGGTGACCGAGCTGCCGAAGGCGAGCGCGAAGACGGAGGTGCCGTCGGCGATGGTGAGCGACTGGCGCTCCGAGGTGGTCGTGCCCTCGGCGATCTGCGTCAGGGCGGCGTCGGGCGCGAGGGTGAGCGCGGTGATCGTGCCGGTGGCGACCGGGACGTCGCGGCCAAGTGCGGTCCCGGCGAAGGTGACCTCCCAGCGGTGCCGGCCGGCCTCGCCCGTGACCAGCGACACCAGCGCCTCGCCGCCCAGACCGGCGAAGTGCGTGCCGTCTCCGGCGATGGCGGCGTCGATGGCTGCGGCCATCTCCTCGGCGGTGGCGTCAAAGGCGATCTCGGCGGTCTCGAACCGCTGGGCGAAGATGTCGAAGGATAGCACGAAGCTGCCGTCGAGCGCCTCGTCATAGAGGTCCACGAGCTGTTTGGTGCCGCGCGCGGCGGTCTCTTCGCTCACCTCGGTCAGCGCGGAGGTGACCTTGATCACCCCGTCGAGCACCGCGCCGTTGCTGGCGGTGGTGAAGCTCTCCACCGAGAGCGCCGCGGGGGCCGCGCCGTCCGCGAAACGCAGCGAGAAGCCCTGCTCTGTGATGCCGCCGGTGCTCTGATCGAAGCTGACCGAGACCGCGCCGGCGCCGAGCACCGCGTTGATCGCGCGTTCGATCTGGGCGGCCTGCGTCTGCGGGTTTGACAGATAGCGGATCGCGGCGGTTTCCAGCCCGTCGCCGAGGCCGAAGCGGATCTTGGCGCCGGAGACGTTGGTGATCGCGTCGGGGCGCAGGAGCAGGTAGTGCTCTTCGATGCGCGCGGCGCGCGCGGTCTGGAGCAGGCTGATCGTGCCCCAGTCGGTCTTGTCCGCCGGATCGGCGGGGGGCGTCATGGTGAGCCCGTCGATCGACCGGCCGTTGAGCGCGCCGACAAGCGCGATGGCGAAGCCATCCGCCCGGCTGCCCGTGACCTCGGCCGTGCCCGCGCCATAAAGGCTCTCGATCGCGGTCTCCAGCGCGTCGGCGAAAGCGGTGTCGTCGAGGCCGGTGCTGTCGGCGGTGGCGCTCGTGCCTTCGGCGCTGAAGCTGTAGATCCCTTCGCGGAACCGGCCGGAGCCGTCATCCGCCAGCGCGTCGAGGCGGTAGATCGTCGGTGTCTGCTGCCCGCCGGCCTGAAGCCGGTCAACCTCGGCGCCGGTTTCCGTTTCGGCGCGGGCGATGGTGATCTCGGGCTCCGGCGCGGTGCCGCCTTCGCGGGTCACGGCGAAGGCGCCCGAGACGCTGGCGAATCCGTCGATCCCGAGGTCGATCTCGCCGGCCAGTTGCAGCGCGCCACTGTCGTCGAAGGTCGCGGCGAGGGTGCCCGCCATGGTCAGCCCGTCAACGCCGGTCAGCTCTGCCGTGCCCGAGACACTGCCCGAGCGGGAGCCATCGGGGGCAAGGGTCAGCACGCCCGCGCCTTCGCGGAGCGAGACCGTGGCGCCGTTGGCACTCAGGCTGGCAAAGGCATCCGAGGCGGTGACCGTCCAGCCCTGCCCGCCGGCGGCGTCCTCGGTGAGCGCGAGGGTGAAGGCGCCGCCAAGCTCGGCCGGGCCGAAGCGCAGAGCGCCGTCGATCGAGAGCCCGAAGACCGCCTCCCCTTCGGCGAGGCTGCGGCTGGCGTCATCCGACAGCACGATCTCGGTGCTTTCGTCGTCATTCGCGCCGTTCCAGTCGATCGCGGGCGCGCCCGGAGTGAGCAGGCTGCCACCCTCCAGCGCGCGGTTGATCTGGAGCGAGGCGGAACTGACCTCCGCGCCGATGTCGGTCCCGAGCGCGAGATCGGCGATCGCCCCCTCGGCGGAAATCCAGCGTCGGCCCGCGCCGCCCACTTCGGTCGAAACCACGAGCAGCAACTCGCCATCGCTGAGCCGGGCGTTCATGGCGCCCGTGCCGAGCACCATCGCCAGATCGGCACCCGCGAGGATCGTCTGATCGACGGTCACGGTGCTTCCGTCCGTCAGGGTCACACTCTGGTCGCCGCGCGATTCCATCGCCAGCGCGCCTTCGGTGGTGAAGACCCCGGCCACGTCGAGCGCCATCTGCCCGCGCAGCCGCGCTTCGCCCTCGGCGAGATCGAGCGCATAGGCGCCATCGGCGGTCTCGACGTCGAGCGTGAGATCCTCGCCCCACTGGTTGTAGGCGAGCACCAGATCGTCGGCACTCAGCGTCACACCCGGCACGCCGTCGAGCGCCACGTCGCCCTCCGCGCCGAAGGCATAGCGCGTGCCGTTGGTCGAATGGCGTTCGAGGATCACCCCGCCTTCGCCGTTCTCAAGCGTAAGCCCGACCCCGCCAGGCGTCAGCGACCCATCGGCGCCGCTCACCCCGATGCGCAGGGTCTGGACCGTGTCCGCGCCCACGGTTTCGGTCTCGGAGATCAGCTTGAGCGCGCCGGTGACAGTGCCCACTTCGGCCACGGTGATCGAGCCCTCGGTGACCGTCAGCTCGCTGCGCTCGGTGCCGTCGGTGAAGGTCAGCTGGCGGTCCGGGGTCGTGAGCCCGGTGCGCACGCTGGTGTCGACTGCGCGGCCCAGACGGTTCATCAGGAAGGTCGCATCGGCGGTGAGGCTCACCGCATCGCCAAAGCCGTGCAGCGCCGCCGAGCCCTCCGCCGAGAGGGCAAAGCCCGCCGTGTCGCTGCCACTTTCCTGCGCGATGATGAGCGCGAAACCGGCTTCGGTGACGGTCACGCCCGCATCCGCATTGCCCACGGTCACCGAGACCTCCGCCGCGCCGATCTTGAGGATCGAGGGCGCGGGTGTCGCGGCGCGCAGAAGCGCCACGCCGATCTCGGGCAGGGCGGCGCCGGTGTTGATGTCGGTCAGGCTGAGCAGAAGCGCGGCGCCATCCTGCGGATCCTGCGTGAGCTCAACCTGCCCCGCGCCGAGGCCGGAGAGCAGATCAAGCGCGCGTTGCAGGGCGGGCAGGCTCGCGGCCACCCGCTCGGCGGCTGTGTCGCCCTCGGCGAGAGTGACGGTGCGGCTCTCAGAGCCGAGGGTGATCGTCACCCGGTCGGCCAGCGCCCCGTCGGTCCCCTGCATCACCAGATCAACGCGCATCGCGCCGGAGACGGTGAGCGCGGCCACATCGCGGCCAGCCAGATCTCCGCCATAGGCGATGTCGAAAAGCCCGTCGCCCGTGGCAGTCACGGTCACGTTGCCCGCCCCGATCCCCGGGATGTCTTCCAGCGCGGATTGCAGCGCGGCCGCATCGAGCGTCTGCGGATCGAGC
This sequence comes from Poseidonocella sedimentorum, assembly GCF_900116005.1. Taxonomy (GTDB): domain Bacteria; phylum Pseudomonadota; class Alphaproteobacteria; order Rhodobacterales; family Rhodobacteraceae; genus Poseidonocella; species Poseidonocella sedimentorum. The sequence goes on from NZ_FOYI01000010.1 coordinate 43,854, forward strand.
ACGGCGCTACGCGCGCCGTCGAGGCTCAGTTGCAGCGCGCCGGTCGCGCCGGTCAGGTCGAGGCGTTGGAGCTCTTCGGTCGTCCGCCCGACGGCGTCCTGCGTCAGGCTGATCTCGGGCGGCTGATCGAGTGTGACCGTGGCCGTAAGCGGCAGGATCTCCTGATCCACCGCCGAGCCGCCGAAGCTCACGCGCCAGGCATCGCGATCCGGATCGGCGCTGATCGTGACGGTGACGCCGGCCTCGGCCAGGGTTGTCCCGTCGGGCCGCTCCGCTGCGAGAAGCGCTGCGGCCAGGGCATCGGCATCGCCACGGAAATCGCTCAGGTCGATGGCCGCGGTGGCATAGGTGCCCGCGCCGTCTGTCCCGCCGGTTTCCACAGAGGTCAGGACCGCCTCTGGCGGGGTGTCGGGCGCGGTGGTGACGGTGATCGCGTCGATCGGTTTGCCCGCCGCATCGCCGCCAAAGGCAATGCGGAAGATGCCGGGCTCGGCGGTCACCGAGACGGTCGCGCCGTCCTCGTCAAACCGCTCTCCGGCCCCGTCCACCGCCGCGATGATCGCGGTGCGGACATGGACCGCGGCGGCCTGCATGTCGATGTCGCCGGTGGTGAATGTCCGGCCGTCGTAGTCGAAGGAAAGCCGGTAGCTCCCCTCGACCCCGCGCGCCGCCCGGTCGATCGCGTGGACCGCGCCGGTGGCCGCTTCCTGTCCGCCCGTCGCCGTGAGCGTGGCCGTCCCGTCGCCCGCAGTGCCGGAAATTTGTGCCTCAAGCAGCCCAAGCGCCAGCGCCCGGTCCGCCGCTTCGCCCGTGAAGGTTATGTCGTAAATCGCGGCATTGCTCGGGCTCTGGATCGCCGACACCGTAAGCAGCGCCGAAGATGTCCGGCCCAGCACCGTGCCCGAGCCAAAGACCTTGGAACTGCCTGCCCCGGCGCCCACCAGCGGCGCGAGCGCGTCGTAGATTTGCTGTGCCTGGAAGGTCTGGCGCGCGTTGAGCCGTGCTGTGCCGTCAAGCGCGCTGTCGGCGAAGCCGAAGGTGATCGATTCGCGGGTGGAAATCGTGCCGTCCGGGTTGCCGATCACAAGCCGGTATTGCGTCGCCGCTTCGCCATCGGTGGCCTGGGACAGAAGATCGCTCGTGCTGGTGGTGGCGCTCGCGCCGGCCTCCGGCGGGCTCATGAAGAGCCCGTCACCGCCAGCTTCCGCCGCCAGCGCGACCGGAACGCCGGACATGCCGCCGCCGAAGACGAGGTCGAACCCGCCCGCCCGGGTGCCGGTGACCGAGACGCTGCCCGCCCCGAAAAGCGCGTTGAGCCCGGTGTCCAGCGCCGCCGTGAGGGCGGCATCGTCGATCGGGTTGCCCCGCGCCGAGAGGGTCGCGATCGTAACGGTCCGGCCCTGCCAGGTGAAGTCGTAGTCGCCCTCGCGGGTCGCGCCGGTGCCATCGCCGAGTGCGAGGTGCAGCGCGGCCGAGGTTTCCGGCAGGTAGCGCAGCGTGTAGCTGATCCGGCCCGAGAGATCGCCTTCGCCGTGATCGAGCCGCTGGACCGCGCCCGCGCCCTCGCCCGGCGCCGTGACGATGACCGCAGCGCCCGCGTCGCCGCTGTCGGTGCGCCGCGCCGGTCCCGTGACGGTCAGCCCGGTGAGCGCGGTGCCCTTGAGCGCGCCGACAAAAGCGATGGCAAAGCCCTCCGCCCGCGTGCCCGTGACCTCGACCGTGCCGAAGCCGAACAGCACCTCAAGCGCCGTGCCGAGCCGGTCGCGCCATGTGGCCTCATCCGTTCCATCGAGCAGGACTTGCGCCGTCGCGCCGTCCAAACCGAAGGTGTAAGTGCCTGTGGCCACGTCCAGATCCGCGCCGCTGCCCTCGGCGACGGTGAGGGTGAAAGCGCTGCTGCTGCGGACGCCGCCGTCGGTGATGGTGGTCAGAATTCCGCCCGCGCCGGTCTCTTGCGCCGCGCCTTCCAAGACGTCCTCGGCCGTGCTGCCGGCTTCGATCTCCACCGCGATTTCGCCACTGATGTCCGCCGCATCCGCTATGCTCAGATCCACCGCGCCGGCGAAGAGCAGGTTGCCCGAACTGTCGAATTTCGCCGCGAAACGCCCGTCGAGCGAGAGCGCGTCCACCCCGGTGACCCGCGCGTCGCCCTCGATCTCGCCGGAGAACAGATCCGCGCCGAAGGTGTCCGTCGTCAGATCGCGCCCGAGCCAGAGTGTCCCCGCCCCGTCGAAGAGGCCGACTTGCGCGCCCGCCGCGCTGAAACTGATCTCGACACTCGCCGCGCTGAGCTGCCAGGCCTGGCCCGCGCTGCTGTCGAAGAGCGAAATGGCAAAGGTCCCGTCGATCACCGCGCCGCCGAGCGTCACGGCCCCGTCGATGTCGAAGGCAAAGACCCGCGCGCCGGCATCGAGCATCAGGCTCGTGCCCGATGTCACGGCGATTTCGGTGGCGCTGTCATCCGCCGCGCCATTCCAGTCGATGACCGGATCCGACCCGCCGAGCACCACCGCGCCGCTCTCAAGGCCCGCGTTCATCGCAAAGCTGGCCGAGCGGATCTCGGCGATCTCCGCGCCGTTGATCCGCGCGTCCGAGAGGGTCGAGGCAAGCGTGATCCAGCGGCGCGCCTCGGCGCCGGCGGCAAGGCCCGTCTCGGTGCTGATCACCAGCGCCACGTCCATGTCGTCGACCGACGCACCGGCGCTCGCCGGACCGATGCTGGCCGCGAGGCCAACCCCGCCGAGGATGAGCTGTTCGGCGCTGAGCGTGCTGCCGTCGGTGAGCGTCAGATCGGCGGCATTGGCCCCCGTCCGGCTCTCCAGAACCATGTGCCCACTCAGCGAAATCGCGCCGTCGACAGCGGCGGTCATCTGGCCCGAAATGCGGCTTTCGTTATCGGCGAGCGTCAGGATTTCATCCGCGCCGCCGGTGGCGATCCGCTCGCCATCGAGCGCGCGGCCAAGCCGGTTGTGACGGATCGAAAGCTGGTCGGCCGTGAGCGTCACGCCCTCGATTCCGGTGAGCCCCACCGCGCCCTGCGCCTGCAGCGCGTAGCCGGTCTCGCTCCCGCCCGCCGTGGTGATCCGTTCGACCAGAAGGCCCCCGCGCCCACCCGTCAGTGCCGCGTTGACGCCGCCGAGCCCGAGCGAGCCGTGGGTCTCATCAAGCCCGATGCGGAGCGTTTCGGTCACCGTGCCATCGCCGGCGACGCTGCTGTCCGGGACCAGCGCGAGCGCGCCTGTGAGACTGCCCAGCCCGTCGACGGCGACGGTCCCTTCGGAAATGACCAGTGATCTTTGCGCCGTGCCGTCGGAGAAATCGAGCGTGACCGTTTCGCTGCCCGCGGCGATGTCGGTGACAAGACCTTCGCCCAGCGTGTTGATCCGGATTTCTGCCGTGGCGGTGAGGGTAAGGCCCGAAACCCCGTCCAGCCCGGCCCGGCCCGAAGCCACGACCGCATAGCCCTCGGCCCCCGTCGCGCCCTGTTTCAGGAGCAGCCCGAGGTCCACCTCTTCGAGCGCGATCAGCCCAAAATCGGCCGTCGCTTCGGCAAGCCCAACGCGCAATTCGGCCGCCTCGCCCGTGCCCGTCCGCGACACGGTGAACCCGCCCGTGACAGCGCCGAACCCATCGAAACCGACGGCCACGTTGCTGCCCGAAAGCGACAGATCGTCGCCGTCGAAGGCTGCGCTGACCGTACCGCCGAGGGTCAGCCCGGAGACGCCGCTGACCGCGACCGTGCCCGAGAGCGTGCCCGAATTGCCCGCATCCGCGAGCCGCAATGTGCCGCTACCGTCCGTGAGCGTGACCGCCGCGCCGCCGGCGCTCAGGCCGACCGAGACGTCCGAAGCCGCGAGGTCCCAGACCGAGGCCCCGCCGTCTTCGTCATGGGCCAGAGAGAAGTCGCCCGACAGACGCGCCGCGCCAAAGTCGAGCGCGCCGGAGACGTCGATCTCGAAGGCGGCGTCGGCGCTGTCGAACACCGCCTCTGCACCGCCCGCGCCGGCTGAGAGCGCAAGCGTCTGGCTGCGCGCGCCGCTCCAGTCGAGGACCGGGGTCGCGGCGTCGAGCAGCGCGCCGCCCGCGTCGATCGCGCGGTTGAGTGTGAGCCCACTGCTGTCGAGATCGCGCACCTCGCGGTCAAGGACCCGCAACCCGCCGACCGTGCCGGTCGCGGTGATCCAACGCCGCGAAGCATCCGCCGAATCCTCCGACAGGATCACGCCGAAGGCGCCGCCCGAAAGCTCTGCTATTTTGCTGCCCCTCGGCGCGAGGCTGAGCGTCAGATCCGCGCCGCCGATGATCGTCTGGTCCAGCGTGACGGCCGAGCTGTCGTCGAGCGCGTGGGCCACCCCGTCGCGCGCTTCGATGAAGAGATCGCCGCTCAGCGTCAGCCCGGCGACAGAGGCCGTGGCCGTGCCGGAAATCCGCGTCTCGCCATCGACGAGCGAGAGCAGGTAGTCGCCATCGCCGGTGTCCACGGCCTGATCGACCACGTCCTCGCCGAGCCGGTTGTAGGAGACCCGCAGGTCATCGGCGGAGAGGCTGATCGCATCCGCACCGCTGACCGAAACATCGCCCTCGACCTCGAGTCCGAAGCGGTTTTCCCCGCCCTCCGAGCGCAGCAGGATCGCGCCGCGCCCCTCGTCGAGATCCGCGCCGAGCGCGCCGAGCGAGAGCGTTCCGGTCATGCCGGAAAGGCCGATGTCCGTCTCCTGCCGGGTGACGCCGTTTTCGGTCACGCTGCGGCTGGTGACGGCGAAGGCGCCGGTCATGCTGCCGAGCCCGTCGACGGTGATGGTGCCGCGGCTCACGCTGAGCGCGCGGAGCGCCTCGCCCGTGTCGAAGAGCATCGCCACGCCGCCGATGCTGGTGTCGAGCCGCTGGCCGAGCGTGTTGATCCGGAGCGATGCGGTGGCCGAGAGGGTCAGGTCGTCGAACCCGTCAAGCGCCGCCGTCCCGTCCGCCACCAGCGCGAAGCCCGCGCCGTTGACCGAGGTTGCGCCGAGGTAGAGACCGAGGCTGTCGAGCGCGAGGGTGAAGCCCGCGCCGCCGCTGCCGACCGATCCGGTGAGCCCGCCGGAGCCCACGGCGATGGCACCGTCCGCGCGCCGTTCGACCGAGAGCGCGCCGTTGAGCGAGGCAAAGCCCGCCACGTCGAGCGCGAGCCCGGTGCCGTCGAAGCTGAGCGCCCCGTCTGCGTCGAGCGCGGCCGCGAAGGTCCCTCCGAGCGAAAGATCGGCCACGCCTTCGAGCACGGCCTGGCCGGAGAAGGCGCCGGTTGTCGCATCGCCAGCGCCGAAGCGCAGGGCGCCGCTGAGATCCTCGATCCCGAGATAGGCGCTGCCCGCCCGGAACCCGAGCGCGGCGTCCTCTGCGGTGAGCGACCAGACGTCCTCCGCACCGGATTGATCGAGCGCGAGGCCGAAGCTGCCCGAGAGTGTCGCGCCGCCAAGGCTGACCGATCCGGCGATGGCGATTTCGGCCACCTCGCCGGCGGTCTCCAGCGAGAGCGTCTCGTCGCCGCCGAGCGCGATCTCCGTGGGCGTCTGGGCCCAATCGATGACCGTCTGACCCGTCACCAGCCCGGCGGAGGCCAGCCCGCGGTTGATGCTCAGCGCGTTTTGCCCTGTGGCGCCGAAATTCTGTCCGCCGACGGTGAGTTGCCCCGGTGCGCCCTGCGCCGCAAGCCAGCTGCGGGCCGCGCCGCTGCTCACTTGTTCGGTCGCATGCACCACGGCGAGCGAGACGTCGCTCAGCGCCACGATCGGATCGCCGCCGCCCGCCCCGGCCAGAAGCTCGGCCGAGAGGTCATTGCCGCCGAAAACGAGCTGGTCGGTCACAACGCTGCTGCCATCGGCAAGCAGGACCGAAACGCCCTCGCGGTTCTCGATGAAGAGCTTGCCGGAGACGGAAATCACGTCGTCAATCCGCGCAACCGCCTGCCCGCGCAACCGCTGCTCGCCCGCGAGCATCTCGACCGCGTAGCTGCCGTCCGGCGTCTCGACGTTGCGCGCCAGATCCGCGCCCCAGTTGTTCCACGCGATGGCCAGATCAGTGGCGGCCAGCGTGATGCCCGACAGGCCATTGACCGCAACATCGCCCTCCGCCTGCACCGCGCGGCGCAGGGTGACGTTGCCGTCGCTGTCGATGTCGTGGCGCAGGAGCAGCGCGCCGCGCCCGTCGCTGAGATTGGCCGTCGCGGGGCCGAGAGTGAGCCCGCCGGACACCCGATCGAGCCCGATGGTCAGGGCGGTCTGGGTGGTGCCGTCGACGATGGTCTGGCTCCGCGTGACGAGCAGCGCGCCGGAGAGCGTGCCGAGCCCGTCGACGGTGATGCTGCCGCTGCCGATCGAAAGCTCCTGGACGTCCTGCGTGCCGTCGAAGCTGAGCTCTGCGGTGGTCGAAAGCCCGGTGGCGATGGTTTCCTCGACCGCGGCGCCGAGCGTGTTGACGCGGAGCTCGCCGCTGGCTTCCATGGCCACCGCGTCGCCAAAGCCGCTGAGCGTTACCGTGCCCGCCGCCTCCAGCGCGTAGCCGGCGCTGCCGTCCGCCGCGTCGGTCAACAGGAGCGCGAGCGATCCTTCGGCGAGGGTGAACCCGACGCTGCCACTGTCGCCAAGAGCGCCGGTCACACCGGTCGCGCCGATCTGGATCCGTCCGGGCACGGCCACGGGGATCTGCTGCACCAGCACCGAAAGCCCGTCGATATCGGCCCCGGCGAGCGCGCCGGTGAGGCTCACATGATAGGTCCCATCGCCGGCATCGCTGACCCGCAGGGTCTCGGCGCTGAGCCCCGGCATTTGAGCCAGAAGGCCCTTCAGCGCCGCCGCGACGCCCGCGCCGTCAAGATCGGCAATCTCGGCCAGGCCGGACCACGCCTCCTCGCCGAGCCGCAGCGCAACCCGGTCCGCATCCGGCCCGATGATGAGTTCGTGCACCGCGGAGACGAGGATCGGCGCGCGCGTCTGGTCCGCGAGCGCGCCGGTGTAAGTGATGTCAAAGACTCCCGGCTGGCCGGAGACCGCCGCGATGTCGAGGGCCGAGGCCTGCCCGATGGCGGGCAACGAGCCGAGGATGGTGGCGAGGGTTTCGGCATCGAGCGTGGCCGCGTCGATCACCGTGGAATTGCCGTCGCGCCCTTCGATCGAGAACCGCACCAGCCCCGCGCCGGAAAGGTCGAGCCGCTGCACGGCGTCGGTGGTGGCACCGATGTTCACGCGCTCCAGCGCCGCGCTCGCCGCAGTGGGCGCGCCGAGCAATTCGGCGGTGATCTGTCCCAACGTGACGCCGTCGAGCCGCCCGCCGAAGCTGATGTCCCACTGAGCGAGACCGCCCGCTTCCGCCGCCGTGACGGTCACGTCCGCGCCGCTGCCGCCGAAGCTTGCGCCACTGGCGTCCTCCGCCGCGAGAAGCGCCGCGCGGACCGTGGCCGCGGTCGCCCCGATCAGGATCGGCGCGGTCTGGTAGGTGGTTGTGCCATCGAAGACCGTCAGCCGGACGGTATCTTCCGCAGCCCCGATCGGCAGGATCACGCGCTGTTCGCTGCCCGCCGCCGGGCCGCCGCTGGTCACGTCAGCGATGTTGATCTCAAGGCCCGCATCGGCCGTGGCGGTGATCGGCGCAACGGCCTGGCCCGCCATGGTGCCGATGAAGCCGACGCGGAAAGTCCCCGCGCCCGGCGTCTCGCCCGCGACCGCGCTGACCTCGACCGTGCCGGCGCCAAGAACCGCTTCGATGGCCTCGGCGATCCGCTCGGCCTGATCGGTGAGCGCATAGCCCGGCCCGCCGGTCTGCGTCTCCGCAAGCTCCGCCGTGACCGCATCCGAGGAGGACACGACGCCCGGCAGATCCACTGCGAGCCCGGCCAGATCGCCACCGTAGTCGAGCGCAATCTGTGTGCCGTCCGCATCCGATTGCAGCAGGGTCGCGCTGACCGTGCCCGCCCCGAAGAGGCTCTCCAGCGCCGCCTCGACCGCGACGGCCAGATCGGCATCATCCTGCGGCAGGCGGATCTTCTCGCTCCGCCCCGCCCCGGTTTCGAACCAGATCTGCGCGGCGCGATCGCCGCCCGGGGTCAGGGTGAGCACATGGCGCGCCGACTGGCGCGTGTCGCTGTCCACCAGCGCAATCGGGCCGGTGGTCTGGCCACCGATGGTGAGGGTGAAGCTCTGGCCGCTGCCCGAGACCTGATCGAGCGCGATATCCTGCACCGCATCGACCGGCTGGCGCGCCGCCGCGATGAGCCGCGTGAGCCCCCAGGCCGCCGCGCCGGCCGCAACTTCCGGCGCCTGCATCCAGAGGCCCGCGGCCGAGGACGTGGCGGCCAGTCCGACCGCCCGCCCGGCGAAGCTTCCGCCGAAATCGAGGGTGAACCCCTCGGCCCGCGAGCCGGTGACCGACAGATCGCCCGCGCCGATCGCGGGCAGGGCCGTCAACCCGTTGAGAATCCGCGCGCGCAAGACCGCGTCGCTGATCGGCTGGCCCTCGGCGTCGAGCGTCGAAATGGTCGCGCCCGCGCCGTTGAAGGCGAAACTGTAGGTGCCCTCGCGCGCGATTCCGGTGCTCGTATCCGCGAGGCGGAAGACAAAACGGGTGTTGCTGGTCTCGCCGCCGGAGTCCTGCTCTTCGGAAATGCCGCCCTCGGCCCCCGCAAGCTCGGTGAAGGTCTCGATCGGTTGGCCGCTGACCGCGTCCACCTGCCGGATCGCAACGCTGCCCGAAAGCCGCGCGACGCCGTCGACCGCGATGTCCAGATCGCCGGCGAGCACGATCTCGCCCGCGTCGAAACTCGCCGCAAGGGTGCCCGTCGCCGTGACGCCATCGACGCCGGTGACCGCGCCGACGCCGGAGACGCCGCCCATGAGCAACGCATCCTCGCCGCTGCCGGTGAGGTAGAAGGCGCCGGCCACATCGTTGATCGCGGCGCCAACCCCGCCCGCTTCCAGCGAGAGCGAGGCCTCTCCGATGGCGATCTGCCAGCCCTGCGTGCCGGCCGGATCGGTGTATTCGCGGATCTGAACCACGCCCGCGAGCGCCGCGCCGCCAAGGTGCAGCGCGCCGTCAATCGCCGTGGAGAAGCGCTCGACCTCGGTGCCCAGCACCAGCGAGGTCCCGTCGTCGAAGCTCAGCAGTTCCTGCGCCTCGCCCGACCAGTCGATCACCGCCGCGCCGCGGTCTGCAAGCGCGCCGTCCGCTGTCAGCGCGCGGTTGATGTCGAGCATTGCGGAATTGATCTCGGCCTCGACCAGAAGCCCCGCGCGGGCCTCCGAGAGCGTCGCCGTCGCGGTGAGCCAGCGGCCATCGCCGCCGACCTCGTCGGACAGCACGAGCGCGAGGTTGGCATCGCCGATGGTGACCTCCGCCCCCCCCGCGATGACCGACATGGAAAGATCCGCCCCGCCGATCACCAGCTGCGTGACCTCGGCGGTGGAGGTGGTCACGGCGCCGCCCGTGGCCTCCTGGCGCAGCGTGACCTCTTCGGCCGCGCGGCTTTCGATGAAGATTTCGCCGCCAAGGCTCAGGATCCCGTCGATTTCGGCCAGCGCCGTGCCGCTCAGGCGCTTTTCATCGAGCCCTTGCGAGAGGGCGATGCTGCCGCTTGCGGTCTTGACCACCGTTTCGATCGCCGCGCCGGAGTTGTTGAGCGAGAAGCTGAGGTTTTCGGCCGAGAGCGACACGCCGCTGAGCCCGCTGAGCGCCGCCGTCCCCGAGGCCGTCACCGCATAGCGCAGCGCATCGTCGGCATCGACAAAGACCACGGCCGCGCCGCGCCCGTCGGTCAGCTCGGCGCTTGCCGAACCGAGCGTGATGCCGCTCGCGCGCATATCCTCGAAGCCGAATGTGAGCTCTTGCTGATCCACCGCGCCGACCCGGCGGGTGCGCGCCTCGACCACGAGCGAGCCGCCGAGCGTCACGTCGTCGCCGAAGCTCAGCTCGGCCTCCTGCAGCCGCAGGAGGTGGCGTTCGGAGGCGTCGTCGAAACTCAGGGCCTGACCGCCGATGGTGGTGTTCAGCGCGCGGCCGAGCGTGTTGACCTCAAGCGCGGCGCTATCGGCCGTCAGGCTGATGCTGTCGCCCGGCCCGACGAGCGACACAGAGCCCTGCGCCACGGCAGCGAGCCCGGTCTCCCCGGTTGCGCCGAGGGCGGTGAGCGCGGCGAAAGAGGCGTTGTTGACCACCACTTCGGCGCCGTCCTGACCGGCGCGGATCTCGGCCCCGGCGGCGCTGATGCGCAGCTCGGGCCCGGTGGCTGTCTGGGCCTTGGCGAGGGTGAAAACGCCGCTGATCCGGGCGAACCCGTCGAGCCCGAGGACCCCGGCGGCGCTGACCGTGAGGCTGCCGTCATCATCCGAAAAGTCGACGCTGGCGGTGGCGTCGAGCGTCACGCCGCCAAGCCCCGACAGCGCGATATCGCCCGAGAGGCTGCCCGAGCGCGTCCGGTCGGCGTTGATCCGCAGGCTCCCGCTGCCTTGCGCGATCGCGAGCGAGACCTGCCCCGCCGCCAGCGCCCAGGAGACATCGGCGAGCGTCGCGGTCCAGCTCTGGTCCGTGCGGTCGTAGCTCAGGGTCATGGCGCCCGAAAGCTCGGTGCCCCCGAGGGCGAGCCGACCGGAGACCGGCAGGGTGAAGACCTCGCCCACCTGATCGAGCAGCAGGGTCGAGCCATCGGCAAGATCGAAGGAGACAGCGTCGGTCAGATCGAGCGTCGGCGCCTCCGCGACCGCCCCGGCCACCGCGCGGTTGATCGACCAGTCGCCGAGATCGGCATCCGCCAGCCCATCGAGCAGGTAGCCCGCCACGCGCACCGATCCGAGCGCCCCGCGCGAGGCGATCCAGGAGCGATCCCCCTCGGCCTCGGCGGCGTAGACCAGCCCGAAGCTCGCGCCCGTCGTGGTGAACCCGGTGGTGCCGCCAAAACTCGCCGCGACATCGACGCCGCTCAGCGCGTATTCCGTCACCGCCACGAGCGCGCCGTCCGACAGGAGCCGCGTGGTCGAGGAGATGTCGAGCGTCAGCGCGCCGGAGAATTCGGCGACGCCGTCGATGCTCGCCGAAATCTCGCCGCTGATCCGGCTTTCGTCTGCGGTCAGTTCAAGGAAGAGGAGCCCGCCATCGGCGAGCGTGATCTGCTCGGCAATATCGGCCCCCGCGCCGTTCCAGCCGATCCGGACGGATTGGCCGGTGAGCGTGAGGCTATCATCCACTGCGAGCGTGAAATCCACCGTGCCCGCGACGGCATAGCTGGTCAGACGCTGGCCCGGCCCGCTTTCGGGCCCGATGGTGCGCACCAGAAGCCCCAGCTCGCCGCCCGAGAGCGCCAGATCGACCGCGCCGAGCGAAAGATCCCCGCTGGCCGCGCTCACCCCGAAGCTGAGGTCCGAGATCATCTGGCCGTCGGTGCCGGTGGTGGTGTCGAGCGCGAAGCTCAGATCGCCGGTAAGACTGCCCAGATCGGGCAGGGTCAGCTGGCCGTTCTGCGCGGTGAGACGGGTGGCGCCGGTGAGGCTATCTGCGGCATAGCGCAACTGACCCGTGAGAGAGGCATCGCGGAGGCCCGCAAGCGCGGCGGTCCCGGTCGCTTCCAGGGCGAAGCCGCCTTGCGCAAAGCGCGCCGAAAGTGTCCCGCCGCTGAGGCTCAATGCCGGGCCGTTGGCCGGTGCTCCCACCTGTGCCGAGATGCCGGAGCCTGCGATGGTGAGGGCGTCCGCGCCCGCATCGAAGCCGAGCGAAAACGCCCCCGACAGCGCCGCCGCGCCATAGGCCGAGGCCGAGCCTTCGCCGCTGAAGCTGAGGGTCGTCGTCGTGCTGCCGCCAAAGGAATAGCTGCCCGAGAGCCCGGTGAGCCCGCCCGCGAGATCGCCGCTGAGCCAGCTCGCGCTGCCGTCCGCGAGGGTGAAGGTCGTGACTGCCCCTTCCGGCGATTGCGCGACCTCGATCCCCCATTCGCCCGAGAGCCGCAATCCGGGCATGTCGAGCGCCGCGTTGACCGTCAGGCCGACCCGCGCCTCGTTGTTGGCCAGCGCCGTGAGCCACGCGTCGATGACGGCAAGGCCGGCGTCCGTGTCGAGCCCGTCGGAGAGGACCGCGAGTTGCGCCAGCCCGGGGATTTCCGTGGCCGTGAGGCGCAGGCGATCGGAGAGGTATTCCGGCTTGAGGAACAGCCCGTTACCCGCGTAGAGCCCGTTGTAGCTGGTGAAGACGCCGCTGCGCTCGCTCCAGCGCATGATGTCGAAGACCTGGCCCGCGACGGGGCGGAAATCGCTGATGAGATCGATGTCGAGCGTGCCGGCGAGATCCGCGCGCCCGGAGACGACGACCTGATCATAGCCCTCGAGCCCGTCCTGCCCGGCAGCGCCCGCCGTGGTGCCGCCGATCTCGCTGATCAGGGTGGCGTCGCTCGTCTGGGTGAATTGCGTGACGTGCAGAAGGCCGGGGGAGTCGCCCGGTGCGACCTCGCCCTCGTTGACCAGAGCGCCCGCAACCGCGCCGCGCCCCTCCAGCCGCTGACCATCCTCGACCGTGACCGGCGCGTCCCCATCCAGCGCCCGGCTCCCGCCGCTTCCGGATTTCAGGACAAGCGTCCCCCGGTCGGGCTCCATCGGAACCGCCTCCGCCGATCCTTCGGTGGAAGCGCTTTCCTCGGCCTCGATCTGCGCGGGGGCCGACTGGGCCTCGTCATCGGACGCGTCCGCCACGGGCAGATCTCCCGAGAGCATCAACCGCTGCTCCAAGGTCTCTAGGCCGTAGCCTTTGTCAGAAGTTTCCTCGGGGGTGTCCCCCTCATCGGAGATACGGTCGTCACGGTCCAAAGTCAGCAGCCTCGAGTGAAAGGGCTTCTACGGAAAACGGGTCGCGGAAACAGTGATAGCACGAAACTGGCACCTTCTTAACGCGTTTGGCAAAAAAGGGAAATTATTTTCCGTTAACAAGCAATTAACGAAAAGCGCCCCCCTCCGGGCGCAGCGATTGCCCCCCTGAGGGGCCGCCCGTGGATTTCCCGCCGCAGAGCAGGACAATCGCCATAAAACCGGTTGCCAAGCGGCCGCAAACCGGAATTTACTGCCCGCGCAGGTTGAGCCCGCTCACCGACTGCGCTGGAACAGGACATCACCGGGAAAACTCAGATGACGAAGCAAATGTTGATCTACAGCAACGCCGTGCCGATCAATGTGGAGGTTCACAAGAACACCTCGGTGCGCCAGAATTCGGGCTTCGACTTCGCCGCCGGTCTGGCCGCGGCGCCGCTTGTCGCCGCCGAATTCGCCTCCGCGGCGCGCGATCTCACCATCGTGTTCTCCAAGGCCGAAGACGGCATGTTCCCCTTCGCGGTGCTCGGGGTCGAAAACGGCACCAACCTCTTTGTCAAATCCGACGGGAGCTGGGACGGGCGCTATGTGCCGGCCTTCCTGCGCCGCTATCCCTTCGTCTTCGCGCGCTCGCCCGATGGCTCGACCATGGCACTTTGTGTCGACAGTGATTTTGACGGGCTGAATGAGGACGGGATCGGCGAGCGGCTGTTCGATGCCGAGGGCACGCGCACCCAGTATCTCGACGGGATGCTCGGCTTCGCCACCCAGTACCAGACGCAATTCCTGCGCACGATGCAGTTCTGCAAGCGGCTCGAGGAACTGGACCTGCTGGAGCCGATCACCGCGCTGGTGCCCGATGCGGGCAACACGCCCAAACGGCTCGGCGGGATCTACCGGATCGACCGCGCCAAGCTCAAGGCGATCGACAGCGACACGCTGGCCCAGATGTTCGCCGGCGACGAGCTGGAACTGTGCTACCTGCACCTTCAGTCGCTGACCAATCTCGAAGGGCTGCGCGAGAAGGTCCTGGCGCGCGGCACCACCGCGGAAACCGCCGAAAGCGCGCTGGAAGAGGTGGCCGAACCGGTCAACTGATCCGCCTTTCTGCGGGTGCGCGCATGGGCGGTTTCAAATCCGCGCGCGCGCCTGTAATTCCGGGCATGGTCTCCACAGACGGATTGCCCCATGCGCGTTGACTATCTCGGTCTCGAAGCCTTCGTTGCCATCGCCGAACACGGCTCCTTTCAGCGCGCGGCAGAGGCGCTCAATCTCAGCCAGGCGGCCCTGAGCCACAGGTTGCGCAAGATCGAGGACGATCTGGGCGCAGCGCTGCTGATCCGGTCGAGCCGCGAGGTGTCGCTCTCGCCCTCGGGCCACGCGCTTCTGCCGGATGCACGCCGGCTGCTCAAGGCGCTGTTCGAGACTTACGAGGCTGCGCGCATGGGCGCGCGCGACAACAGCCGCCGCTTCACCTTCGCCTGTCTGCCGACGCTGGCCAACGCCTTCTTGCCCAAGGTGCTCAAGGCCTTGCACGCAGAGCGCCCGGAGCTCAGCTTCGATCTGCTCGATATCCCGGTCAGCCGGATCGTCGACGCGGTGCGCAGCGGCCGGGCGGAATTCGGGCTCTCGATCCTGTCGGCGGAGCTGTCCGATCTGCGGCTGCGCCCGCTCGCGGAGGAGGATTACCGGCTCTTCTTGCGCCACGACGATCCGCTCGCCGCGCAGGCTGAGGTCACGCTGGAGCATCTGGAGTCGCGCGCGATGGTGCGCATTTCCTCGCAATCCAAGAACCGCCAGCTGCTCGACACCGCCTTCGGCGAGATGCGCGACCGGCTGCGCTGGCAGTACGAGGTAGAGAGCGCGACGGTGGCGATGCGGCTGGTGACCGAGGGCATGGCGCTCACGATCCTGCCCCGCTCGGCCATTTCGATGGCCCCGGCGTCGCTGGTGGAAATCCCGATCGCGGGGCTCCGGCTGCAGCGCAGTATCGGCGTCGTCTCGCGGCGCGGGCAACCCCTGAGCAGCGGGGCGGCGGAACTGCTGGCGCGGATCGAGACGGCGATGCAGGAAGACGGGTTCGAGACCCAGGCCGCGCTCAGCGCTGCTCCGGCGACCAGACCTCGGGGTTGACCATGTGCTGCGGTGCGCCGCCCGCATAGGCGTTGATCAGCGCGTAGATGTCGCGGAACTGGCGGTCGAGCTCCTCGGCGGTCACGAACCCCACATGCGGCGTCGGGATGACGCGCGGATGCGACAGGAGCGGATCGGCGGGATCGGTGATCGGCTCGCCGTCGAAGACATCCAGCGCGGCGCGGCCGATGCGCCCGGCCTCCAGCGCCGCGTGCAGCGCCCCCGGCGCGATCAGCCCCGCGCGGGAGGTGTTGACCAACACGCTCTCGGGCGACATGGCCATCAGGTCCGCCTGCGATATCTCGCCGCGCGTCTCCGGCGTCAGGCGCTTGTGCAGCGATATCACGTCAGAACTTGCGAAAAACGCCTCGCGGCTCTCGGGTACATGCGCCCCTTCGGCCTTCGCGCGGGCGCGGCCCTCGTCGCTCGCCCAGACCTGCACCGTCATCCCGAAGGCGCGGGCAAACCCGGCGACGGCCCCGGCGATGCGCCCGTAGCCATAAAGCCCGAGCACGCGGCCCCCCACATTACGCCCCAGCGGCGCCCCGCCCTGCCACTGCCCGGCGCGGGCCGAGGCGATCTGCTCCGGCAGGTATCGCAGCGCGGCGATGATCAGCCCGAAGGCCAGCTCGGCGGTCGAGGTCGAGGGGCCGTCCTTGGCCTTGTGCGCGCAAAACAGGATGCCCGCGCGGGCGAGCGCCTCGGCGTCCACATGGCTATGCTGGCCGCGCATCGCGATGAGTTTCGGCCCCGTCAGGCGCGCGGCGAGGGAGGGCGTGATCGCCGTCCGGTCACGGTAGAGCACCACCGCATCGGCCTCCGAGAGCCGGTCGGCCAGCTCGGTTTCATCGGTCAGCCGGTCGGTCCAGACCGTGACCTCATGGCCCTCCAGCGCGGCGAAGCCGGGAAGCGCGCGGAGCGTGTCGTACCAGTCGTCGAGGATATGGACCTTCATGCGTCGAGCTCCAGCGAAACAGGGTGTTCGGTGCCCACGTGCCCGCCGGGATGGGCGCGACGGATCACGGGCGAGGCGACCTTGTCGGAAATCGGGAAATCCCAGAGCGCGGCGCCGCCGCTCTCAGTGAATTCCGCGATAAGCTCAGGCAGCGCGGAAAGGTCCGTCACCCGGTGCCCCCCGAGGCCAAAACCGCGGGCGATGGCGGCAAGGTCGGTCTCGCCAAAGACGGCGCCCTCTTCGGAAAGCCCCTCGTCGCGCAGCTTGTGGATCTCCGAGCCATAGGCGGAATCGTTGAGCGCGCAGATGAGGATGTTCATGCCCTCGCGGCGGATCGACTCCAGCTCCTGCGCGTGCATCAGCAGCGAGCCATCCCCGTCGAAGAGCACAACCGTATCCTCTGGCCGCGCGGCGGCGACGCCCATGGCATAGGAGAGCCCGTTGCCGATCGCGCCGAACTCACGGATGGTCAGGAACCTGTCGTAGGGGCGGTCCATCTGAGCGAAGAAGTAGGAGCAATGGCCGGAGGAATTCACCATTTGCCAGCCCTGCGGCAACAGCGCATCGAGCGCGGTGACCACATCGCGCGGGTCCAGCAGCCCGTCATTGGTGGCGAAAGTGGCGGTGTCCGCCGGGGTCTCGGCGATGGCGCGGGCGAGCGCGGGGCTGCGCCAGCCGGGCCGGGCCGGGAGCGTTTCGGCCAGCGCTTCGGCCGTCAGGCGCGCGTCGCCGCGCAGGTGGTGTTGCGCCGGGGTCATGCCCTGGCTCCGGGCGCGCGGGGCGGTGTCGATCTGGAGGATGTCAGCCTTGGGGAAGAGTTTGCCCTTGTCGAGATTGTGCTGCGTGAGCCGGCACCCGAGCGCGACCACAAGATCGGCTTCGGCGAAGGCCGCGCGGGCCACGGCGGTGGAAAAGCCCCCCGCCACGCCCATCGAGAACGCCTCGCCGTGAAAGAGCCCGCGCGCGGGCAACGTGGTGCACAAAAGCGCGCCGATCCGGTCGGCGAGGGCCGCGCAGGCCGGGCCCGCACCGCTCTCCGCCGCGCCAAGCCCGGCCATGACCACGACCTTCCCGGCCTGCGAGATCCGCGCGGCGGCATCGGTGAGCGCCTCGGGGTGCGGCGGCATTGGCGCGAGACGGGGCAGGATTTCGGCCGCAGGCGGCGGCAAGGTCAGCGGTGTTTCGGGGCGCGCGGACTGGAGGTCGAAGGGAACGCCGAGGACAACGGGCACGCGCTCTTCGATCGCCTCGACAAAGGCATCGCGGACCCCGTCGGCCATGCGCGGAATGTGGTGGAGCGGGCAGTAGCGGGCGCCGGTCGCGGTGATGAACGGGGCCTGGTCGATGGCCTGATTGTACCACGCGGCGCCGAGGGGGGATTCGCCGGCGAAGATGACCAACGGGATGCGCGCGCGCACCGCCGCGGGCAGCGCCGTCAGCACCTGGGTGAGCCCCGGCCCGCAGGTCACGCTGGCAATGCCGACGCGCCCGGTCTTGCGTGCCCAGGCGGTCGCGGCGGCGACGGTGCAATGCTCGTGGCGCAGGTAGACCATGCGCACCCCGCGCGCGGCCAGAGCCGCGGCCCAGGCCATGTTGGCATCCCCCAGCAGCGCGAAACAGGTCTCGACCCCTTCGGCGGCGAACCCTTCGGCGAGCGTTTCAAAGACATGCGGAGTGGCGGTCATGCGGCGGTCCTCAGGCGGTCCTCGGGGGATGTTCGGAGTGGCGGTTGCAGGGGCAGTCAGGCGGTTCCGGGCCAGACGCCGCGCGGCACCATGACCTCGCCCCGGGCGATGAGGCGTGCGGTCCGCACCAGCCCGGCGGAGCGGATCTCGATCCCGGCCGGGGCGGGCGCAAAATCGACCAGCACCTCGAAGGTCCCGACGGGATGTTCGATGCCGACGGTCACGGGCGCGGCCTCGCCGAGCCCCTGCGCCAGCCCCTCGGCCACCGTGCCGGGCTGGATCGCGCAGGCGGCGATGCATTGGGCGCCGGTGACGGCCATCGACGGATGGCACGTCCAGGGCATGAAATAGCGCGCGGTGATGCTCCCGCCGTGCTGCGGCGGCGACAGGAGCGTGATCTTGGGCGTCACCGATTGCGCCACGTCGCCGAGCCCCATGAGCTCCCCGGCCTTGAGGCGGATCGCTTCCATCCGCTCGAAAAGCGCGGGATTGGCGTCGAGCTCGGCCTGGGTTTCATGGCCGGTGATCCCGAAATCGGCGGCGCGGGCGAACATCACCGGCATGGCCACATCCATGCAGGTGACCTCGATCCCGTCGATCTCGTCGCGCAGGCTGCCGGTCGGCAGGAGCGCACCGGTGACGGAGCCGACGGTTTCCATGAAGGCGAGCTTGATCGGCGCGGCCGTGCCCGGAACGCCCGCGATTTCGGTCTCGCCCTCGTAGCTCACCCGCCCGCCCGGCGTCTGGACCTGTGCCTCGACGACGGCGCCGGTGTTGACCGCGTGGATGCGCAGCGTGGTCTCGCCCTCCTGCGCTTTGACGAGTCCCATTTCGATCGCCGCCGGGCCGACGCCCACGAGGATATTGCCGCAGGTCGGCCGATAGTCGACCTCGCGTTTCTCCACCGCGACCTGGGCAAAGAAATAGTCGACGTCGCAATCCTCCCGCTCGGAGGGCGAGAGCATCGCGACCTTTGTGGTGACGGCGTTGCCGCCGCCGATCCCGTCGATGTTGAGCGGATGCCCCGCGCCGCAGACCGTCATCAGCACCTGCGACAGTGTCTCGCGATCCTGCGGCAGGTCCGCCCGGTTGAAATAGGGCCCGCGCGATGTGCCGCCGCGCAGGAAGAGATAGGGAATTGCGGTCTGGGTCATGGCGATCGGGGCCTTCTGTCAGCGATTTACGTCAGCGGCCAGGGCAGTTCGGCCAGCGTCTGCAGGTAGCCCGGCGGCAGGTCGCGCCCGAGGATCGCGGCAAGACCGCAGATGAAGCCGAGCCCGAGCGCCGTGGCAAATAGCGAGGTCCCCCAGCCGAAACGGCCCCGCAACCGGAAGAAGAACAGCAGGAACAGCGTCAGCGCGATGAAGAGGCCGAAGGCGAAGGTCAGCAGCAGCAGGCCGAGGAACCAGCTCAGCGTCGACCAGAGCCCGTGGGGCGCCTTGCCCTCTTCGCCCGCCTCGAGATCGATAAAGGCGTCGTCCGTCTCCGGGGCCAGCGTCATGCGCAGCAGCAGGCCGGCCGCGCCGAGCAGCGTCACAAGGCCCATCGTGAGCGGGAAGACACGATCCTGCAGCCGCTCGACCATCCACGCGTCCCACGTCGCGATGGCGACGTAGCCCGTCAGGATGAGCAGGAAGACCAGCGGCGCGGTCTTGCCCGCCGTCGGGGCGGAGATGTTCTCGCGGATGTTCTTGGAGGCCCGGATGCCGACGACGATCGAGACCAGCGTGAGGATCAGAAGCCCGATGGAGATCGGTGAGGCGAGGTAGTCCCAGCCCGCTTCGGCCGAGCGGCGGAACCGCGCGCCGGCGATCTGGAACGCCTGGTTGACGAAGACCTCGGTCTGGCCCGACAGCACGAAACCGATCAGGAAGGCCGGGCGGGAAAAGTCGAACCGGCGCAGCAGTATGCCGATCAGGCCGATGCCCAGCAGCGCCGCGAGATCGAGCGAGGACTGGCGCGACTGAAAGGCCGCGAAGGCGATGATCATGAAGAGATAGGGCGCGAGGATGGTGAACCGGATCGTCGTCATCCGCGCGATGAGCGGCGACAGGAACATGCACAGCCCCGCGCCGAAGACGTTGGCGAGCGCCAGCGACCAGACGATGGTGTAGGTCACGTCGAGGTCGTTGCGGACCATCTGGGGGCCCGGCGTCATGTTCAGCAGCGCAAGCCCGCCGAGGAAGATCGCCATGCTGCCGGAGCCGGGAATGCCGAAGATCAGGGTGGGGACGAGGCCGCCGCCCTCCTTGGCGTTGTTGGAGCTTTCGGGCGCGATGACGCCGCGGATGTCGCCCTGGCCGAATTTCGAACGGTCCTTGGCGGTCTGGACCGCCGAGCCATAGGCGAGCCAGTCGACCACAGAGCCACCGAGCCCCGGGATCACGCCGACGATGACGCCGATCACCGCGCAGCGCAGGCTCAGCCACTTGTTCTCCCACCAGTCGCGCAGGCCCCGAAGCCAGCCGTCGCCCAGCGTGCCGCCCTCGGCGATGGCCGCGTCACGGCGCAGGAGCGAGACGATTTCGGGGATCGCATAGATCCCGAGGCCCACGATCACGAGCTGGAACCCGTCCACGAGGTAGGGCAGATCGTAGGTCGACATGCGCAGCGAGCCGCCGGCCGGCGCCGCGCCGATCGTCCCGACCATGATGCCGAGCCCGGCCGCCACCACGCCCTTGAGCGGCACCCGCCCCGCGAGGATGGCGACCATCGACATGCCGAGCACGGTGATCATCAGCATTTCGGGCAGGCCGAAGGCGAGGATCAGGGGCCGGGCCGCGAGGATGAACCCGGTGAGGATGATCGCGCCGAAGAGCCCGCCGAAAAGCGACGAGACGAAGGCGGCCGAGAGCGCGCGCGCGGCGTGGCCCTGTTTGGAGAGGGGGAAGCCGTCAAGCACGGTCGCCTGGCTCGCCGAGGAGCCGGGGATGCCGAGCAGGACGGAGGAAAACGTGTCGGAGGTGGGGATCACCGCCACCAGCCCGACCATGAGCGCGAGGCCCGAGACCGGCTCCATGCCGTACATGAAAGGCAGGAGCAGCGCGAGACCGGCGATGCCGCCGAGCCCGGGAAGCACCCCGATCGAGAGGCCGAGAAGCACGCCCCCCAGAAGATAGAGCAGCTGCATCGGCTGGAAGATCATCGAGAAGGCGGATGCAAGCTCGGGCAGGATTAGCTCAACCATGGCGGTCTCCGGGTCTTGGGGCCGTGGATCGCCCGGCGCGGTGGGGCGCCGGGCGGGTGGTCAGGTCGGCAGGGTCACTCGATGGTGATGCCGTAGTCTTCGGCCAGCCAGTCGAGCACGAATTTCTTGGCCTCCGGAGAGATCGCCGTAGCCTGCTTGGTGGCCTCGACCGCCGGTGCGCCAACGAGCTGCGGGTAGACGCCAAGCTGCACTTCCGCGCGTTCGGCGAAATCGGGCGCGCTCACCACTTCCTTGGCGGCGGCGACATAGGCATCATAGACTTCGGCTGACGCCGATTGCGGCAGGAAGATCGTCTTCTGGTTGGCAAAGCCGGCCACGAAGAAGGCTTTCCACGCGTCCCACGCGGTGCCCTCGGTCTCGCAGCCCTCGGTCGCCTCGCAGACTTCCTTGAAGCTCGGCAGATCCGGGAAGGTCGGATCGCGCACGATCACGCCATCCTCATTCAACGAGCCCCAGGAGAAGATCGGCACCGCGAGCCCCTGTTCCACCAGCGGCGTCACATTGGCGAGATAGGCCGAGGAGGTCTGGTAGTCGATGTTGGCTTCGCCGCGCTCGAACATCAGCCGCCCGTCGCCGCGCCCCTTGACGCCAAAGACCGGATCGACCTGAAGGCCGAGCATCTTGAAGGCCAGAAGCGGCACGAGGTCGAGCGTCGTCGCGCCCTGGCTGCCGTAGAGGTAGAACTCCTCCTTGAGGTCATCCATGTCGCCGTCGTAACGCTCCGCCAGATCGGGCGGCAGGTAGACCACGCCGCCGGTGGCCGAGGCCACGACCGGCTGCCAGTCGGCATATTCATAGCGCACGCGCGGATCGCCGAGCAGATAGGGGAACTTGGTCGAGCCGCTGTCGCCGAAGATCAGCATGCCGTCGCCTTCGTCCTGCTGGCCCTGGAACCAGTTGGCGCCTTCGGTCGAGCCCGCGCCGGGGCGATAGCGCACGACCATGGTCGGCGATCCGGGCAGTGCCTCGCTCAGGAGCGGCGCATAGAAGTTGGCCCATTTCGCCGATCCGCCCGATTCCGAGAAGGGGATCACATATTCGATGGTCTCGCCGGCGAAATCCTGAGCGCCTACAGCTTGCGCCGAAACACTGGCAAAGACCCCTGCCGCAGCAGCGGCAGCGATGGACTTGAGTTGCACGGTATATCCTCCCTTTGGTCCGTACTGCGGCGGAGCCGCATCCGTCAGGCTTCGGGCGCTCCCATGCGCCTTTGCCGTCGCGGAAGAATGGCGGGGAGGAGCGGATAAATCAAATGCATATTATGAATATCTTGCATTCATTTCCTTCACTCAACTTGAGGGTCAGCGCGGGGGCTTGGCGCGCAGGCCAAGCAGCGCCGCGGCAAGGGGCGCGCCGAGGATCACCAGCGTCAGCCGGAGCAGGTGGTGCACCACCACGAAGCCCAGATCGGCCCCCGCGATGATCGCCAGCACGGTCATCTCCGCCTGCCCGCCCGGCGCGAAGGACAGGAACCCTTCGAGCGGCGCGGCGAGCCCGAGCTGGACCACGATCTCGGTCACGATGAAGGCGAGCACGGCGAGGATGAGGACAAAGACCATCCCGGAAAACACGACCTTGCGCAGCTCCTGCAGCGTGACGCCGACGTAGCCCACGCCGATCCCGATGCCGATGAAGAACTGCGCCGCGAGGATCGCTTCGCGCGGGGGGCGGTGCTCGATCAGCCCGCTGAGCGAGAGCGCCGCCGTGACGATCATCGGCCCGAGGATCGCCGCGCCAAAGAGCCCGACGCGCGCCGCAAGGCGCCAGCCGCCGATCGCCGCGACGGCCATCAGGGCAAGCTCGGTCAGGGGCAGGTCAGACGCCGGGGCGCCGATGGGTTCGGAAAGCGGGCTCTCGAACACATAGATCAGAACGGCCGGCACAATGGTCACGATCACCAGCACGCGCGTCGCGTGGATCAGCGAGAGCGCGCGCACGTCTGCCCCGGCTTCCTGACCGAAGAGCACCATGTCCTGCAACCCGCCGGGCATCGCCGCGTAGTAGGCCGTCGGCAGATCGAAGCCGCAGACCTTGTGGAAATAGGGCACGCCGATGAGCCCGATGGCGCCGATGTAGAGCGGCACGAAGGCCACCGATCCCGCCATCTGCGGCACCTGGTGCAGCACTTCGACGGTGATCGAGGCGCCCACGGCAACCCCGAGGATCGTCCGCGCCGCGCTGGAAATCGGGGGCGCCCCGCGCAAGGGCGCGCCAAGCAGAGCGGCGGCGAGACAGGCGAACATCGGCCCGAAGAGAAACGGAAGCGGCAGGTCGAGCAGGGCAAAGACCCCGGCGCCCACAGCGGCGAGGAGCAAGGTGCCCGCGCGCAAGAGCCAGGCGGTGAGGATCGGAGAATCGAAGACTTGACGCATTTGTATCCACGTGTATACGACGGGACGCATGAGGAAAAGCGAAAATCCCACGCCTCCCGGAGACCCCGCCCCAAGCGCGGGCCTGCAGGGCCAGAGCGTCTATGCCCGGCTCTGCGACGAAATCCGGTCCGGCGCGCTTGCGCCCGGCGCACGCCTCTTGGAGACGGACATCGCCGCGCGGTTGCAGACCAGCCGCACGCCCGTGCGCGAGGCGATCCGGCGGCTGGAGGCCGAGGGGCTCGTCGATCACCAGCCGCGCACCGGCGCGATTGTCCGGGTTCTGGATTATTCTGAGATCATGGAGCTTTACGAGATGCGCACCGTGCTGGAAGGCACGGCCGCGCGTCTTGCGGCGCGGGCGGCCTCACCGATGGAAATCGAAGAGCTGAAGTCGATCCATCAAGAGATGATCCGGAGCCCGGGCGACAGCGCCGGGCAGGTCCTGCTCAACCGTCAGTTTCACACCCGCCTGCTGGAGGCCGCGCGCAATCGCTTCCTGCTCCGCGCGGCGGTGTCGGTGGAAAAGACGTTGCTGATCCTCGGGCCTTCGGCGATGGAATTCCCCGAACGCATGCGCGAGGCCTTCGCCGAACACGGCGCCGTCATCGAGGCGCTTGAGGCCCGCGACGGGGCGGGCGCGGAGCTTGCCATGCGGCGCCACATGGAAAACGCCCAGCTCGCGCGGCTTCGGATGCTGCGCCACGCCACGCCAGAGGAGGCCGCCCCATGAGCGAAGCCGATGCCGCAACCCTGACCGGCGAGGTCTGGGACGTGGTCGTGGTGGGCGGCGGCAATGCCGCGCTCTGCGCCGCGATCGAGGCCGCCGAGACAGGCGCGCGGGTGCTGATCCTCGAAGGCGCGCCGCGCGACTATCGCGGCGGCAATTCGCGCCACACCCGCAATTTCCGCTGCATGCACCACGGGGCGCTTGGGCCCCTCGTCGAGACCTATGACGAGGAGGAATTCTGGGCCGACCTGCTGCGCGTGACCAAGGGCGAGACCGACGAGGCGCTCGCCCGCCACGCGATCCGGACCTCCGAGACCTGTCTGCCGTGGATGCAAGCGCATGGGGTGCGGTTCCAAAAATCGCTCTCGGGCACGCTCTCGCTCGACCGCACCAACGCCTTCTTCCTCGGCGGCGGCAAGGCGCTCGTGAACGCCTACTACCTGACCGCCGGCGATCTCGGCGTGACGGTCGCCTATGAGGCCACGGTGCGCCATGTGGGCATCGAGGGCGCGCGGGCGACCCATGTGGAGGTCGACTATCAGGGTGAGCGGCTGACGGTCCAGGGTCGCGCTTTAGTGCTGGCGGCGGGCGGGTTTCAGTCCGATCTGGACTGGCTCGCGCGGGCCTGGGGCCCGGCGGCGAAGAACTTCCTCATCCGCGGCACGCCGTACAACCGCGGGGTCGTCCTGAAAGACATGCTCGACCACGGGGCCGAAACCGTGGGCGATCCGACACAGTGCCACGCGGTCGCCATCGACGGGCGGGCGCCGAAATACGATGGCGGGATCGTCACCCGGCTCGACTGCGTGCCCTTCTCCATCGTGGTGAACAAGGACGGCCAGCGGTTTTACGACGAGGGCGAGGACGTCTGGCCCAAGCGCTACGCGATCTGGGGCCGGCTGGTCGCGGCCCAACCCGATCAGGTCGGCTATTCGATCATCGACGCGCGCTCGATCGACCTCTTCATGCCCTCGGTCTACCCGCCAGTGACGGCCGACACGATCCCCGCGCTGGCCGAAAAACTCGGGCTGCCGGTGGAGGCGGTGGAGCAAACGGTCGCCACGTTCAACGCCGCCTGCCGCGCCGGCGAGTTTCACCCGCAACAGCTCGACGGGCTGGCGACCGAGGGCCTCGATCCGCCCAAGACCAACTGGGCCCGGCCCATCGCCGAGCCGCCGTTCTACGCCTATGCGCTGCGCCCCGGCGTGACCTTCACCTATCTCGGGTTGAAGGTCGACCAAACGGCCCGCGCCACCGGCCCCGAGGGGCCATATGACAATATCTGGAGCGCCGGGGAGATGATGGCCGGCTCGATCCTCGGGCAGGGCTACCTTGCCGGGTTCGGGATGACCATCGGCACCGTTTTCGGCCGTATCGCGGGTCAGGAGGCCGCCGCCCATGTCGCTTGACGTCAGCCTGCAAACCGATCCCGGCGTGATCGCCACGGACCCGGTGGAGGAAGCCCGCCGCCAGGTGGAGATCTGCAACGCCTGCCGCTACTGCGAGGGGTTCTGCGCCGTCTTCCCGGCGATCACCCGCGACAAGGTCTTCGCGGATGGGGACATCACCCAGTTCGCCAATCTGTGCCACAATTGCCGGGGCTGCTACTACGCCTGCCAGTACACCGCGCCGCATGAGTTCGAGCTCAACCTGCCGCGCGCGCTCGCCTCGGCGCGGGCCGAGAGCTGGGAGCGGCTGGCCTGGCCCGGTGGGCTGGCGCGGTTGTTTCAGTCCCGCGGGGATGCGCTCGCAGCGGCGCTGATCGCCGGATTTGCCCTGCTCTTTGCCGTCATCGCCGCGCTGCCCGGCGAGGGCGAGGGGTTTTATGCCTACCTCGGCCACGGCGCGATGGTGGCGATCTTTGCGCCCGCCTTCCTGCTGCCGCTGGCCGCGCTCGGGGTCTCGCTGCGCCGCTACTGGCGTGAAGTGGGCGGCGGTCGGTTGGCCCTGCCCGACTGGCGCGAGGCGCTGCTCGCCGCGGGGCGCATGCGCAACCTCAATGGCGGTCAGGGCCAGGGCTGCAACTTCGAAAAAGCCGAGCGCTTTTCCGACGCCCGCCGCCATGTGCATCAGGCCGTGCTCTACGGCTTCCTGCTCTGCTTCGCCTCCACCTCCTCGGGCACGGTGCTGCACTACCTCTTCGGCATGGAAGCGCCCTACGGGGTCTTCTCGCTGCCCAAGCTTCTCGGGGTGCCGGGCGGCATCCTTCTCGTCGTAGGCTGCGCCGGGATGCTTGCACTCAAGGCCAAGGCCGATCCCGCGCTCGGCACGCCGGGGCGCAGTTCGGGCGAGCGGGCCTTCATCTGGCTTCTCGGCTTCGTCGGCCTCTCGGGCCTCCTGCTCTACGCGGTGCGCGGCACCGGGCTGACCGGCCCGCTGCTGGCGTTGCACCTCGGCTCGGTCCTGACCTTCTTCCTGCTGACGCCCTATTCGAAAATGGCGCACGGGTTCTACCGCATGACGGCGCTTCTGCGCGAGGCGCAGGACAAGCGGGAGCGGGCAGGTGGCTGATCCCCTGAGCCCCACCAAGGCCCGTGCCACCCTGCGCGCCATCCTCGCGGGCGAGAGTTGCGCCCGCCCCGCCTCCGTGTTCGATGCGCTGAGCATGCGCGCCGCGGGCGCACTCGGGTTTCCACTGGCGATGCTGGGCGGGTCGGTCGCGGCGCTGGCGGTGCTCGGCGCGCCGGATCACCAGCTTCTGAGCCTCGACGAATTCGCCGGGCTCTGCCGCCGCATCACGCGGGGCGGCCCCCTGCCCCTCCTCGTCGATGCCGACCACGGTTTCGGCAATGCGCTCAACGCGCGCCGCTGCGTGGAGGAGCTGGAGGTTGCCGGCGTTGCCGGGATGACGCTGGAGGACACCGACCTGCCCGCGCCCTTTGGCGCAACGGGCCCGCGCCTCATCCCGCTGGCGGAGGCCGAGGCCAAGCTCCGCGCCGCGCTCGACGCCCGGTCCGACCCGGGATTCGTCATCGTGGCGCGCACCAACGCGAGGCTGCAATCGACCGAGGCGCTGATCGCCCGCGCGAGGGCCTTCGGCGCGGCAGGGGCCGATGCGCTCTTCATCTCCGCCTCCCCCGATCCCGAGACCCTCGCGCAGGCGGGTGAGGCTGCCGGCTTGCCGCTGATCATCCCCCAGCCACGCTGGCTCACGCCCCAGACCGACCTTGCCGCCCTCGGCGCGCGCATCTGCCTCACCCCGCACAGCACATTGCCCGCCGCGCTCGATGCCGCGTGGGACAGCCTCGCCGCGAGCCCGGGCGCGCAAAACCGGGACAAACCGGAGGCGATGATCGAAACGCTCTCTGACAGGGAGGAATGGGCCCGCCGCATGGCGCGGTTTCTCGAACGCTAGCCGCCGCTCAGCCCTTGCCCTTGTCTTCCATGTTCGAGACATGCAGCGCGATCGCGTCCTCGACATTGTCGAAATACTCAAGCTGCCCGTCTTCGATCACGCAGCCGGCCTGACAGAGCCGACGAACCTCCTTGAGCGAATGGGTCACCACCACCGCGCTTGAATGGCGCATCCGGTCCATGAAGACTTCGGCGCTCTTGCGGCGAAACGCGGAATCGCCGACCGAGGTCACCTCATCCACGAGGTAGGTGTCGAAATGGATGCCCATCGACACGCCAAAGGCCAGGCGCGATTTCATCCCCGAGGAATAGCTCCGCACCGGCATGTGCAGGTGCTTGCCGAGACCGGCGAACCCGGTGACAAAGCGCAGCAGCTCTTCGGTATCGACCCCATAGATGCGCGCCACGAAACGCGTGTTCTGGGCGCCGGTGAGATCCCTGTGAAACGACCCCCCGAACCCCACCGGGTAGGAGATCGTCCCTTCGCTCACGACCTCGCCGCTGTCGGGCGACATGTTGCCGGAGATGATCTGCAGGAGCGTGGTCTTGCCCGCCCCGTTGCGCCCCATCAGGGCCACCGCCTTGCCGGCCGGAACCACCAGGTTCACATCCCGCAGGATGTATTTGCGCCCGCTCGGTGTCCAGAAACTCTTGGTCAGATTGCGCAGCGCGATCATGGCTCAGCGACGATCACGCAAGGAATAATAGATCAGGCACAGGATCGCCCAGCCCGCCACGAGGAACAAACACGCGAGGCCGAAGATCATCGTCCGCCGCGGGAATTCGGGCGTCTGGGCGAGGGTCGGCTGCACGAAGGCGGCGAGATAGCGCGACTGGCGCTGCGCGCTGGCGCGGGAGGTCTCGAAGTTGGTCAGCGCGCCGGTGTAGCGGGTCTCGGCAAACTCGCGCTCGACCGTCAGCGCCTCGAACTCGGCCACCACCGTCGCATAGTCGCGCGTGGCGACCGTCGCGTCCACGCCCCCGGCGGTGCCGGTGCCGAACTTCTCGCGTTCCTCGGCGATGCGGCGGCGGATGACATCGATCCTGAGCCGCGCCTGCGACAGCCTCGGATCGCCGTCGCGGGCCGAGTTGCTCAGCAAATCGAAGTTGATCAGCTCCTCGCCGAGCTGCTGCTGGAGACTGGCGAGAAGCCCCATCTGAAGCTGGATATCCGCCTGGACATCGACGATCTGGTTGCGCGAGCGGAAGGTGGTGATCGCCTGCCGCGCGGCCTTGAGCTCGATCTCGGCCTGCGCCAGCTCCTCGCGCGCATAGCGCATCGCGTCCTCGCGGGCGATGGCGGACAAATCGTTGATCATGCGCGAACTTTCGCGAAAGATCAGCTCCGCGATCAGCTTGGCGTCCTCGGGGGTGAAGGCGAGCGTCTTGACCTCGATCAGCCCCGTGCCGGAGGTGTAGGAGACCCGGACCATCCGTTGCCAGAACGCCAGAAGCTGCTCGACGCTGGCCTCCGGCGCCAGGCTGAAGATCGGGTCGGTCTCGTGATGCCGCGAGTAGACCCGGCGCAGATCCAGCTCGGCATCGACGATCTCAAGCAACTCCCGCGACAGGATGAACTTGTAGAGAATATCGCTGTCGGACGACGCGGCAGTGGACAGGTTGGAGAACCCGCCGAGGATATCGACCGCCGATGGCGTCTCCTCCCGCCGCACCGTGAAGCCGATGTCGGAGGCGAACTGATCCGCCGTGCGCTCGGACAAGTACCAATAGGTCGCGTAGGTCGGGCAGAGCACCAGAAGGACAAAGCTCACGAGCAGTCCCCAGTGCCGGCGGCGCGCGCGGACGGGCGCGACGGTGGGCTGGACCCGGGGCGCCATCCCACCGGCTTCAGAGACTCTTTCGGCGGCCTGTTCGGCGGCGCGCCGGGCCTTGGCTTCGGCCTTGGCGGCCCGGGCGGCAACGCGCTTGGCCTTGGCCGCTTCGGCGTCATCGGACGGTGCAGCGACAGGCCCCTTGCCGCCATCTGCGGGATCTTGCCGCGAGGCGGCTCCGCCAGTCTCTTCAGGGGACCTGGGGCGATCTTCTGCCAAGAGTGTGTTCCAAACGCGCTGGTTTTCGTGCTTTATGTCATGGACATAGCATAGGTCTCAGCCCTCCGAAATGGTACAGTCCATCCCGCCCTCGCCCGCGCTGCGGCCCGCCACCGGCCGCCGGACCCTGCGGTTTCGCTCGATGCGGACGATCTTCGCGCTGATCCTGCGGGAAATGACCACATCCTACGGCCGGACGCCGGGGGGGTATCTCTGGGCGGTGCTGGAGCCGATTGCGGTGATCGCGATCCTCTCGGTCGCATTCTCACTGCTGCTGCGCGCCCCGTCCTTGGGCACGAGCTTCATCCTGTTCTATGCCTCCGCCGTCCTGCCGCTTCGGTTTTTCCTGATCATTCAAAGCTCGATCGCCGGCGCGATCAATTTCAACCGCGGTCTGATGGCCTATCCCCGGGTGACGGTGTTCGACTCCGTCTTCGCGCGCGGGATCCTGGCCTTGCTCACGCAGATCATGGTCAACGCGATCGTGCTGTGGGGCATCTTCCAGTTCGAGGATATCCGAGAAATCATCGACCCCGGTCCGATCCTTCTGGCCTATGCCTGCAGCCTCTGGCTCGCCTTCGGCGTGGGCATGTTACACGCCTACCTGACCTATGCCTTTCAGCTCTACGCGCGGGTCTGGAACGTATCGAGCCGGCCGCTGCTGCTGCTCTCGGGGGTGTTCTATACTTTCGAAGACCTGCCGCAAATCGCCAGAGACATCTTCTGGTACAACCCGATGATCCATATCACGGGCCTGTCGCGGTCCGGATATTTCGCCTCGTACCATCCCGAGTACATATCGCTGAGCTATGTCTTCGTCTTCGGGCTCATTCCGATGTTCTTCGGGGCCCTGATCCTGCGCCGGTTCGGCAAGGATGCGATCTATCTCTGAGGGGCCGTCCGGCCTCGGCGCGCGCGGGCGCCGAGGTCGCGGGATCGGCGGCGCTTAGCTGGCGATCTGGGCGCCGTGGCGGGACTCGACCCATTTGAGCTTGTCGCGCTGGACCTGCTCGACCGGGAGAATGTCCTGCCCCTTGTGCGCCAGCGCGGCGTCCACATGCCGCAGATCGCGGCACAGGCGGCGCAGCCCGTCCGGCTCAAGCGAGGCGGCGTGATCCGTGCCCTTCCAGGTCCGGTCCAGGGTGAAGTGGCGCTCGATATGGGTGAAGCGGCCCTTGCCATCGGCCTCCATCGCGCGGCCCACGGCCATCGCGGCGACATCGGCGGCGATCCCCAGATGGTGGCCCGAAAAGCCGATACCCTTCACCGTGGCGCCGAACTTTTCCATCAGGGTGCGGATTTCGAACAGGCAGATATCCTCGAAGGCGACCGGGTAGCCCGAGGTGCAGGAATAGACCACGAGGTCTTTCGCCCGCCCGCGCTCGGCATAGAAATTGACCAGATCGACGATCTCCTGCCCGGTGGACATGCCGGTCGAGACGTGGATCTCACCGCCATAATTCTCGCACAGGTAGCCCTGCAGGTCGTAGTGCTGGTTGGTGGCCGACGGGATCTTGAGCAGCGGCGGGTTCAACGAAGCCATTTCCCGGGCCGAGGTCAGATCCCAGACCGACGTGGAATAGGCGATGCCGTTTTCCTCGCAGCAGGCGATCAGGTCCTTGTGCTGGTCCACGTCGAATTCGAGAAACTCGCGGTGCGCGCCATAGGTGTCGCCATATGAATTGGCCGGGACCGGGTGGGGCGTGTTGTATTCTTCCGGCGTCAGAAGCTCCTTGTTGTGGCGCTTCTGGAACTTCGCGACATCGGCCTTGCAGACATGCGCGGCAACACGGATGAGCTCTTTCGCGATCTCCATGTCACCTTTGTGGTTGCACCCTATTTCTGCGATGACTTGCACGGGGGTGGACTTCGTAATCATCAAATGAACCTCTTAAGAGATAATCGGCAGGTGGCCCGGTGACCGCGTTCCATGCCGTCCTAGACCGTAGATCAGGGGGAAGTCAAACCGTGACAAAGGCCGCTCCGTTCTCCGCGGAAGATCGCCAAGGGGAAAGCGCGCTGGTTTCCGTGATCATGCCGGCGTGGTGCGCGGCGCCGTGGCTGGAAAGAGCGGTGCTTTCGGTGCGCAATCAAACGCGTACCGACTGGGAGCTGTTCATCGTCGATGACGCCTCGACCGATGACACCGCCGCAATCGCCACCCGGCTGGCGCGCGACGACCCGCGCATCCGCCTGCTGGCGCAGCCCCGGCGCAGTGGCGCCGCGCAGGCCCGCAACCGCGCGATCTCGCAGGCTGCCGGACGGTACATCGCCTTTCTCGACGCCGATGACTGCTGGCTGCCCGAGAAGCTGGAGACGCAGATCGCGTTCATGGAACGGGTCGGCGCGGGGCTGAGCTATACCGGGTTCTGGCGCGCGCGCGGCGAAAAGCGGCGCGAGGTGGCCGTGCCGGAGAGCGTGGATCATGCGGCGCTGCTGCGCGGGAACATCATCGGCTGCCTCACCGCGGTCTATGACCGCGAGCGCCTTGGCACGCGGCTGATGCCGGATCTGCCCTTGCGGCAGGACTATGCGCTCTGGCTGGAGATTCTGCGCGAATTGCCCCGCGCGCATGGCCTGACCACACCGCTCGCCGTCCATCACGCAACGCCCGGATCGCTGTCGTCGCGCCGGCTCAGAGCGGCGGCGGCAACATGGCAGGTTTACCGCCGTGAGGGGCTGGGGCGCGGCGCGGCGAGCCTGTGTCTCGGGCGCCACCTGCTGCGGCGACTGGCCCGGGGCTGATCAGCCGGATCGCTCGGCGATGTAGTGCTGAAACGCCATGAAAAGATGGTAGAATGTCGACGCTGGCATCCGATCCGACAGCAGCGCCCGGTCGCTGACGCGCCGGCTATCGTACCAGCCGCCCGGCACCTCCACGTCGACATAATCGGCCCAAAGCGCGGCGAGAATGGCCTCCGGCAGCTCCGCGTCTTCCGCCGCCAGCGCGCCCCGCGCCCGCAAGCTCACCGCCGCCTTGAGAAACTCGGTCTGCGGCCAGCAGCGGCGGGCCTCCGAAAGCGGCATCGCGGTGTCGGGCAGCGCCGTGCCCGCCGCATCCGCACTGCCCCGCGCGGCCTCGAAGACCTTGCGCAGATCGACCCCGCAGGATGTGCCCGACACCTTCTCCCACTGATCCAGAAGATAGACCCATTCAACCATATGCCCCGGCTCGACGGCCTGTTCGGTCAGATCCACCGGGCGCCAGTCGAGGTCGAAATATTCGAACACCCGCCCGTCTGGTTGCAGGAAGACATCTCTGAAAAGGCCAAGCGATTTATCGGCCATCGCGGCGAATCGCGCCTCCCCGGTCGCGCGCCAAAGCGCCGTTGTCGCCTCGAACATGTGCATGTGCGGATTCTGGCGGCGCCGGGCGCCTGCGGGCGCGGCGGCCTGCGCTGCGTCTTCGTACCAGCCGCGCGGCGCGTCGAGCCGGGCCAGCTCCGCCTCGAGTCGCGCCAGATCGGCAGAAATCTCCGCTCCCGCCTCGATGAGCGCCGAGGCCGCGAGCAGCGTGAAGGCCATGTCGTAAAGATCATGCGGCGCCGAAAGGACCGACAGATCCGGGTGCGTCGTGGCCACCAGATTGCCGGTCTCGGGGTCAAACCCGTGATCCACCGAAAACCGGAAAAGCTGGAGCGCGAGCGCGCGGTGGGCGGGCAGATCCGACTGGGCGAAGCAATAGGCCTGCCGCGTCTGAACACGCATACGGCGGGCCATGTCGACACAAGGCGCGCCGGCGTGATCAAGCGCGGTCCAACAGGTCCCGGTCGCTGCGTCGATGCCCACCCCGGTCCAGAGCGGCAGCGCCTTGCCGGTGATCCAGGTCGACAGATGGTCGGGGCTGAGGGGCATCGAGTGTCTCCTAAAGGCAAATGTGTTTCAGGCGCGGGTCACGCTCCGCAGCCGTCGAAAAAGACGCAACATGGAAATCGGATAGGCGCCGACACGGCCGACCCAATCGGCGGGGGCCTGACGCAGTTGGCGTTGAAACGCGGGGCCGGAGCGCACCGGAGCGGCGGGAAGATGCGCGCGCAGGACGGAGCTTTCGCAGGCAACGCCGAGGCTCAGATCATCGCGCGCGGCGAGGGCGGTGAGGATCTCGATGTCCAGCGAAGGATCGTGCAGATGCGGCTCCGGCCCGGGCTGCGACAGGCTCGCGGCCATCAGCGCGCGGTAGTTCCGGCCCGGGGCATAGATGTAACGGCGCGCGCCGGAATGGAGGTCAAACCCCGCCATGACGATCCGCCGCGCCCCCGCGCCATGCGCCGCGATGACCGCCAGCGTGCCGGTGGTCGGCTTGCGGCCATAGCGCGCGCAGATCTGCTCCACCATCCGCTCCACATGGGCATCGCGATAGGCGAAGGGGCGGAACTGTCGCGCAAACCGGCGCCGGCCCGCCGCGACGACCCGCGGGTTCCGGCCGGTCCAGGCGCCGATGTCGTAGTCGCGCCCGTGGCGCCAGAGGGTCTCGAACATGAAGGGCGCCACGCGCGGATCGCCCGACATCACCGCAAGATCGACCCGCAGCCCGAGATAGCATTCCGGCTCGAAGAAGAAATTGTTGGTCCGCACCACCGCGTCGCTGGCCAGAACCCGGCCCGGGGTGAGCCGCGCCAGCGACGGGCCATTCCCCGCCACCACCACCACGCGATCGGCGTCAAAGAGGGCAGGGCAGGAACTCCCGGTCACTCGCGGATCCGCAGCAAGGCATCGCACAGATGCCGCAAGGCGCCGCGCCCGCCCGGCTGTGGCAGCACCCAATCGGCCATGGCGAGAATTTCGGGGTGGCTATCCGACGGGCACACCGACAGGCCCGCCCGCTCCAGCGCCGCAAGATCATTCAGATCGTTGCCGATATATGCCAAATTCGCCCACCCTAGCTGTCGTTCCGCGAGCCAGTCTTCCAAGGCGGCGACCTTGTCGTCAACCGCATGTTGCACCTCGATGCGCAGCTTTTCGGCCCGGCGCAGGACCACGGGGTTGCGCTCCTTGGAGAGGATCATCAGCGCCACATCGCCCCGATCGCGCAGCATCGAGAGCCCCATCCCGTCCCCGCGCGAGGTGGTCACGCTTTCCCGGCCATCCTGATCGGTGTGAACGAGGTTGTCGGTGTGGACCCCGTCAAAATCCATCACCAGCGCGCGGACCTTTTCGAGCCGCTCAGGCCCAGGGTCGCTGGCGTGGCTGCTATTGGCGATGAGCGCGCAAAGCTCGAGATCCTGCACGCTGTCTATCTCCAGCGGCGGATGGTCCACCGGGCACAGGGCGACAGGGCCGCAAAACCGCTGGCCGGTCTTCTCGAAGGCCGCCACATCCACGCAGTAGAACGCGCCGTTCTCGCCATAGGCGGGCGGCAGATCCTGCCGGCGCTGCCGCTGGCGCGTCTCGTCATGGTTGGTCCCGCGTCCGAACCCCGCGTCATCCCGATGCCACAGGAACGTGTGGTTGGGCGTCACCGAAAGCGCGCAGCTCGCGTCCTGTTCGGCCATCTGCGCCAGCGCCCGGTCGATATCGTCGCCCGTTGTGAAGGGCGAGGTGCATTGCAGGAACACGAGCCGCCCGACGTCCGGCAGATCGGCGCGCAGCTCGCTCAGGGCATGCAGCCAGCCTGATTCGGAGGTCGCGCTGTCGCCGGACAGCTCCTCCGGCCGGGCGATCACCCGCGCACCAAAAGCCCGCGCCTCGGCCGCGATTCCGGGGCTGTCGGTCGAGACGTAGGTCGCGGCCACGCCCCTGGCCGCCACCCCGGCCCGCACCGCGCGCGCCACCAGCGACAGCCCGCCCACCTTCCGCAGATTCTTGCCGGGCACCCCCTTGGAGCCCCCGCGCGCAAGGATGACACAGGCCGTTGAACCGGCCGGGGACAAGGTAGAGGTCATTGCAATCAGGTCCCGGCCCAACCGGTGCGAAGGTGCATCCCGTTTCGTTTACAAAGCAGAACCTTGCGTGTAAACAACCCCGATCCCCGCAGTTGTTCCGAAGTCGATTTCCGCGATGTTGTCTCGCCTCAAACAGACTGCCGCCGTCAAGGCCTTGTATCGTTCGCGAAATCGTCCCGTGATTGGTGCGCCGGCTCGCGCGGTGATGCACATTCTCAAGCTCGAATGGCTGCAGATCGATCACCTGCGCCGCGCGAACCGCCGCCACAACGCCGCGCAAAGGGACGTCTTGCGCGCCTTCAACGCCGAGACGCGCCGGCGCGCCGCGGGCAATTCGGGCCAGAGCGGGCGATGAGCGCGCCCGTTGTCATACCCTTCAGCGACGACAGCACCCTGTTTTTCGCCCAACGCATGCGCGCGCTCTTGCGCGATGTCCCGAACGCGCCGCCGGTGGCGCTCTGGCACTATCTTCCCGAAGACGCGCTCTCAATGCGCCAGTTCAAGGCGATCTTGCCGCAGGGCCCGGATCGGCGCGCGGTGGAGGAGGATCTCGCCGGGCTTTTTCTGCGCGATGATATCGCGGGCGTGGTGACGAACCGGCTCTACCGCCCTCTGAGCGACGCGTTGCAGGATCCGTCGCTGCGCGCGCGGGCCGGGCGCCCGAGAGTGGTGGCTTTCGAGGGCGGGCTGGAGTTCTTCCCCAAGCGCGCCTACCTGCGCCGCCGATTTGCCGATAGCGTTTTTCTCGTCCCGCGCGGCGCGGCGGAAGACTTCGAGACCGTCATGGAAACCTCCAACCTCAAGACCCGGCCCGGCGTGCTCGGCTTCGGCCATCCGGCCTTCCTGCATCCCGGCGCGGCGCTGAGCACGCAGCGGGGCGATCCGGGCGGAGACATCTGGTTCTTTGCCCAGGCGCTGTCGCCGTCGACACGGCGCGGCAGGCTGCATATCGTGAAGGTTCTCGCCGCGTTGGCGCGGCGCCATCCGGAGCGCAGCGTCTGGATCAAGCTGCGCCATCTGCCGGACGAAAATCAGCGCCACCTGCACCGCGAGCGCTATGACTATCCGAGCCTGATGGCCCGCCTCCCCGATCCGCCACCAAACCTGCGGACCATCGTGTGCGCGATGGACGAGGCGCTCGCGCGCACCGGGATCGGGATCACCTGCACCTCGACCGCCGCCGCCGATCTGGTCAGCAACGGCCGGCCCTGCATGATCCATCTCGATACGGTGGATTGCTACCGCGACCCGCTCGTCGCCCCGATGCGCCGGCTGTTCGGGGCGAGCGGGCTGATCGCGCCCCTTGCCGACGTGCTGTCGCTGTCGGTGCAGCCGCCCGACCCGGACTGGGCGCGCGATTTCTTTTGCCCCCCCGACCTCGGGGAACGGGTTTTGGCGCAGCTCGCCGCGCGCCCTTGACGGCATCGCCGGCGGAACCGGACACGCCGCAGTTGCATCACCCTAGGGATTGTTTATGACCAAAGGGGGGAAATCAGGACCGTCGCGGTGCGAGCAGCGCCATAACAAAAGCACAGATCAGGTGGTGCATGCATGGACGAAACGTTTCTGGTAAAACCGGCGGACAAGCCCTCCGACCGGGTGGCGATTGCCTTCAGCTCCTTGAACGCCAACGGCTTCAGTTTTTACAACATGTTCGAAAAATATTCGGACAGCCTGCACCGGATCTATATCCGCGACCCCTATGACCAGTGGTACGACCGTGGCATCTCCGAGACGGTGACCGATTGGACCGGGGTCTCGCAGTTGGTGCAAAAGGCCGTGGCGGATCTCGGCGCATCGCAAAGTCTGACCTTCGGCGCGTCAATGGGGGGCTACGCCGCGATCCGCATGGCGCGGGAGA
This sequence comes from Poseidonocella sedimentorum, assembly GCF_900116005.1. Classification (GTDB taxonomy): domain Bacteria; phylum Pseudomonadota; class Alphaproteobacteria; order Rhodobacterales; family Rhodobacteraceae; genus Poseidonocella; species Poseidonocella sedimentorum. Next base: position 80,891 of record NZ_FOYI01000010.1, read on the forward strand.
TGGATGCCTCCGCCTGCCTTGCGATGTCTCCGCAGACGCTGCTGGACCGCCGCCTGCCCCACACCCCGCGAGAGCCTGTCTCGGACGCGAACCGCGATCTGGCGATGATGCTGGGGAGCTGGCGGCCGAGCAATGCCACGGTCTTCTTCGGCGCGGCGGATTTCGTCGATATCTACAACGTGCTGCGCGTGCCCTGGCAGGGCGCGAACCTGTTGCCCGTCGCGGATCAGGACCACCTCGTCTCGCAGTTCCTCCTGACCAAAAAAATCATGCTCTCGCTGGTGCAGAGCTTTGCCGAAACCGGGACGGTGCCCGCGCGCGCGCGGCTCGAAATGCGGGGCGTCTCGCTCGATACGCGCTGTTTCGATACGGTGCAGAGCGCGCTGATCACCCGCGTCGTCGAAGGCTACTACCTCGACGCGCCCTGGGACGTGCTGACGCAGCTCAACGCGCTCAAGGCGCTTGGAAGCTGGGCCGATGGCTACCAGATCGAAGGGCGCATCCGCTCGAAACTCGGTGAGCATGACGCAGCCGTCGCCGCCGCGAAGGAAGCCGTCCGGCTGGCCCCGAAATCCGTCACGATATCGGATGCCTTTGCCGATATTCTCGACCGTGCCGGCCAGACCGACGCCGCCATCAGCGCCTATCGCCGCAGCCTGAGCCTGCGCAAGAAGCACTACGGCGCCCTGTGCCGTCTGGGCGAATTGCTCTGGACCTCGGGCGAAACCGACGAAGCGCTGGACATGTTGCGCCAGGCGGTTGAAATACGGCCCCGTCTGGAACGGGCCTTTACGATCGCCAGCCGATTGGGGATAGACCGAACGCGCTTCACCGCGGCCTCGACTTGACCTGACCCTTACGAAAAGACCAAGACCATGCCATTGCGTCCCCCCAAACATTTCGCCCGTAACCTTTTTCTCCGCTACTTTGGGGACGCCGCGATCAACTCTCTGCGCGAGGAGCTCAAGGTACAGCGCCAGAAGGCCGAGCTCGCGCGCGAGCAGCGCGAAGCGGCGCGGGAGCAGCGCGACACCGCCCGCAAGCAGCGCGAGGACGCCCGCCGCCAGCGCAAGGAAGCCCAGATCCAGGCGCGCGAGGCGCTCAAACGGGTCGACGGCAGCACGACCCCGCGGCATGTGAACTATCTCAAGAGCCTGAGCGCGACCCTCAAGGAGCTCGACACCGTCCGCGCCGAGGGCACCCCCCTGAGCGAAGCGCGGCTGGCGGTGCGGGAAGTCGCCCAGGGGATCTATCCCCCGATGTTCTCGCAGGTGTTTCCCAAACGGCACTGCCCGCCCGCGAGCGTCGCGTTCGCCACGGTCGCCAACAACCGCTTCCTGCCCGGGCTGCAGGTCCTTCTGGCGTCGCTGCTGGACGTCTACCCGGAACTGAACTCCGACGTGATTGTCTTCCATGACGGCACGATCACCGAATTTTCACAGCGGCGCCTGCAGGCGATGTATCCCAAGATCCGCTTCACCGTGCCGGACATGTCGTGGTTCTCCACGATGGAGCTCGATTCGAGCAACCGCAAACGCATCGGCATCCTTGGCTACATGAGCGTCATGTCACTCACGCTGGAAGGTTACGAGCGGGTCATCGCCATCGACAGCGATACCGCGATCATCGACGACATCAGCATGCTCTGGACCGGGCGCGACATCCCGCTGGGATCGGACGAAGGCCCGCTGCCGGTCGAACCCGATCGGATCTATGCCTGTCAGGATTACGGCGCGCGGCGCTGGTCGGCGGTCTCGCAGGTCACCGGCCACCCGGTGATCAACTCGGGCATCATCTCGGTGCCCGCGCGCTACATGACCCCCGAGCATCAGGACGCGCTCAAGGATCTGGTGAAGCGCAACAACGAGCCGGTCTGCCCCCTGCTCGACCGCTTTGCCGATCAAAAGGCGTGGAACCGGTTCATCTGCGAGCGTGACCGCGACATCCTGCCGATCAATTTCAACTGCAACATCAAGTATCTCGATGGATTGCGCGGGGGCAGCACTGCCTTCGTCCGAATGGTGCATTTCGCCGGCTACAAGCCGTGGTTCGACGCGCTCTACACCGAGGCCGACCTGATCCCTGAGGAGTCGGGCCACGCGGTGCGCCCGACCGTCTGGCGCAACCTGTGCCACGACGTGCTCGGCCGCCTGCGCCAGCGGCAGTATCACCAGACGCTCGCGGCCGCGCCGGCCTATTTCACGCCCAAATCCCCCGGGCGCCAGATCGACGGAGAGCCTGCGTGTTTCTTCATCGGCAACGGCCCCTCGCTCAACCAGACCGACCTCGGCCTGCTCGCCGGGTTCGAGACCTTCGCGTTCAACTGGTTCATCCATCACGAGATGTTCGACGAGCTCAAACCCGATCACCTGGTTCTGGGATCGCACATGCTCTTCGGCGGCTGGCAAACCCAGGATCCGAAATTGCCGGAGTCCTATCTCGGGGTGCTGCGCTCCAAGGCCCACAAACCCGTGCTCTGGACCAGCTTCTACTTCCGCGAATACTTCGAAATGCACGGCATCGATCAGGAATTCGACATCCGCTACGTGTTGTTCGAAAAGCCCCAGAAGGATTTCATCGACGTCACCGGCGCGACCAACATGGACACCGACGGCTTCACCCATGATGGCCGGACCGGTGTGCTGAGCGTCGCAACGCCGATCGCCCTCAAGATGGGCTACCGGCGCATTGGCCTTGTCGGCTGCGACAGCAACTACAACCAGACCGCCGAGCGCGAGAGCAACTATTTCTACGACAAGTCGCTCCATGCCTCGCTGGAGACAACACAGAAAAGCCTGACCGCCACATGGACGGAGCACGGCCCCGGGTTCTTTGCCTATCTGCGGGTCGAACAGGAGCTCCAGCGCCTCGGCGGCGGGTTCCTCGATTGCACCATCGACGGCGCGCTGCCGCTCCCGAAAGGCAAACTCGAAGACCTTTAGGGACCGGCGCGCGCCGCGCGCGGACTAGCCTGCGATGAGCGCGAAGGTGGCGTAATGCGACTTCGGCGCGATTTCGGTGAGGTACTGCGGCGTGAAGCCGGCGTCTTCACACAGCGACCAGAATTCATCGAGCTGGTAGGAGGTCGCCTTGATGAAACGGTCCTTGTACTGCTCGACCGACACATTGGCGCGGAAGTCGGAGTCACCGTTGTCATAGCGGATCTGGATCAGCCCGAGCGCACCGTCCTTGCACACCGCCCGCATCGCCTTGAGCACCTCATAGCCATAGCCCTTTGTCGGGAAATGCTGGAACACCGCAGTGCTGAGGATGATGTCCACAGGCTCGATCTGACCGACGATCTCCGAGGGCTCCCCGGTGAGCAGGACCGGGCGGAACAGGTCCGGCTTGCCCGCTTCGGTCAGAACGCGCGTGGCCTCGCCAAGGTTCTTTTCCGCGATGTCGACACCGTAATAGGCCTCGGCAACCTCCTTGAACGCAAACGCGTTGGCGCCGCCGCCTTGCCCCCATTCGAGCATGACCGGGCGCTGATCCGACAGGGGCCCGCGTTGCTTGGCAAACCGGCGCAGCGCGCCGAGCCGTTTGACGCTGCGATTGCCGATGCTCAGCCATTTCTTGTCATCCGCGTATTTCCCGACACCGCGCCAGTGCGACAATTCCTGCCGGCGGGTCTCGTCATCCATCTCGTTCCAGACGTCTGTGATGATCTGATTGATACTCATGAAAAAGGTCCTTCTTTCGACGTCTGGGAAGGGCGCGGCATCAGGTGTGCCACGCCGGAATGCGGCGGCCGAGCCGGGCTTCGATCGCCGCGACCGTAGGCGCCAGAAGCGGCTTGAGGCGCGCGCGCTCGGCGTCCGTTACCTCATAGGTGTTCATGACCTCTTCGACGCCCTTGTTGCGATGCGGCATCTTCTTGCGCGTCAGGTGGTCGTCATAGCCGAGGAACTGTTCCAGCCGGTGGATCTCGCCGTCCGGGTCTTCCAGCATCTCCTCGAAAATGGAGATGTGCATCTGCTCGGGCGGAAACACGGCATCGTAAAACGCCAGGTGCTTTTCATATTGCGAGCGGAAGAGATAGGCCATCGTATGGTTCTTGGCCTCAAGCTCCTCTGCGCGGTCGAGCGCTGCGGTCATCGAGAGGGCATCGGGCTTGCGCTTCTTGGCGTGGAAGAAATTCGAGACCGCCCGCTCCACCGGATCGCGCAGGCTCCAGACGATGCGCGCATCGGGGTTGTAGGCGTGAATGCGCTCGGCGGCGGTGGCCACGAGGCTGTAGGATGGGCTCTTTTCGCCGCGCAGACGGTAGTCGCCGTCCATGTCGAAGTTCTCGAAATAGGCGTCGAACCCTTCGGCGAAATTGCCGTCATGGTCGAAAAAGTGCAGCTCGCTCTTGGCCATGTCGATATCCGAACGCCGACCAAGCGCCGCGCGCAGGCTCGTTGTCCCTGATTTCATCGCCCCGACGATGAAGAAGTCGATCTGGCTGGTGCCCATTCCAGGTCTCCGGCGTAAGGTATCGCCCGGTTTGTTACGTCAATTCCCTGCCAATGCAAGCGCTCAAGCCGGTTTGGGCGCAGAGCGTCCGCAGCAGGGACCGGGGCGCCACCGCGCCCGCGGAGGCCAGACCGGTATCACGACCGGGGATAGAACCGCGCGTAATCCTCGGCATAGCGTTCGCGGATCACCTTATGGGTCGCGGCGCTCATCACATCGGCGGGCTTGAGCCCGACCTCCAGGCGCATGTTCTTTGACGGCAGGGCGCCGATATCGGCCCCGAACCGCATCCGCGATTCATAACGCACATGCGCCCAATCGCGCTGCGTCGTCTCCACCTTGCCGACAAAATCGGGCACCACGATCCCGTCGTGAACGAGGACCGACACCTGCGAACGGACGTGAAGGTCGCAATCGGCGTCTTCATGCGCCGCGACGCATTCGGCGAAGGCATGAAAGTCCATGCCCCGCTCGACACCCATCGCCACGAAAGCGCGCGAGAGCGACCCGCCGTTTTCCACCAGCTTGTTGTTCCAGCACGAATAAAGCCGCATCGCCGGATGGCGCACAAAGGAAAATGCCCAGATCCGCGGCCGCTCGGGCAGGGCCTGGAATTCTGCCAGCGTCATGCTGCGCACGAGGGACGGATCCTGTTCCGCCCAGAACCTGTCCTTGTTGGGGACGATCCCTTCGGGCATGGGCAGGTTGTAGCTTGCCGCCAGCCGCGTGCGGATCGATGAATTCGCCGCCTTGGGGACGCGAAGATAGGCGAGCCCCTGTGCCGGGAGCAGCATCACATGACGATCGACCAAAGATGCGGCCGGGGCCGGCGCCTCGTTTTCAGAGCGCCCCAATAACCACTTCCACCGTTCCCCCATGCGGGCCCCCTAGTCTTCTTTGCGCAAGCCCGGCCTGCCCCCGAGGGCAAACCGGCCCATGTCCAGCAGGAGCGCGCCCACCCCCGGGCGCATCTGCCGGCGCATCCGCCATGCATAAAGCGGACGGATCAGAGGCGCCAGAGGGCCGAACACCCGGCGCAGGACAGCCTGACGCGCGCCCCAGAGCGCCGGGCTCGGCGCGCGGTGGCCCGTGCTCTCGCCGGGATGGCGGCCCGCGACCACCGGCAGAGAGCGCCCCCTCAGCCCGGCGGCCAGCGCATCGGCGATGAACACGTATTCCTCGCCCAGCGGATGGCGCGCACCGAGGCCGAACTCGGGATCGAAGCCGAGCCCCTGCCGCCGGACGGCCTCAAGCCGCAGCATCAGCTCCGGGGCGCAGACGCGCCCGGCGGTGCGCCGGCTCAGGGCGTGGGGCCGGCGGCGCGACGGGCGCGCGGCGGCCAGCCGGTCCTCGCGCCACCCGGCGACGAAATCGAGCTCGGGCGCCGCGCGCAACGCATCGGCGAGCGCGAGTAGCCCCGCCACATCCAGCACGATATCGGCATCGCTGAAGACGAGGAACGGCGTCTGCGCGCGCAGCATCGCGGCATTGCGGCTCCGCGAGAGCCCGAAACTGTCGAGCGCGACCACCTCAAGATCGGACCGGCCGGCCCCGAAGTTGTCCGCCCCAAAAGCCCCGCCCTGCACCAGCACGAGATAGCGCAGCCTCGGGTGCGGCAGCGGCAGGCGCAGTTGCCCCGCATCCGCGGCAAGGGTCGACACCGCGACCGTCAGATCCGGCCCGGCGGGATCCTTCGGCTCGGTGCGATATGTGGCGCTGTTCATGGCGCGATCATGGGCCGGGGTGCCGGGCAAGGTCAATCGACCGCCGCCCGCGCCACCGCCTTGACCTTGCGCCCCCGGCGGATTTGCACCATCACCACGACCAGATCACAGCAGCCGGGCAAGACCGACCCGGCGGAGGGCGGCCATGTTCGACACAACCTGCAACGCACCGCGCAAAGCCACACGACCCCCCTGTGCAAACTGCTGCGCCGCGCGCATGATCTGACCCATGCGCACCGTCATTCTCATCCCCGCCCGCTACGCCTCCAGCCGCTATCCCGGCAAGCCACTCGCGATGCTCAGACAGCCCGACGGGCGCGCGAAATCGCTCATCCGCATGAGCTGGGAGGCGGCCCGCGCGGTAAAGGGTATCGACGCGGTGTATGTCGCGACCGACGATACGCGCATCGCCGAGGCGACCGAGGCCTTCGGCGGCGAGGTCATCATGACCGATCCCGCGTGCGAGAACGGCACGGTGCGCTGCGCCGATGCGCTGGCCCGCCTGCCCGGCCCGGCTCCCGATCTTGTGGTGAATTTTCAGGGCGACGCCCCGCTCACCCCGCCGTGGTTCGTCGAGGAACTTGTGGCGGCAATGGCGGCAGAGCCCGGGCTTGCGATGGCGACGCCGATCCTGCGCTGCGACCGGACGGCCTATTCCGCCTTCATCGAGGATCGCCGCAACGGGCGCGTCGGCGGCACCACTGTCGTCGCCGATGCCGCGGGCCGCGCGCTCTATTTCTCCAAGGAAGTCATTCCCTTCATCGATCCGGGCAAGCTGCCCGACCCGGTCCCTGTGTTTCACCACGTCGGCGTCTATGCCTACCGGCCCGAGGCCCTGCGCGCCTATGTCGCCGCCGGGCCGTGCCAGCTCGAAGAGCTTGAAGGGCTCGAACAACTCCGCTTCCTGCACGCCGGCATCCCGGTCCGATGCGTCGAGGTCTCGGCCCGGGGCCGCGTCTTCTGGGAGCTCAACAACCCTCACGACGTGGGCCGGATCGAAGCCGCCCTGCGCGCGCAGCAGACCTGAGAGAGGCCCCGAGACAGCCCATGACCAAGACCGTCACCATCCGCGATATCGAGATCGGCGGCACCGCCCCGTTCAGCCTCATCACCGGCCCCTGCCAGCTTGAATCGCTCGACCACGCGCGGATGATGGCCGAGACCATCGCCGAGGCCTGCGCACCCACCGGCACGCGCTTCATCTTCAAGGCAAGCTACGACAAGGCCAACCGTTCCTCGATCACCACCGAGCGCGGGCTGGGGATGGACGAGGGGCTCACGATCCTGTCCAAGATCCGCGACGAGTTTGGCGTGCCGATCCTGACGGATGTGCATGACGCGGCGCAATGCGGCCCGGCGGGCGAGGTGGTCGACGTGATCCAGATCCCCGCCTTCCTCTGCCGCCAGACGGATCTGCTGCTCGCCGCCGGGCGGACCGGTTGCGCGATCAACATCAAGAAGGGCCAGTTCCTCGCGCCGTGGGATATGGAGAATGTCGCCGCCAAGGTGGCCTCGACCGGCAACGAGTCGATCCTGCTTTGTGATCGGGGGACGTCCTTTGGCTACAACACCTTGGTGAGCGACTTTCGCGGCCTGCCGATCATGGCGCGGACGGGCTACCCGGTGGTCTTCGACGCGACCCACTCTGTCCAGCAGCCCGGCGGTCAGGGGACGACCAGCGGCGGCCAGCGCGAGTTCGCGCCGGTGCTGGCGCGCGCGGCGGTGGCGGTCGGGGTTTCGGCGCTTTTCATCGAAACCCACCAGGACCCGGACAATGCCCCCTCCGACGGGCCGAACATGATCCCGGTCGAAAAGATGGGCACCCTCATCGGACAACTCCGCGCGCTCGACGATCTGACCAAATCGCAACCGCCGATCGGGCTCTGAACGCGCGCCGTCATTCGACCGCGAGCCGCGTTATCCCCGTGCTCAGCATCGCGTCCCCGCTGCTGCGCACCGCCAGTTTCAGGGTGTTGTCGTCGATCCAGAACGCCTCCGTGGCGAGCTCCGTGAGCGAAAGGCGCAGCGTGCCGAACTCGGTCTCAAACCTGTAGTCGCGGAAGCTGTCGAGGATCTGGCGGAACTGCGCGTCGGGCGCAACGCGCAGCCGGGTTTCCAAAAGGTGCTCCAGCGGCCCTTCAGTGAACCAGGCGGCGCGGTTGAGCAGCTCGGAGCTGCTGCCCGCATCGAACTTGATGTCGCGAAGCGCGATCTCGCCAGTCTGCGGATCAAGGCTCGGGCGCGCGGTGAGATAGGCGCGCGCCCGCAGGTTGAGCCAGCTCACGCCCGCGGCCTCCAGCCCGAGCACGATGCGGTCGTGGCTCTGGTAGGCGCGCAGGCCAAGCTCGCGGATGCGCAAGGACGGGGCCGCCTCGGCGAGATAGGCGCGGACGAGCCTTGTGCCCTCCCGCTCCAGCGCGTCCAGCGGCACGTGGGCCACCGGTGTGACCCGAAACCCGATTTTCGGCGCCGCGACCATGCGCACCGGGATCGGCGCCTGCGCCGCGCTGTCGGGCCCCGGCCCGCCGTAGTGCAACTCGGGCGCCGCCCGCAGCCCGCCAGAGACGCGCAGCATATGCGGCCCCGCCGCCCCCTGCCCGACCTCTGGCGAGGCCTGAAACGCGACCGGGCGCAGGCGCAGCCAGACCGGGTGGTCGGGGTGCAGCCGCTGCGGCGCACGCAGGAGGGTATCGGCCAGATCGAGCGCGGCGGTTACCTGCTCCGCGGCTATGGGCGCGGCGCTCTGCTCATCCAGCGCGCCCTGAAACGCGGCGCGCATCTTGTCGCGCAGCGCCGCGCCCACCGACGCATCGAGCAAATCCCCAAGCCCGCGCAAATCAACATGCTCAAGCATCGGGATGGCGCAGCCGCCCCGGTCGAGCGCAAGATCGAGCGCGCCCAGCTCTGGCAGGATCCGAAGCGCCCGCCCGGCCACGCTCAGCGCGACATCGGCCTCGGCCCGGACGGTCACCGGCAGGGTGCAACCATGACGATCCAGCGGCAGGGCCTTGCCCAAAAGATCGCCCTGAATCCCAAGCGCGAGATGGGCGTCGAGCCGCGCCGTCACCGCCACGCGCGGCCCGACCATACGCATCGAAAGCCCGCGCAGAAAGACACGGTAGCGCAGTTCGGGCACCGGCGTGACCGCCGCCGCCACATCGCCCAACGGCGTGCATTCCAGCGTCTCGTGAACCACCTGCCGCGAGACGGACACGACCTTGTTGAGCGTGCGCCAGGAGCACTGCCCGATGATCTCGAAAAACCGTTTCGGCTCCTTGAGGATGCTGCCGCAGTTCAGCTTTTCGGTGATCGTCTCGACCACGCGCACCGGGCGGCATTCCTCTTCGAGCGGCGCGCCGAGCCCGGGAAGCCTGAGCAGCCCCGCAACGCTCTTGCGGACGATCCCGGCCGAGCTGCCCTCGGCCACCGGGGCTGCGCCCACCGCGTCAAGCACCGTGTTTTCAATGAGCGCGAGCGGCAGGTCGAGCGGCACGAACACGCGCGATTCGGCGACCTCGACGGCGCGGGCCTCGGGCGCGGCCCCGGGCGGCGGATCAGGGTTGATCGAGAGCATCACCCCGGCGAGCCCGTAGGCCGCGCCGCCGAGGAGCGCCGCCCCGATCCCGAGCCGGACCGCGATCCGCCGCGCCGGGCTCATGCCGCGACCAGCGCGAGCGGAAGCCGGGTGGCGGCGGCGAGCGTGGCGGCATCGGAGAGGCCCTCCGCCCGGCTCTGATGCGCCTCCTCGCGCGCCAGCGGCAGCGCGCTGGCCCAGCCCACGACCACCTCGCGGGGCAGGCCAAGGGTCTCGCCGATCTCGCCCGTGCCGCTGCCGCGCGCGATCATGCTCTTGGCCGTCAGCTCGCGGCGCAGGTCCTCCAAGGCGGTGACGCGCAGGATGAGCATCTCGGCGATGGGCTCCAGCGGCCCCGCGCCCTCGATCTGCGCCCAAAGCGCGGGGAGCGCCTCGTCCAGCGCGTCATCGAGATCGTCGAGCGCGCCGGGGCCGAGGCCGGTCGCGCCGATGATATCCTCCTCCGAGCCTCCCCGGATCAACGCATCGCGCGCGTCCACTGTCCGGGCGATCATCTCGGCCTGTTCCGGCGCAAGCCCGAGCTTCGCCGCCACATCGCCCGTGCCCGCCCCCGCCGCCAGCCGCACCTCCGCCGCAAGACGCAGCCGGATCTGCTCCAGCGCTTCGGCCGTGAGTCCCTCGATCATGGTCAGGATCAGCTCGGGTGGCATGTCATGGCGCAGCATCCGCCGCGCGGTGTCGAACTGCGCTTTGCGCCGGCCGAGATCGGCGAGCCCCTGGTTGATCGCACCGACATAGGCCTCCGGCGTGGCGACGCCCGCTTCCGCCAGCATCGCATCGCGCTGCGCACCGGCCTCCTGTGTCGCGGCAACCAGCATGGCGTAGTCGCGCCTGGCCTTGGCCACGGTGTCGCGCAGCTTGTCGAGCTCGGGGCGGAGCTGATCGTTGATCTCCCTGGCCGAGGCGAGCTTGATGATGTAGCCGGTGAGCTCCACCGCCGCCGCGAGGTAGAGCGAGGCCTTGGCGACCTTCATCACCTTGAGATACTTGGTCGATTTCATCATCCGCGCGACCTTGCCGCCCTCCTTGGCGATATTGAGATAGCGCCCGCCGGCAAACGTCAGGTCGAGCACGAAGGGCATGCCCATCAGCCCCAGCAGCATGCCCATCTGATCGGCGGGCCCGAGTACGTAGCGGTTGATCGTCGCGAGCGCCTTTTCGCCATCGCCGGGCAGGGGCGGAGCAAAGACGCCGGTCGTCTTTTCCACCATCTCGGCAAAGAAGCGCGTCTTTTCCTCCATCAGTTTGAGATCGGCGATGATGGCCGAAAGCTCCCGGCCCCTGGCGTCGAACCTGTCGCGCAGCGTGAGCAACTCCTCGCGCTGCGCGTCGATGGCGGCGGTGAGCTCGCGGGTCTTGCCCGGCTCGAAAAAGATCGTCTCGGAAAAATCGAAGGTCATGCGGGTTCTCCCAGCTTGCCGGTCTTGTGCGGCGGGGCCTCCTGCGGCGCCGCGGCGCGGGCGATGAGGGCGGGGGTGAAGCCGGTGATCCGCGCGATTGCGGCGGCGTCATGGCCCTCGGTCAGAAGCCGCGCCACGATCCGCAGGCGCGCCGCGTCGGAGGCTTGGGCGACCCGCAGATCGGAGGCGCTGGCCTCGGCCCCGAGCGCCGCAAGCCGCTGGCGCGCGGCGGCGGTCTCGCGCTCCAGAGCCTGGCGGGCGCGGGATAGCGTTCCGCCCGCCGCCCGGAGCCGCCGCGTCGCATCCTGCGCGCACCGGGTCTCCCGCTCCAGATATTTCCGCTCGGCGGGGACGTCGCGCACGTTCCACGCCGCCTCCGTGAGGTTGAGCGTCAGGGTCTTCAGCACGAAGCGCGCCCCGTCCTCGGCCGCCTGCCCGACCTTGCCGATGCCGGTTTCGGGCGCGGCGTCCCAGTCCGGATCGGCGATGTCGAGCCGCCTCGGCGGGGCCGCACCGGGATGATCGCGGAAAATTTCGGTGATCCGCTCGTACTCGATTCGCGCGGTCTCATAGGCGACCTGCTCGGCCACCAGCGCGACGCGCGCGCCCTCGTAGCCGTCCGAGGCCTGCTGCAACGCGCGCCGGTCGTCCTTCAGCGCGACATCCTTGTCCGTCACCATCCGCAGCGGCTGCAGGACCGCCTTGTCGATGGGTTTGATCACGGCGCGATCGATGGGCCGGGCGATCTTCTCCCGGGCAAAGCGGCCGATGGATTTGAAAATGCCCATAGCCCCGCCCTCAGATGCTGCAGATCGACGGATCGGCGTCGATCAGAGCCTTGCGGCGCGAGACCACCGGCCCGGGCAGGCCCGTGTAGAGCGCGACGTCCGCGGCCGACAGCGGCGGGTTGGCGCAGAGCATCCGCGTCGCCGACTGGAGCGCGCCCTGAACCTCGCCCGCAGTCTGGACCGCACCGCCGAGATAGGCGGCAAGTTCATCGGGCGTGCCAAAGCCCAGCAGCTTCATCAGCTCGGTGATCTCGCCGGTCATCTGCCCGGTGCCCGCGACCATCGCGTCGTGGCTGTCGCAGGTCGAGGCGTACCAGCCCTGATAGCTCTCGATCGCGTCTTCCAGATAGGTCCGCCGTTTCCGCGCGTTTTCGATGGAGGCCCAGATCCCGACCCCGGCGGAAGCCACGGAGACAAGCGCCCCCGCCGCGCCGAGCATCTTGAAATTCCGCGCCGCCTTGATCGACTTGAGGTTCTTGGCCAGCGGCCCGCCGGGCGCAAATTGCGCCTTCTCCACCGCCAGCGCGCCCTTGGCCAGCGCGCTCGCCCCGCGCGCCGCACCGGCCGCCTTGCCGAAGCCGTAAAGCGCGGTCAGCCCGCCGGCATAGATCGAATATTTCGCCACATTGGCAACCACTTCCGCCGCGCCGCCCTGCAACTGAAAGAACGAGAACTCCTCCAGAAGCTCGAACCCCGGCGCGATCACCGCCGCCGACTGGGCGATCTCATTGAGGGTTTCGAGCTTGGTGAAGATCCGAATGTAGTCGGCGTAGACGTCGTCATAGGCCTCCTTCGCCGCGTCATGGGCTGCGGCAAGCGTCGGGGCGGCGGCGGCGTATTCGTCGAACTTGGCTTCGAGCGCGTCGTCTTCCGCCGCTTCGATCTCGTCGCGCGTGCCGATGGGATCGATCTGCGGGATCTCGCTTTCCGCGTCATCGGACGCAGATCTTCTGTCCATGGTCATCTCTGTCATGGGTCTCTCCTTGGTCAAGATGTGCAGGGTCTCGGGCCGTCCGGTCGGGGCGACCTTTCTATGGGGTCGTTCTTGAAGTGGTGGCTTGGAAAATTGAGAGGGCCGGGAAAAGCAGGGCTATCTTCGGAGCCGCGCGCGCAGCAGGCCGGTGAGCCCGAGCGCGCCCAGAAGCAGGGGTAAGCCGGCCGGCAGGGGCACGGTGGCCGGCTCGCCGGTCAGGGTGAAATTGTCGAAGCCGCCGCGCAACGAACGGCCGTCGTTTGCGGAAAAGGCGGCGATCCCGAGCGAGACCGCCTGGCCCATGAACCCGCCGAGGTCGACCTCCGCGTGCCAGTCGAAGAGAGGATCGGCGGGGGCGGCAAGCGAGGCGCCGGAGAGGGCGGGATTGGCGAAGGGATCCACCGTTGCCCCGCTGCTTTCAATGTCGAAAATCCACGTGTAATTCAGCGCGCTGTCGAAGAGAAAGACCGAGAGTGAATCCACGAAGGGGCTCGTCCCCGAGGAGCCCGGGTCAGTCAGATCGCTGATGAGCCGCGCATCGAAGCTCAAGGTCCGGGCCGTGGCGCTGATGGTGATCGGTGTCGTCACCCCGGCATAGGTCATGCCTTCCAGCGTGCTGCCGGTCGAGATCTCCAGGTAGGGGTTGCCGCCCGCATCTGCGATCGAGATCCAGTTGGCCGGGTCCAGCGTGCAGACGAAGGCGCAGGCCTCGGCGGTGAAGCCGGTGAGCCCGGCGCTGAAATCCCCGTTGACCACCGCGCCTCTGGCGGGCGCCGCGATGGCAAGGGTGGCGGCAAGGGTGGCGGGGAAAAACCCGGGCATAAAACGCATATCTATCCAATCCTGACGTCTGCGCCTGAATATGGCGCGGTCATGCGGCCCGGACCTCCTGCCCGACCGTTGACCCAAGGTTAACCGGGCGCGGCGCGACGTGGCAATCAGGTGATCACCCCATTTGCCATGCGCCCGCCGGCCGGGCCCTCAGAGCCAGAGTTGCAGGCATGTCCCGCCGCCCGGGCGCGGGGAATGGGTGAAGCGCAATCCGTGGCGCGCGGCGAGGTCGGCGACGATGGCGAGGCCGAGCCCCGTCCCCTCGCCGGGCGGCGCGGCGCTGGCGGCCGCGCCCGCCCGGGCCGCGGCGAACCGCACCGGATCAAGGCCCGGCCCGGTGTCATGCACCTCGATCCGCGCCCCGCCCGCGTGGCGCACCCCGATGAGCACGCCGCCCGCCTCGGTCGCGCGGATCGCATTGGCCACGAGGTTGCTCAGCATCCGCATCAACGCCAGTGGCGGGACGGGGGCCGCGAGCCCGCTCGGGACCATCGACAGCCGCAAGCCCTTCTCGGTCGCGTCGGACGCGAACATGTCCTGCACCGACACCAGCACATCGCCCACCGGGGTCAATTCCGCGGCGGGTGCCGCGCGGTCCGTCGGCGTCTCCGGCGCGCCCTCGTCCCCCGCCTCAAGCGCGCGGGTCAGCTCGGTCGCCACCAGCTCTTCGAGATAGGCCACGGTGCGTTCGGCCTCGGCGGCGACGGCGGGATCCTCGGTCCGTTCGGCGGCGTTGCGGATGTTGAGCCGAAGCGCGTTGAGCGGCTGGCGCAGGTCGTGGACCGTCTCGGTCATGCTCCGGCGCTGCGCCTGCGAGAGCCGCTCGGCGAGCGAGACCTGCCGTTCGAGATCCTCCATCCGCCGGCTCAGCTCGATTGACTTGCGCGCCTGCCGGAGCGAGCGTTCGAGCGCCTCCTGCCGGGTCTGCTTGAGCTGGTTGAACCGATCCACGATCGCCAGCCCCATCAGCGCCGCATCCACCACCAGCACGATGCGGATCGAGTCGAATTGCAGCTCCTCGGAAATCTCGATCCCGAACCAGTGGCGCATGGTCATGATCCCGCTCGACAGCACCGCGCCGGTCCAGGCGATGACGTAGAACCGCACCTCGCGAAACCGCGTCCGCGCCGCGACGAGCCCCGCGCCGGTGAACGCCAGCGTGGCCGCGAACGACAGGATCACCAGCAGTTTCTTGACCGGCTGCGCGTCGACCACCACCGTCGAGAGCACAAGCCCCAACGCCCCCGCGACAAGCCCCATGAGCACCACATCGACCCGCGGATGATAGCGCCGTGTCTGCAGGAAGATCCGCGCGAAATTCGCGCCCGAAATGATCATCCCGGCGCCGAGCAACACCGACGCGAACCCGTTGAACCGCGGCCCCTCGGGCCAGAGATAGCGGAACGTGTTGCCATCGGCGTGCATGATGAAGAGCAACCCGAAGAGCGCATAGAGGCTGTAGGCCCCGAACACCCGCTGGCCGGTAAAGACGAAGGCCACCAGCGCGCCGGTCATGAGCAACAAAAGCATGCCGTAGTAGATGAAGTTCTTCGCCGTCTTGCGCGCGGCCCAGTCGGCGAAGGCCGCCTCGGTCATCAGGCTCCAGGACAGCTCCGACGAGCCGCCCGACCAGTAGCGCACGAAGACCTCGCCGCCCGCGCCGGGGGCAAGCGAAAAGGCGGCGACAAGTTCAGGGTAGGCCACCGCGCGGGCGCGAAACGGCGCGCGGTCGTCCAGCGCCTCAAGCTGGGTGACAGCGCCGCCCTCCTGCACCAGCCAGACTTCGAAGAGCTGCAGGAAATTCTCGCGGAAGGCCAGCCGCCACTCTGTCGTTTCGCGCCCGTTCACCAGCCCGAGGCGCAGCCAGATCACATCGCGGGTATAGCCGAAATCGGCGCTCTCGCCCTCCAGCGGCGCGAATGCCGGTGCGGCACGGGCCCCCGCGAGATCGAGCCCCCGCCCCGGATCGCGCAGCGCGCGCACATGCGGGGCAATCTCGCGCCAGGAGAGCGTCTGCCCCGTCAGAACCAGCCGATTTTCCGCCGCACCCCGCGAATTTTCTTGCGCCGCCACGGGTTGGCCCAAAAGATGCGCCCAGAGAAGACCGCTCAGCAAGAGTAGACACAATCGGGCCATGCAAGGACCTTTGGGGGAAAATCCGCAGACTGCCGCGCGCGCGACGGTGTTAATCGCCGATGACCATGCCTTCACGCTCGAAGGCATGCAACAAAAGCTTGCGCGGGATGCCCGGTTCGAGGTGGTCGCGGTGGCCTCCGGCGGGGTCGATGCGATCCGTCTGGCGCGCAAGCATCGGCCCGATCTTGCGGTGCTCGACTACGTGATGCCGGACGCGACCGGGCTTGAGGTGCTGCTGGAGATCCGCCGCTGGTCGCCGCAGACCCGCGTGGTGATCCTCACTGGCCAGCTCGACGCCGCCATCGCCCCGCCGCTGATCGACGCCGGCGCCTCGGGCCTGCTGACCAAGGGGGCCGATCCGGCCCATGTCTGCGATGCGTTGGCGGTCGTGGCCCGGGGTGGAGCCGTCTTCGATCCGCCCTTCGATGCGCCGCCCGAGCCCGCCGCAATTCAGCTCACCCCGCGCGAGCGCGAAGTGCTGTTGCGGATCGCGCGCGGCATGTCCAACCCGCGCATCGCAGAGGACCTCGCGCTTTCGCCCAAGACGGTCGAGAGCCATCGCTCCAGCCTGATGCGCAAGCTCGATGTCAACAGCACCGCGACGCTCATGCTGCGCGCCGCCAAGGCCGGGCTGATCGAGATCTAGGCCCCGCCCTGCCCCATCATGCCGGGATCGGCAAACCCCGCATCGCGCAGGGCTTCGACGTCCGGCAGATCCTGCAACGAGACGAGGTCGAAGGCGAGCAGGAAGGCCTCCGTCGTCACATAGGTGTAGGGCGCGCCCCGCCGCGGCGCGCGCGGGCCCGTCCCGATGAAGCCCCGGTCGTGCAGCCGGCCGATGAGCTCGCGGCTGATGTCCCGGCCGAAAATCTCGCCCAGCTCATCGCGGGTGATCGGCTGATGATAGGCGATCGCGGCGAGGACGGCCGCATCGTCCATCCGCAATTCAGGCGGGGCATCCCGGCGCGCCTGAGCCGCCCGGATCGCCGAAGCGTAGGCCGTCCGCGTGCGCAACACCCACCCGGCCCCGACCCGCGCCAGCTCGAAGGCGCGGCCCTCCAGCTCGGCGGCAAGGTCCTCGATCAGAAGATCAACCGGCGCTTGCGGGCCGACCACGCGGGCCAGATCCTCGCGCCCTACCGGCGCGGCGCTCGCGAACAGGACCGCCTCGATCCGCCGCATCCACTCGCGCCAGCGCAGCTCGGGGGGCAGCTCCGCCAGCTCCCGGTCCAGCGGCTCGTCGTCGCGATCCCGCGCCATGGCTCAGAGCCCATAGAGGCGGAACGTGTCCCGCCCGGTGAGTTCGCGGAGCGCGTCGAGGCTGACGAGCCGGTCGCAAAACCGCCGCGCGGCCCGGTCGGAGCGCAGCATGGTCAGCGCGGCCGGGCTGATCGCCTCCTCCCGCAGGATGAGCGCGACGGCCTCGCCCGCCCCCTTCGCCCGGAGCTTGGGCGCCACGGTTTCAAGCCGCGCCGCGCGGCGCAAGAGCGTTCCCGCCTCGCCGAGCACGCCGGGGACCTGCCGAATGATCGCGCGGTGGCAGGCCAGGGTTTGCGCCGCCTCGTCCAGCCTCAGATCCGCTCGCCGCAGCCCGAGCGACAGCAGCGGCAGGAGCTGCGGCCAGCCCAACCCGCGCGCGAGCGCCGCGTCGGCCAGAAGCAGCGCCGCCCACTCCTGCCGCGGGTGCGCCGCCAGAACCGCCCGCAAAACCGCGGCCGCGTGGCGGATCGGAGAACCCTCCCCCGGGTCACACAACGCCGAAAGTTCAGGCACATCGAACCCCGGCAAGGCCCGCTGAAGCGCCACCGCTCCGGGCCCCCGAGCCACCGCCTTGCGCCAGGCCAGGTAGATCTCCCCCGCCGGGCCGGGGCTGTCTCCGGCATGAAGAAACGCCACCGTATCGCGCAGCTCCGCCGCGCGCACCGGCCGCCCGCCGAGCCCCACGCCCGCCTCCGCTGCCCGCAGCGCGAAACGCGCCCGGAGCAGCTCCGCCGGAACCCCGGGATGCGCCAGCGCGGGACCGAGATGCGCAAGCGCCGCACCGCTTGAAAACGCCGCATCTTCAACGGTTTCGGCCCGATCCAGCCGCGCCCATCGGGGCACGGGCGGGAACGGGTCTGTCAGCGGGGTCTGCCCCTGCGGGGCGGTGTCGATATTCATAAACTGAGCTTACTTTCGCTCGGCGCTTTTGGCCAGAAGGTTGCGGGAAAACCGCCGCGTGCAAGGGCGCAATACGGCGCCCGCCCGAGCGGCGGATGGCAGCCCTCCGCGCGCGCATGACTTTTTTGGCGCGGGGCGGCGCGATTGGACTTTCTTTCGCCGCGCGGCTGGCTTTAGCTGCGGCGAAGCGGAACGCAAGAAGGGGCAGAGCCATGACGCGGATCACCGAACCGGCAAGACAGATCGATGTCATTCGCGAAACCGATGTCGTGGTGGTGGGCTCCGGCCCGGCCGGGCTCGCGGCGGCGATCGCGGCGGCGCGGGCGGGCGTGGATGTCGCGCTGGTGGAGCGGTTCGGCTGCATGGGCGGCAACATCACCGCGGTCGGCGTCGAGGGATTCGCCTGGTATCGCCATGAACAGACCATAGAGGCCGGCGGGCTGGGGCGTGAGTTCGAGGACCGCGCCAAGGAGATGGGCGCGGCGGTGCCTGAGAGCCAATCGCTGAGCTATGAGCTCGATAGCGAGGGGTTCAAGATCGTGGCCGACCGGCTGGTAGAGGAGGCCGGCGTCTACCCGATGCTACACCGCCAGTTCTCGGCGCCGGTGATGGATGGCGATACGATCCGCGGCGTGATCACCGATTCCAAGGCCGGGCGCGAGGCGATCCTCGGCAAGGTCGTGATCGATGCCACCGGCGACGCGGATGTGGCCCATCGCGCCGGGGCGCCGACGCACAAGACCCCTGTCGAGAAGATGATGGCGGCCTCGGTGATGTTTCACCTCGCGGGCGTCGACAAGCGGGCGTTCATGGAGGGGATCCGCAACGATCCGCAGAGCTACAAGGACTGGGACGGCGGCGGCGAGTGGAAGATCGAGACCAGCGGCAAGGAGGACGACATGTTTTCGCCCTTCATCAAGAAGCCCTTCGATCAGGCGATCCGCGACGGGGTGATCCCCGCGCATCTGACCACCATCGCGGGCACCTGGGGCGCGATGCACGACACCGGCGAGCTGACCTACATGAATCTCATCCAGCTTGAGGAGATCGACGGGACGGATCCGGCATCGCTCACCCGCGGCGAGATCGAGGGGCGGCGCCAGATCGGCCACGCGATCGAGGCGCTGCGCCAATACATGCCCGGCTGTGAAAACGCGCGGCTGCGCAACCTCGGGATGACCATCGGCATCCGCGACACGCGCAAGATCGACGCGGCGTATGACATGACCGAGCGCGATGTCCGCGAGCAGGGCCGTTTCGAGGATTCGATCGGGATTTATCCCGAGTTCATCGATGGCTACGGGATCCTTATCCTGCCGACCACGGGGCGCTACATGCAGCTGCCCTATCGCTCGATCCTGCCGAAGAAAGTCAAGAACCTGCTGGTCGCGGGGCGCTCCAGCGGCGGGGACCGGATCGCCCATGCGGCGACGCGGAACATGTCCTGTTGCGCGGTTCTGGGACAGGGAGCCGGGGTGGCCGCGGCGCTTGCGATCAAGGCCGGGCGCGAGGTCTCCGAGGCCGATATCGGCGCGGTGCAGGCGGAATTGGCGCGGCAGGGCGTGCGCTACACCTGAGCCGGGCTACCAGCCGAACCGGTCGCGGATGCGGTAGACCATGACCGAGGGCGCGAGGAACCACGGCGCGCCGGTGTAGAGCGGCCGGCTGCGGCAGGGGATGCGCGCGAAGGCGGTTTCGCTGCCCTCAAGCCCCGCGGCCCGGCGCCCCAGTTTCATGCCCAGATAGCCGGCCATGCCCGTCCCCGAGCCGCAATAGCCCATGGCATGGAGCAGCCCCCGATCCTCGCCCGCGTGCATGAGCGTATCGAAGCTGAAGCCCACCGTGCCGCACCAGGAATGGCTGATCCGGGTGTCCGAAAGTTCGGGGAAGATGCGGCGCAAATCGGCCATGAGGCGCGGGCCGGTCACGCGCGGATCGCTTTCGGCAAGCGAAACGCGCCCGCCGAAGAGGATGCGGCTGCGGTCCGGCGCGGGGCGGTAGTAGGTCACGAGGCGGCGCGTGTCCGAGAGCACGCGGTCGGTCGGCAGGAGCCGGTCCATGAGCGCGGGCGCGAGCGGCTCGGTCGCGATCATGTAGGAACCGATGGGGATCACGCGGCGGCGATGCCAGGGCGACAGCGGGCCGGAGTAGCCGTTGGTGGCGAGGACCACCTTCCCCGCCCGGATGCGGCCCCGCGCGGTGCGGATTTCGAAACCGGTGCGGTGGCGCTCAAGCTCGGTCGCGCGGGTGTGGGGGATGAGCTGGGCCCCGGCGGCGCGGGTCAGGCGCAGGAGCCCGGCGTGGTAGCGCGCGGGGTCGAGGCTCCAGTGGCCGGGAAAGACCGCGCCGCCGATATACCGCGCGCTGCCGATTTCGGCGGGCATGTCCCCGGGCGCGACCATGTAGGCGCCGCTCTGGAACGCGGGGTTCGGTGCGGCGATGTCGCGTTTGAGCCGGGCGAGCGCGCGGGGATGATGCGCGCCGTGAAACCGGCCCACGGGGCGCAAATCGGCCTCGATCCCCTCGCGCGTGATGAAGGCCGCGGTGAAATCGCGCGACGCCTCCCCCTCCCGCAGGATCGCTTCGGCGAGCTCCGCCCCGTAGCGGCGGGCGAGTGTGGCGTAGCCGGGTTTCACGCTGGTGGACATCTGGCCGCCGTTGCGTGTCGAGCAGCCATGGCCGAGCGCCTCGGCCTCCAGCACCACGGTCGAGAGCCCTGCCCGCGCGGTCACGAGCGCCGCATGCAGCCCGGTGTAGCCCGAGCCGATGACAACGACATCGGCCTCGGAGGGAAGCTCCGGCGGCGCGCCCTCCTCTGGCGGGACGGCCTCCCACCAATAGGGGTGGGGGCGGAACTCCGCGGTGAACTCTTCCGAGACGGCGCCGCCCCGCACCTGCGTCAGTCCGGCTGGCCCGGCCGCTGGGCCACGACCGAGAGGAGCGCGAGAAGCCCCGAGCCCACCATGAGGAAGAAGGAGACGGCATTGAGCACCGGCGTCGAGCCGATCTTGGCCATGCGGTCATACATGGTGATCGTCAGCGGGCTTTCGGAGCCGACGAGGAAGAGCGTGGTGTTGAAGTTCTCGAAAGAGACAAGGAAGGCCACGATCCCCGCCGCGATCATCGCCGGGCGCAGGAACGGCAGGGTGATGGTGAAGAGCACCCGCGCGCGCGAGGCCCCGAGGTTGAGCGCGGCCTCCTCCAGCGAGGTGTCGAACTTGCGCAGCCGGGCGGTGATCACCAGCGATGTGATCGTCGCGATGAAGGAGAACTGGCCGAGGACAACCAGCACGATCCCGGGCCGCAGCAGCGAAATTTCGACCTCCCAGGCATCCCAGACCGCGTTGGCGATGTTGCTGGCGAAGACAAGGATCGAGATGCCGAGGATCACACCGGGGATGACCAGCGGGACGATCATCACGATGTAGAGCGCGTTCTTGAAGGGGAACTCCCGCCGGACGAAGAGGAAGGCGTTGGTCGTGCCAACGAAGACCGACAGGAGGCTGACGAGCAGCGCGATGACGAAGGAATAGTAGAGCCCGCTGAGGAGCCGCCGGTCATGGAACATGCCGAGCTTGGGCTCGGTGTCGTTGAAGAACCAGTCCAGCGTGAACCCCTGCCACGGGAGGGCGGGGAACAGCGAGTCGTTGAAGGCGAAGATGCCGGCGGCGAAGAGCGGGGCGGCGAGGAAGACGAAGAAGGCCCCGACGTAAAGCCGGTAGCCGAGCAACAGGGCGGGGGATGTCATCGAGCGCGCCATCAGGACCGCGCCACCGTGTTGGCGAGCGACTGGCCCGAAAGCCGCAGCCCGATCCAGACCACCCCCGAGGTAAACAGCAGCAGCAGCACGCCGAAGGCCGCGCCGCCCTCCCAGTTGAAGCGCGAGATGAACTGGTTGTAGATCTGCTCGGTGAACCAGCTGGAATTCTTGCCGCCCAGCAGGATCGGGGTCAGGTAGCTGCCGGCCGTCATCATGAAGACCACGATGCAGCCCGCGACGATCCCCGGCATTGCATAGGGCACGATGATCCGGCGCAGCACGGTCAGGGAATTGCCGCCGAGGTTGTAGCCCGCCTCGATCATGTCATCGCCCATGCCGTCGAGCGTCGAGACCAGCGGCACGATCATGAAGAGGATGACGGTGTAGACGAGCCCGACGATCACGGCGGCGTCGTTGTAGAGGAATTCGATGCCCGATTGGGTGAGGCCCATCCATTGCAGCGAACGCGAGATGACGCCGCTTTCGCGCAGCAGCAGGATCCAGCCGAAGGCGCGGATCAGATCGGAGACCCACAGCGGGATGAGGCACATCAGGAACAGCGCGCCGCGGGCGCGTTTGCCGGCGATCTTGGCGATGTAATAGGCGATGGGAAAGCCGATGATCAGCGCGAGGAAAGTCACCAGCAGCGACATGGAGCCGGTGCGCAGGAGCGTGTTCCAGTAGATCGGCTCGGTGATGAATTCGGCGTAGTTGCCGAAGCCGAATTCATAGACGCGCGGCGCCACCTTCTCGCGCATCGAGAGCGCGAGGATGCCGAGATGCGGCAGGGCGATGAGCAGCAGGATCCAGAGCGCGAAGGGCGCGAAGAGCAGGATCAGCGACAGGCGGCGGGCATCGCGGCTCATGCGGCGAAGACCATGGTTTGCGCGGCGTCCCACGACAGGCGCACCGCATCGCCCGCGCGCAAGTCCGATGTCCCGCCGGTAAGCGTCACGTCGGCCTCGATGAGCCCGCCCGCGGGGGGCCGGACGAGGACGCGGCTGTTGGCGCCGTTGAAGAGGACGCTGTCGATGGTCCCGTCGTGGTGGTTGGCCGCCTCGGGGGCGGGTTCGGTGGCGCGGGTCACGGTGATGAATTCGGGCCGGACGAAAACCTCGACCGCAGTTCCGGCGGCGATCGGCGCGGTGCCTCGGGGCGAGCCGCCGAGCGCGAGGCCGGTCTCGGTCTCGATGTGAACGGTCTCGCCCTCGGTGCCCCGCGCGGTCCCGGACCAGCGGTTGGAATCGCCGACGAAGCCGGCGACGAAGGCGGTGGCGGGCGCGTGGTAGAGCTCTTCGGGGCGGCCGATCTGCTCGAAGCGCCCGGCGTTCATCACCGCGACGTAATCGGACATGACCAGCGCTTCGGACTGGTCGTGGGTGATGTAGACGAACGTGGTGTCGAACTGGTGTTGCAGCAGCTTCAGCTCGATCTTCATCGCCTCGCGGAGCTTGAGGTCAAGCGCGCCGAGCGGCTCGTCGAGGAGCAGCACATCGGGGTTGAGCGCCATGCAGCGAGCGATGGCGATGCGTTGTTTCTGGCCGCCGGAAAGCTGGTGGATCTGGCGCCGGGCAAGGTCCGGCAGGGCGACCCGCTCCAGCACATCGGCCACCCGCGCGCCGATCTCAGCCTTGGGCACACCGGCGCAGCGCAGCCCGTAGGCGATGTTGTCATGCACATCCATCATCGGGAACAGCGCAAGATGCTGGAACACCATCTTGACGTTGCGCTTGTTGGGCGGGACGGAAAGCACAGATTTGCCCTTGATCCGGATGTCGCCCGCGCTTGGCTCCTCAAAACCCGCGATCATGCGCATCAGGGTGGTCTTGCCACAGCCCGAGGGGCCGAGGATGGAGAAAAACGTGCCGGTGGGAATGCTGAAACTGACCCCGTCCACCGCGCGGAACGTGCCGAAATTCTTGGTCACGCCTTCGCAATCGAGGTCGAAGGCGGCGGTGGTCTGATCAGTCATGGGGGCCTGCAATTCTTGGTCTCGTGTGTCGGGGGCGGCGCGCGGCCGCCCCCGGTCCGGTCGGTCGGGTCCGGGGCTTAGCCGCCGGTCGCCGCCTTGATTTTCTCAAGCGTCTTGCCTTCCATGTCTTCGACACCCGGGGGGATGTTGGCGAAGAACTTCAGGTTCTCGATATCCTCATCCGAAAACGCCGCGCTGACGGCCGCTCTCTTGTCTTCGGGCAGAAGCTCCGTCCCGCCCGGAACCGCCGCGATCGCGCCGGTGCTGGCCGACATGATCTTGATGTTCTCGGGGTCGAGCACGAAGTTGATCCACTTGTAGGCGGCATCGTCGGCCTGGCCCTTGGCGGGGATCACGAAAGTGTCGATCCAGGTCAGCGCGCCGGTTTCCGGCGGGATGAAGACGATATCAGGGTTCTCATTGTAGAGCTTGTAAGCTGTCGAATCCCAGGTCTCGGAGGCCACAATCTCGCCCGAGAGCATCATCGCCGAGAGGTCGTCGCCGCCCTGCCAGTAGGCCTTGATGTTGGCCTTGCACTCGATCAGCTCGTCGGCGACCCGGTCCAGAAGGTCCTGATAGGCGTCGAGATCGGCATAGGCCGCGAAAGGATCCTCGCCCATGGCGAAGGCGGTGCCGAGAAGGATCGTGCGCCGCAGCCGCATCGAGGTCTTGCCCGCGTACTGGCTGTCGCACAGATCGCCCCAGCCCGAGACGTCCGGCGCAAGGCTGGTGTTGGCCATCAGCCCCGAGGTGCCCCACTGGTGCGGCACGGCATAGACCTCGCCGTCGATCGTGGTGTTTTCCAGCACCGCGTCGAGGTGGACCTTGGACATCGCACCGGTGTTGATCTTGGTCAGGTCGAGCGGCTTGTAGATCTCATACTCGATCTGGGGCGCATAGATGCGGTCATGGCTCGGCTGGGCGAGATCGAACCCCGCGCCGCCGGTGGCGCGCAGCTTGGCGATCATTTCCTCGTTGTTGGAATAGGTCACCTCGACCTCGATATCGGGATACATCTCCTCGAATTTCTCGATCAGCGCGTCGGGCGCATAGGAGCCCCAAGTGAGCAGGCGCAGCGTCTCGGCGCTGCCTGCGGTGGCCAGGCCCGTCGCGGTCAGCGCAACGGCGGCGGCCAATGCGTGTGATTTCATCTCTGTCAAACTCCCCATGGTGGTTAAGCGTCCTCGGTGCCGGGACATCCCGGCCCGAATTGCGGGACCTGAACAGGTGAATGTATCATTTTCTTGTCCCCCGGGGTTGGTCCCCGTTCTGGCCCTGTTCGGCCTCGTTGATCCAACGGCCCGCGTGCGGCGCCTGCGCGCCCGGCCGCGAGGCCCGATGCAGGGCCATCGGCCCCGCCCCGCATTGATCGGGACGCTGTGCGGAAAAGCAAGTCTTTTGCGCCGCATGAGGAGAATTTCAGTGGCCCGGCGCGTGCGGATCGGGCGGAGGAGCGAAACGCAATGGGCCCCCGCGATGTCTCGCCGGGGGCGCAGGTTTTGGCGAGCGGCGCGACGCCCCGGCTCGGTTGCCCCGCGATCAGTCGGGCGAGACCGTCGTCGGCTCACCGGAGCCGGTCGGCGCGCACAGGTCCGACAGGAGCCCTGCCTTGCCCGGATCGCACCAGGCTGGGTTGTTGAGCGCGAAAACGATCGGCTTGAGGTCAACGACCGGATCACCCAGCCAGAGCGGACGCGGCAGATCTTCCTCGGGCACACCCATCTGGTTCAGATAGTCCGCATGGATCGAGACCGACGAGCCCCCCTTGGCGGGCGAGACTGCTTCAGTTGCCGGGGATCGCGTGGGGTGGTCGGGGCCCTGAGGCCCCGACCCTGTGCCGAAGGGCTTACTGCCAGGAGGCAATCAGCTCGTCATAGCTGACGGTCTTCGGCTCTTCGTCTTCGTTGTCGAGCTTGGCATAGGGCGCACCCGGTTGGGCGAACCAGTGCTCGGCGTCCATCTCGTCGTTGAGCTTGGGACCGATATCGCCCTGAACCCCGGCGCGTTCGAGACGCTCCAGAACCCGCTCCTGATCCGCGCAAAGCGCGTCGAGCGCTTCCTGCGGGGTCTTGGCGCCGGACATCGCGTCGCCGATGTTCTGCCACCAGAGCTGGGCCAGTTTCGGGTAATCCGGCACGTTGGTCCCGGTCGGCGACCACTGCACCCGCGCCGGCGAGCGGTAGAACTCGACCAGACCGCCGAGCTTGTCGGCCCGTTCGGTGAAGCTGTCATGCTGCACCGTGCTCTCGCGGATGAAGGTCAGGCCCACGTGGGACTTCTTCACATCCACGGTCTTGGAGGTGACGAACTGGGCATAGAGCCAGGCCGCCTGCGCGCGATCCACCGGGGTCGATTTCATCAGCGTCCAGGAACCTGCGTCCTGATAGCCGACCTTCTGGCCCTCTTTCCAGTAGACGCCATGCGGCGAGGGCGCCATGCGCCATTTCGGCGTGCCATCCTCGTTCATGACCGGCAGACCGGGTTTCACCGTGTCGGCGGTGAAGGCGGTGTACCAGAACATCTGCTGGGCGATGTTGCCCTGTGCCGGGATGGGACCTGCTTCGGAGAAGGTCATGCCCGCCGCTGCGGGGGGCGTGTATTTCTCCAGCCACTCGATCGCCTTGGTCACGGCATAGACCGCCGCGGGCGCGTTGGTCGCGCCGCCGCGTGCCACGCAGGACCCGGTCGGCTGGGAGTTTTCGTTCACACGAATGCCCCACTCATCAACCGGAAGGCCGTTGGGCTCGCCAACGTCGCCCATTCCGGCCATGGACATCCACGCATCGGTGTAGCGCCAGCCGAGCGAGGGGTCTTTCTTGCCGTAGTCCATGTTGCCGAAGACTTCGCCATCGACGCCCATGTGGCTCAGGTCACGACCGGTGAAGAATTCGGCGATGTCCTCATAGGCCGACCAGTTGACCGGAACGCCGAGCTCGTAGCCGTATTTCTCCTGGAAATCGGCCTTGTTCTTCTCGTCGTTGAACCAGTCATAGCGGAACCAGTAGAGGTTCGCGAATTGCTGCGTCGGCAGCTGGTAGACCTTGCCATCGGGGCCGGTGGTGAAACTCAGCCCGATGAAATCGTCGAGGTCAAGCGTCGGCAGGGTGACGCCTGCGCCTTCGCCCTCGATCCAGTCGGTCAGGTTGCGGACCTGCTGATAGCGCCAGTGGGTGCCGATCAGGTCACTGTCGTTGATGTAGCCGTCGTAGATGTTCTCGCCGGACTGCATCTGGGTCTGGAGCTTCTCGACGACGTCGCCTTCGCCGATCAGGTCATGGGTGACCTTGATGCCGGTGATGGCGGTGAAGGCCGGTGCGAGCACCTGGGCCTCGTATTCATGGGTCGTGATCGTCTCGGAGACGACCTTGATTTCCATATCCTGATAGGGCGCGGCGGCATCGACGAAGAATTGCATCTCCGCTTCCTGCTCCGCGCGTGTGAGCGACGACATGTCGCCGATTTCCGCGTCCAGAAAGGCGCGGGCCTCGTCCATGCCGGCAAAGGCCGGGCCGGACGCCACTGCGAGCGCAAGCGCAAGGGCAGTGGTTGATTTCAAACTCAGGTTCATTGGTCTCCTCCCATTTATTGAAACCGAATTCGAGGACGAAATCAGACGCGGCCGGACCTCCTCGGTGCTCCGGCCACGGAGCGGGCTACACCCAGCGAAACACGGCCACCGCGTAAACCAGACAGACAATCAGGGCGTAGGGTTGATGTGCGCCGACCAGACCGAGCCAGGCGAGATTGATGAAGGCGCTTCCCAGAAGCGTGATGAAGAGCCGGTCGCCGCGGGTGGTCTCGATCCGCAGAATGCCGGTGCGCGGCGTCTCGGGGAAGCGGATCGCAAGCAGCGTGAAGGTGATCAGGAGCGCCGCGATGACCATGAAGAAAATCGCGGTCGGCCATGTCCATGCCATCCAGTCCATGATGTCGCCTCCCTCAGACGCGGCCCAGGGCAAAGCCCTTGGCGATGTAGTTGCGGACGAAATAGATCACGAGCGCGCCGGGCACGATCGTGAGGATGCCTGCCGCCGCCAGCACGCCCCAGTCGATGCCCGAGGCCCCTTGGGTCCGGGTCATGATCGCGGCGATGGGCTTGGCGTCGACGGTGGTGAGCGTCCGGCTCAGCAGCAGCTCGACCCATGAGAACATGAAGCAGAAGAAGGCCGCGACGCCGATGCCCGAAGCGATCAGCGGCATGAAGATCTTCACGAAGAATTTCGGGAAGGAATAGCCGTCGATATAGGCCGTCTCGTCGATTTCCTTGGGCACGCCGCGCATGAACCCTTCGAGGATCCAGACCGCGAGCGGCACGTTGAACAGGCAATGCGCCAGCGCCACGGCGATATGCGTGTCGAAGAGGCCGACCGAGGAATACAGCTGGAAGAAGGGCAGCGCGAAGACCGCCGGCGGCGCCATGCGATTGGTCAGCAGCCAGAAGAACAGATGCTTGTCGCCCATGAACCGATAGCGCGAGAAGGCATAGGCGGCGGGCAGCGCGACGGCGAGGCTGATGACCGTGTTCATCAGCACGTAGATCAGCGAGTTCACGTAGCCCATGTACCACGCCGGATCGGTGAGGATCGTGGCGTAGTTGGCGAGGGTCAGATCGCGCGGCCAGAGGGTGAATTCGTTGAGGATCTCGGTGTTGGTCTTCAGGCTCATGTTCAGCAGCCAGTAGATCGGCAGCATCAGGAAGAGCAGGTAGAGGCCCATCACCAGCGCGCTGGATTTCACCCGCGGCAGGCGTCGGGCACGGGGGGCGGAGCGGGTTACGGTTGCGTCGGTCATCGGCTCAGCCCTCCGCTTTGTCGAGGTTGGTCATCACCGTGTAGAACACCCACGAGATGAGCAGGATCACGAGGAAATACATGATCGAGAAGGCCGCCGCCGGGCCGAGGTCGAACTGCCCGAGCGCCATCTTCACGAGGTCGATGGAGAGCAGCGTGGTGGCGTTGCCGGGGCCGCCCCCGGTCACCACGAAGGGCTCGGTATAGATCATGAAACTGTCCATGAAGCGCAAGAGCACGGCGATCATCAGCACGCCCGCCATCTTGGGCAGCTCGATGAAGCGGAACACTTTCCAGCGCGAGGCCTGATCGATCTTGGCGGCCTGATAGTAGGCGTCGGGGATCGACTTCAGCCCAGCGAAAGCCAGCAGCGCCACGAGCGAGGTCCAGTGCCAGACATCCATCACCACGATGGTGATCCAGGCGGCGAACACGTCCTGCGTATAGTTGTAATCGACCCCGAGCGCGTCGAGCGTGTAGCCCAGAAGGCCGATGTCGACCCGGCCGAAAATCTGCCAGATCGTGCCGACCACGTTCCACGGAATCAACAGCGGCAGCGACATGACGACGAGGCAGAAGGAGGCCCAGAACCCGCCCTTGGGCATGTTGAGCGCGACGAAAATCCCCAGCGGAATCTCGATCGCGAGGATGATCGCCGAGAACATCAGCTGACGCCCGAGCGCATTCCACATCCGCTCGGAGGCCAGCATTTCCTCGAACCATTCGAGCCCGGCCCAGAAGAACTGGTTGTTGCCGAACGTGTCCTGCACCGAGTAGTTGACCACCGTCATCAGCGGGATCACCGCCGAGAACGCCACCAGCAGAAGCACCGGCAGCACGAGGAACCAGGCTTTTTGGTTGATCGTCTTTTCCATCACGCGACCTCCCCTTCGACGCGCCAGTCATCGGCATAGACATTGACATGGGCGGGGTCGAACACGACCCGGTTCATATCCGCGCCGACGGCGTCGTCCTCCCCGGCGAAGATGTTGATGGTCTTGCCGAAGAACTCCGCCCGAATGATCTTGTGGCGGCCCACGTCCTCGACCCGGAGCACCTTGACCGGCAGGCCCTCGCCCTTGGAGAGCCGCGCGAATTCGGGGCGCACCCCGATCTCGACCTTGCCGCCGAGCCCGCGATAGCCGCGGGTGAGCGGGATTTGCGCGCCGTTGACATAGGCCCGGTCGCCCTCGACACGCGCCGGGATGACGTTCATCCCCGGCGAGCCGATGAAATAGCCGACAAACGTATGCTCGGGCCGCTCGAAGAGCTCTTCGGGCGTGCCGATCTGCACCACCCGCCCGTCATACATGACCACAACCTTGTCGGCGAAGGTGAGCGCTTCGGTCTGATCGTGGGTGACGTAGATCATCGTGTGGCCGAAATCGTGGTGCAGCTTCTTGAGCTGGGTCCGCAGCTCCCATTTCATATGCGGGTCAATGACCGTCAGCGGCTCGTCGAAGAGCAGCGCGTTGACGTCCTTGCGCACCATCCCGCGCCCGAGGCTGATCTTCTGCTTGGCGTCGGCGGTGAGGCCGCGCGCCTTCTTGTGGAGCATCTCCTCCATGCCGATCATCCGCGCGATTTCCTGCACCCGCTCGGCGACGTAGCTCTCGTCCCGGCCGCGATTGCGCAGCGGGAAGGCGAGATTGTCGTGCACGGTCATGGTGTCGTAGACCACCGGGAACTGGAACACCTGCGCGATGTTGCGCTCGGCGGTGGGCGCGTCGGTCACGTCCTGACCGTCGAAGAGGATCCGCCCCTGGCTCGGGCGCAAGAGCCCCGAGATGATGTTGAGGAGCGTGGACTTGCCGCACCCCGAGGCGCCGAGCAGCGCGTAGGCCGCGCCGTCGTCCCAGTCGTGGTTGAGCTCCTTGAGCGCGAAATCATCCTCCGAGGCCGGGTTGGCGAGGTAGGAGTGCGCGAGATTGTCGAGCGTGATCTTGGCCATCTCTGTTCCCCCTCAGGCCGCGAGCGCATAGGCCGCCGGGGCGACCAGACTGCCGTTCTCGGCGAAAATGTAGACGTGGCGCGGATCGAGCCAGACGGTCAGCCCCGCGCCGATCGTCAGATCATGCAGCCCGTGGACAAGCCCGACCCACCGCTCGCCGTGGTGATCGAGGTGGACAAAGGTCTCGGAGCCGGTGAGTTCGGTGACGGTCAGCGTGGTGTCGAACGCCATCGCGTCGGGCGAATGCTGCGCGATCTCAAGGTGGTTGGGCCGGAACCCGGCGGTGTAGCGCCCATCGGGCAGATCGACGAGCGCGCCCGTCGCCCCGGTGCTCTGCCCGTCGCCGAACATGATCTTCGCGCCGGTCTTGGAAATCCGCAGGAAGTTCATCGGCGGGTCGCTGAAGACGCGGGCGGTGGTCGCATCGACAGGGCGGCGATAGACATCCGGCGTCTGGCCGAATTGCGTCACCCGGCCTTCCCAGAGCGTGGCCGTCTGCCCGCCAAGCAGGAGCGCCTCCTCGGGTTCGGTCGTGGCATAAACGAAGATCGCGCCGGAAGCTTCGAAGATCTTGGGGATCTCGGCCCGCAGCTCCTCGCGGAGCTTGTAGTCGAGGTTGGCAAGCGGCTCATCGAGCAACACGAGCCCGGCGTTCTTGACCAGCGCCCGGGCGAGGGCGCAACGCTGCTGCTGGCCGCCCGAAAGCTCCAACGGCTTGCGCTCCAGCATCGGCGTGAGCTGCATCAGATCGGCCGTCTCACGAACCCGCCGGTCAAGCTCGGCGCGGTCCACGCCCATGAGCTTCATCGGCGAGGCGATGTTGTCGTAAACGCTCATCGAGGGGTAATTGATGAACTGCTGGTAGACCATCGCGACCTTGCGATCCTGCACCCGCTGCCCGGTCACGTCCTCGCCCTGCCAGAGCACCTGGCCGCGCGTGGGCACATCGAGCCCCGCCATCAGCCGCATGAGCGAGGTCTTGCCCGACGAGGTCGGCCCAAGGAGCACGTTCATCGTGCCGTTTTCGAGCACCAGATCGGTCGGGTGAATATGGGTCTGCCCCTCGACCTGCTTCGACACGCCTCTGAGTTCAAGCGTCATCCCTGTCTCCCCCCATCATTCCGCGGCATCGGTCCGGGCGCCGGCATTGGCGGCCATCCAGTCATCGACCGCCGCGATCTCTTCCGCCGTCATCCGCAGCCCGAGCTTGGTCCGGCGCCAGACCACGTCTTCGGCCGTCCGGGCGAATTCCTTGTCCATGAGCCAGCGCAGCTCCGCTTCCGTCAACGTTGCGCCGAAACTCTGGCCAAGCGCCTCGGCGCTTCGGGCCGCGCCCAGAATCTCACGCGCTTCAGTCCCATAAGCCCGCACCAGCCGCAGCGCCCAGGCGGGCGTCAGGAAGGTGTACCGCGCGCGCAAATCGGCCACCAGATCCGCGACCCCGTCCACCGGGAAATCGCCGCCCGGAAGCGGCACCCCCGCGGTCCAGGCCGCGCCGCGCCCCCCGAGCGCCTCGCCGATCTTCTCCAGCGCGCTTTCGGCCAGCCGGCGATAGGTCGTGATCTTGCCGCCGAAGATATTGAGCAGCGGCGCGCCGGTCGTGGCATCGAGCTTGAGCGTGTAATCCCGCGTCGCGGCGGTGGCGCTGCTGCTGCCGTCATCATAGAGCGGGCGCACGCCGGAATAGGTCCAGACCACATCCTCGGGCGCGATGTCCTGCGCGAAATACCGGTTGGCGAAGTCGATCAGATAGCGCTTCTCCTCCTCGGTGCAGACGGGCGGCGTCTGAGGGTCCTCATGCTCGGCGTCGGTCGTGCCGATCAGGGTGAATTCGCTCTCATATGGGATGGCAAAGATGATGCGCCCGTCCGATCCCTGGAAGAAATAGCATTTCTCGTGATCGTAGAGCCGCGGCACCACGATGTGTGAGCCGCGCACCAGCCGGACCCCCTCGCGGGAGTTGACCCCAATCCGCGACTGGATCACGTCGCCAACCCAGGGCCCCGCCGCGTTGACCAGCATCCGCGCGCGGTGCGTGGCGCGGGCGCCGGTCTGCGTGTTCTCGGTCTCGACTTCCCACAGATCGCCCACCCGCTCGGCCCGCAGGACCTTGGTCCGGACATGAATCCGCGCGCCCCGCAGCGCCGCATCGCGCGCGTTGAGCGAAACGAGTTTGGCGTCTTCGATCCAGCAGTCGGAATATTCGAAGGCATGTTCGAACCGCGGCTCCAGCGGAGCGCCTTCCGGCGTGCCCTTGAGTGCGAGGACCTGCGTTCCGGGCAGGATCTTGCGCCCGCCCAATGTGTCATACATCAGCAGCCCCAGCCGGATGAGCCAGTCCGGGCGCCGCCCCTTCAGCCAAGGCATGACATAGCTCAGGAGGCGCGAGGTCGGCGTGTCGCTCTCGAAGCGCATCTCCTTGTGGACCGGAAGGACAAAGCGCATCGGCCAGCTGATGTGGGGCATTGCGCGCAAGAGCACCTCGCGCTCGATCAGTGCCTCGCGCACCAGCCGGACCTCGAAATATTCGAGATAGCGCAACCCGCCATGAAAGAGCTTGGTGGAGGCCGAGGAGGTCGCGGACGCTAGATCGCCCATCTCGGCCAATGCGACGGAATAGCCCCGCCCCACCGCATCGCGCGCGATGCCGCACCCGTTGATCCCGCCACCGATGACGAAGAGATCGGTCGTGTCGCTGCTGTCAAACGATGTCACGCGGGGCTCCTCCTTACGCGCATGTCAAAGGTATGCCCCCGCGCTGATGCTTTGGCAACCGGGAAGTGTTCGTTTCTGTTCGTTATTGAGTGTTATCTTGGGAAAATCGCCGCTGCACTGCGGCGTAAATGTTCGTTATTGGAGGTTTACCGGGGTTTTTCGATTGAAATCGTGTGGCTTTTTGTAAACTCTCGGCGGAATGGATCCGCGCAGCCGCCCCATGGAGCCCCCGATGCAGCCCAGAGAACGCAAATCGGCCCAGAGCTTCCGCCACCCGGAGATTCTCGAAATCGCCCGGCGCGATGGAAAGGTCACGGTCGACGGACTCGCCGCGCATTTCGGCGTGGCGGCACAGACGATTCGGCGCGATCTGACCGATCTGGCCGAGGCAGGACGGCTGGAGCGGGTATACGGCGGCGCGGTACTGCCCTCGGGCGTGAGCAACATCGGCTACGAAACGCGCCGGGCACTCAACCCCGACGCAAAACAGGCCATCGCCCGCGCCTGTGCCGCCGATATCCCCGACGGGATCTCGCTCTTTCTCAACCTGGGCACCTCGACCGAAGCCGTCGCGCGCGAACTGCTGCACCATCAGGCGCTTATGGTCGTCACCAACAACATGAACGTCGCCAATATCCTCGCCGCCAACCCCGGCTGCGAGGTGATCGTAACCGGCGGCACGCTGCGCCGCTCGGACGGTGGGTTGGTGGGTACGCTGGCGGCCGAGACGATCCGCAAATTCAAGTTCGACCTCGCGGTGATCGGCTGCTCGGCCCTCGACCACGACGGCGATTTGCTCGACTTCGACATCCAGGAGGTCAGCGTGAGCCAGACCATCCTGAACCGCTCCAACCGGACCTGCCTCGTGGCAGATCACACAAAATTCTCCCGCAGCGCCCCGGCGCGCATCGCGTCGCTGGCCGACGTCGATGTCTTCTACACGGACCTCACCCTGCCCCACGAGCTCGCGACCGCGTGCGAGAACTGGGGAACGGACGTTCGGCACTGCCCCTAAATATCACGGCGCTTTTATCCGCGATTTAGCCCTTCTAAGCGCCGCTCTCTGCGTAGGCTTATTTTGTCCAATAATGTTATCTTATCGGACGCTGTTAAAATGCTGACAATTGTCGCGCCGAAATCCCGCTCAGACGCCGTCGATCAGGATATCCAAGGCACGTTTGAGCGCGTCCCGCTCCCCTGCGAGCGAGGCAACCGGAGCGCGCAACTCTGCGCCCGGAACCGCGGCGAGCTCCTGAACCCGCACGATCCAGCGCGCGCCGTCTACTTCCACCTCTGGCGTAAGTCCCGCGAAAGCGGCGTAGCTCCCCGCTTCGCGAAGCGGCGCCACGATCCGCGACGCCTCAATCCCGATCAGATCGGTTTGCAGGTCCACCACAAGTTGCCCGCCGTCGAGCCGATAGACGTCAAACTGAGCCATGCGTCACGCCTCAGAATGTGCGGAACCGAGCGAGTGGCATCCCGTCCCGGGCAACCTCCTCGGCATATCCCTCGATCGCCGCCGCGTTCTCCGCGCGCCATTGCCTGTTCCGCTCCGTCTTCGCCGCCTCAGCGATCGCCGCTTCCGCAAGCCGCGACATGTTGAGCCCGAGCGCCCGGGCGGACGCCGCGACCTCTGCGTCAAGTGTCATATTCACCTTAATCCGGCCCATGGCACCCTCCCAATTCATGCGTATGATCCGGGAGTATACCTTCGGCGCCCGCACCGCGCAAGTTGCCAGCCTGTCCCCGCGGGGACGTCCGCCCCCTACCCGTCCAGCACATCGAAAAATGCCACCACGGCCTGCTCCAGCCGTGCGCGTTTCTCGGCGCTGAAATCACGGTCCAAACGCAACTCCACCCGCCCCGGAGCCGCTGTGCATTTCGCCACGCCCTCCGCGCGCGCGACCTTGAACGTCGTCTTCCCGCTTGCGGCCTTGGGCCCCTGCTTCGCGGCGCTCTCTTTGAGATAGGCCTCCAGCACGGCAAGCTCCCCGGCCTCGTCGCGATCCGGCCGCGCGCGCAGCATGGCGCGCAACGTCTCTGGCCCCTCCTCTCCGATCTTGCGCAGGACCTTCTGGCCCAAGGCGCGCGCGATCGACTGCGGGAAGCGGATGTCCTCCCCAACGGCGGCGAGCAGGTCAACAAAACTGCGAATATGCGAGCGTTTCTGGCGGCTCGCCGAGGCGAAGATCAGCTCGACCGCTTGGTGATAGCTCTGCATGTTCGGATCCTGATCGCGGTACGCCATGGCCAGCCGAGCAAGCTCCCCGAAGCTCACGCCGCGGCGTACGAGGTTCTCGTCCACCATACGGCGATAGAGCAGCGTCATGTCCTCCCCACGCGCGTTGATCACGGCCGGGATTCGGGCAAAGGCCGCGTCACCGGTCTCGGCGTAAAGCTCGCGGAACGCGGTCAGGCGACGATAGCCCTGAATGAGCTCGAACCGTTCGCCAGCCGCATCCACGCGGATCGGATTGGAGAGGCCAATCTGGCGGATCGAGTGTTTCAACTCGTCGATCTCCGCATCCCGCTCCTCCGCGCGGTCCCGCGTAAGCCGGGCAGCATCCACCGCATCTATGGGCACCAAATCCGTGATCAATCCGGCCTTCTTCAGCCGCACATGCTCATGGGCAAGCGCGTCGTTCTCCGCCCGGATCGCGGCGGCGGCGGCATCGCGCGCGGTGAGCGCTTCGGCGTTTTCGGTGATCGCGGCCGCCATGGGCCCGCGTTTGCCGTCACCCGTCTCTGTCCCCGCGGGGACATCCCCTGCCCCGCCGTCCAGATCGCCGTCAAAATTGATGTCGAAGACGCGCCGTTTCCTGCTCATGCCTCATCCTCCAGCTTGCTCCAGGCGATTAGAAGATTGCCCCGAAATTCCTCGTAAGCCCGATCAAACGAGGCCCGCGCGCGGCGCCATGTCTCTCGGGTCATTTCGCGATAATCGGTCTCATAGATCGAGGACAGGAAGCGGCCGGACTGCTCGACCGCACGGGTCAACTCGATTGGATGCTCCGTCACCCTGTCGCCAAAAACCTTGACGAATGCCTGCTGCATTGCCCGGTGCAACTCGTTGTTGGGCTCATACCGGGTGAGCATGAAGCGCAGGTCGGCAAATGCCTTGGGCAGCGTGCCCGTCCCCGCGGGGACAGAGCCGTTGAACTGCCCCAGATCTTCGAGCGCCTCGGCGAGCTGACCGATAAAAGACGTGGTGCTGTCATACTCCCAGTACCCAGGCCCCGAAGGCACATAAAGCACATCGGCAGCAAAGACCGCGTTCATCGACTGGTAGCCGATGGCCGGCGGGCAATCGAAGAGGATCACGTCATAGGCATCCGGCGCGAGCCCGTCGAGGAAGCGCGAAACGGCCGCAAAGAAGGACCACTCTGGGTTGAGGTGGCGGTACTGCGCACTGGCAAACTCGACGAAGGCCGCATTGGCACAGCTGGGGATGATATCAATGGTGGGCCAGTTCGTCGGCTTTATGAAATCGGTTATTCGCAGGTCTCCGAGGCCCATGCCGGTCACGGAGGCGGGCAGGCGACGTTGGGGCAGGGCGGCCCCGCTCTCAGCGCCC
Source organism: Poseidonocella sedimentorum (assembly GCF_900116005.1). Lineage (GTDB taxonomy): Bacteria > Pseudomonadota > Alphaproteobacteria > Rhodobacterales > Rhodobacteraceae > Poseidonocella > Poseidonocella sedimentorum. The sequence goes on from NZ_FOYI01000010.1 coordinate 117,718, forward strand.
TGCTCCGCGCTGTTCATCCGCTCGGTCTCCCGGATCAGATCACGCGCCATGACGCCCCAGACGGTGAACTCTTCCTGCACATCCGTGAGGCCCATGGAATGGGAAAGGGTCGCTTGCGGATCGAAATCGACACAGAGCACGCGATACCCATCGAGCGCGGCCGCATGGGCGAAATGCAGCGCGACGGTCGACTTGCCCGCGCCACCTTTGAAGTTGGCGATCGCCGCGCGGATCGCGCGCTTGCCAGCCGGGCGCGGCGGCATGAGCGACTTGCGGTTGACCTTGAGCCGTCGCCGCAGCTCGTTGATCTCTTCAAGCGTGTACCACCGCTGCCGCCCCTCCGGCTCGACCTCGCCTTGAGGCAGCGACGGATCAGCAGCAAGGCGCCCCCGCATGGTCGACTGGTTGACCTTGAAGATCAGCTCCGAGACTTCCCAGCTCGAAAACCGGCGCAGGGTCTTGGCCAACTCGGGCGAGAAGGTCTGTTGCCGGATAAAGCCCTGCATTTTGAGCGATTTCGTCTGCAACGCTTCGAGGTCTTCATGGGTGAACATCGGCGCGGCTCCTTGTCGACGTCCCCGCGGGGACATGCCTCATTCTTCTTTCAGTTTTCGCGGACGCTAATATCCGTTCGTTTTCCAAATACGCCGAATTTGCGAAAATATCAAAAGGGAATATTCTGTGACCGCCGAGGGCGGCATTGGCGCCACACACCCGCCGCCAAAGGCAGAAGGCCCCGAATCGGGGTGAGCCAGAGAACATGGCGGTGGGCACCAAGATTGGGGGGACAGCTTTGCACCCGGCGCCACATATTGGGGGACAAAACCAACCTAATAGGGGGCAACCAAGACGTCACCCAATACCAATAAACCTCAATTTTGATATTCAGAATTGAAGGGATCAGGACAACCTTGGCGTCAACCCTTGACAGAATCGAAGCGTTGGACGCTAATTGCTGAAAGATCGGGAAAGACGTTGTGTTCTGGCCGGAAACGACAGACAGTCAGAACCAGACGCCTGGACATACCGAACCCGGGCAAAAGACGAAACCGGACAAAGAGCCGGGATAGAGGCCAAGTCGAAGGGCAGGGCGATGATCGCAGTAAAACCGGTGGGGCGTGGTGCCGCATCGCGAAAATACGACCTCATCACGGCGTTGGGCACGCTCGCGCTGGCGCAAGGAAAAAGCGATCAGCGTCGGGCGCTGCGTCTTATTACGCTCATCACGGCCCGATACAACTGGTCCCGCGATGAGCTCGCCGTGGGTCAGGCCGAGATCGCCCGGCTGTGGTCCTGCGATCCGCGCACCGTGAAACGTGAGATGGCACAGCTTCGCGCCAACGGCTGGCTCGTGCTCAAGCGCCAAGGTGTGCGGGGCAGGGTGGCGCAATACGGGCTCGGGATCGAGGCAATTTTCGATGCGTCGCGGCCCGGCTGGGACCGTGTGGGCCCGGATTTCGCCCATCGGATGCGCGGCGACAGCGACGAGGCCGCCGCGCCCGATCCCAAGGTCGTGGCCTTCCCGAGCGGGGGCACCGCGCCGCCCGATCTCTCCGACGGCTCCGAATGGTCACTGGCGCAGGCGCTGATCTATCAGGACCACCCCGGCGCCTATGCCGCATGGCTCCGGGCCCTGACCCGTGAGGGCAGGGCAGGGGGCCGGTTGACGCTGCGCGCGCCGAGCCGGTTTCACGCGCGCTACGTCCAGACCCATCTTATTGGCCTTATGACCCGCGCCATCGAGGCCGTCTCGGACGAGGTGCGCGAGGTGGTGATCACCCATGGCTGAGCGCCGGGCAACAGGCGCACGGCCCAAAGAGTGTGACCCGGGAGACGCGCGCTCGGGAAAGCCGAATTGCGGGGGGTGCTCCGCGGTTGTGACGTAAGGAAAACAAGGGCATAGTCCGTTTCAACGGGGCTCATGGGGGCGATAGGATGACGCGAAAACACGGGACGCGGGCCGGAGTCCTCTTGGTGGGGGCGCTGCTCTTTGCGGTAATGACCACGACCGCCGCCGTCGCTCAATCGGCGCGGCCCGCTGCGGGCGAGGCGGTGACACCGGGGCTCAACGGGCCGGAAGGCGAGCTTTCCTTCGGGCTCTGGTATTCCGAAGCCGAGGAGTTCTCGGCAACCACGGGCTTCACCCAGCATCGGATCGGCGGGCGCGATGACAGCCTTGCGATGGGCCTCTCGCTCAGCCGCTACGCGACCTCCGCCCATGTGACCCTGACCGACCCGGATTTCTACGAAAGCCCCTACGCCCGCGTGCTCTCCTTCGCGATCCGCAGCTACGAGCCCGGCGCGACACAGGCGGGCGACTACACCTTCACCCAGGCCGAGGCCCTCATCGGCTTCTCGCGCGCGCTCGATCCCCGCCGCTCCATCGGCTTCGGCGCGGGGTTCACCCGCTCAACGCTGGATGACCGCGACAGCCTGCCGGAATTCCTCGCAGCCTATGTCGAGAGCGTGGGCGAGGAGATCAACGACGCCTTCGTCTATGCCGACTACGTTTGGGACGCGCGCCTCTCCGAGGGCTGGCAGCGGCGCGGTCCCCGGGTCAGCCTCAACACGCAACTGGGCCGCGCCGGCGACACAAGCTACGGGCTGGCCTATCTGCGCGGCGAGTATCGGGCGCCCTTCGGCGAGCGCTTCGAGCTGCGCACCCACGGCGCGGTCGGGCTGGGCGATACCTTGAGCGACGGGCCGTTCCCGGTGCTGCGCAGCTTTGCCGCCGGCGGGCCGGGCAGCGTGCGCGGCTTTGCCGAGGGCACGCTCGGGCCGCAATCGCCTGTGCCGGGCAGCAGCGACGTCGCCTATCCGGGCGGGCAGTTCAGCGTTCTGGCCGGGCTTGAAGCCGCGACCCCGCTCGACCGGGAGCAGAAGATTTTCGGCATGGCCTATTTCGACATCGGCAACGTCTACGAGACGGCGGCCGACTATGACGGGGGCGCGCTGCGCCGCTCGGTCGGAATCGGCATCAGTTGGGCCTCGCCCATCGGGCCACTCTCGCTCTTTGTCTCCGAGCCGATCGATCCCAAAGATGGCGACGAGGTCAGCCGGCTGCAATTCGGCCTCGGGCTGCGGTTCTGAGCGGCGGTCAGACCCAGAGCAACAGGCGCAGGTAATCCACCAGCCGGCGGCTCGCGATCCAGTAGAGCGGGCGGTGGTCGACCGAGATCTTGGCCACGCCGGTCATGCCGGGGAGCCACCAGTCGGGCTGGTCCTCGGGCTGGGTCAGGCGGACGGGAAAGACCGTCTCGCCATCCTGCGCCGCGGCGGCGGGAATCACGGTGCGCACCGCGAGCGGCACGCTGGTGTCGGGCCGCGCCAGAAGGCTGACGTCGGTCTGTTGTCCTTCGCGCAGGAAGCTCAGGTCCCGCTCCGAAACGGCGGCCTCCACGTAGAGCGACGAGAGCGCGGCGAGGGTCACGACCGGATCGCCCCGGCGGACCGGCTCGCCGATCATCTTGGCCGGCTCCCCCTCGACCACGATCCCGGCGATGGGCGCGCGGGCGGTGGCGGCGGCAAGGCGCAGATCGACCCGGCGCAGCTCGGTGGTGATCTCGACGGCGCGGGCGCGCGCGATCTGCATCTCCGAGAGCTTGCCAGCAGCGCGTTGGATCTCGGCCTCGCGGTTGGCCTGCGCAAGTTCGGCCAGAAGCGCGTTGCGCTCCAGTTCCAGCTCGGAGCGGTCAAGGTCGAACAGCGCGTCGCCCGGCGCGACAACATCCCCAAGAATACGATTGCTTTCAGAGACGTAGCCGTCAAATGGCGCGCTGATATAGGCCATCGCATCGGTCCGCAGGACGACCGCGGCGGTGATGCGGAAGGGCAGGGGGATGAAGGCGGCCGCGATGGCCAGGGCCGCGGCGAGCGCGAGCAATGTCCGGCCCGGCGCGGTGCGCGGCTTGAGCAGGCCGGGGATCGAGGGCGCGATGGCGCGGCCGACGCGGGGGATGAGCCAGCCTGTCTCGCGCTCGAGCCGTTGCAGCGGCGCCTGCGCCATGTCGCAATGCAGCCGCAGCGCCCATTGTTCGGTCGCGGTGAATCCGCCCCGGCGCCTCTCCAGCAAGACCGCGCCCAGCGATTGCGCGCGGCCCCGGTCGTCCTCAGTGATCATCGGCAGGGTGATCATGTGGCCGGGGTGGGCGAGGGCGGCGTATTGGCCGTGGCTGTGGGTGACGAGGGTGTCGTCGCGCGCGCTCTCGGGCCAAAGGATTTCGCCGCTCTGGGCCAGCGCTTCTTCGGCGCATTGCTCGGCGAGGGCGCTTGCCTCGGTCCGCCGTTCGACCCCTTCGGCGTGGCTCACGGCGCGCAGCCGCATCCCCGCCCGGGCCCGCCAGATGAGCGTCACCTGATCGCAGGCGAATTGCTCGGCCAGCCCGTTGACCCAGATGAGCGCGGCGCGCCCGAATTCGCCCGCGCCCTGGAGCCGGGCGGTCAGGTCGATGGTCTGGGCCATGCGCTCGGCGTCGCGGCCCGCGCGGCGCGATCCGCGTTCGGCCTCGAAACAGAGCGGCGCGGCGGTGAGCGGCATGAGCCGGGCGAGCAGCGCGGCGCGATCGGGCCTTGCGCCGCGCAGCACCATCACCGCGCGCTGGCGCGCCCCGCCGCTCCGCCCCAGATGGACCGGCATGAGCAGGGCGCCGGCGTGTTCGGCAAAGCCTTCGCGGGTGAGATCGGTGAGCACATGGACGGGGCAGAGCGCGGCGAACTCCGGCGCCGTCTGGCCCTTGGGTGCGCGCGCCATCAGGCGCCAGCCGCCGGCCTCGCCCTCCGTCGCGCGGACATAGATCAGCGCCTCCTTGGCGCGCGCCTCGGCCCGGGCGGCCTCGGCCAGCGCGGGCCAGAACTCGGCCACGGGTCCGGTGAATCCGGCGAGCGAGGCGAGCGCATCTGTGGAGGTTTCGATCAAATCGTGCCCTTCTCAAGCTCTAGTTCCGCGTCGAGCGCGCCGCGGCGTTGTTTGCGGGCGAGCCGTTCGGCCCGGCCTTGGGCATAGCGGATCATCGCCCGTGCGGCCAGCGATTGCGCCGGGGGCAGCCGGTGCATCCCGCGCCAGAACGCCGCGAGGCCGGGGGGCAGGAAGCGGCGGAAAAGCTCGTCATCCTGCGCGGTATAGACGCGGACCGTGCCGGGATCGCCCTGGCGCGCGCCGCGGCCCACCAGCTGGCGGTCGATCCGGGCGAAATCATTGACCTCGGCGATGATGACATGGAGCCCGCCGGTCTCGCGGACGGTGTCGTCAATGGCGATATCGGTGCCGCGTCCGGCCATGTTGGTGGCGATGGTGATGCGGCCCGATTGGCCCGCCTGGGCCACGATCGCGGCCTCCTCGCTGTCGAAGACGGCGTTGAGCACGGCGACCTCGCGCCCGGGCGCCTTGGCGGCGAAGTCCTCGGCCAGGGCCGCGCTCGCCTCCACGCTGCGCAGCCCGATGAGCACGGCGCGGCCCCGATCTGCGAGGGCGAGCGCGTCGCGGACGATGGCGGCGTTTTTCCCGGCCACGCGGGCATAGGCGCGCAAGGACTGGGTCTTGCGGCGGGAGGGGCGGTGCGTGGGCACGCGCACCACCGCGAGCCCGTAGGCGCGGGCGAATTCGTCGCGCGCCTCGCGCGCCGTGCCGGTCATGCCGCCGAGTCGGGGGACGCGGCCGAAATAGCGCTGGAAGCTGAGCCGGGCGCGCACCTCGGAGGGCGGTGAAATCTCCAGCCCGAGCCGCGCCTCCAGCACCTGTTGCATCCCCAGCGAGAGGGTCCGCTGCCGTGCGAGCCGCCCGGTCAGCTCATCGACCAGCACGACCTTGCCCTCCTCGATCACGAAATGCTGGCCCTCCAGCAACAGGTGCTCGGCATACAGCGCCATGCGCACCAGCTCCTCGGCCCGATCCTCCCGCTGCCAGAAGGGCCCGAGTTTGCGCGCTTCGGCCATCAGCCGTTTGCGCCCCACGGAGGTGATGTCAAGCGAGCGGAGCGTGTGATCGACCCGGTAGTCGCGCCCGTCCTGCAACGCGCGGGCGAGGGCGACGGAGGTCTCGGCGGCGCCTTCGAGGATCGGGTCGGGCTTCTCGGCGGAGATGATGAGCGGCGTGATCGCCTCGTCGATCAGCACGCTGTCGGCCTCGTCGACGATGACCTGCCCCAGCCCGCGCTGCACCGTGCCGCCGGCCTCGGCCCGCCCGCCCGCGCGCGCCGCCCGGAGCGCGACCTGCACCGGGTGGGTCGCGCCGGTGAGCGCGAGGCCGTCGCGCAGGTGATCGGCGAGGATCGACTGGGCCGTGGTGTAGACGATGTCGTGGCCATAGCCCGCCGCGCGCGCGTCCGGCGGGGTCTCGGTGGTGACGCTCGCGGCGCTCACCCGGCACTGGGTGAAGAGCTTGCCGCTGATCTCGGCGTCGCGCGCGGCGAGGTAGTCGTTGGAGGTCACCACGTGACAGGGCCGCCCGCGCCAGGCGGCGACAACGGCGGCGATCGCGGCGGTGAGCGTCTTGCCCTCGCCGGTGGCCATCTCGGCGATCGCGCCTTCGAGCAGGGCCTGCACGCCGATGAGCTGTTCGGGGTGGGGGCGGAACCCGTGGGTGCGGCGCACGGCCTCGACCAGATGCACGAGCGCCTCGATTTCCGCCGCGCCGAGCCGGGTACGGGCGGGGTCAAAGCTGCTGCGCAACCGCGCGCGGGCGCGCAGCATCTCGGTGGCGAGGTCGGTCTCGTTCAGCGCTTCGAGCCGTTTGGCCCGGGCGAGGGTGCGCCGCGCGACGCGATCGTAGCGCCGCATCGGGTTGGCAAAGCGGCGCAGCACGGCAAGGCCCGTCGCGCCCCAGCGGTCGAGCAGGCGCGGGCGCTCCTGATGCTGGTGCGGCGCAAGCAGGCGCAGGTGTCGGGACGGGTCGGTCAGCGTGAGCGGCCCGCCACCCCAGAGCGAACCCTCCTCGCTGCCAGAATAGCGCGCCTTGAGCCCGGCGAGTACGGTCTGGGCGGCGCCGCTCACAGCTTGTACCGCTTCTGGAAGAACTGTTGCACGGTGGTCCAGAGCTGGGCGGCGATGGGCCGGGGCGCGAGGGTGAGCCGAAGCCAGCCGGACCGGCCGGTCAGCGCGGATTGGCCAAGCTCGGGCGCGGCGGCAAGATCGAGCCCGGCGGTCAGCAGGAAGAAGCGCTCGACGGCCTGGGAGCCGGGCGCGGCGGAGGGGTTGGTCGGCGTGTCGACCCGCACGGCAAGATCGCCGCCGCCGGCCGAGCCGAGCGATTGCGAGGGCAGATCGCGCCGCGAATAGGGGACAAGCTGCAGCGCCGTGACCGGCAGCTCCAGCGCCCGGGCGCCTTCGAGCTTGAGCGCGGCGGCGCTGGCGGGCAGGCCGGCAACGCCCTCGGCCGCCTCCTGCCGCAAGACGGCGCGGAAGACATGGCCGTCCGGCTCGATGATCTCGCCGATGACCGCCCCTTGCGAGAGCCACGACCCGCGCCGTCCGGTGAGCCCCGCATCGCGCCAGACGCCGGCGCGGGTGGCGCGCAGGGTCAGGCGGCGGGCCTCGTCCCGGAGGCTGTCGAGGCTTGCGCGCACACCGGCGATTTCCTCTTCGATGGCGGCCAGATCGGCCGAGGCGCGCGACCGGCTGCGCACGGCGCGCAACTCCGCCCCCCGCAGCCGGGCCTCAAGGTTTTCGAGCTGCAGGTCGAGCTCGGGGTTTTCCAGCCGCGCGATGAGATCCCCGGGCGCGACCCGGTCGCCGGTCCTCAGCGGCGCGTCGCGCAGCACCCCGGCGGCGGGGGCCAGAACCTGCGCGCTGCGCAGCGGGGCAACCACGCCGGAGAGCCGCCGGTAGTCGGGCACCGGCAGGAAGACCAGAAGCGCGATGAGCCCTGCCCCCACGAGGGCCATGATCCGCAGCGGGCGGGCGTGTTTGCGGCGGAAATGCGGGCTTGCGAGGGGTTTCACGAGTTTCACCAGCGGCAGGACGAAGGCATTGAGCACGAGCGCCGCCGCGACCACCAGCCCCAAACCGAAATATTGATCGGCGATGAAGATCACGATCCCGGCCATGATCATGATCCGGTAAACGTTGGAGACCACGAAGAACCCGATGAGGAAGGCGACGCGGCGGGGCGAGACGCGCGCCTCCGGCGGGAGCGGTTCACGCAGCAGCCACAGGCGCATCCGCGCGTTGAACTGGCTCTTGGCGGCCTGGTGCAGGTTGGGGATTTCGACGAGATCCGACAGAATGAAATACCCGTCGAACCGCATCAGCGGGTTGGAGTTGAAGAAGAGCGTGTAGACGGCCGTGACGAACATCACGTTGAGCGCGATCTCGTTGATCGCCCCGGGCGGCGAATGGGCCCAGAGCAGCGTCGCGACCGCGCAGGAGATCGCATCGGCATACATCCCCGCCGCCCCGACAGCCGCGCGCCGCCACTTGTTGCGGAAGGTCCAGGCCGAGGAGAGATCGGCATAGGGCAGGGGCGTGAAGAGCAGCAGCATGACG
>NZ_FOYI01000005.1 GCF_900116005.1 Poseidonocella sedimentorum
TACCCGATGGCCTTGAGGACGGCTTCGCCGAGGCCAGCGGGGCTTTCGGCGACGACGATTCCGGCGGCTTGCATGGCTTCGATCTTGTCTTCAGCGCCGCCCTTGCCGCCGGCGACGATGGCGCCGGCGTGGCCCATGCGGCGGCCCGGAGGGGCGGTGCGGCCGGCGATGAAGCCGGCGGTCGGCTTCCAGCGGCCGCGCTTTTTCTCGTCGGCGAGGAACTGGGCGGCTTCTTCTTCCGCCGAGCCGCCGATCTCGCCGATCATGATGATCGAGGTGGTTTCGTCATCGGCGAGGAACCATTCCAGCGTGTCGATGTGTTCGGTGCCCTTGATCGGATCGCCGCCGATGCCGACGCAGGTGCTCTGGCCGAGGCCGACGTCCGTCGTCTGCTTGACCGCCTCGTAGGTCAGCGTGCCGGAGCGCGAGACGACGCCGACCGAGCCGCGCTTGTGGATGTGGCCGGGCATGATGCCGATCTTGCAGGCGTCCGGCGTGATGACACCGGGGCAGTTGGGGCCGATGAGGATCGACTTCGACGTCTCCAGCGCGCGCTTGACGCGCATCATGTCGAGCACCGGGATGCCTTCGGTGATCGCCACGATCACCTCCATCTCGGCGTCGATCGCCTCGAGGATCGAGTCGGCGGCGAAGGGGGGCGGGACGTAGATCACCGTGGCGTTGGCCTCGGTCACGTGCTTGGCCTCGTGGACCGAGTTGAAGACCGGCAGGCCGAGATGCTCCTGCCCGCCTTTGCCGGGGGTCACGCCGCCGACCATCTTGGTGCCATAGGCGATGGCCTGTTCGGAGTGGAATGTGCCTTGGCTGCCGGTCAGACCCTGGCAGATGACTTTGGTGTTTTCGTCGATGAGGACGGCCATGTGATTGGCTCCTGATATCTGTGTGGCGTCTTACGCGCGCCCGGAGTTGAAGTTCTGCCCGGCGGGGACCGCCGGGCTGCGCCGACCCGCCCCCCCGGGGCGGCGCATCTGCGCCTTCCCGCGGGTCGGCGCAGCCCTCTGCGCCCGGTGGCGATGTGTCGGCATCGAATGCATTCCGATCAGCCTTTCACGGCTTTGACAATCTTCTCCGCGCCGTCCTTGAGGTCGTCGGCGGCGATGACGTCGAGGCCGGAGGTGTTGATGATCTCCTTGCCCTTCTCGACGTTGGTGCCTTCGAGACGCACCACCAGCGGGACCTGCAGGCCGACCTCCTTGACCGCCGCCACGACGCCCTCGGCAATCACATCGCAGCGCATGATTCCGCCGAAGATGTTCACGAGGATGCCTTTGACGTTGGGGTCCGACGTGATGATCTTGAACGCCTCGGTGACCTTCTCCTTGGTCGCGCCGCCGCCCACGTCGAGGAAGTTCGCCGGCTCCGCGCCGTAGAGCTTGATGATGTCCATCGTCGCCATCGCTAGCCCTGCGCCGTTGACCATGCAGCCGATCTCGCCGTCGAGCGCGATGTAGTTCAGGTCATACTGCGAGGCCGCCAGCTCCTTGGGATCCTCCTCGGAGGTGTCGCGCAGCTCGGCGATGTCGGAGTGGCGGTACACGGCGTTGCCGTCAAAGCCCATCTTGGCATCGAGACACTTCAGATCGCCCGCGTCATCGACGATCAGCGGGTTGATCTCCAGCATCTCCATGTCCTTCTCGAGGAACATCTTGTAGAGCGTGCCCATCAGCGCCACGCATTGCTTCACCTGCTTGCCCTCGAGGCCCAGCATGAAGGCGATGCGGCGGCCGTGGAACGGCTGGTAGCCCGTCGCCGGATCGACCGAGAAGCTCAGGATCTTCTCCGGGGTCTCGGCGGCCACTTCCTCGATGTCCATGCCGCCCTCGGTCGAGCAGACGAAGGACACGCGGCTGGTCTGGCGATCGACCAGCAGCGCGAGGTACATCTCGGTGGAAATCCCCGCGCCGTCCTCGATATAGATCCGACCCACCTGCTTGCCCGCGGGGCCGGTCTGGTGGGTCACGAGCGTGCGCCCGAGCATCTTCTTGGCCTCGGAAGCGGCTTCCTCGACCGATTTGGTGATCCGAACGCCACCCTTCTCGCCCGCGTCGGCCTCCTTGAACGTGCCCTTGCCGCGCCCGCCGGCATGAATCTGCGCCTTCACGACCCAGATCGGACCATCCAGCTCACCCGCCGCCGTCTTCGCCTCTTCCGCCCGCAATACCGCACGCCCATCCGATACAGGCGCCCCATACGCCCGCAACAATCCCTTCGCCTGATACTCGTGTATGTTCATGGTTGTGTCCCGATTCCTGTGTTGCGGCGGCAAGTCGCGCCCTCAATTGCCGCGACATTAGCAACATCACAGTGGTTTGCATGCCCTTTTGCCGGAATTCCGACATATGTGATCACATAAAAAAATCATGTGATCACAAAAGCTGACGAGAGGGAAGGAATGGGCGAAGAGCGAGGGGGAATCGCACGGAATTTCGGAAAAATTGCCTCAACCCGTGGGGAGGCGAGATGCGTTTGAGCGTCTCGGGGCCGGCTTGATGCGCGCGGAGGCGAGGACCGGTTGAAGCGCCAGCGGCCTGGTTGCCGCTGACGGTCTGTTTCAGTGCTGCCCCGGCGCGCTGCGCTCGGGGCACGCGGATCAGGCGAGCGAGTCGTCGATGCCTTTGCAGGCGTCCACGAGCCCTTTGACCGCGCCCACGGAGCTGTCGAACATGGCCTGTTCTTCCTTGTCGAGCTTGATCTCGACGATCTTCTCGATCCCGCCCGCGCCGATCACGGTGGGGACACCGACGTAGAAGCCGTCGAGCCCATAGGCGCCGTCAACATAGGCCGCGCAGGGCAGGACGCGCTTTTGGTCCTTGAGATAGGCTTCGGCCATTTCGATGGCGGACGCGGCGGGCGCGTAGAAGGCCGAGCCGGTCTTGAGCAGCGAGACGATCTCGGCGCCGCCATCGCGGGTGCGCTGGACGATCGCGTCGAGCTTCTCCTGCGTGGTCCACCCCATTTTCACCAGGTCCGGCAGCGGGATGCCGGCGACGGTCGAGTAGCGGGTCAGCGGGACCATGGTGTCGCCGTGGCCGCCGAGCACGAAGGCGGTGACGTCTTTCATGGAAACATCGAATTCCACGCTGAGGAAATGGCGGAAGCGCGCGCTGTCGAGGATGCCCGCCATGCCGCAGACCTTCTCGTGGGGCAGGCCGGAGAATTCGCGCAGGGCCCAGACCATCGCATCGAGCGGGTTGGTGATGCAGATGACAAAGGCATCGGGCGCGTTGTCGCGGATGCCTTCACCCACCGATTTCATGACCTTGAGGTTGATGCCAAGCAGGTCGTCGCGGCTCATGCCCGGCTTGCGCGGGACGCCCGCGGTCACGATGCAGACATCCGCGCCGGCGATGTCCGAATAGGACTGGGTGCCCTTGAGACTTGCGTCAAACCCTTCGACCGGACCGGATTCGGCGATGTCGAGCGACTTGCCTTCCGGGGTGCCTTCGGCGATGTCGAAGAGAACGACGTCTCCCAATTCCTTCAGCGCGACGAGGTGCGCGAGCGTCCCGCCGATCTGTCCGGCGCCGATCAGGGCGATCTTCGGTCTGGCCATGAATTTGTCTCCAGTCGAGTTTTTTTGTTCCTGCGACTGCCTAGTCCCAAACCCCTTGTCTGACAAGGGCGCCGCGCCGCGGCATCCGCCACGCGCCCTCTCGCAAACCCCGGCGAACTAGTCTAAGTGACGGGGAGGACGATATTTTCCAAGTGTGCCCCCCGTGATCGAGACAAACCTGAGCTTTTTGATGGTAGCGATACCAGCGGTTGCCTTTGCGGGGCTGTCGAAAGCCGGCCTCGGCGGCGGCGCGGCCTTTGTCTCGTCATCGATTCTGGCGCTGGTGCTTGAGCCGGGGGAGGCTCTTGGCATCATGTTGCCGCTGTTGATGCTGGCGGATGTGTTTTCGCTCAAACCCTATTGGAAGCGCTGGAACTGGCCCGCGTCCAGGCTGCTCATCATCGGCGCGGTGCCGGGGATAGGGCTTGGCGGCTGGCTCTACACGATGGTGGATGCCGATAGCATCCGCCTGCTGATCGGGGTGATCTGCGTTGCGTTCGTGCTGTGGCAGGTGGGGGTCCGCCCGGCGCTCGCCCACCACGGATCACGCGCGGCGCCCGACTGGGTCGGGCTCTTGGCGGGGGTCATGGCAGGGTTCACCAGTTTCGTCAGTCACGCCGGCGGGCCGCCTGTGGCCGCCTACATGCTTTCGCAGAACCCGGAAAAAACCGAGTACCAGGCGACAACGGTGCTGGTGTTCTGGGTTGTGAACGCGGTGAAGTTCATCCCCTACGCGTTTCTGGGGATGTTCACGCTGGAGACCTTGCGGGTCGACCTCATTCTCGCCCCCTTCATGGTGCTGGGGGTCTGGGCCGGTGTGAAGCTGCACCGCGCCGTGCCGTCGGGGCCGTTCTTTGCCCTGACCTATCTCCTGCTTGCGGTGACAGGTCTGCGGTTGATCTGGCTCGGGCTGAGCCAGACCCCTTAAATGTCGGTCCCGGCGACGGGCAGCGCATCCATCACGGCTTCAAACGCCTGACCGCTGGCCACGAGGCAGGTCACGCCGGTCGCGGCCGTGGAGGTGATGGTCCAGCTGCCGGTTTCGGGCGAGGCAAAGACTTCGATCACGGTGTTGTTGGCGCCGAGGCCGAGGGACTGGCGGGTTTCACCGTATTTGTCGGCCAACCGCTTCACGACGGTTTCACGGGGCGCACATGCATTGCGCGTCTGAGCCTGAACGCTCGCCGCTGCAATGGAGAGAAAGCAAGCCGTCATCGTCAACATGGTCATCTTGAACTTCATGGTTTCAACTTTCGCTTTGAGTCCGGCTGCCGGCGAAACGGGGTGTGCGGGCGGCCGTCGAGGTTTCGTCACGTGCGGACGTGGTTTTTCCTGCGCTTGCCCCAACTTGCTTCCGGGGGCCCTCCTAGCGGTGTCCGGCATGGGTAAACACTGCAGGGTAAAGTGGAAATACGTGGTTAACGCGTCGCGCGTTTCTTGAGGAAACCGTCAATTGAAATCTCAGCTTGAACTATTCGCTAAAAAATGCCCCATATCGCGCAAGATAATTGCCGGAGAAAATCATGAGCAAACCCGCCGAAACCCGGACCAGACCGCTGCGATCTGTCCTCTATCTACCGGCGTCCAACGCGCGCGCGCTGGAGAAAGCGCAAGGACTTCAAGCCGATGCGATCATCTTCGATCTCGAAGACGCGGTCGCGCCGGAGGAGAAGGCGGCGGCCCGGGAGGCATTGCACCAGGCGCTTGCACAAAGAAACTACGGCTCGAGAATACGGATCGTGCGGATCAACGGGCTCGACACGGATTGGGGCGCGGCGGATGCGCGCGCCGTGGCGTCCATGGCCGCCGATGCGGTGCTCCTGCCCAAGGTCGAGAGCGCGGCCATGATTGACGAGGTCGCGGGGTTGGCAGGCGATGTGCCGGTCTGGGCCATGATGGAAACACCGCTGGGGATGCTGCGCGCGGAGGAGATCGCGGCGCATCCGAAGCTTGAGGGAATGGTCATGGGGACCAACGACCTCGCCAAGGATCTCGGGGCGCGCTTCCGGCCCGATCGGCTGGCGATGCAGACGGGGCTTGGTCTTTGCCTGCTGGCCGCCAAGGCCCACGGCGTGGCCATCGTTGATGGTGTCTACAACGCGTTCAAGGATGACGAGGGTCTGCGTGCGGAATGTGAGCAGGGGCGCGACATGGGATTCGACGGCAAAACCCTCATCCACCCCGCACAGCTCGCCGCAGCCAACGAGGCCTTTGCCCCCTCGGACGCCGAGATATCCCTCGCGCGGCGCCAGATCGATGCATTCGATGCAGCAAAGGCAGCGGGCAAGGGCGTCGCCGTGGTCGATGGCAGGATCGTTGAAAACCTCCACGTGGAAACGGCGCGCAAGACGCTTGCGCTGGCCAAAGCGATCGCCGACCTCTCGCGCTGACCGCCCCGGTTTTCGAACACAGCAAGGATGACACCCAGATGAAGCTCTACCGATTTCTCAGTGAAGACGACACCTCGGCGTTTTGCCACAAGGTCAGCGCTGCGTTGAACAAGGGTTGGTCGCTCCACGGCGGGCCGACCTACGCGTTTGATGAGGCGAATGGCGTGATGCGCTGCGGCCAAGCGGTGGTGAAGGAGGTCGAGGGGACCTATTCGCCGGACATGAAGCTGGGGGAGCAGTAGATGCCCAAGACCAACCCCGGGCGGTTCTTCGAGGACTATCGCCTCGGCGAGCAGATCGAGCATGCGGTGCCTCGGACGGTCTCGGGCGGCGAGCGCGCGCTCTACCATGCGCTTTACCCTGCGCGGCACGCCCTGACCTCTTCCGATGAGTTTGCCCGCGCCTGCGGCCTCGCGCGCAGCCCGCTCGACGATTGGGCCGCGTTTCACGTGGTGTTCGGCAAGACCGTCCCGGATATCTCGCTCAACGCCGTGGCCAATCTCGGCTACGCGCAGGGGCGCTGGCTCGCGCCGGTCTATCCGGGCGATACGCTCCGCGCGGTCTCGGAGGTCATCGGTCTGAAGGAAAATTCCAACGGAAAGTCCGGGATCGTCTGGGTGCGGAGCCGCGGCCTCAATCAAGATGAGCGTGTGGTGCTCGACTATGTTCGCTGGGTCATGGTGCGCAAGGGCGACCCCGCCGTGCCTGCGCCCGATCCGGTGATCCCGGAGCTAAAGCCGGCGCTCTCGGTCGAGGACTTGGTCGTGCCGGAGGGGCTCGATTTTTCGTCCTATGATTTCGGCCTGGCGGGAGAGCGCCACCGGTGGGGCGACTATGAGCCAGGCGAGATCATCGACCACACCGATGGGGTGACGATCGAGGAAGCCGAACACATGATCGCCACGCGGCTTTGGCAAAACACCGCCAAGGTGCATTTCGATGCGACCCAGCGGGAGGACGGCAAGCGTCTGATCTACGGCGGCCATGTCATTTCCATGGCGCGCGCGTTGAGCTTCAACGGGCTGGCAAACGCCCAACTGATCGCCGGGCTCAACGGCGGAGCCCATGCCAATCCCTGCTTTGCGGGCGACACGATCCGCGCCTGGTCCGAGGTGCTGGAGAAGGGCAAAACGGCCGCGCCGGGCGTCGGCGCGATCCGGCTGAGGTTGGTGGCGACGCGCGGCGGGGCCCCCGGGGCCTTGCGGGATGGGGTTGGAAAATACCTCCCCGACGTCTTGCTAGACCTTGATTATTGGGCATTTTTCCCGATTTGACGCTGAATGGAGACAGGCTTTTTCTGCACTGCAGAGAATTCTGTCTTGGAAAAAAAGGGAATCGCGGTATTGTATTCGCGGTTCTGCGACGATTGGACTACGTCGTGGGGCGACCTTTGAATTGGGGGAAGGTCAAACGATGAAAACATATCCTACGTCGACGCTCGAGGTGCTGTCAGTGCCCAATGAGCAAGTTTCGGACCTGGTGCGCTCTATGACTGCCGATCGCAGTTTCAGTTCGCTGGTCCATTCCATTAACGAGGACCTGATGGGGCGGGATCGGCAAAAGCGAGAGCTTGCCCGCAATGCCCTGAGCCATCTGGGGTTTGTCGAGTAAGGGCCCGGCTGGACCCGACGGCGAACTGCCCCGTAGCCTATTCTGTGATGTGAAGGCCGCCTGAGCGATTCTCTCGGGCGGCCTTCTGTCTTTAACAAGGCCTGAATCTTGTGATCACACGAATAATTTGCGTGATCACAAATGCGGTTTTCTGCACTGCCGCATGCGAAGCCCGATGATTTAAACATGTCATGCACGTGACATGGGGCTATTTTTGCGTAGAACAGAGGCAAGCCACCGAAAGGAGCAATCATGGCCGATGTCAATCGAGGGAACCGACCTCTCTCACCTCATCTCCAGATCTACGGCTGGCAGCTTCCGATGTTCTCGTCGATCCTCGTGCGGATGACGGGCATCGCGCTCTGGCTCGGGCTCTTTCTCGTGGTCTGGTGGCTGCTGGCCGCCGCGACATCCGACGGCGCTTTTGCCTTCATCGATGGATTGCTCCGCAGCTTCCTTGGGGATCTTGTCCTGCTCGCCGCGACCTGGGCGATTTTCTACCACATGCTCGGGCGCCTGCGCCACGTCATCTGGGACTTCGGATATTGCCTCGATGTGCCGACCTCGGAAAAACTGGCGATTGGCATGCTGGCGGGCGCCACGGTCCTGACCGTCATCGCCGCGATTCTGGTGTAGGGAGAGAGACATGCGTTTTCTGACCGATCGCAAGCGCGCCGAAGGCAATGGCTCCGCGCGCAGCGGCACCGAGCATCACTGGCACATGATGGTCCTCTCGATGGCCCTCGTCGTCGTGGTCCCAGCTTTCGTCCTCACCTTCGGCAGCGCGCTTGGCGGCTCGCGCGAAGAGGTCCTGGCTTTTTTCGCACGACCCTTCCCCGCTTTGGTGATGGCCGTGACGCTCGTTGTGCTGATCCTGCACCTGACCTCCGAAGTGGTCGAAGCGGTGGAGGATTACGTCCACGGCATCGCGGGCAAACTCACCCTGGTCGGCGTCAACGCCGCGTCATACATCCTGATGGGCGTCGGCCTCTTCGCAATCGCAAAACTCGCCCTCTGATCCGGAGCAACCGACAATGGCAGCTTACGAATACGAAACCCATGCCTATGATGTCGTCGTCGTGGGGGCCGGGGGCGCCGGTCTGCGCGCGACGCTGGGCATGGCCGAACAGGGGCTCCGCACCGCCTGCGTGACCAAGGTCTTCCCAACGCGGTCCCACACCGTGGCGGCGCAAGGCGGTATCGCCGCGTCGCTCTCCAACATGGGCCCGGATCACTGGCAGTGGCACATGTATGACACGGTCAAGGGGTCTGACTGGCTCGGCGACACCGATGCGATGGAATACCTCGCCCGTGAAGCGCCCAAAGCTGTCTATGAACTGGAGCACTACGGCGTTCCCTTCTCGCGGACCGAGGCGGGCACGATCTACCAACGCCCCTTCGGCGGCCACACCACCGAGTTCGGGGAAGGTCCCCCGGTGCAACGCACCTGCGCCGCCGCCGACCGGACCGGCCACGCGATCCTGCACACGCTCTACGGCCAGAGCCTCAAGAACAACGCCGAGTTCTACATCGAGTATTTCGCGATCGACCTGATCATGTCCGAGGACGGGCAGTGTCAGGGTGTGCTCGCCTGGAAACTGGATGACGGCACACTGCACCTTTTCTCCGCCAAGATGGTCGTTCTCGCGACGGGCGGCTACGGGCGCGCGTATTTCTCCGCGACCTCGGCCCACACCTGCACCGGTGACGGCGGCGGGATGGTCGCGCGGCAAGGCCTGCCGCTTCAGGACATGGAGTTCGTCCAGTTCCACCCGACCGGCATCTACGGCGCCGGTTGCCTCATCACTGAAGGCGCTCGGGGCGAGGGCGGGTACCTCACCAATTCCGAAGGCGAGCGCTTCATGGAGCGCTACGCGCCCACCTACAAGGATCTCGCCTCCCGCGATGTGGTTTCGCGCTGCATGACGATGGAGATCCGCGATGGCCGGGGTGTTGGCGCGGAAGGTGATCACATCCACCTCCACCTCAACCACCTGCCGCCCGAAACCCTCGCCGAGCGCCTTCCGGGGATCTCGGAATCCGCGCATATTTTTGCCGGGGTGGATGTGACCAAGGAGCCGATCCCGGTGTTGCCGACCGTGCACTACAACATGGGCGGTATTCCGACGAATTATTGGGGCGAAGTTCTCAACCCGACACAGGATGATCCTGATCGCATCTCTCCCGGCCTCATGGCCGTGGGCGAGGCGGGGTGCGCGTCGGTGCACGGGGCCAACAGGCTCGGCTCCAACTCGCTCATCGACCTCGTGGTCTTCGGCCGCGCCGCCGCGATCCGCGCGGGCCAGGTCGTCGATCCTGAAACCGCCGTGCCGACCCCGAACAAGGCGAGCATCGACGCCGCCCTCGCGCGCTTCGATCACTACCGCTACGCCGACGGCGCCATCCCGACCGCCGATCTGCGCCTCGAGATGCAAAAGACCATGCAGGCCGACGCCGCCGTCTTCCGGACGGACAAGACGCTCGCCGAGGGCTGCGAGAAGATGGACGCGGTGGCCGCGAAAGTCGCCGACCTCAAGGTCACGGATCGCTCGCTCGTCTGGAACTCGGATCTCATGGAAACGCTGGAGCTCACCAACTTGATGCCCAACGCGCTGGCCACGATCCACTCCGCGGTTGCGCGCAAGGAAAGCCGCGGCGCCCATGCGCATGAGGATTATCCGGATCGCGACGACGAGAACTGGCGCGTCCACACCCTCGCCACGGTGAGCGACAAGGTGGACCTGACCTATCGCCCGGTCCATCTCGACCCGCTCACCACCAGCGAAGAAGGCGGCATCGATCTCAAGAAAATCGCACCGAAAGCGCGGGTCTACTGATGTTACACCTGTTTCGAATTTCTAGTTCCTCAAAGATGTAGCGATGCCTTTATATCGCACCGAGCAAGAGTTGTTTTACTTCGTCCATGTTCCGAAATGTGCCGGGACAACAGTGACGGAGTATCTTGCCGTGCGGTTCGGGACTGCGGCATTCGAAGATCGCGCTTTTCGCCGGGATCCGCCTGAAAACCCTTGGACCAGATCTTCTCCCCAGCATATCGACGCTCGCAATCTCGAGCGTATATTGCCCAGGGAATTTTATGACTCCGCCGCTGCTATCGTACGTCATCCCGAGTCGAGGCTGGTTTCCGCCTTCAAGTTCCAGAAACGGCAAAAGACGATCCCCCGGCGAATGTCTCTTGAGAGGTGGCTCTATACTTTGCCAAGGGCCCAAAAAAAGAATGCGTTCGTTTATGATAACCACACCAGACCAATGGTGGAGTTTCTTCCGAAAGGCTGTGCATGGTTCAAATTAGAAGACGGTCTTGGCAAGTTTGTGGATTGGCTGGATAACCGGTTCGGCCCGGCACCAGAAGGTATTTCTTTGGGCCATGTGAAGAAATCACGCGAGACTGTTGAGGTGTCGGACAAAGCAAAACGACTGATCGTGGAGCGATATGCCATCGACTATGAAACGTTCGGATATGGAACGGCACCATGAGGCAGACGACGGAGAGGGTAAGGCTGATGCTCCCATGTCCGCCTCCGGAAGGCGGGCGGGCATGGGGAGACTACTATTTCGCCCAGTCGTTGAGCGAAGCTTTAAACCGGATTGGTGTATCGACGTCGCTGCAATTCGTGACAGAGAGGGAACCCGCAAGCGGGATTAAAGGCTGGATCAAGCGGATATCGTTCGAGCCGGGTGTTGATCTGGTCATTCGCGGCAAGGCGCCATTCAAGCGGCATTGGCCACGGCCGATATTTATTTGGCTGATTTCACAAGCCGACAAGCTGACCGAAAAGGAAATCTCTCGCGCTCGTCATATTTTTGTGGCTTCCCCTACCTACTGCGCCGAGCTTCAGGCACGCGGAGTTTCCGCAAGTCTTTTGCTGCAATGCACGGATCCTACGGTCTTTTCACCAGACAAGCGGCGAGCGGAACTCGCTTCGGACATACTTTTCGTAGGTAATCGCCGTAAATATGCGGAGCGGAACGTGGTGCGTGAATTGGTGGAAGCAGAGCTGCCGATACAGGTTTGGGGACGAGGCTGGAGCGATCTTTTACCCGCTGCGGTCTTTGGTGGCGAACACATTCCAAACCATTTGCTGGGCGGCTACTATGCCTCTGCGAACGTCGTGCTTAATGATCACACGGACTCGATGCGTAAAATGGGGTTTCTCTCGAACAGAGCCTACGATGTATTGGCGAGTGGGACTTCTCTGGTCACCGAACGTATGGATGGCGTTCCAGCTGAGTTCCGCGACCACATCTATCTTTATGATGAAGGTACTGCGGTCGATACGGTCAAGCGCGCACTACGAGCTCCCCATCGCGATCGCTCGGATATTGCAGCCTTGGTTCGCGAACATCACAGTTTCGATGTCCGAGCAAGGGTTTTGCGAGAGAAGATTTTCGGCGCATCGGTAGGGAGTTCGAAGTTTGGGGCTTCTACAAACACGCAATCGAACACAGCTAAACAAGCGGTAAGGGGAGGCGAATGAACCGACAATTCCTTGCAATTCACATCGTGGTATCTTGCTTTCTGCTTTCAGCATGCTCCGGCTTTTCTTCCAGTGCGGACCAGCTGGTTCGATCACAGGCGAAACAGGCGGTGAACAATACGGTTGCCGCCAGATTTCCCGGGATCGACGCGAGCTTTGCGACAGATTGCATCATAGACGCGGCAAGCTCTGACGAGTTGATCTATCTGGCGAGTTCCGCCGTTTCCGGAGGCGATCAACGGACCGTGAGCAAGATTTTGGAAATAGCACAACGCCCACAATCAGCTACGTGTATTGCCCAGAATGGCATTGCCAAGCTGCCACTTTGAGAGACGAGATCCATGGTTGAATTTACGCTACCTAAAAACTCCCGCATCCGCACGGGAAAGACCTGGCCCAAGCCTGCGGGGGCTACGAACGTCCGGAAGTTCAAGATTTATCGCTGGAACCCGGATGACGGCGAGAATCCCTCTGTCGACACCTATTTCGTCGACATGGATACCTGCGGGCCGATGGTTCTTGATGCTCTGATCAAGATCAAGAACGAGATTGATCCGACCCTGACCTTCCGCCGCTCCTGCCGTGAGGGGATCTGCGGCTCCTGTGCGATGAATATCGACGGGCGTAATACGCTCGCCTGCATTTATGGGATGGACGTGATCAAGGGCGACGTGAAGATCTACCCGTTGCCGCACATGCCTGTGGTCAAGGATCTCATTCCGGACCTCACGCATTTCTACGCCCAACACGCGTCGATCATGCCCTGGCTCGAGACCAAGACAAACCGGCCCGCCAAGGAGTGGAAGCAATCGATCGAGGATCGCAAGAAGCTCGATGGGCTTTATGAATGCGTGATGTGCGCGTCCTGTTCGACGTCCTGCCCGAGCTATTGGTGGAATGGCGATCGCTATCTCGGGCCGGCAGCGCTGCTTCATGCCTATCGGTGGATTATCGACAGCCGGGATGAAGCGACGGGCGAGCGGCTTGACGAACTGGAAGATCCGTTCAAGCTTTACCGCTGCCACACGATCATGAACTGCGCCAAGACCTGCCCCAAGGGGTTGAATCCGGCGAAGGCAATTGCGGAAATCAAGAAGATGATGGTTGAACGGCAGGTCTGAGGGCCGTCTGGACTCGACCACGCGGATGACGGGGGCGCTAAATGCGCCCCCTGTTTTGTTTAGCTGTTCGCAAAGGCTGCGCCGAGCGCGATCTCGACCATTTCGCCGAAGCTGCGCTCGCGCTCGTCCGCCGGAAGGGCTTCCTTCGTTTGCAGATGATCGGACACGGTCAGCACCGCGAGCCCCCGCACCCCATGACGCGCCGCGAGATTGTAAAGCTCTGCGGCTTCCATCTCGACGCCGAGAATGCCGTGCCGGGTCATGATGTCCGACAGGTCAGGGCGCTCATCGTAGAACACATCCGACGAGTAGATCCCGCCCACATGCGGCGCGATTCCCTTGGCTTCGGCAGTCTCAACGGCCGCGCGGAGCAGGGACCAATCGGCACAGGGCGCGAAATTGATCTCCCGGAATATGCCACGCGACGGAGTCGAAATCGATGTGGCCGTCATGGCAATGATCACGTCGCGGATCTTCACGTGCGACTGCATCGCGCCGCAGGATCCGATCCGGATCAAGGTCTTGGCGCCATATTGCGTAATCAGCTCGTTGGCATAGATCGACAGTGAGGGCATCCCCATGCCGGATCCGTGAATGGTCACGCGATGACCATTCCAGGTCCCCGTATAGGCGAGCATGCCACGGACCTCGTTAACGAGCTCGGCATCCTTCAGAAATGTCTCCGCCGCCCATTGCGCGCGACGGGGGTCGCCGGGCATGAGGACAGTCTCGGCAATCTGGCCCTTCTCGGCTCCGATATGCACAGTCATTTCAAATCGCCTCGCGGATCAGATGGCAAGATCTTCGACATCTTTTCCGGCATCAATCCAATCGATGACCCAGGCGGGTTTGCGCCCGCGGCCGGTCCATGTTTTGGTCGGATCTTCGGGATGGCGGTATTTCGGCGGGTTCTTGTCTTTGCCGCCGGATTTGTTCAGCAACTCATCCAGGGAATACCCAAATTCCTTCGCGGCCTTTTCGGCAGCAACCCGCGCTTCGGAGCGGGAACGCGCATCAACGGTTTTCAGGGCTTTGTCGATGTCCGCTCGCAATTGCAAAAGTTCATCACGGGACATTTTTTCGAGATCTATCGCCATTTTGGCCTCCATTTTTCGGAAGCAATTGGCTCTTGAGGCGGAAAGTGCAAGGGAAAAATTGTGTCAGAACCGGTGCTAACCTAGCGTCACTTATGGGAAAAGCTCTCTGGGGCGGTAATATTAACTATTTGCCGCCTTATTCTGCTGCGGTTTCGTGCCCGGGTGCTATGGTGATGATATCACTCATGATTGTATTGAGGTTGAAATCCTTCGGCGTATAAACGCGCATGACGCCCATGTTTTTCAATTCCTGGGCGTCCTTGTCAGGAATAATCCCCCCAACCACGACGGGAATATGCCCCAAGCCTTTTTCCCTCAACAGTTGCAAGAGCTTGGACACAAGCGGCAAATGGCTTCCTGAAAGAATGGAAAGGCCGATGACATGTGGCGCGCCGGTTTGCGCGGCGTCGGCAAGTTCGGCCGGGGTCATGCGGATACCATCATACTCCATATCCATGCCGCAGTCGCGCGCGCGGCAGGCGATCTGCTCGGCACCGTTGGAGTGCCCATCGAGGCCGGGCTTTCCGATCAGGACCTTTAGGCGCCGGCCAAGCCTGTCGCTCACAGCGTCGACCTCTGCGCGCAGGTCTTCGAGCCCTTTGGTCCGGTTGGACCGCGCGGCGGAGACGCCCGTGGGGCCCCGATACTGGCCGAAAACGCGGCGCATTTCCGCGGCCCATTCGCCGGTGGTCACCCCGGCCCGGGCCGCGTCGATGGAGGCTGGCATGATGTTGTCCCCCGCCTCAGCTGCCGAGCGCAGGGTCGCGAGAGCCTGTGCCACTGCCGCGCCATCGCGGGTCGCGCGCCAGTCCTCAAGCTGTGCGATCTGCTGCGCTTCGACTGCGGGATCGACCGTCATGATCGTCGCGCCGCCTTCCATCAGCGGACTCGGCTCTCCCTCGGTCCACCGATTGACACCGACAACAACGGACTCCTTGCGCTCGATCCGCCCGATCCTCTCCAGGTTGCTCTCCACCAGACGGCTTTTCATATAGTCGATCGCCCCGATGGCCCCGCCCATCGCGGTCAAGGTGCCGAGCTCATGCCGCGCCGCGGTCTTCAGCTCCTTGACTTTGGCCTCCACGGCCGGATTGCCGTCAAACAGATCGTCAAATTCCAGAAGGTCGGTTTCATAGGCGAGGATCTGTTGCATCCGCATCGACCATTGCTGATCCCATGGTCGCGGCAATCCGAGGGCTTCGTTCCACGCCGGCAATTGCACCGCCCGCGCACGCGCGTTGCGCGAGAGCGTGACCGCGAGCATTTCGATGAGGATGCGGTGGACATTGTTTTCCGGCTGTTGCTCGGTCAGCCCCAGCGAATTGACCTGCACCCCGTAGCGGAAGCGGCGGTATTTCGCATCGGCCACGTCATAACGCTCGCGGCAAATTTCGTCCCACAAGTCGACAAAGGCGCGCATCTTGCACATTTCGGTCACGAACCGAATGCCGGCGTTTACGAAGAAGGAAATCCGCCCCACCAACGCTGGGAAATCTTCCGCCGCGACCCGGGGGCGCAATTCGTCAAGCACGGCAATCGCCGTGGCCAGCGCAAAGGCAAGCTCCTGTTCAGGTGTCGCGCCAGCCTCCTGCAAATGATAGGAGCAGACGTTCATCGGGTTCCATTTCGGAACGTGCCGGTAGCAATATTCGGCCACGTCGCCGATCATTTTGAGCGAGGGTTGCGGTGGGCAGATATAGGTGCCCCGGCTGAGATATTCCTTGATCAGGTCATTCTGGACCGTGCCCTGAAGCTTGGTGATATCCGCTCCCTGCTCCTCGGCGACGGCGATATAGAGGGCCAAAAGCCAGGGCGCGGTGGCGTTGATCGTCATCGAGGTGTTCATCTGATCGAGCGGGATCTGATCGAAGAGCGCGCGCATGTCGCCCAGATGCGCCACCGGGACGCCCACCTTGCCGACCTCGCCGCGCGCCAGCTCATGATCGCTGTCATAGCCGGTCTGGGTCGGCAGATCGAAGGCCACCGAAAGCCCGGTCTGCCCCTTGGCCAGATTGGCGCGGTAGAGCGCGTTGGAGGCCTGCGCGGTGGAGTGCCCCGCATAGGTCCGGATGAGCCAGGGGCGGTCTTTTGGGCGATCGGTCATGGCGGCGGTCAACTCGCTTGGGGTAATAATATTTCCTTACGCTCGTGATATGCGAAACAAAGTGGCCGTGTCAATTCGCTGCGTTGCGGCGAGGGCGCGCTCTTGTCGTCGGGGCCCGTCTTTGCCAACGTCGCGCCATGACATCGACCGTCGAACTCCCGCTGTGGCTATTCATCGTCATCCTGCTTTTCGCGGCGATCACGGCGGCCAGTCATCTGCTTTTCCCCTCCGTGCGCTGGTTCTTCCGGCGGCGGAT
Source organism: Poseidonocella sedimentorum (assembly GCF_900116005.1). Lineage (GTDB taxonomy): Bacteria > Pseudomonadota > Alphaproteobacteria > Rhodobacterales > Rhodobacteraceae > Poseidonocella > Poseidonocella sedimentorum. The sequence goes on from NZ_FOYI01000005.1 coordinate 16,653, forward strand.
GGAGCGGGTCGTGACGCGAGTCAACAAACGGCTGGCGCGGCCGATCCAGCCCTTCAAGCTCCTGCGCAGGCAGGACATGATCCAGAGACTGGTTTACGATCCGGAAGTGACGAAGGCGATCGTGGTCTATGCCGAGGCCAACGGCGTGCGGGAAGACGTCGCCTTCGAGCAGGCCAAGCGCTATGCGCGCGAAATCGTCCCCTCCTTCAGCGCCACGGCCTACTTCGGGTTTGCGATCCGTGCCGCGCGCTGGCTCTCCAATGCGCTCTATCGGGTGCGGCTGAGCCATGATGACGAGGCCGCCATCCGCCGGATCGACCCCGAAGCGACGATCGTCTTCGTCATGAATCACCGCTCCAACATGGATTACGTGCTGGTCACCTATCTCGCCGCGCGCAAATCCGCGCTGTCCTATGCGGTCGGCGAATGGGCGCGGCTCTGGCCGCTGAGCGCGCTGGTCCGAGGGATGGGCGCGTATTTCATCCGGCGCAACTCGCGCAACGCGCTCTATCGCAAGGTCCTGGCGCAATACGTGCGCAAGGCGACGGACGGCGGCGTCGCGCAGGCGATTTTCCCCGAAGGCGGGCTGAGTCTGAATGGCGCGGTGCAGACACCGAAGATGGGGCTCCTGAGCTATCTGGTGGAGGGGTATCGCAGCGGGGGGCGCAATGTCGTCTTTGTGCCGGTGGCGCTGAACTATGACCGTGTGCTGGAGGATCGCGTCCTTCTCGGGGCCGGCAAGGCGGGCGCGCGCCGGTTTCAGGGCGGCGTGCGCACGGCGTTCGCCTTCGTGGCGGAGCGGCTATGGCTCTGGGTGTCGCGGCGCTATCGGCGCTTTGGCTATGCGGCGGTTCACTTCGGTCTGCCGCTGTCGCTGGCCGAGGCCGTTGCGCAGGAGGAGGAGCCCACGGAGGCCCTGGCCACTGCGCTGATGGCGCGTATCGCGCGGGATGTTCCGGTCCTGCCTGTGCCGTTGGTGGCGCAGGTGTTGGCGCGTGGGGGCGACTGGGCACGAGGAGATCTCGACGCGGAGACCGCGGCGTTGAAGGCGCGGTTGGCCGATGTGCCCGGCCATTTCCCCTCGGAAGATACGGCGGAAATCGTGGAGTTTGCGCTGCGGCTGCTGAAAGAGCGCAAGCTCGTTGTGGAGGGGGGCGGAACGATCACCGTGCCCGAGGAGCATCGGCCGACCATCGAGTTTTACGCCCGCTCCATTGCTCAGCACCTGGAGTCACCGGCTCCGGATAAGCAGACCTCTCTCACGGCGGGAGAGGTTCAGACGGAGAGGGGCACTCCCGAATCCGCAAAGACATAAAATTACAAAAACAATGCAAATGGTGTTGCATTGTTGCTCGCCAATCCATAAATCCGGGGTAAGCCGCGATTCTGCACTGCGGCGTAAGGACAGGTATGGAGACGGTCATGGCGCTGGACACAGACGGAGAGCCCTTCAACTACGAAGCCCCGGAGAAAGACCTCTACGAGGTCGGTGAGATGCCCCCGATGGGGTATGTGCCCAAGCAGATGTATGCTTGGACGATCCGGCGGGAGCGCCACGGGGAGCCTGATACGTCGTTTCAGGTCGAGGTGGTCGATGTGCCCAAGCTCGACAGCTATGAGGTGCTGGTGCTCGTCATGGCGGCGGGGGTGAACTACAACGGCGTCTGGGCCGGGCTCGGCGTGCCGATCAGCCCATTTGACGTCCACAAGGCGGAGTTTCACATCGCGGGCTCGGATGCGTCCGGGATCGTCTGGGCCGTGGGCGACAAGGTCACGCGCTGGAAGGTGGGCGACGAGGTCGTGATCCACTGCAATCAGGATGACGGCGATGACGAAGAGTGCAACGGCGGCGATCCGATGTACTCGCCCTCGCAGCGGATCTGGGGCTACGAGACGCCCGACGGCTCCTTCGCCCAGTTCACCAATGTGCAGGCCCAGCAGCTCATGCCCCGACCGCGCCACCTCACTTGGGAGGAGAGCGCCTGCTACACGCTGACGCTCGCAACGGCCTACCGGATGCTCTTCGGCCACCACCCGCATGAACTCAAGCCGGGGCAGAATGTCCTCGTCTGGGGCGCGTCCGGCGGCCTCGGCTCCTATGCGATCCAGCTCATCAATACCGCCGGCGCCAATGCGATCGCCGTGATCTCCGAGGAGGACAAACGCGAGTTCGTCCTCGGGCTCGGCGCCAAGGGGGTGATCAACCGCAAGGACTTCGATTGCTGGGGCCAGCTGCCCAAGGTCAACACCGACGCGTACAAGACCTGGTTCGCCGAGGTGCGCAGGTTCGGCAAGGCGATCTGGGACATCACCGGCAAGGGCGTCAACGTCGACATGGTCTTCGAGCACCCGGGCGAGGCGACCTTCCCGGTCTCAACCTTCGTGGTGAAAAAGGGCGGCATGGTGGTGATCTGCGCCGGGACAACCGGCTACAACCTCACCATGGACGCGCGCTACGTCTGGATGCACCAGAAACGCATTCAGGGCAGCCACTTTGCCCACCTCAAGCAGGCGGCGGCGGCCAACAAGCTCATGGTCGAGCGGCGTCTCGATCCCTGCATGTCCGAGGTGTTTCCCTGGGCTGAGATCCCGCAGGCCCATATGAAGATGCTGCGCAACGAGCACAAACCCGGCAACATGGCGGTCCTCGTCCAGACACCGCGCACCGGTTTGCGCACATTGGAGGACGCGCTGGCCGCTGCCGGCGGCTAGGATTCGGACGCATTTACCACGATCGGACGGGGCCTCAGAGGGGCGCGCAGGGGTCTGCGGCGGAACTCTCAGACCCCGTCCGTTTCATTTCAATAGCTTGAAATTTGCCCCCTCGCTATTTCTGGGGAGTTGAAAAACGTGAATTTCGCGACGTTTTCGCTTCATGGTAGTCTTATGTTAACGAGTTATTAACCACCAGAAAGCGAGAAATCCCATGCAAAGCACTTGGATCGTCGACGTAATCGCGGATCTTCGGACCTACGCCCGCACGAACGACCTTTCGGCTCTCGCCGAGCAGCTGGATGATGCGCTCATGGTGGCCGCGATAGAGACCTCCCCGGTGCCATCGAACACAACGGTGGGGGACAGCCGTGCTTATGAAGGCTTCGGTAGACACAATTCTCGAGCAATTGGAGCAGGCGACCGCGCTTGAAGACATGCAGGCGGTCGCGGAAGCTCTCCGCGATCGCTTCAATGTCTCTCATGTGGTCTACCACTGGGTCAGCAGTTCAGGCGAACAATACGGCTGCGGAACCTACTCAATCGAATGGGTCGAACGCTACCTTGAAAAGGAATATCTGCGCGTCGATCCGGTGATCACCGGTTGCTACAACAGCTTTCACCCGGTGGATTGGAAACAACTGGATTGGTCTGGCAAGGCCACCCGCCAGTTCCAGAAGGAGGCAATAGAGTATGGGGTCGGCCGCCAAGGCTACTCCATCCCGACAAGAGGGCCCAACGGCCAATACGCACTCTTCACCGTCACCGACGACCGAAGCGACGAGGAATGGGAAGAGTTCGCAGAGGCCAACCGCCGAAGTCTCATCATCGTGGCCCATGCCATGAACGAGAAGGCGCTGGAGCTTGAACCCGGGCGAGAAGGACCACCCATCACCGCTCTGTCCCCGAGGGAGGTTGATGCGATTACCTGTCTCGCTCTTGGTCAGTCCCGCGCACAGGCGGCCCAGAAGCTCTCGATCTCGGAACACACCCTGCGCGTCTATATCGAAAGCGCGCGGCACAAACTCGGCGCTCTCAACACCACCCACGCGGTGGCCCGCGCAATGCAAAGAGGCCTGATCGTTGTCTGAATCCTGCCGCACCGTACGGTGCGGTCAATGGTCGTTCATTGCCGCGCACGGCCCGGATCATTCCTGTTAACCACTGCAAACGCACCATGACCCCATCGAACATTCATCGGGGAATGACACCATGCTGCGCTACATCTACGCTTCCGAACTCGACAACTACCCGCTGCTTCGCGACACCATGTTCCGCGACCGCGCCAATCAGTTCAAGGATCGCCTTGGCTGGGACGTGACCGTCGACGAGAACGGGTTCGAGAAGGATCAATACGACGAGCTCAACCCGCTCTACGTGATCTGGGAACGCGCCGACGGGCGCCACGGCGGCTCGATGCGCTTCCTGCCGACCACCGGCCGCACGATGGTCAATGAACACTTCCTTCATGTCACGGACGGCGTCGAAATCCGCTCTGGCCTGATCTGGGAATGCACGCGGTTCTGCCTCGCGCCTGGCGCCGAGGGCAACGTGGCGGGCGCGCTGATGCTCGCCGGCGGTGAGATCATGGACCGTTTCTCGCTGGATCATTTCGTCGGCGTGTTCGACGCCCGCATGATCCGCATCTACACCCGCATCGGCGCCAAGCCGACCGTTCTGGGCACGGATGGCGAAGGCCGCGAGGCCATCAGCGTCGGTCTGTGGGAATTCTCCAAGGAAGCCAAGGAACTGGTGGCCAAACGCGCGGGCCTGACCCTCGCGCTCTCCGACCACTGGTTCCGCCAGGCCTTTGAGCGCAACGTGCCGCAATTGGCCGCCATCGCCTGAAACACCGCTTCCCCCCGGTGAGCGGCGCGCGTAATGTCTGGCCATGCGCGCGCCCGCCCTCACCTTCTCAGACGATCAGGCCGAAGCCCACGACCGCATCTCCGAGATGCTGGCCTCCGTGGGCGTCGATCTGCTGAACGACACGCTGACCCCGCCCAAAGAGGGCAAGACCAACGTTCTGGCCATCACCGGCAAGGCCGGGTCCGGCAAGACACTCCTCCTCGCGGAACTGGTGCGCGCCTTGCAAAAGGCGGGCGTGGAGGTCATTTCGGGCGACTATGAAGGCCGCCGCCGCAAGGATCGCAGGACGATCGCCGTCCTCGCGCCGACCAACAAGGCCGCCAGCGTGCTTCGGATGCGTGGCGTCCCCGCCACCACCATCCACCGCATCCTCTACACCCCGGTCTATGACCCGGAGTACGAGAAGATCGCCGATTGGCTTGCGGGCAACGGCGACCGGCCCGAGATCGACGGGCTGACCGACGAGTCGCTCGACCGGGCCAAGGGGTTTTACGACCGTACGCCCTCGGTTCCCGGCGCGTTTGCCGCCGCCGGTCTGCGCGGCTCGGACTTCATCACCGGATGGAAACGCCGCGAGGAGCCGCTGGACATCGGGCTCATCGACGAGGCTTCGATGCTCGATGCGCGGCAGTTCGATGACCTCAAGGAAATCTTCCCTACGCTCCTGCTGTTCGGCGATCCGGCCCAACTCGCCCCGGTGGGGCAATCGGGCGAGATGATCTTCGACAAGCTCCCGGAGAAGCGCATCCTCTCGCTCGCCCGCGTCCACCGCCAAGAGGCCGACAACCCGATTCTCGATCTCGCCCATGCCCTGGGTGATCCCGACCTGAGCTTTGAAGACTTCGAATCCATGGTCGAGTCGGCTGCGCGGCGCGACGAACGCGTCATCTGGGGCCAGCGGGTCGAAGTCGATCTGATGGCCCGCTCGCCGGTTCTTGTCTGGCGCAACGCGACGCGCATCCGCCTGATCAACGCGTTCCGTTCGGTGCACGGCGCGCCGGAGGATGCGCTCCTGCCTGGCGAGCCGCTGATCTGCGATGGGCTGGAGCTCCCGCTCAAACACCGCAAGAAACGGCTCGATCTTGAGGCCCGCGGCCTGGTGAAGGGGGCTCAGGTGGTCTATCTCGAACCCGGCCGCCGCTCGGGGTTTTCGCGCCTGCATGTCATCGGCGCGGAGGATCCCCAGCTCAGTGCGGCTTCCATCGTGAAGATCGAAAAACCCGGAGAGGAAGAGCCCTTTATCCCCTACGCCGCCCACATGGGCGCGGTCTTCCTGCATGGTGCGGCCGTGACGATCCACAAGGCGCAGGGCTCGCAGTGGGAGGCCGTTCAGGTCTTCGCGCCGGACCTCTATGCCGCGGCGCGGATGGGGCGCAACGAGGCGGGACAGCCGCTGTGGAAACGTCTGGCCTATGTGGCGATCACCCGGGCGCAGGAGCGGCTTCACTGGGTGGTGCGCGCGCGTCTCTCCAAACCCTCGGGGCCGCTGCGCGTGGACGATCTGCGCGCCGCGCCCGCGCCCCTGACGCTGGAAACCACGGAGGCGGAATGAAAAGCATCGTAATCACAGGCGCCAGCAGCGGTATCGGCGCGGCCTGCGCCCGGGAGTTCCTCGACGCGGGCTGGCAGGTCGGCCTTCTCGCACGCTCGGAAGACAAGCTCCGCACCATCGCCGAGGGCCGCGCGGGCGCCCACACCCTGCCCGCCGACGTGACCGACCCGGATGCTGTCGCGGCCGCCTTCGAGCGCTTCACCGCCTCCACGGGCCGCCTCGACGTGCTCTTCAACAACGCCGGAACCTTCGGGCGCGCGGCCCTCATCGACGAGCTCTCGCCGGAGGAATGGCGCGCCGTGGTGGATGTCAACGTCACCGGCATGTTCCTCGCCGCCCGCGCCGCCTTCGCCCAGATGCGCCGCCAGAGCCCGATGGGCGGGCGAATCATCAACAACGGATCGATCTCGGCCCACGCCCCGCGCGAGAACTCGGTGGCCTACACCACGACGAAACACGCGATCACCGGGCTGACCAAGACGCTCTCGCTCGATGGCCGCGCCTTCGACATCGCTTGCGGCCAGATCGATATCGGCAACGCCCGCACCGAGCTTCTGGACGGGATTATCGCCGCCTCAAGCGGCCCGCCGCCGCCGACGATGGAGGTGGCTGACGTGGCCCGCGCGGTGCGTCAGATGGCGGAGCTACCGGCAGAGGCGAATGTGCAGTTCATGACGCTGATGGCGACGAAAATGCCCTACGTGGGAAGAGGTTAGCGCAATTTAAGCTCGTCTTATCGCCCGGAACAGCTCGGAGGCGCCCCAGCCCGCGAAGATCGCAAGCGCCAGTGACATCAGCCCGTAAATCAGCGGTTGCTCCCGCGACAGGCTGTAGAGCCAGCGCTCCAGCCCGACCTTGTGCACGTCGATCACCGTCTCGTAGCTCGACACGATCCGCCCCTCGCGCGTGAGGAAAATGCGGGTCAGATAGCCGCCCTCGGTGAGATTCGCGGGCAGGCGAATCGACGTCCGGAACAGGGTTTCCTCGTCAAAGGCGATGCTGCTCTCGTTGATCGTGTAGCGCCCTTCTTCGAAGCGGATGCGTTTGAGTGCGTCGAGAAATTCCAGCGGCTCCTCCACGTCGTCGATCCAGCGCCACCCGCTGATCGCGCGGTCGAGCGAGACGCGCTCGCGCATGTCCTCGATCCGCAGAAGCGTGTCCTCGATGGGGCTCGTCGTCGCGATGGCAAAGAAGCTCGGTGCGCGACCCACCTCGACCGTGTCGGTGTTGATCCAGATGCCGAAGCGCCGCGATTTGCGCCGCACCGTAACCGGCGTGGAGGGGCCTTGCACCGAAATCACCACATCCATCGGATCTTCCGGCGCGGGCGCTTCGCGCTTGACCGCGCCGAAGATCAGGATGTCGGAGCCGTCGAAGGTGGTGGTGATCTGGACCCGGTCGCGGCTGAGCCCGAGCACGACCTGTTCGGCAAGCGCGGGCAGGGCGAGAAGGCCGAGGCCCAGCCCGAGGAGCCCCGCGCGTATCATTCCGGGGCCTCCCCAGCGGCCAGAGAGAAGAGCTCGGAGGGCTCCAGCAGAAGATCCAGCGCCAGCTTGCCGCAGACCACGAGCACAAGCGCCGCCAGCCCGATGCGGAGCTGTTCGGCCTTCAGCATCAGCCCGATCTGGGTGCCGAATTGGGCACCGACGACGCCGCCGATGAGCAGCAGGAGCGCCAGCACCACGTCCACGGTGAAGTTCGTCGTGGCGTGCAGCAAGGTGGTGAAGCCGGTCACGAAAATGATCTGGAACAGTGAGGTGCCGACCACGACCCGCGTCGGCATCCCAAGCAGGTATATCATCGCCGGAATCATGATGAACCCGCCGCCCACGCCCATGATCGACGAGAGCATTCCGACCAGAAAACCCACGAGCAGCACCGGGATCACCGAGATGTAGAGGCCCGAGACGCGGAAGCGCATCTTGATCGGAAGCGCGTGGGCCCAGGTGTGCTGGTGCAATTTTCGGCGCGGCGCACCGGGGCGATACACCCGCGAGCGGCGCAGGGCGCGCAGGCTCTCGACGAACATGAGCGCGCCGATCACGCCGAGGAAGATCACGTAGCACAGGTTGATCAGAAGATCGACTTGCCCCAATGATTTCAGGTAGTTAAAGATGAATACGCCGCCACCCGCGCCGGTCAGGCCGCCCACGAGCAGCATCATCCCCATCCTGAGGTCCACCGTCTTGCGCCGCAGATGCGCGAGCAGGCCCGAAACCGAGGAGGCGACGATCTGGTTGGCGCCGGTGGCCACGGCAACGGCCGGCGGGATGCCGATGAAGAAGAGCAGCGGCGTCAGCAGGAAGCCCCCGCCCACGCCGAACATTCCCGAAAGGATGCCGATCATCCCGCCCAGTCCGAGCAGCAGGTAGATATTGACCGAAACCTCGGCGACGGGAAGGTAGATCTGCATGGCTCCACATTGCGCCGCAGCGCGGCCAAAGGCAACGCGCGAGATTGGGGGAGGGAGCGTGCGGGCATAATGGTTAGCCATTACGCTAACTGTCTTGACGGGGCAGCGCGGAGGGCGCATGGTTAGTCATATGGCTAAGTATGATGACACCCTGTCCGCCTGTTTTACCGCGCTTGGTGATCCGACCCGGCGCGCAGTCCTAGACCGGCTGGCGCGCGGGCCGACGACTGTGAGCGAATTGGCAGCGGCGCATGACATGGCGCTGCCGTCCTTTCTGGCGCATCTACGCAAGCTGGAGGCGGCGGGGCTCATCACGACGGCCAAGACCGGGCGCACCCGTCGCTGCGCGCTCGCGCCCGGCGCGATCGCCCCTGTCCGCGACTGGCTCGACCAGCAGGCCCGCGTCTGGGAGGCGCGGCTGGATCGGTTCGAGGGCCATATCGCGAATCTCAAGGAGGAGGACGAGACATGAAACTCAATCCCGAAACGGACCTTCAGATCACGCGGAGTCTCAAGGCCCCGCGCGCGCTCTTGTGGCGCTGCTGGACCACGCCGGACCACCTCAAGGCGTTCTTCATGCCGGAGCCCCACCGGCTCGACGCCTGCGATGTTGATCTACGCCCGGGAGGGCGGTTCGACACGGTGCTGGTCGTCGATGGGGCCCGCATCGAGAACCGTGGCGTGTTTCTAGAGGTGGTGCCCGAGACGCGGCTGGTGTTCACCGATACCTACAGCGAGGGCTGGGCACCGGCGCCCGATCCCTTCATGACCGCGATCCTCGATTTCGCCGATGCGGGCGCGGGGGAGACGGCTTACACCGCCACCGTCCGGCACCGTTCCGCCGAGGCGCGACAAACCCATGAGGACATGGGGTTTTTCTCCGGCTGGGGCACCGTCGCGACGCAACTGGAGGCCTATGCGCGCTCTCAGATGTGACCTCACCCGTCGCGGAAATGGTCCTCTGCCTCCGACACAGTGATGCCGAGGGCGTCGAGCCCTGCCTCAAGGTGATCGGCAAGCTCGGGGATGCCGGCAAGGTAGTCCTCGGTCGGGGCGGTCGCTTCCTGCCGCGCATTGGCGAGCGCCTCCTCCCACTCGGCCGCGTCGAAACTGTCGCGCCCGATCCACAGGAGGGCCACGAGATTGGCCGCCTCGTCTTCATTGAGCCCCGAGACATAGTCGCTCAACTGCCGGCTGCCGGGGCCATACTCGCGAGCGAGGAAGATCACCCGGACGACCTTGTTTGTGCTGATCTCGATCATCCGCGTCCCTCCCTTGGGCTTCAGCCGACGGCCGCGTCGCCGCGCGCCTTGAGCAGGGCATAGACCTCATCCTTGAGCGCCATCCGCCGCTTGCGAAGTTCGGTCAGATGGGGATCGCTCATCGGCTCCACATCCGTCTCGCCGCGATGCACCAGCCGGTTGACCTCGTGGTACTCGTCAAACAGACGCGCGGCATGGGCGTCGTCCGATTTGAGACGGCTGAGCGCCTCGGCATGGTCGGGGAATTCGTCGGCGAGTGCGTGGGGGACGTGGGACATATGATGGACCTGGCTTCGGTTGCGTTGAGCGCACCGGGCACGGGATGGGGCGTGAGGCCACCCCGCCCGCCGGGGCAGGTCCCAGATTGTCTGAAGTCCGCAAGCCGGGCATTGATCTGGGTCAAACGGCGGTTTGACGCATCACCGCACCCGAAGGCGACCGCTTAGCGCTCCTTGACGTAGGCCTCACCACCCGCACGCGGCGGGATCGCCTTGCCGACAAACCCGGCGAGGATCACCACCGTGAGGATATAGGGCAGCGCGTCCATCACCTGCACCGGGATCACGAAGACGCCGAGGTCGATGTTTTGATAGCGCAGCGCGATGGCCTGCAGGAAGCCGAAGAGCAAGCAGGCGTAGAGCGCGTACCACGGGCGCCATTTGGCGAAGATGAGGGCGGCGAGGGCGATGTAGCCGCGCCCCGCGGTCATGTCCTTGACGAAGCCCGCCTGCAGGCCCGTGGCGAGATAGGCGCCCGCGATGCCGCAGAGCACGCCGCAGATCATGACCGCCGCATAGCGCAGCCCGACGACCGAAACGCCCGCCGTGTCCACCGCCTCGGGCGCTTCGCCCACCGCGCGCAGGCGCAGGCCGAACCGGGTGCGGAACAGGATCCACCACGTGAGCGGAACGGCCAGCAGCGAGACATAGACCAGGATCGTGTGGCCGGAGAGAAGCTCGGCGTAGATCGGGCCGATGATCGGTGTGCTCTCGACGGCGTCGGCGAAGGGCAGGGTGATCTGCTCGAACCGGCCGCGGCCGATGAGCGAGGGGGTGCGCCCGCCCTGGCTGAACCAGTCCTGGGCGATCAGGACGGTCATCCCGGCGGCGAGGAAGTTGATCGCGACGCCGGAGATAAGCTGGTTGCCGCGGAAGGTGATCGACGCGAGCCCGTGCAGCAGCGAGAGCAGGATGGAGGACGCGATCCCCGCCAGCAGGCCGAGCCAGACCGAGCCGGTGATCGCCGCGGTGGCCGCGGAGAAGAAGGCCGCGGCGAGCATCTTGCCCTCGAGCCCGATGTCGAAAATGCCCGCCCGTTCGGAGAAGAGCCCGGCGAGACAGGCCAGCAGAAGCGGCGTCGCGAGGCGGAGCGTGCTGTCGAGGATCTGGACGATGGTCAGCAGGTCCATGCGTCACCTTTTCTTTCGTTGCCGTGCAGGGCGGAGGGCTGTGTCATCGCGAGGATCCCCCGGCGGAGCTGCGGCGGAAGCGGACGAAGAGCTTCTCCAGCGGGATCCGCACCATGTTGTCCAGCGCCCCGGTGAAGAGGATGACAAGCGCTTGAATGACCACGATCAATTCGCGCGGAATGCTGGTCCAGAGGGCTAGTTCCGCGCCGCCCTGGTAGAGGAAGCCGAAGAGGATCGCGGCGAGCAGGATGCCGAACGGGTGGTTGCGGCCCATGAGCGCCACGGCGATGCCGATGAAGCCCGCGCCCTCTGTTGCGTTGAGCACAAGCCGTTCGGCCTCGCCCATCACGTTGTTGATGGCCATCAGACCGGCGAGACCGCCCGAGATCAGCATCGCGATGACGGTGATCCGCACCGGGTTGATCCCGGCGTATTTCGCCGCCGATTCCGATTTGCCGAAGGCGCGGATCTGGTAGCCGAGGCGCGTGCGCCAGATGAGCAGCCAGACGAGAAAACAGGCCAGAAGCGCAACCAGAAGGCTCACGTTCGCCGGCGCGGCCTTGGAAAATTCGATCCCGATCGGAGCGAGGAGCTCATGCAGTGTCGGGATATGGACGGCCTCGGAGAAGCGCGCGCTGGCGGGGTCCATGCTGCCCACCGGGCGCATCACGTTGACGAGGACATAGTTCAGCAACGCCGCGGCGATGAAGTTGAACATGATCGTCGTGATCACGATATGGCTGCCGCGCTTGGCTTGCAGGTAGGCGGGGATGAGGGCCCACATCGCGCCGAAGAGCGCGGAAAACCCGATCGCCGCGAGCAGCGCCAGCGACCAGTGCGGCCAGGGCAGCGCGAGGCAGATGATCGCCACGCCGAGCCCGCCGAGCGTCGCCTGACCCTCGCCGCCGATGTTGAAGAGGCTGGCGTGGAAGGCGACGGCGACCGCGAGGCCGGTGAAGATGAAATTCGTCGCGTAGTAGAGGGTATAGCCCCAGCCGTAGGTCGAGCCGAGCGCGCCGGAAACCATGAGCTTGACCGCCGCGATCGGATCTTCGCCGATGCCTATGATGACAAGCGCCGAGAGGATGGCGGCAAGCAACAGCGAGATGAGCGGGACGAGTATCGCATCGGCCCATGCCGGCATCTTATCCATGGATCGTCTCCTCCAGAGCTGGGGCGGCCCCGGTGGGCGCGTCGGTCACGCCGGCCATCAGCAGGCCAAGCTCGCGCTCGTTGGTATCGGCCGGCAGGCGCTCGCCCATGATCTGGCCGTCGAACATCACTGCGATCCGGTCCGAGAGCGACATGATCTCGTCAAGCTCGACACTCACCAACAGGATCGCCTTGCCCGCATCGCGCAGCGCGACGATCTGCTTGTGGATGAACTCGATCGCCCCGATGTCGACCCCGCGCGTCGGCTGTCCGACCAGAAGGATGTCCGGATTGCGCTCGATCTCGCGCGCGACGACGATCTTCTGCTGGTTGCCGCCGGAGAAATTCTTGGCCGCGGTCCAGCAGTTGGGGGGGCGGATATCGAAGCGCTCGATCTTGGCCTCGGTGTCCTTGCGCAGCGCCTCGTTGTCCATGAGGAAGCGGTTGGCCTGAAACTTCGGGTCGTGGTGATAGCCGAAACAGATGTTTTCCCAGGCGTGGAAATCCATGATCAGCCCCTCGTGCTGCCGGTCTTCGGGCACGTGGGCGATGCCGCGGGCGCGCCGCGACTGGCCATCGGAGTGTTTGCCGGTGATGTCGATCTCCTCGCCGCGCACGCGCACGGTGCCGGAGGTGGCCGGGATCATCCCGCCGAGCACTTCGAGAAGCTCCGACTGGCCGTTGCCCGAGACACCGGCGATGCCCAGAATCTCGCCCGCGCGGATGGTCAGGCCGATGCCCTTGAGCCGCTCCACACCCGCGTCATCGACGACGCGCAGCCCCTCGATTTCAAGGAATTTCTCGCCCGGGTTCGCCGGGGTCTTGTCGACGCGCAACAGCACCTTGCGGCCCACCATCATCTCGGCGAGCTGCTCGGGATTGGTGCCCGAGGTGCTGACGGTATCGGTCATCTCGCCGCGCCGCATGACGCTGACAGAATCGGTTATCTCCATGATTTCACGCAGCTTATGCGTGATCAGGATGATCGTCTTTCCCTCGGCGCGCAGGTTGTTGAGAATGCGGAAGAGGTGATCCGCTTCGGCCGGGGTGAGCACGCCGGTAGGCTCGTCGAGGATCAGGATATCGGCCTGACGGTAGAGCGCCTTGAGGATCTCGACCCTTTGCTGATGGCCAACGCTGAGGTCTTCGATCAGCGCATCGGGATCGACATTGAGCTCGTATTCCTCGGCCAGTTGCTTCAACACGCCGCGCGCCTTCTTGAGGCTGGGGCGGAGCAGCCGGCCCTCTTCGGCGCCCAGAACGATGTTCTCGAGCACCGTGAAATTCTTCACCAGTTTGAAATGCTGGAACACCATCCCGATGCCCGCCGCGATCGCGGCCTGGCTGTCGGGGATCTCTGTCTTGTGGCCGTTGATGAAAATCTCGCCCGCATCGGCCTTGTAGAAGCCGTAGAGGATCGACATGAGCGTGGATTTCCCCGCGCCGTTCTCGCCGATGATGCCGTGGATCGTGCCCGGCATGACGCGGATCGAGATGTCCTTGTTGGCCTGAACCGGCCCGAAGGATTTGGAGATGCCCTTGAGTTCAATGGCCGGCGCGGTCGCGCGGCTCTCGGTCGGGCTGGGCGAAGGAGCGGTGACAGGGGCGGTCATGGCTGGCCTCGGTATCGGGTTGCGCCGCTGATCGACCGGCTCGGCTCGCGGGTCACGGGATCGGCAAGACTGGGACGAAACGGGGCGGGACGGATGTATCCCGCCCCGCCCCGCTATCAGGGTATCAGAAATTGTAGGCCGGGCAGCTGTCGTTTTCGTAGTAGCTGGCCACGGAGATCTCGCCGTCGATGATCTGCTGGCGCGCCTCGTCCACAGCGGCCTTCATCTCGGGGGTGATGAGCGCTTCGTTGTGCTCGTCGAGCGCATAGCCCACGCCATCATCGGCAAGACCCAAGACAAAAACGCCGGTTTCGAGATTTTCGCCCGCTTTCAGCGCGTCATAGACGGCCACGTCCACGCGCTTGAGCATCGAGGTCAGGACTTTGCCCGAGTGCAGGTGGTTCTGGTTGCTGTCCACACCGATGGAGAGGATCCCCTCATCCGCGGCGGTCTGCAAGACGCCCACGCCGGTGCCGCCGGCCGCGGCAAAGACCACGTCCGCGCCCTGGCTGATCTGGGCCTTGGTGAGCTCGGAGCCCTTCACCGGGTCGTTCCAGGCTGCCGGGGTGGTCCCGGTCATGTTGGCGACGATCTTGACATCGGGGTCGGCCGCAAGGGCGCCCTGGGCGTAGCCGCAGCCGAAGTGACGGATGAGCGGGATGTCCATGCCGCCGACGAAGCCGACGGTGCCGGTCTCGGAGGCGAGGGCCGCCAGCATGCCGACGAGGTAGGAGCCTTCATGCTCGGCAAAGCCGACCTGGCGGATGTTGGGCGTGTCGAGCCAGGTGACATCCACGGCGAGGAACTTGGTGTCCGGGTAGTCGGGCGCGACGCTGCTGAGCGGATCGGCCATCGCGAAGCCCATGGTGATCACCGGGTTGGCGCCCGATTCCGCGAAGCGGCGCAGTGCCTGCTCGCGCTGAGCTTCGGACTGAAGCTCGATCTCGCGGAAGCTTTCACCGGTCTCCTCGGCCCAACGGGTCGCGCCTGCGAATGCGGCTTCGTTGAAGGATTTGTCGAACTTGCCGCCAAGATCGAAGATGATAGCAGGTTCGGCCAGCGCAGCACCGGCGCCAAGGGCGAGCGCGGCGGTGGTCGCGCCGAGGATGTTCTGAAGTCGGGTCATTAAGACACTCCCAATTAGACACAGACGCGGGTGGCGCGGGCTCGTTGATTGGCCCCCCAGCCCCGTCTTTGATAAGATCTCAGTCGATCGCCACAGATTAGGACGCAGGCCAGAGGGGGGGTCAATAGCTTTTTGCGAAATGCCAGTGTGTTGCGTGGCGGAAAACCGGAATGCCGCTAGGTCACGGACTTTTGCATGAGCGCCGCGTCGACGCGCGGGCCGCTGGGCCGGGCGTAATATCGAGGGCGCGTGCCGGTGGTTTGCCAGCCGTGGGCCGCGTAGAGGGCAAGCGCGGGACGGTTGTCGGCGGCGACTTCAAGGAAGAGCTGGCGCGCGCCCCGGGCGGCGGCCTCGGCTTCGAAGGCGGCGAGAAGGCGCGCGGCGTGTCCCCGGCGCTGATGCGCGGCGTCGGTGGCTATGAGCAGCAGTTCGGCCTCATCCGCTACTGCCCGGCTCAGTACGAAGGCGTGCGGCGCCGTGGCGGGGTCGGTGAGGGCAAAGACGTGGCGCGCGGCCAGAAGGGAGCGGAATTCCTCGGCGGACCAAAAGCGGTCGGGCCCCCGAGCCTTGGCGTGCAGAGCGGCGAGTTCGGCGGGATCCGGCGCGGTCATCCGCGGCTCAGGGCACGATGCGCGGAGCCGGATCGCGCGGCGGGGCGGCATCGGCGGGGCGCATGTAGACCGGCGCGGGCGCGGGGCCGGGCGCATCGAGACGCGCGGCCGCGAGCGCCGCGATCCGCCGGCCGATTTCGGCCGGTTCCGGCAGGCCGATGGCCGCATCCCCAAGCGCCTTGATCTCTGCCATGGGGACTTGCTCCGCGCTCTTGCCGGGATGTTGGAGGTAGGCCGCCTCCCGCGGGGCGGGAAGCCAGGCGGCGAGCGGGGCCTCGGCCCCAACGCGGGCCACGTCGAAGAGATCGACACCGATGGCGGGAATATCGAGCGCCAGCGCAAGGCCCCGCGCGGCCGAGACGGAAATCCGGATGCCGGTGAAATTCCCCGGCCCGGTCCCGACGCCGATCCCATCGAGATCCGCCCAAGTGCAACCCGCTTCTGCCAGCAACTCTTCAAGCAGCGGCATCAGCCGTTCGGCCTGACCGCGTTTCATCGGCTCGGCCCGGGAGGCGAGGCAGTCATCACCGCGCAGCAAAGCGGCCGCGCAATGCGCGGCCGATGTGTCGAAGCCGAGAAGGAGCGGCCCGGTCACAGGACGCCGACGGGGCGCACTTCGGTGACCTCGGGGATGTAGTGGCGCAGCAGGTTCTCGATGCCCATCTTGAGCGTGAGCGTTGAGGAGGGGCAGCCCGCGCAGGCGCCCTGCATGTGGAGGTAGACCACGCCGCGCTCAAACCCGTGGAAGGTGATGTCGCCGCCATCCTGCGCCACGGCGGGGCGCACGCGGCTGTCGAGCAATTCCTTGATCTGGCCCACGATTTCGGCGTCTTCGCCGTGGTGCTCCGCGTGACCGCTGCCCATCGCGGCATCGTCGGCCATGACCGGCTGGCCGGACTGGTAATGCTCCATGATCGCGCCGAGGACCGATGGCTTGATGTGATCCCACTCGATCTGATCGGCCTTGGTCACGGTGATGAAATCACTGCCGAAGAACACGCCGGCAACGCCCTCGACCGCGAAGATGCGCGTGGCGAGCGGCGAGGCGCCGGCCCCTTCGGGCGCGGGGAAATCGGCCGTCCCCTGCGCGAGCACGGGCTTTCCGGGAAGGAACTTCAGGGTCGACGGGTTCGGCGTGGATTCGGTCTGAATGAACATCGTGCACCTCTGTTTTGCCTTGCGGATATGCGCGGGCCCGCGCGCCCTGTCAAGGTTTAGAACCATTCTAAACATGTATACACCAGCTCGCGCCGTTGCGAAAGGGGCCTCTGGCCAGGCCCAATGCTGCGGGCCCGAAAAAGGGCCGGACGCATGGCGCACTCTCGATGCTGCGCTTTGCACGAGATTGCGTGCTGTTGTGCCACAATGTTGCGCATAGCGTGTGGCGGGATCTGCCTTTAGCGCATAACGTGTAATTTCTTCTGGAAAAACGAGAATTTGGCAAAACTCTGACGGGATCGCTTGCCTTGAAGCGGGTTTCAAGCATACTTATCAACCAGCCTATATCGGCCAGTTTATATTAAGGAATTTATATTTTGCGTATTTTGCTACTTGCTGTTTCGATGGCCCTCTTGGCCAGTTTCGCGACCGCAGCGCCGGTGTATTTCATGGGGACACATTCTTTCACCAATCCCGATGGGACCCCAGGTGAGCGGACACTCACCGGCACATTTTTTTCAAACTCGGTGTTGGCCCCAGGGATGGCGTTTGATCAAGTTGGGAACCGAATGTCATCCGGCCCACCTGCGTGTGAATATACCTACGGCGATTGGCAAATTGCGCGCCGCTCCAGAATTTCCAGATTGGTCAATTATGTTGTACGTCCTTGCGATTCTCTGACTGCGCCAATCGAAACATTCGACATAACAGGCGCTACACCGGAACAAATCACGGCGTACAATGACGCGTGGCGAGCAGGTGAAATCCCTGACCCCCGCGTCTATTTTGCCGACCTGTCCCTCGCCGAGGAAACAGCGCCATTCATCGGGGTCCAATATGGGTTCAGAGGGTGCGGTCGTTTCGCCCCCACCTTTGCACAAATGCACGGTGAAGTGCGGTACTTTACAGACAGCTTCGACATGCAGTGCGATGACGATCCAAGTATCATTGTGAATTCCCTCGCGCGCGCCTCTGGCGTGTTCACTGTCACACATGCTTCATTCGACACACCGTTCAGCCTCTCGGCCTCGCCTGACGTGGTTCCATTGCCCGCTGGCTTGCCCCTTGCCTTGACGGCTCTGGGCGGGTTCGCTCTGGTCCGTCGCCGCAGCGTAGGCTGACGTTGCGCGCCGCTGGTCGGCGTTGCTGATTGCGCCCGAGGGGTGTGGCGCCGAGCGAAGCGCCCGTTTGACGCGCACTTCAGAACTTCAACGCCGTCGCGGTGGCGGTGTCGCAGACAAGTTGAGGGGCCGGTCGCATGACCAGCCCCTGTCTTGCGTGATATCGATACCGATCAGTTGCGGTTGATGTCGACTTCCTGAGTGGCGAGAACCTGATCGCCGGATTTCAGGATCGCGATCACGTCGCCCAGCGGCTCTTCACCGATGCGGACTTTGACCTGCGTGTTGGCGCCGGCGTGGACGGTTTCGGTGCCGAGCAGATCGCCCACTTCACCAAGGCGGAAATCGCGGATTTCCACAACGGCGTCAGAGTCGGCGGTCACGCTGTCGAAGGTGACGTAGGATTTGCCGGACTGGGCGCCTTCATAGGAGAAGAAGCTGGTGTCTGCGGTTGCGATCGATGCGGAGGCAACGAGGGCGGCGAGCGAAGCGGTGATGATGGAGCGTTTCATTTGTGAGTTCCTTTACAGTCTGTTTTCTCGGTTGTTTCAGGGTGGTCAGTGCCGCCCCTTGTCGATGAATTTGGGGGCAAATGCCGCTGTGCCAAGAGCCGCTCGCGTCACATCAATGCGCTACGTTTGTGAGCGGCGGAGGCCTTGAAATCCGAAAAAGACGCAGCGTAATGACGCTCTGCGCGCGGGTGGACCGACTTGGTGCGGCAAAGCGCAGAACCCGGCCCGCCGGCTCACGGTCGCGTGATCGGTCCCGTGATCGGGCCAATCTTGAACGGGTGATTTTTTCTCGAAATCAGGTGATGGCTTCGAGCTTGTCCTTGCTCATGTCGCCGGGAACGATCGTGATCGGGATCGGAAGGGTGCCGGCGGACTTGACGAGCTGGGTCACAAGCGGGCCTGGGCCCCCTTTTCCGGTGCCCGCGCCGAGCACGAGGACGCCGATCTGCGGATCCTCGTTCACCTGGGCGAAGATCTCGTGCACCGGCTCGCCTTCGCGGATGACCAGCCGGGGTTCGATCCCCTGCCGGTCGCGCATCCACTTGGCGAAGACCTCGAAATGGACCTCGATCCGCTCGCGGGCCTCTTCGCGCATGATGTCGCCCACGCCGATCCAGTGGTTGAACTCTTCGGGTGGGATGATCGAGAGGACCTCGACGCCGCCGCCGGTCCTGGCCGCGCGCATCGCCGCGAAGCGGATCGCGTTGAGGCATTCCCTGCTGTCATCGAGCACCACCAGGAACTTGCGCATGTTCGTGCCTCCCCCTTGCGGGGGGATCATGCCCGCTCGGCGGTCCGGACGCAACGTTCCTCGGGGGCAACATGTGAAAGGCCCCCGGCCTTGGGGGGACCGGGGGCGAAAGTCGCGCTGAATGCATTCGTTGGAAATACGAACTGCGCCTCACGTCGCGCAGCCCGTTCATAGCGCGCCAGTGAGTCAGATTCGTGACAGGGCCGATACGGTTTTCTGAACGCGCGAGCTCAGGCGCCGACGAAGCCCACGCAGTCGTAGGTTTGCTTCAGGATCGGCGCGGCGATCTCGCGGGCCCGTGTGGCGCCCGCCTGAAGCACCCGGTCGATCTCGGCCGTATCGGCCAGAAGCCGGCGCATCTCGGTGGTGATGGGCGACAGCTCGGTCACGGCAAGATCCACGAGCATCGGCTTGAACTCCCCGAACTGCTTGCCGCCCAGCTCCGCCAGCGCAGTCTCGACCGATTGGTTGGACAGCGCGGCATAGATATTGACGAGGTTGCGCGCCTCGGGCCGGTCCTTCAGCCCCTCCGCCTCCGAGGGCAAGGCGTCGGGATCGGTCTTGGCCTTGCGGATCTTGCGGGCGATCGCTTCGGCGTCGTCGCTCATGTTGATCCGGCTGGCATCGGAGGCATCGGACTTCGACATCTTCTTGGATCCATCGCGCAGGCTCATGATCCGCGTGCCCGCGCCCTGAATGACCGGCTCGGTCATCGGGAAAAGCTCGGTGCCGAAGTCATGGTTGAACTTGGCCGCGATATCGCGCGTGAGCTCCACATGCTGCTTCTGGTCCTCGCCCACGGGCACATGCGTCGCCTGATAGAGCAGGATGTCGGCCGCCATCAGCGCGGGGTAGGCATAGAGCCCGAGCGAGGCTTTCTCGGCGTTCTTGCCGGCCTTGTCCTTGAACTGGGTCATCCGGTTCATCCAGCCCATCCGCGCCACGCAGTTGAAAACCCAGGCGAGCTGGGAGTGTTCGGGGACGGCCGATTGGTTGAAGAGGATCGCTTTTTTCGGGTCGAGCCCGGCGGCGATGTAGAAGGCGGCAAGCTCGCGCGTGCGGTCCCGGAGCTCGGCCGGATCCTGCCAGACGGTGATCGCGTGCTGATCGACGACGCAATAGAGCGTCTGGTCGAACTCATGCTGCATCGCCACGAACCGGCGCACGGCGCCGAGGTAGTTGCCAAGCGTCAGACCGCCCGAGGGCTTGATGCCGGAAAACACCCGCGGTGTGAACTGGCGGGCAGGTCCTTCGCTGGCGGGGGCGGCATCGGACATCGGGAAACTCCGTCTGGATATTGGCGTGCGGGTGGCTTATCCCTGCGCCCCAATGCCGTCAAGCGAGGGGACCCGATGAGCGCGCATGATCCCAGCCCGGTGAACCCGCTGCCGCCGATCGTCGCGGCGCTGTTTCTCTTCATCGCGGGCATAGAGCTTGTGTTGTCACTGGCCGATCGCGGCCTTGTCGGCGGGGCCTCGGGCGTGGGCTGGCGGCTCGGCGCGATGCAGCGCTACGGGTTTTCCAACGAGTGGATGGACCTGATGCTCCTGCGCCAGAGCTGGGGCCTCGACGGGCTGAAACGGCTCGTGACCTACGCCTTTGTTCACGTCAGCTTCACACAGGCGCTCTTCGTCGGCGTCTTCGTCCTCGCGCTCGGGAAATTCGTGGGTGAGCTCTTCCATCCGCTCGCGGTGCTGGCGGTGTTCGTCCTGTCGGCGATCGGCGGCGCGCTGATCTTCTGGCTGCTTGGGCCGGCGGAGGGCTGGCTCATCGGCGGCTTCCCCTCGGCCTACGGGCTCATCGGCGCCTTCACCTTCCTGCTCTGGCTGCGCGCCGGGGCGCTTGGCCAATCCCAGCTCGCGGCCTTCCGGCTGATCGGTATCCTGATGGCGATTCAACTGGCCTTTGGGCTGCTCTTTGGCGGCAATCCCGATTGGATCGGCGACGTGGGCGGGTTCGTCACGGGCTTCGCGGTCTCGGTCTTTGTCGTGCCCGGCGGGTTCGCGCGGATCCTCGACAAGCTGCGGCAGCGGTGAGTCAGCGGCGGAGCGCGCGTTTGAGCTCGCCCAGCGGCAGCCCGCCGAGACTGTGCGCCGCGAGGAAGTAGCTCACCATCCCGCAGGCGATCAGCGCAACGAGGCCGAGATAGCGCCATCCCGGCGCCGCCAGCATCGGCCCGAGCAACAGGTTGGCGACCCAAAGCACCCCGCCCATGATCACCGCCGCGCCGCAGATCCGCAGGACGCGGCGGCGGAACCGGTCATCGAACCGGGCGACCTCGCCCATGGGGCGCGCGCCGGTGAGGAGCAGGACCAGCATGACCCAACCGGCGAGGGTTGTCGCGATGGCCGGGGCGAACCAGCCGAGCACCGGCGCGAGGCCGATGGCCAGGGCGGCGTTGACGATCATCGAGACCAGCGCATAGCGGAACGGGCGTCGCGTATCCTCGCGCGCGAAGAACAGCGGCTGGACGACCTTTTGCAGCACGAAGGCGGGCAGGCCGAGCCCGTAGATCGCGACCGCGAGCGCAATGGCCGCGCTGTCGTCGGCGGTGGTCGCGCCGCGCTGGAACAGCACCGAGACCAGAGGCAACGGGATCACGACAAGCGCCACGGCGGCGGGAATGGTCAGCGCGAGGGAAATCTCGCCCGCGCGGGAATAGGCCATGCGCCCGCCGGCGTCATCGCCCGCCTTGAGCCGGCGCGACAGGTCCGGCAGGAGCACGATCCCGACCGCGATGCCCACCACGCCGAGCGGAAGCTGATAGAGGCGGTCGGCGGCGTAGAGCCAGCCCACGGCCTTGTCGAAATAGGAGGCGACCTGCTGGCCGACGAGGAGGTTGACCTGCACCACCCCGCCCGCGAGCGCGGCGGGGATGGCGATGCGGATCAGCTTGCGCAGCTCGGGCGTCATGCGCGGGCGGGCGAGCCGCACCGGAAAGCCCGCCTTTGCCGCCGCCCACCACACCAGCGCGAGCTGGGCCGCGCCCGCCACCGGGATCCCCCAGATGAGCGCGCCGGCCACCGGCCCGCCGAGCCAGTAGGCGCCGAACATCGCCCCGATCAGCACCACGTTGAGCAGCACCGGCGCGGCGGCGGCGGCGGCGAAGCGCCCGGTGGCATTCAGCACGCCCGACAGCAGGGCGGCGAGCGAGATGAAGAGCACGTAGGGAAAGGCGATGCGCCCGAAGGCCACGGCGATGTCGAACTCCGGCTCGCCTCGGAACCCCGAGGCGAGCACGAGGATCGCCCATGGCATCGCCAGCTGGACCAGCAGCATCAGCACCAGCAGCACCGAGGCGAGCCCGGCAAAAGCCTCCTGCGCGAAGGCGCGCGCGTCCTCTCCCGCTTCGACCTTTTTGGAGAAGAGCGGCACGAAGGCCATGTTGAACGCGCCCTCGGCGAAGAAGCGGCGGAACATGTTGGGCAGACGGAAAGCGACCACATAGGCCTCGTAGAGCGGGCCCACCCCGAGAAAGGCGAGGATCATCGCATCGCGCAGAAAGCCAAGCACGCGCGACATCAGCGTCCAGCCGCCGACGGTAAAGATGCCCGACATCAGGCGGATGGGTTTCATGGCCCGAGGCGCTCCCGGCGGCGGCTCATGACAGCGCCCTCTTGGTGCCCTGTTCGATGGCGGTGCGCAGCTTGCGCTCAAGCGATTTCTGCTTGGAAAGGCTTTGGAACTTCAGGCCGAACATGTCCTTGACGTAGAAGGTATCCACCGCCTGCGCGCCATAGGTCGCGATGACCGCGGAGGAGATGTAGACATTGGCCTCGGACAGTGTCCGGGTGAGATCGTAGAGCAGGCCGGGGCGGTCGCGGGTGTCGACCTCGATCAGGGTGAAGATGTCCGAGCCATCGTTGTCGAAGGTGATCGACGTGGGGACGCGGAAGGCCTTCTCGCGCTTCTTGAGCTTGTCCTTGGACTTGATCGCCTCGCGCGCCACGACCTCGCCCCGCAGCGTCTTGTGGATCATCTGCGTCAGGCGCGGCAGACGGTCGGCCTCATAGGAGGTCTGGTCGCCGTCCTGGATCCAGAAGGCGGCGGTCGCATAGCCGTCCTTGGTGGTATAGGTGCGCGCGTCGACCACATTGGCCCCCACGAGCGCCAGCGCCCCGGCGATCCGCGAGAAGATGCCCGGGTGATCCTCCATCACGAAACAGGCGCGCGTTGCGTCGCGGTCCTCGTCGATCTGCAGATCGATCGCGACCTTGCCTTCCGTCACCTCGCGCAGCAGCCGGGCAAAGACCACATGCGCGGTCACGTGCAGACCCTGCCAGTAGGGTGGATAATGCCGCCCGGTTTCGGCCCGCAACTCGCGCGCGGACCAGTCGGACAGCGCCGCGCGCAGGTTGCGCTTGGCTTCGGAGCCGCGCTGCTCGCGGTTGAGCGCCTCCAGCCCGCCATCCATTGCCCGCCGCGTCTGGCGGTAGAGCGCGCGCAGCAGCGCCGCCTTCCAGTTGTTCCAGACATTCGGCCCGACGCCGCGAATATCGCAGACCGTGAGCACGCAGAGCAGGTCCAGCCGTTCCTTCGTCTGGACCGCCTTGGCGAAATCGCGCACGGTGCGCGGATCGGCAATGTCGCGTTTCTGGGCCATGTCCGACATCAGCAGATGATAGCGCACAAGCCACTCGACGGTTTCGGCCTCCTTGGGCTTGAGCCCGAGCCGGGGCGCGACCTTGCGCGCGATCTGGGCGCCGAGGACCGAGTGATCCTCCTCCCGGCCCTTGCCGATGTCGTGCAGCAGCAGCGCGGTGTAGATGATCTTGCGGTTGACGCCCTCGTTGAGGATCGAGGAGGCGACGGGAAGCTCTTCGACCAGATCGCCGTGTTCGATCTCGGAGAGCACCTTGATGCACTGGATCGTGTGTTCGTCCACGGTGTAGCTGTGATACATGTTGAACTGCATCATCGCCACGATGGGCTCGAATTCGGGCAGGAAGGCGGAGAGCAGGCCGAGCTCGTTCATCCGCCGCAGCGCGCGTTCGGGGTTGCCGTATTTCAGCAGCGTGTCGAAGAAGATCCGGTTGGCCTCGGGCCGGCGGCGCAGCTCGTCGTTGAAGAGCGCGAGGTTGGCGGGCACGAGGCGCATCGCGTCGGGGTGGATCAGCAGGCCAGTGCGCAGCGCCTCCTGAAACAGGCGCAGCAGGTTGATCGGATCGCTCAGGAACTCGTCCTCGTCGGCGATGCTGAGCCGCCCGGTCACCACCCGAAAGCCCTTGCGCAGGCGCGGCGTGCGGCGGAAGAACCGGCGCAGCATCGGCGCCACACTGATGTTTTCCGCCTCCAGCTTGGCAAGGAAGATCCGCGTCAGATCACCCACAGACGTCGCATGGCGGAAGTAGTCCTGCATGAAATGCTCGACCGCGCGGCGCCCGCCGTGGTCGGAATAATCCATCCGTGCCGCGACCTCGACCTGCAGATCGAAGGTGAGCTGTTCGGTGGGCCGGCCGGTGATCAGATGCATGTGGCAGCGCGTCGCCCAGAGGAACTCCGACGCCCGGGCAAAGACCGCGAACTCCTCGTCGGTGAAGAGCCCGAGCCCGACCAGCTCGCCCGCATCCTGCACCCCGTGGAGGTATTTCGCGATCCAGTAGAGCGACTGGAGATCGCGCAACCCTCCCTTGCCCTCCTTGACGTTGGGCTCGACCATGTAGCGCTGGCCTTGTTTCTCGTGGCGGCTGTCGCGTTCGGCAAGCTTGGCCTCGGTGAATTCCCGCTCGCTGCCCTGAAAGAGATCGTTGAACAGCCTGTCGTGAAGCTTGCCGGCGAGCACGGCATCGCCCGCGAGGAACCGGTGTTCGAGCATCGCGGTGCGGATGGTCATGTCCTCGGCGCCGAGCCGGAGGCAATCGCGGATCGTGCGCGTCGCGTGGCCGACCTTCAGGTGCAGGTCCCACAGCACGTAGAGCATGGATTCGACCACCGCCTCGGCCCAGGGCGTGGTCTTGTAGGGCGTGAGGAACAGCAGGTCGACATCGGAGTAGGGCGCCATCTCGCCCCGCCCCGAGCCCCCGACGGCAAGGACCGAGAGCCGCTCGCCCTCGGTCGGGTTGGAGAGCGGGTGGAGGTGGCGCTTGACCGCGTGCAGCGCGGTGACGACGATGCAATCGGTGAGCCAGGAATAGGCGCGCGTGGTGGGGCGGGCGTCGAAGGGCCGGGCGGTGAAGGCCTCCTCGATCAGCGCCATTCCCGCCTTGCGCCGGGCGAGCAGGAGCCGGACCAGCGCGCCGCGAAAGGCGGACGCCTCGTCATGGGTGCGCGCCAGATCCTCGATCTCGGCATAGACCGCATCGGTATCAAACAACCGCTCCGGCGCCACGATGAGCGGCGCCGACGGCGGAAGGGGGCGATCTGACGGGGTGTGGCGGGCGGCGGCCGGTTCAGAAACCGGCGCCACCGAAGGTGCTTGGCGCGGGGTCAAGGACGATTACCTGTTGATCGCGGATCTGGGCGACTGCGAGCGCGCGCCGGTTGGTGCCATTGGGCAGAAGGCGGAAGGCGCCCGTCGAGCCGGCAAAGCCGCGCGCGCGGGTGATGGATGCGGTGCTGAACGCATCGCCGCCGCTTGCGATGAGCGAGGCCACGGCCGAAACGCCGTCATAGCCAAGCCCGGCGAGCGGGTGCGGCAAGGCGCCGTAGGCGGTGGCGTAGCTCGAATTCCACCGCGAGCTCGCGTCCTGATCGGGAATGGCGAAGATCCCGCCCTCCGCACCGGGCAGATCGCCGATCTGCGGCGAGGCGTTCCAGCGGGTCAGCCCGACATATTGGGTCGTGGCCGGATCGACGCCCGCTTCGGGCAGGAAGGTCAGCAGGAAGGGCAGGTCGGTGGCGACATCGGCGGTCATGAACACCGCCTGCGCGTTGTTGGCGCTCACCGCCGCGCGCACCCGCGGGCCCGCCGCCATGATGCCGCTCTGGCTCAGCTCATAGCCCACCGAAGCGACAACCGTGCCGCCGTTGGCCTGCACCGCCGAGCCGATTGCGGCATTGCCGATGAGCCCGGTCGGCGCGCTGGCGCTGTCGGCATAGACGCTCACGTAGCGGTTGATGCCTTGGGTGCTCAGATAGCCCGCCAGACGGTCGGCGGTGTTGGTGAAGGTGTTGCCAAGCAGGAAGACGTTGCCGCCGGCGTATTCGACGTTGTTGGAGAAGGTCAGGACCTTGACGCCCGAGCCCGCGAGCGCGACCCCCGCGGCATTGGCCGCCGCGCCGAAGAGCGGGCCGATCACGATCTTGGCGCCATCATCCACCGCCTGAAGCGCCTGCTGCGCCGCCCGTTCGGGATCGCCCGCCGTGTCATAGACGCGCAGGTCGATCTTCGCGTCGCTCTGGGAAGCCACCGCCAGTCGCGCCGCGTTTTCCAGACCCTGAGCCACCGACGCCGCGCCGGAATGGCTCTTGGGCACAAGCAGCGCAACCGTGACCGTCTCGGCCGGATCGATGCTAGGCCCAAACGCGCCGCCCCCCGCCAGCGGGAAGGCCCCGGGATCACAGGCCGCCACGGCAAGCGCCGAAAGCACGATTGCGCCGCGCGAAAGCCGGTTGCGGATTGAGCGAAGGAACGCGAACATGGTACTGACTATCCCCTGATCTGTCGCAGGCGCCTTGCGGGCCCGCCTGGTTAGTGGGGACTATAGCGGACAGCGGAGGCGGGTCCAGTGTGGAATGAGGATTCGCGGCCGCTCGCCGCCGGGCTGTATCTGGTCTCCGTCCCGATCGGAACGGCGCGGGATATCACCTTGCGCGCGCTTGATACCCTGGCCAAGGCCGATGTGCTGGCGGCCGAGGATACCCGCTCGCTGCGGCGTCTGATGGAAATCCACGGCGTCAAGCTCGGCGACCGCCGCGTCATCGCCTATCACGACCGCAGCGGCCCCCAGATCCGCGACCGGCTTCTGGCCGAAGTCACCGCCGGGAAAAGCGTGGCCTATGCCTCCGAGGCCGGCACGCCGCTGGTCGCCGATCCCGGCTTCCAACTCGTGCGCGCCGCGCGGCTGGCCGATCTGCCGGTCACCGGCGCGCCGGGCCCCTCGGCGGCCATCGCGGCGCTGGCCATCGCCGGGCTGCCCACCGATCGGTTTCTCTTCGTGGGTTTCCTGCCCAACGCCGAAAAGGCCCGGCAGACGGAGCTTGAGGCGCTTGCCGAGATCCCCGCCACGCTGGTGTTCTACGAATCCCCCAAACGGGTGGCCGCGATGCTGCGCGATGCGGCGGCGGTGCTGGGGCCTGCGCGCGAGGCGGCGGTCTGCCGCGAGTTGACGAAACGCTTCGAGGACGTGCGCCGCGCGCCGCTGGGTGAGCTTGCCGACGCGTTCGCGGGCGAGACGACCAAGGGCGAGATCGTGGTCCTCATCGGGCGCGGCGAAGCGGCGGAGGCCAACGCGGCGGATATCGCCAGCGCGCTGGAGGCGGCGCTGGCCACCATGTCGGTACGCGATGCCGCCGATACGGTCGCCACGGCCTTCGGCCACAAGCGCCGCGAAGTCTACCAGATGGCGCTGGAGCTGTCGAAGTGAGCCGCCGGATCACCGGCGCGCGCGGCCAGCTTGCGGGGGCCGCGGCGGAGCAGAGCGTGCTGCGGCATTACCTCGCGGCTGGCCATTCAGAGCTTGCCCGCAACTGGCGCGGGGAGGCCGGCGAGATCGACCTGATCCTCGCGCGCGGCGAGGAGGTGATTTTCGTCGAGGTCAAGGCATCGCGCAGCTTCGCCGCCGCCGCGACCCGCCTCCGGCCCGCGCAATTCGCCCGGATTCAGGCCGCCGCCGAGGAGTTTCTCGCCACCCGCCCGCGCGGCGCGCTGACGCCGATGCGGATCGATCTGGCCCTCGTCGACGCGGCCGGCGCGGTCGAGGTGGTTGAAAACCTCGGGCTGTGATCAAACCTCATATCCGTTGCACCCGGCCGAGGCTTGGGCCATGAAGATCGGGGCCGCCGACGGCCCGCGGGAAAGGGAATAGAATGACGCTCAAGGTCGCAATCCAGATGGACCCGATCGGGCCGATCGACATCAACGCCGACAGCACGTTTCGCATCGCCGAAGAGGCGCAGGCGCGCGGGCATGAGCTCTTCTACTACACGCCCGACAAGCTCGCTTTCCGCGACGGGCGCGTCACCGCGCGCGGCTGGCCGCTGACCGTGCGCCGCGTGGTTGGCGATCATTTCGAGCTTGGACAGGAGCAGGAGATCGACCTTGCCGACTGGGACGTGGTCTGGCTCCGGCAGGACCCGCCCTTCGACATGTTCTACATCACCACGACCCACCTGTTGCAGCGCGTCACGCCGGGCACGCTGGTGGTCAACGATCCATTCTGGGTCCGCAACTACCCCGAAAAACTGCTGGTGCTCGATTTCCCCGAGTTGACCCCGCCCACCACCATCGCCCGCGATCTCGACACCATCCGCGCCTTCAAGGCCGAGCATCAGGACGTCATCCTCAAGCCGCTCTACGGCAATGGCGGGGCCGGGGTGTTCCGGCTTGATGCCAATGACCGGAACCTGTCGTCGCTGCACGAGCTGTTCACCGGGTTCTCGCGCGAGCCGCTGATTGTCCAGAAGTTCCTGCCGGACGTGTCGAACGGCGACAAGCGGGTGATCCTCGTCGATGGCGAGCCGGTGGGCGCGATCAACCGTGTGCCGCAAAAGGGCGAGACGCGCTCCAACATGCATGTGGGCGGGCGGGCCGAGAAGATCGGCCTGACGGACCGCGACCGCGAGATTTGCGCCGCCATCGGGCCGCTCCTGCGCGAGAAGGGCCAGATTTTCGTCGGGATCGACGTGATCGGCGACTACCTCACCGAAATCAACGTGACCTCGCCGACCGGGTTGCAGGAACTGGAGCGCTTCGACGGGGTGAACGTCACCGGCAAGATCTGGGACGCCATCGAAGCGCGCCGCGCATGAGCTGGCAGCGCCCTTTGCTGAACCGGTGGCTCCGCCTGACGGAGCGCCCGGTTCTGGCCAAGGGCGCGCCGGAGACCGTGCGGCGCAATCTGGAGACCAAGTCCCGGCTGTTCTTCCGCCCGCCGCGCGCAGCGGAGGTGCGGCGCGAGACGGTGGGCGGCGTTCCGGCGCTTGTGGTGGGCGCTGAGCGGCCCGGCGCCGGGCCGCGGATTCTCTACCTGCACGGCGGCGGCTATGTTTTCGGCTCGGCCCGGACGCATCACGGCTTGCTCGGCAAGATCTCGCAGATGACCGGGCTGGAGGCCGTCCTGCCCGATTACCGCCTCGCGCCGGAGCATCCGTTTCCGGCCGCCTTTGACGATGCGCTGGCGGCCTATCGCGCGATGGCGGCGGCGCCCGGCGGGGTGATCATCGGCGGCGACAGCGCGGGCGGCGGTCTGGCGCTGGCGCTGCTGGCCGAGATCCTGCGCCAAGGCCTGCCCAAGCCGCTCGGCGTGTTTGCGTTTTCTCCGCTCACGGACATGACGTTTTCCGGCAGGAGCTTCAGCGAGAACGCGGCGCGGGACGTGATGCTGCCCGCCGCGCGCGCCTCGGAAATGGGGGAGATGTACCTGGGCGATGCCGATCCGCGCGACCCCAGGGCCTCGCCGCTCCATGCAGGGTTCAACGGCGCGCCGCCGGTCTGGCTCACGGTGGGGCGCACCGAGATCCTGCGCGACGATACGCTGCGCATGGCCGAGACCCTGCGGGCCGAGGGGGTCGAGGTCGATGAGATCATCGAGGGCGATCTGCCCCATGTCTGGCCGATCTTTCACAGCTACCTGCCCGAAGCGCGGGCGACGCTGCGCCACCTCGCCGCGTGGATCAGGCCGCTTGCGACGACAGCGGCGCCTCGGCCAGACGAAAGCTGATCGCCTCGGCCACGTGGGGCCGCCGGACCGCCTCGCTGCCGGCCAGATCGGCGATGGTCCGCGCCACGCGTAGCACCCGGTGATACCCCCGTGCCGAGAGGCTGAACTGCCCGGCGACGCGGGTCAGAAGCTCCCGCCCTTCGGCATCCGGCGCGGCGATCTGCTCCAGCAGCTCACCCTCGGCATCGGCATTCGTCCGCATGCCCGCAGCGTCCGCAAAGCGCGCATCCTGCCGCGCCCGGGCCTTGGCCACGCGCGCCGCCACCGTGGCGGACGGCTCGCCGCTGGCGGGCAGGTCGAGGTTTGAAAATGCCACCGGGGGCACATCGATGCGCAGATCGAACCGATCCATCAGCGGGCCGGAAATACGCCCGAGGTAATCTTCGCCGCAGTTTGGCACCCGGGCGCAGGCGCGCGCAGGATCGCTCATGTAGCCGCATTTGCAGGGATTGGCCGCGGCCATCAGCAAAAACCGGCAGGGATAGCGCACATGGGCATTGGCCCGCGCGATCATCACCTCGCCGGTCTCGATTGGCTGGCGCAGGGTTTCGAGCACCTGACGGGGGAACTCGGGGAATTCATCGAGAAAGAGCACGCCGTTGTGGGCAAGGCTGATCTCGCCCGGCTGGGCCGTCCGGCCGCCGCCGATGATCGCGGCTTGGCTGGCGGTGTGATGCGGCTCCCGGAAAGGCCGCGTGCGCGAGATGCCGCCCTCTTCGAGCAGCCCCGCGACCGAATGGATCATCGACGTCTCCAGCGCCTCGGTGGCGGTCAGCGGCGGCAGGATCCCCGGCATCCGCGCGGCGAGCATGGATTTGCCGCTTCCGGGCGTGCCGATCATGATCATGTGGTGGCGGCCCGCGGCGGCGATTTCCATCGCCCGCTTGGCCCGTTCCTGACCCTTTACATCGCGCAGATCGCGGAACTTGGCCTCGGAGGTCACCTCGCCCGGCTCGGCCGGCGCAAGCGGCGCGCGGCCCGAATAGTGGCCCACAACCTCGCCCAGCGTGCGCGCACCGATCACGGTGCAGGCCCCGACCCAGGCCGCTTCGGGCGCGGAGGCGCGGGGGCAAAGCAGGTGGCGGTCTTCCTCGGCGGCGGCCATCGCGGCGGGCAGGGCGCCGATCACCGGGACGATCGTGCCGTCCAGCGACAGCTCCCCGAGCGCGACGAGCTCCTCGGTCGCGTCCTGGGGGATGATCTCCAGCGCGGCGAGCAGCGCCACGGCGATGGGCAGGTCGAAGTGGCTGCCGATCTTGGGCAGGTCGGCGGGCGAGAGGTTGATCGTGATCCGGCGGGAGGGCAGGGCGATGCCCATCGAGGCCAGCGCCGCGCGGACGCGGTCCCGCGCCTCCGAGACCGCCTTGTCGGGCAGCCCGACGATGGCAAAGGCCGGCAGGCCGGGCGTGACGGCGCATTGCACCTCCACCATGCGGGCCTCGACCCCTTCGAATGCGACGGTACAGGCGCGCGCGACCATGACGGGTTCTCCGGATGTTCCGGCCCGGACCCTAGCGCGCCAAAGGTTACCGGGGGGTGAAGGCGCTCTCAGACCGGCGCGGGCCAGTCCCGCAGGGGCCAGTCGCGGGCGTAGAACGGCTGATCGGGCCCGTCGGTCAGGCTCTGGGCCCGCCAGTCGCGGAAGCACGGCTCGGTGAGATGCGCGAAAACATACTCCGCGCCGGCCTCGTCGATCGGCAGGTTATACCCCGCGATCCGCGCCGCCACCGGGGCAAAGAAGGCATCGGCCACGGAATACGCCCCGCAGAGCCATGGCCCGTCGCCGCCGAAGTCGGCCCGCGCCCGCGCCCAGAGGTCCGTCAGCCGGGCCACGTCCCGCAACACCGCGTCGGGCGGGGAGCAGTCGGCAAAGCTCACCCGCAGGTTCATCGGGCAATAGTCGCGCAGCGCGCCAAACCCCGAATGCATCGCCGCCGCGAGCGTCCGCGCCATTGCCCGCGCCCGAGGATCGGCGGGCCAATGCCCGGCGCCGGGATGGCGAGTGGCGAGCTCTTCGGCGATGGCGAGGCTGTCCCAGATCACCAGATCGTCGATCTTCAGCGCCGGGACCGTCTCGGCCGGCGCGAATTCGGCGAGCATCTCGCCAAAGGCCGGATCATAGAGCCGGCCGAACCGATACTCCGCCGTCAGCCCGAATTTCTCGAACAAAAGCCAGCCGCGCAGCGACCACGAGGAATAGGCGCGATCGCCAAGGGCGAGAAGGTAGCGGGCCATCGGCGGCTCCTGATCTGTCATGTATCCGGTTGAAAACACCTTATTTCCAAGAGCATGCGCGGGTAAAATGAATAATTGAGGCCACCTCCACAACGAAACGTGAAGCTACCCGGCGAAAAAAACACGCTATGAATAGTGAACCGATGCCGGCGTTCAAGCGTAGTCCTATCGAGTTTTTCAAGATCGTATCATTGAAATAGCGATCCGGCTTCAGGGAGACGTGCAATGACACAGACTGCCGCGGACAATGCGTTTTCGCGAAATGCGATGCGCGCCGAGCTGCTCGATGCAGAAACCGAACAGAAGCTCGCCCGGGCCTGGCGCGACGAGCGGGATGAGAAATCGCTGCACCGATTGATCAACGCCTACATGCGGCTGGCGATCTCGATGGCCTCCAAGTTTCGCCGCTACGGCGCGCCGATGAATGACCTCATTCAGGAGGCGGGGCTCGGCCTGATGAAGGCGGCCGACAAGTTCGATCCCGACCGCGGCGTGCGATTCTCGACCTATGCGGTCTGGTGGATCAAGGCCTCGATTCAGGATTACGTGATGCGCAACTGGTCCATGGTCCGGACCGGCTCGACCTCCTCCCAGAAATCGCTCTTCTTCAACATGCGCCGGGTCCAGGCCCGCATCGAGCGCGAGGCGATGGCCGATGGCCAGGAGCTTGACCGGCACCAGCTGCGCCAGCTCATCGCGACGGAAGTGGGCGTGCCGCTGCATGATGTGGAGATGATGGAGGGGCGGCTGTCGGGCTCGGATTATTCGCTCAACGCGACTCAATCCTCCGAGGATGAGGGCCGCGAGTGGATCGACGCGCTGGAAGACACCGGGCCGCAGGCGGCGGACACCGTCGAGACCGCGCATGATACCGATCAGGTCCGCGCCTGGCTCCTCGAAGCGCTGACCAGGCTCAATGAGCGCGAGCGGTTCATCGTCCGGGAGCGCAAGCTGCGCGACGAGCCCCGCACGCTGGAAAGCCTCGGCAAGGAGCTCAGCCTGTCCAAGGAACGCGTCCGCCAGCTTGAGGCGGCGGCGTTTCAGAAAATGCGCAAGACCCTTGAAAGCGAATCCCGCGAGGTGCACGACTTTCTCCTATGAGGGGTCTTGCCGCCACGATCGCCGTTTGCCTTTCCGCCGCGCCTGCCGTGGCGGGGCCCGGGGCGGATGTGGTGTTTATCGGCGAGGTGCATGACAACCCCGCGCATCATGCGGTTCAGGCCGCGCGCGTGGCCGAGCTTGCGCCCGCCGCACTGGTGTTCGAGATGCTGGAGGCGGGTGTGGCGGCGCGCGTGACTGAGGAGCTGCGTCGGGACGCGGCGGCGCTTGAGGCCGCGCTTGGCTGGGCGGAGAGCGGCTGGCCCGATTTCGCGATGTATTATCCGATTTTCACCGCCGCCCCGGAGGCGCGCATCTATGGCGCGGCGATCCCGCGGGAGCTTGCCCGCACAGCGCTGAACGAGGGGGCGGAGCCGGTGTTTGACGGGGACGCGGCGCGATTTGGCCTCACGGAGCCGCTGCCCGAGGATCAGCAGGCGGCGCGAGAGGCGATGCAGGCCAGCGCCCATTGCGACATGCTGCCCGAGGCGCTTCTGCCCGGGATGGTCATGGTTCAGCGGCTGCGCGATGCCGAGCTTGCCCGCGTGGCCGAGATCGCGCTCAGCGAGACCGGCGGGCCCGTCGCCGTGATCACCGGAACCGGCCACGCCCGGCCCGACTGGGGCGCGCCGTTCCTGCTCCGCCGGGCCGCGCCGGAGATCACCATCGTCACCATCGGCCAGGCCGAAGAGGGCGCGGAATTCGGCGCTGGGTTCGATGAGTTGATCATCACGCCGCCGATCCCGCGCGAAGATCCCTGCGCCGCCTTCCGGTAGCTTGCCACCGCATCGGCGCCTGCGTAAGTTGCCCCGCAAGGGGTCAAGCGGTGTCCGGCGCGGGCGCAAGGGGCCGGATTTCGGGGGCAAAATGCTGAACGGCAAGCGTATTCTTCTGATCATTGGCGGCGGCATCGCGGCGTACAAGGCGCTGGATCTGATCCGCCGATTGCGCGAGCGCGGCGCTGCGGTCACGCCGGTCCTCACCCGCGCAGGCGCCGAATTCGTCACGCCGCTCTCGGTCGCGGCGCTGGCGGGCGAGAAGGTCTACACCGATCTGTTCGATCTCACCGATGAGGCCGACATGGGCCATATCCAGCTCTCCCGCGTGGCCGATCTCATCGTCGTCGCCCCCGCGACGGCGGACCTCATGGCCAAGATGGCGGGCGGGCAGGCCGATGACCTCGCCTCGACGCTCCTTCTGGCCACCGACACGCCGGTTCTCATCGCCCCGGCGATGAATGTGCGGATGTGGGAGCATCCGGCGACGCAGCGCAACCTCGCGACCCTGAGCGGCGATGGGATCGCGCTTGTGGGGCCCAACGAGGGCGACATGGCTTGCGGCGAATACGGGCCGGGACGGATGGCGGAGCCGATGGAGATCGTCGAGGCGGCGACCGCGCGGCTCGTGGACGGGCCGCTCAAGGGGCGGCGCATCGTGGTGACCTCCGGCCCGACGCACGAGCCCATCGACCCCGTCCGCTACATCGCCAACCGCTCCTCCGGCGCTCAGGGCACGGCGATTGCCGCCGCCCTCGCGGCCCTCGGGGCGGAGGTGGTCTTCATCACCGGTCCCGCCTCGGTCCCGCCGCCAAGGGGGGTTACGGTCCACCCCGTCGAGACCGCCCGCGAGATGGCCGAAGCGGTGGACGCGGCGCTGCCCGCCGATGCGGCGATCTTTGCCGCGGCGGTGGCCGACTGGCGCGTGGCCCGGCAAAGCAGCCGCAAGCTCAAGAAGACCGGTGGCGGGATGCCGGCGCTGGAGTTCGCCGAAAACCCCGACATCCTCGCCGGCGTTGCGCAGCGCAAGACCGCCCGCCCGGCGCTCGTGGTGGGCTTTGCCGCCGAGACCGACGACGTGCTGGAGCACGCCACCGCCAAGCGCGCGCGCAAGGGCTGCGACTGGATCATCGCCAACGATGTCTCACCGGAAACGGGCATCATGGGCGGGGCCGAAAACGCCGTCACCCTCATCTACAAGGACGGCCACGAGAGCTGGCCACGCATGGCCAAGGACATGGTGGCGCGCAAGCTGGCGGCGCGGATCGCCGAGGCGCTCGGGGGGCCTGCGGCCGATGAGTGAGGTGACGGTGGAGTTTCTGTGGGAGGAGGGCGCGGATCGCGCGCTCGGGCTGCCCCACTATGCCACCGCCGGCGCGGCGGGTGCCGACATCCGGGCCAATTTCCCGGCCGTGGCGCGCGGCGGGCTTCGTCTTGCGCCGGGCTCGCGCGCGCTCGTGCCGACAGGGCTGCGCATCGCGATCCCCGCGGGCTTCGAGGTCCAGCTGCGGCCGCGCTCGGGCCTTGCGCTCAAACACGGGCTCACCCTGCCCAACAGCCCCGGCACCATCGATGCCGACTATCGCGGCCCGCTTGGCGTCATCGTGCTCAACGCGGGCACCGAGATGTTCGAAGTCACCCACGGGATGCGCATTGCGCAGATGGTCGTGGCCCCGGTGGTGCGTGCGGCGTTCCGCGCGGTCGAAGAACTGCCGGACACGGTGCGCGGCGCGGGCGGATTCGGCTCCACGGGGACGCGCTGATGCTTCTGGTCCTCGCCGTGGCGGCGGCGATCTGGGGCGCAGGCCACCTGACGGACGCGCCCAAGGCCCAGAGATGGGCGCTTATCGGCGTGCTCTACGTCGCGGTGATCCTGATACAGCTCACCTTGCCCGAGGGCGCCCCCCTGCGCGAGGCGACCGGCGGCGGCGCGGCGGGCTGGCTCATCCTCGGCGGCCTCGCAGCGCTCGTGCTGATCTATCGCCGCCTCCTTGGGCGGCTCAAGGCCCGGATCGCGGATCAGGCGCCGGAGCGCCCCGCCCCCCGGCAGGACCGGTTTTCCGAGGCCGAGTTGGAACGCTATGCACGCCATATCGTGCTGCGCGAGGTTGGCGGGCCGGGGCAGAAGGCGCTGAAACAGGCGCGTGTCCTGATGCTCGGGGCCGGCGGGCTCGGCGCGCCCGCGCTGCAATATCTCGCCGCCGCCGGGGTCGGCACGATCGGCGTTATTGATGATGACGTGGTGGAGCTCTCCAACCTGCAGCGCCAGGTGATCCACACCGACGCCCGCAGCGGCATGCCCAAGGTCTTCTCCGCCGAAGCCGCCCTCAAGGCGCTCAACCCGCATGTGGATATCCGCCCCTATCACCGGCGCTTTGACGAGACCATCGCCGAAGACCTGCTCGCCGACTATGACATGATCCTCGACGGAACCGACAATTTCGAGACCCGCTATCTCGCCAACCGCGTGGCGGCCCGGCTCGGCAAGCCGCTGATCTCCGGCGCGCTGAGCCAGTGGGAAGGGCAGCTTTCGGTCTTCGATCCGGCGCGCGGCACGCCCTGTTACGAGTGCATCTTTCCCAAGGCCCCGGCGCCGGGCCTCGCGCCGAGCTGCGCCGAAGCGGGCGTCGTCGGGACATTGCCCGGCGTCGTCGGCGCGATGATGGCGAACGAGGCGATCAAACGGATCACGGGCGCGGGCGCGGGCCTTGAGGGCGAGATGCTGATCTTTGACGCGCTCTACGGCGAGACCCGCCGCGTCCGGCTGAAATCCCGCCCCGACTGTCCGGTCTGCGGCGCGGGGCGCGCGCAGGCCTGATCGCGGCGCGGCGCCATACGCCCGCCCTTGCGCTCCACCGGCCGGAGCCTCATCTTCACGGGGACACAGACGCCGAACGCCCCCAATTTACCCCAGAGGCCTCCATGACAAACCCACTGCTCGACGATTGGACCACACCGTTTTCCATCGCGCCCTTCGATGCCATCGAGGACACGCATTTCGAGCCGGGATTCGAGACGGCGCTGGAGCGCGCGCGGGCCGATATCGCGGCCATCGCCGATCAAGCCGAGCCCCCCACATTCGCCAACACCATCGAAGCGCTGGAACGCGTGGGCGAGGATCTCGACAAGGTGCTTTCGGTGTTTTTCACCGTCTCTGGCGCCGACAGCAACGACACCCGCCAGGCGCTCCAACGCGCCTTTTCGCCCCGGCTCGCCGAATACCGTAGCGAATACTACGCGAATTCGGCCCTGTTCCAGCGCATCCGTACCCTCTGGGAGGGTCGCGACGGCCTTGACCTCACGCCTGAACAGGCGCGGCTCCTGATGCTGACGCATCGCGCTTTCCTGCGCGCGGGCGCGGCGCTTGAGGGCGAGGACGAAGCGCGGATGCGGCAGATCACCTCGCGGCTCGCCGTCCTCGGGACCGAGTTCACCCAGAACCTTCTCGCCGATGAGTCCGCCTGGACCATGCCGCTCTCGGAGGCCGATCTCGACGGGCTGCCCGAGTTCGTCAAATCCGCGGCCCGGTCGGCCGGGGCGGAAAAGGGGGCCGAGGGGCCGGTGATCACGCTCTCGCGCTCGCTGATCGTGCCGTTCCTGCAATTTTCGCCGCGCCGGGATCTGCGCGAACGCGCCTTCCGGGCCTGGGAGGCGCGTGGAGCGAATGGCGGCGAGACGGACAACCGCGCGATCTGTGCCGAAATCCTCGCCCTGCGCCAGGAGCGCGCGGCGCTGCTGGGCTATGAGAGCTTCGCGGCCTTCAAGCTGGAAACCGAGATGGCCAAGACGCCGGAGCGCGTGCGCGCGCTGCTCATGGCCGTCTGGGAACCGGCCAAGGCCCGCGCGGAGGAGGACGCCGAGGTGCTCGCGGCAATGATGGCCGAGGAGGGCATCGACGGGCCGCTCCAGCCGTGGGACTGGCGCTACTACGCCGAGAAACGCCGCAAGGCCGAGCACGATCTCGATGAGGCCGCGCTCAAGCCCTATCTGCAACTCGACCGGATGATCGAAGCGGCCTTCACCTGCGCGACGCGGCTCTTCGGGCTGGAGTTCGCTCCGGTCGACATTCCGCTCTATCACCCCGATTGCCGGGCCTGGGAGGTCACGCGCGGAGGCGAACATGTGGCGGTCTTCATCGGGGACTACTTCGCGCGCGGCTCGAAACGCTCGGGCGCCTGGTGCTCGGCGATGCGCGGCCAGCGAAAGTTTCCGGACGTTCAGGGCCCCGTGGTCATCAACGTCTGCAACTTCGCGAAGTCCGACCCGGCGCTTCTCTCTTATGACGACGCGCGCACACTGTTCCACGAGTTCGGCCACGCGCTCCACCAGATGCTCTCGGACGTGCGCTACGAAAGCCTGTCGGGAACCTCTGTCGCACGCGATTTTGTGGAACTGCCGAGCCAGCTCTACGAGCACTGGCTGGAGGTGCCCGAGGTACTGGGGGAGTTTGCGACGCACTGCGAGACCGGGGAGGCGATGCCGGAGGACATGCTCCAGCGCCTGCTCTCCGCGGCGACCTTCGACATGGGGTTCCAGACGGTGGAATACGTGGCCTCGGCCATGGTCGATCTGGCCTTTCACGAAGACGCAGCCCCCGCCGATGTGATGCAGAAACAGGCCGAAGTGCTCGACGCGCTGCACATGCCTGCCGCGATCCGGATGCGCCACGCCACACCACAGTTTGCCCATGTCTTCGCGGGCGACGGCTATTCAAGCGGGTACTACAGCTACATGTGGTCCGAAGTGATGGACGCGGATGCCTTCTCGGCCTTCGAAGCGGCGGGCGATCCTTTCGATTCGCAAACCGCGAAATCGCTTGAGCGCCACATCCTCTCCACTGGCGGAAGCGACGATCCCGAAACGCTCTACCTCGCCTTTCGCGGGGCAATGCCCGACGTCGACGCTCTGCTCAAAGGCCGGGCCCTGATCGCAGCCGGTGACGCCTAGCCGTTTTCTGATCAATCAGAAAACGGGCCGGAAAATGATCGATCATTTTCCGGCCCCGCTCGGATGTCGCTCAGGTCGAGACCTGTTCTCGCAGCACGGAGATCGTGAGCGACAGGACGAGATAGAGCCCGGAGAAGATCAGAAAGGCGAGGGCGGTGTTTTCGAACGCGCGCGGGTAGGTGGCCTCGTCGGGCGCCACGGGGTCGACGCTGCGCGACAGGTAGCGCGTCTGGCGGTTCACTTCGATCTGGCTGGTTTCCATGTTTTGCAGCGCCGATTGCAGCATGAGATTCTGCATCTCGAGGTCCGATTGTGCCAGTCGGATGCGGGTCGTGACATTGGCGAGCGAGTCCTCTCCCGAGTTCGCGTCATTCATCTGCCTGCGCAGGTCCTGAAGCAGCGCCTCCAGCCGGGAAATGTCGCGCTCTACCCCGTCGACGCGGCTTTGATTGGGCCGGAGGTTGTCGAGCAGCGCCTGGAGGGAGAGTTGCTTTTCCTGCAGCTCGATCTCTCTTTGGGTGATCTGGCCGCGCAGGGCCGAGATCCGCGCTTCGGGGTCGACCAACGCGGCGGTTTGCTGCAGCTCGACGAGGGCCTCCTGCGCGGCGCGACGATCGTCCACGGCTTTTTCCAACGTGCGCCGAGCCTCGGCCAGCTGGTCTTCGCGCTTGCGGATCGTGAGGTTGTCCACCCGCTCTTCGGCGTAGGCGATCAGGCGTTCGGAGATCTGCTGGCTGGTCTGCGGGTCGGCGGCGATGACCTCCATCCGGATCACGCCCTCTGTCGGATCGTATCCGAGCTTCACCCGTTTGGAGTAGACCTTGTAGGCGTCTTCGTTGCTCGCGTCCGCGTCCAGCCGTTGAAGCGGGTCGATCGAGGGTTGTTGGAAATGCGCCTTGAACTGAAGTTCCTCGTCCAGCCGGAGCATCGCGTCGCGACTTTCGAGATAGGACTGCACGTTGATCGAATCGCGGTTGGTATTGAGCTGCATCGGCAGCATCGCGCCAAATCCGCCGCTGCTCCCGGTTTCGGCGGTCTGGATGACGAAATCCGATTTCGTGGCGTACATCGGCGTGGCGATCCGGGTGTAGTAAATCCCCGCGATCAGGGTGGGCAGCAGCACGAAGAAGGAGAGACGCGCAAAGAGCAGCGCGAGTTTGCGGCGCCGGCGCCGGACGATCTCGCGCTGGATGCGGGCCACTTCGGCCATGCGTTGATCGAGCGGGCTGCGCCGTTTGGGCCGGTCGGGCAGGCTGTCGCTCTCGCGCCGCTGCGGGAGTTGGACGCGTTCGGGTTCGGCGGACTCCGTAGGGGCCTTGGCGGCGGGCGCCGGCTGTGGGGCGGCGGCGCCCGCCGACTGGCGGGAGAGCGAATTGGGCCGCGCGAAGGGATCGATTCCCCGGCCCCGCAGCTTGTGCACCGCGTCGTAATCCGAGCTCGGCTCCAGCCCGTGTTTGGTGGCGAGACGGCGGGCCATGCGCAGCTGGCGCGTGGTCAACCCCTCCTTGCCAATCGCGGCGATCGCCTCGGCGGCACTGCCCGGCGCGGGGGGCGTGGCGTCTGGCGCCTCGGGGGACGGATTCGGATTGGCCGCCTCCTGCGGAAACTCGTCACCGCTTTCACCGGCGACGGGAAAGGGCGGATCGGCAGGCGCGGGCGACGGTTCGGCGCCCGGGCGGCGGCGTTCGACACGATACTTCTTAACCTTGATCTTCGTAGTCATAGAGTGACTTCGCTTCTTCCAACGTGTCGAACATATGCAACTGACCGTCCCGCAGAACCGCCGCGGAGCGGACGAACTGGCGCAACATTCCGGGGCTGTGCGAGACCATCACCAGTGTGGTCGTCCTGAGCCGTTCTTTCAATACTTCTCCGGCCTTGCGGTTGAACTCCACGTCGGTGGCGCCGGGCATCCCCTCGTCGATGAGGTAGATGTCGAAGTCGATCGCGAGCAGCAGCGAGACCGACAGGCGCGCGCGCATCCCGGAGGAATAGGTCGCGACGGGCTGGTCGAAATACTCCTCCAGATCGCACAGCCAGCGGCAGAAGGCCTCGACGTAATCGGGGTCCGTTCCGTAGATCCGGGCGATGTAGCGCGCGTTTTCCATAGCCGAGAGACGCCGCTCGACGCCGCCCATGAAGCCCAGTGGGAAGGAGACGCGGCAGCCGCGCCGGACCTCGCCCTCATCGGGTTTTTCAAGTCCCGACATGAGCCGGATCAGCGTTGTCTTGCCCGTGCCGTTGGGCGCGAGGATGCCCAGAGAATGGCCAAGATCGACGCGGAAGGAGGCGCGATCGAGGATCACCTTGCGGCGCTCACCGGTCCAGAAGGATTTGCTGACACTGTCGAATTCAAGCATGGGCGAGCGCGCGCCGGGGGTGGCCCGGACCTTGAGGATCGTGGTGGCCGGCGCGCCCGGAAGCCGGGCACACGGCGCGCCGTTCTAGCGCGAAACCACCAGAAAAGAAAGGGCGGGCGGCGGTGGGCGCCGGTCGCTGCGCGGCATCAGAAACTGAAGCTGACCCCGAGGTTGAGCGCGTTGGTGATGATGTCGGTCTTGAGCTCGCCGCCGCCGTCGAGATCGGCGGTGTTGGACGAATAGGTGAACTGGTACTCGCCGAAAAGCGAGGTGCTCTCTCCAATCGCATAGCTCGCCCCGGCGGTGAGCCGTGCGGCGGGGCCGGTCACCTGATAGCCGAAGGTCTTGTCGCCCGCGGTCGTCTCCACATCCACATGCGGGATCGCGAGCCCGAGCCCGCCCCCGACATATGGCGTCACGGCACCGAAGCGATCGGGCCAGCGGCGATGGGCGTTGAGCGTCAGGAGGTTGAGCCCGTCGGTAAATTCCAGCCGGTCGAACCCGGCCTCTGCCTTCTCGTCATCGGGGGCGTAGGTCTTGGCGTGAGTGAATTCGACACCGTAGCCGATCCGCTCGCTGCGCCAC
The DNA here is from genome assembly GCF_900116005.1 of Poseidonocella sedimentorum. GTDB lineage: Bacteria > Pseudomonadota > Alphaproteobacteria > Rhodobacterales > Rhodobacteraceae > Poseidonocella > Poseidonocella sedimentorum. Next base: position 58,734 of record NZ_FOYI01000005.1, read on the forward strand.
CACGTCGCGCGCAGCCCGTAATAGGGCGGGGCCTCGAAACTGCGCCCCTCCCAGCCGATGAGACTGTCGATGTCGCCGCCGCCGGGATAGTCGCCCTCGATTCGGCTGTGCGGCGCGGTCTGCATGCCGGAGTAGATGCTGAGCTCCAGATCGCCCCCCAGAAAGCCGCCCAGCGGCCCTTCTTGCGCGGCGGTCATGGTGGCCGCGCCGGCAAAAACGGTGATCAGGGTGGCGGCGAGGCCGATGCGGTCGCCAGTGCTGCGGAACAGGGTGTTTGCCATGAGGATCGTCCAAATCGGAACGTAAGCGTGTCAAAATGAGTCTAAGCTCTTGCAACACAGGGCGCAACTGCGGCAATTTCGCCACGCGGCACCTGCGCCGGAATGTCCGCTGGACGGCTTGGGCCCGGGGCGTTAAAAGCCCCGCCAAGCGGCGGCGGGCATTCCTGCGGCCCGGTTAGCATGTCGGCCTATGCCGGCCTATAATGGAGAATCTCGTGTCCCACGCAGAAGATCACGAAGGCACCCGCCGAGACTTCCTCTACTACGCCACGGCAGGTGCCGGCGCGATTGCGACCGGTGCGGCCGTCTGGCCTCTCGTCAACCAGATGAACCCCTCCGCCGATGTGAAGGCGCTGTCGTCGATTCGCGTCGACGTGTCGGATGTCGCCGAGGGCACGCAGCTGACCGTGAAATGGCTCGGCAAGCCGGTCTTCATCCGCCGGCGGACCGCCGAAGAGATCGAAGAGGCGAACGCCGTGGACCTGTCCGACCTGCCGGACAGCGACGCGCGCAACGCCAACCTCGGCGCGGCCCCCGCGAGCGATGCGAACCGCGCGCTCGATGAAAGCGGCGAATGGCTGGTCCAGATCGGCGTCTGCACGCACCTTGGCTGCGTCCCGCTGGCCGAAGCGGGCGATTTCGGCGGCTGGTTCTGCCCCTGCCACGGATCGCACTACGACACCGCGGGCCGCATCCGCAAAGGCCCCGCGCCCGAGAACATGGCCGTCCCGATTGCCGCGTTCGAAGACGAAACAACGATCAAACTGGGATAAAGGAGCAGATCATGGCCGGAATTCCACACGATCACTATGAGCCGAAATCGGGCGCGGAGCAGTGGCTCCACCGTCGCCTGCCCATCGTCGGGCTGCTCTATGACACCCTGATGATCCCCACCCCCAAGAACCTCAACTGGATGTGGATCTGGGGCATCGTCCTGACCTTCTGCCTCGCGCTGCAGATCATCACCGGCATCGTCCTCGTGATGCACTACACGCCCAACACCGAGATGGCCTTCGCATCCATCGAGCACATCATGCGCAACGTGAACGGCGGTCACATGATCCGCTACCTGCACATGAACGGCGCCTCGCTCTTCTTCGTGGCGGTCTATCTCCACATCTTCCGCGGCCTTTACTACGGCTCCTACAAGGAACCGCGCGAGGTCACATGGATCATCGGGATCCTGATCTACGTGCTGATGATGGGCACCGCTTTCATGGGCTACGTGCTGCCCTGGGGCCAGATGTCCTTCTGGGGCGCGACCGTGATCACCGGCCTCTTCGGGGCGATCCCGCTCATCGGCGAGCCGATCCAGACGCTCCTGCTCGGCGGCCCGGCGGTCGACAACGCCACGCTCAACCGCTTCTTCTCGCTGCACTACCTGCTGCCCTTCGTGATCGCCGCGCTCGTCGTGGTGCACATCTGGGCCTTCCACACAACGGGCAACAACAACCCCACCGGTGTCGAAGTGCGGCGCGGCTCCAAGGCAGAAGCCGAGAAGGACACCGTTCCCTTCTGGCCCTACTACGTGATCAAGGATCTCTTCGCCCTGGTGCTGATCCTCGCGGTCTTCTTCGCGATCGTGGGCTTCATGCCGAACTACCTCGGTCACCCCGACAACTACATCGAGGCCAACCCGCTGGCGACGCCCGCGCATATCGTCCCCGAATGGTACTTCCTGCCGTTCTACGCGATCCTGCGCGCCTTCACCGCCGATGTCTGGGTCGTGATCATCGCAGAGACGATCACGGGCGGAATTGTCGACGCCAAGTTCTTCGGCGTGCTCGCCATGTTCGGCGCTATCGCCGTCATGGCCCTGACGCCGTGGCTCGATACCTCGCCGGTGCGCTCCGGGCGCTACCGTCCGAAATTCAAGATCTTCTTCTGGCTGCTCGTCGCGGACTTCATCTTCCTGATGTGGCTCGGCGCGATGCCCGCGGAAGAACCCTATGCGAGCCTCTCGCTGATCGGGTCGGCCTACTGGTTCGCCTACTTCCTGGTGATCCTGCCGCTGCTCGGTGTCTTCGAGAAGCCGCTGCCGCAGCCCGAGACGATCGAAGCCGACTTCGAGGCGCATTACGGCAAATCCGACGCAGCTGCCGGCTCCGCCGCGCAAACACCCGCCGAATAAGCAGAGGCCGCAGCACATGTTGAGACAACTCGCACTCACCGCCACGACCCTCCTGACCATCGCCACCGGCGCGGCCTTTGCCGCCGGTGGGGAAGGCCACATCGAGGACATCGACTTCTCCTTCGAGGGGCCGTTCGGCAAATTCGACCAGAACCAGCTCCAGCGCGGGCTGAAGGTCTACACCGAGGTCTGCTCCGGCTGTCACGGCCTGCGCTACGTCCCGATCCGGACGCTGGCGGATGAAGGCGGCCCCGGCCTGCCCGAGGATCAGGTCCGCGCCTATGCGCAGGAGCGGTTTGTGGGCGACGAAGGCGCCAACCCGCGCCTTTATGACTTCAACGAAGGTGCGGCGCGCAGCCTCACCGAAAACGACTTCTTCCCCGCGGTCGAAGCGGCCAACGCACCGGATCTCAGCCTCATGGCCAAGGCCCGCGCTGGGTTCCACGGGCCCTACGGCACCGGCATCAACCAGTTCTTCAAGGGCATGGGCGGGCCGGAATACATCGCCTCGATCCTGACCGGCTACACCGGCGAGGAAAAGGAAGAAGCGGGCACGATCTTCTACGAAAACACTGCCTTCCCCGGCGGCTGGATCGCCATGGCCCCGCCGCTTTATGGCGAGGACGTCGAGTTCGACGACGGCCACAGCAATGACCTGCACCACGAGGCCGAAGACGTCGCGGCCTTCCTGATGTGGACGGCCGAGCCGAAGATGATGGCGCGCAAGCAGGCCGGGTTCGTCGGCGTGCTGTTCCTGACGATCTTCGCAGTCCTGCTCTATCTCACCAACAAGCGCCTCTGGGCGAATGTGAAGGGCAAGAAACGCGCCTGATCCGGGCCGCGCCGTCATCGTCAGCGCGCGGCACTGACAGTCAAACAAACGCAAGCGCCCTCGCAGACCTCTGCGGGGGCGTCGCTGTTCCCGACACTAAATCGCGCGGTTGAAACGCAGGCCCTGCGATCGGATCGCAAGCTCTTCAATCCAGCAATCTTTCGATGAATTTTGGCTCGGCGCGCGCGATCCGAACAACCCCCGGCCCAAAGCGCTGAGATTGACGTTGGACCCTCCGCGTTTGCGCTATTTCATTCAAGGCGCCTCATCCGCTACAAGGCCTCGGAGCAGTCTTCGCGGCGTCGCCAGAGCGCCCAAGGGCTGCAACATTTTTCCAAATGGATTGGCGGAAACGGCCGGGCCATTTCCCATCCCTGCCCCGGCCCATCGCCGGGCGCCACTAGACCATCAAGGCGCATGTCATGACCCGCATCCTGATCGTCGCGGCCCATCCGGAGCCAAGTTCTTTCACCCTGACCTGGGCGCGCGAGACGCTGCGCGCGGCTGAGGCGCTCGGGCATGAGGCGGCGCTGATCGACCTCCATGCCGCCGGGTTCGATCCGGTGGAAAGCGCGGCGCATTACCCCCGCCGCGACGGGCCCTTCGATCCGCTGAAGGCGCAGGAGGACGGGGTCGAGGCCGCCGACGTCCGCGCGCAGATGGCACAGATCGAGGCGGCGGATTGGCTGATCCTGCATTTCCCGATCTACTGGTTCGCGCCGCCCGCGATGATCAAGGGCTGGTGCGAACGGGTGCTGGCCCATGGCCGGCTCCACGATGTGGAGAACCGGTTCGACACCGGCCCCTGCCGCGGCAAACGCGCGCTCTTTTGCGTCACCACCGGCGCGAGCGCCGCGGAATGCGGGCCCGATGGCAAGGAAGGCAACCTCGCGCATCTGCTCTGGCCGCTGGCCTATACGCTGCGGTATTGCGGCTTCGACGTGGCCGAGCCAATCGTGGAACACGGCGTTCATGGCTACCACAGCGGCGCGCGCAAGTCCGAGCTGGAGGCGCGGCTCACGGCCCGCCTGCGCGCTCAGCAAGACATCATGGCCGGGCTCGAGGGCCGGGCGCTCCTGCGCTTTCACCCGGATGGCGATTTCGACGACACCGGGCGGCTCCGGCCGGGGATCGCCCCGCTCTCGCCCTTCATCGCGCCGCCGGGGGCCGAGGGGCCAGACCGCTAAGGCGCGCCGCGGAAGAATTGCCAAAGCGCTGAAATCTGGGCATCTTGCGCCCATGGACTTCCTTCAGCACAGCCAGGATCTTCTGCTCGTCTCGGCCTCCTGCCTCGTGGCGCTGGTCGCGGGCTTCACCGGTCTGTCGCTGACCCGGGACCTGTCGCGCAAGTCGATGGTCCAGAAGAAAATCTCCATCGCGCTCGCCTCGGTTGCGCTTGGCGGGGGCATCTGGTCGATGCATTTCGTGGCGATGCTCGGCCTGCAACTGCCGATCCTCTTCTACTACGACGCCGCCATCACGCTCATCTCCGCGCTCACCGCGATCCTGATTGTCGCCGCCGCGCTGGTGCTGCTGCACTTCCGGCCCCGCACGGCGGGGGTGATTTCGGCGGCGGGGGTGATCGTCGGGGTCGGCATCCTCGCGATGCACTACATCGGCATGGCCGGTCTGGAGCTGTGCCGCGCGGTTTATACCCCGCTGGGCCTCGTCGCCTCCTCCGCCGCGGCAATCGCGCTTTGCATCCTTGCCTTCGGCATCGCCTATGGCCGCCGGACCAATCGCAACATCGTCCTCGGGACGGTCTGCTTCGCCATCGCGGTCTGCTCCGTGCATTTCCTCGCCATGGCCGGGACACGTTTCGTCGCAGCGCCGGGCGTGGCGGAGTTCGGCCCGAGCATGAGCAACGAGGTGCTGGCGCTCGGGGTTATCCTGTCGAGCTTTGTGCTGTTCGGCACGTTCCTGTGGGTGAGCGTCGCCTATCTCGTGGGCAGCCCGGAGGCGGCTCCGGGCGCGTTGGCCGACGCGCCGCGCGCGCCGGCGGGGGTGCAAGTCCCCTGCGAGCGGGACGGGGCCAAGGTCTTTGTCGCGGTGCGCGACGTGGTGCTCGTCCGGGCGGATGGCCACTACACCCAAGTCTACACCGAGGACGACCGGCTCTTCTGCGTCTGGCCGATCACCGAAGCCCACAAACGCCTCGCGCCACAAGGCCTGTTGCGGACGCACCGCAGCTATCTGGTCAACCCCGAGAAGGTCTCGCGCTTCGAGCGGTCCAAGGACAAGGGCCGCTGTCTTTTCGCGGGCGATGGGCTCCCGCCCGCGCCGGTGAGCCGCTCCCAGCTCAAGGCCATCCAGGACGCGCTGGCCGGCCCCTCCGGCGCAGTTGGTGCGCGCTAGGGCGCATCTCGTGCAAAACCACCGTTTTTCATGGGAAATCTAAGGCGCCGCGCCGCCGTCCCGGGCACTCTCTTCCTCAGCCAGAACGCATGCTTCTTGAGGAGGAAAGCAGATGATTCCAGCGGGTTTTGAGTATCATCGGCCCCGGGATTTGGAGGGGGTGCTCGCGCTTCTCGACGAACACGGTGACGATGCCCGGGTCATGGCCGGTGGACACAGCCTGATCCCCATGATGAAGCTCCGGATGGCCGATGTGCCCCATCTGATCGATCTGCAGGCCGTGGACGGGCTTGCGGGGATCGAGATCGGCGCGGATGAGATCCGCCTCGGCGCGATGGTCACCCAGACCGAGATCATCGGCCATGCCGGGCTTGCCGAGGCCGCGCCGATCCTGCGCGAAGCGGCGCTCCAGATCGCGGATCCGCAGGTGCGGAACATGGGCACGGTGGGCGGCAATATCGCCAACGGCGATCCCGGCAATGATATGCCCGGTCTGATGCAATGCCTTGATGCGCGGTTTACCCTCGTGGGCTCCGGCGGGGTGCGCGAGGTCGCGGCGCGGGAGTTTTACGAAGCGGCCTACATGACCGCGCGGGAGGATGAGGAAGTCCTGACCGCCGTGACGATCCCACGGCCCGCAGGTGGCCATGCCTATGAAAAGCAAAAGCGCAAGATCGGCGACTACGCGACGGCTGCTGCGGCAGTGCAGATCGCGAAAGAGGGGCGCGCTTGCGCCTCGGCCGCCATAGCCATGACCAACCTCAGCGACACGCCGGTCTTTTCCGAAGGCGCGGGCGCGGCGCTGGTCGGCACTGCGGTGGACGCGGCGGCGCTCGCGGCGGCCTCGGAGGCGATGCTGGGCGATATCGATCCGACCGAGGACAACCGCGGCCCGGTGGCCTTCAAGAGACATGTGGCGGGCGTCATCTTGCGCCGCGCCATCGAGCGCGCCTGGTCGCGGGCCTGAAGGGGGGGAGAAGACATGACGAAGAAGATGCACATCACCATCACCGTGAACGGCAAGGAGGAGGAATTCCTCGCCGAACCACGCGAGCTTCTGATCTACACCCTGCGCGAGCGGCTGAACATCACCGGCCCGCATATCGGCTGCGATACGTCCCACTGCGGGGCCTGCACCGTGACGCTCAACGGCAAGTCGGTGAAGTCCTGTACCATGTTCGTCGCGCAAGCGGACGGCGCCGAGGTCGAGACGATCGAAGGCATCGGCGGGCCGGACGCGCTGCACCCGCTTCAGGTGGCTTTCAAGGAGCACCACGGGCTGCAATGCGGTTTCTGCACGCCGGGGATGATCACCCGCGCGACCAAGCTGCTGGAAGAAATCCCGAACCCGACGGAGGAGGAAATCCGCTTCGGCATGGCCGGCAATATTTGCCGCTGCACCGGGTATCAGAACATCGTGAAATCCATCCAGGCCGCCGCCGCCGAGATGTCTGCTGCGAAGGAGGCTGCGGAATGAAGGACGAAGTGGACACCCGCGAAGACCGCGTCGCCAACCTCAAGGGCATGGGCTGCTCGCGCAAGCGGGTCGAGGATGCGCGGTTCACCCAAGGCAAGGGCAACTACGTCGATGACATCAAGCTCGACGGGATGCTGTTCGGCGATTTCGTGCGCTCGCCCTATGCGCACGCGCGCATCACCAGCATTGATATCGAGGAGGCGCTGAAGGTCCCGGGCGTGCTCGCCGTGCTGACCGCCGCCGATCTCGAGCCGCTGGGCCTGCATTGGATGCCGACGCTCGCGGGCGACAAGCAGATGGTGCTGGCCGATGGCAAGGTCCTGTTTCAGGGCCAGGAGGTCGCCTTCGTCGTGGCCGAGGATCGCTATGCGGCGGCGGATGGCATCGAGGCGGTCGTGGTCGAGTACGAAGAGCTGCCGGTCATCGTCGATCCGTTTGAATCGCTCAAATCCGATGTGGTTCTGCGCGAGGATACGGTGGGCGAGGATAGCGCGCCCATCGATGGCGCCCACGGGCCGCGCAAGCACCACAACCACATCTTCACCTGGGAAGCGGGCGACAAGGCCCCGACCGAGGAGGTCATCGCCAATGCCGAGGTGGTGGCCGAGGAGACCATGTACTACCACCGCACGCACCCCTGCCCGCTGGAGACCTGCGGCTGCGTCGCCTCGATGGACAAGGTCAACGGCAAGCTCACGCTCTGGGGCACGTTTCAGGCGCCGCACGCGATCCGCACGGTGGTCTCGCTCATCTCGGGCATCGAGGAGCACAACATCCGCGTGATCTCCCCCGATATCGGTGGGGGCTTCGGCAACAAGGTGGGCGCCTATCCGGGCTATGTCTGCTCGGTCGTGGCCTCGATCGTGACCGGTAAGCCGGTCAAGTGGATCGAGGACCGGATGGACAACCTCATGACCACCGCCTTCGCCCGCGACTACTGGATGAGCGGCAAGATCTCGGCCACGCCGGAGGGCAAGATCACCGCCCTGCGCTGTCAGGTGACGGCGGATCACGGGGGCTTTGACGCCTGCGCCGATCCGACCAAGTTCCCCGCCGGTTTCATGAACATCTGCACCGGCTCCTACGACATCCCGACCGCCTATCTCGAGGTCGACGGGGTCTATACCAACAAGGCGCCGGGCGGAGTCAGCTATCGCTGCTCCTTCCGGGTGACCGAGGCGGTCTATTTCATCGAACGGATGATCGAGGTGCTGGCCATCGAGCTGGGGATGGACGCCGCCGAGCTGCGCCGGATCAACTTCATCAAGAAGGAGCAGTTCCCCTACAAGGCCGCGCTTGGCTGGGAATACGACAGTGGTGACTATCACACCGCCTGGGACAAGGCGCTCAAGGCCGTGGACTACGACGCGCTCCGCGCCGAACAGGTCCAGCGGGTCGAGGACTTCAAGGCCGGCAAGACGCGCAAGCTGATGGGGATTGGCCTCAGCTTCTTCACCGAGATCGTGGGCGCAGGGCCGGTCAAGAACTGCGACATCCTCGGGCTGGGGATGTTCGACAGCTGCGAGATCCGCATCCACCCCACCGGCTCGGCCATCGCCCGGCTCGGCACAATCAGTCAGGGGCAGGGCCACGCGACCACCTTCGCCCAGATCCTCGCCTCCGAGATCGGCCTGCCCGCCGACAGCATCACCGTCGAGGAGGGCGACACCGACACCGCGCCCTACGGGCTCGGGACCTATGGCTCGCGCTCGACCCCGGTCGCCGGGGCCGCCACCGCGATGGCGGGCCGCAAGATCCGCGCCAAGGCCCAGATGATCGCGGCCTACCTGCTTGAGGTCCACGACGATGACGTGGAATTCGACGTGGATCGCTTTGTGGTCAAGGGCGCGCCGGAGAAGTTCAAGACGATGAAGGAGATCGCCTTCGCCGCCTACAATCAGGCCATTCCGGGGATCGAGCCGGGGCTTGAGGCGGTGAGCTACTACGATCCGCCCAACATGACCTACCCCTTCGGCGCCTATGTCTGCGTCATGGATATCGACGTCGACACCGGCGTGCCGGACATCCGCCGCTTCTATGCGCTGGACGATTGCGGCACGCGGATCAACCCGATGATCATCGAGGGCCAGGTGCATGGCGGGCTGACCGAGGCGCTGGCCGTCGCGCTTGGCCAGGAGATCGCCTATGACAACATGGGGAACGTCAAGACCGGGACGCTGATGGATTTCTTCCTGCCGACCGCGTGGGAAGTGCCGAACTACGAGACCGACTTCACCGTCACCCCGAGCCCGCATCACCCGATCGGCGCCAAGGGCGTGGGCGAGAGCCCGCATGTGGGCGGCGTGCCGTGTTTTTCAAACGCGGTGCAGGATGCGTTCCGGGCGTTCGGCCTGCGGCACACCAACATGCCGCATGATCACTGGCGCATCTGGAAGACCGCCAATGAGCTTGGCCTCCACGGCTAGGAAAGGCGGCGGGGCGGCGGGTTCGTCGCCTCGCGCGTGGGATAAAGATGAGCTGGACAGATCTGCAAACCTCGCTCCGGAGCGAAGGCTATGTGGCCTCGGACGACCTCGCCGTGGCGCTGCAGCTGGCGCTGTCGCTTGGCCGTCCGCTGCTGCTCGAAGGGGCTGCCGGCGTGGGCAAGACCGAGGTCGCCCGGACCCTCGCCGCCGCGCGGGACACCCGGCTCATCCGGCTGCAGTGTTACGAAGGGCTGGACGCGGCGCAGGCGCTCTACGAATGGAACTACCAGCGCCAGCTTTTGACCATTCGCGCCGCCGCGGAGGGGGGAGAGACAGGCAAGACCGTCGAGGCGCGCATCTTTTCCCGCGAATTCCTGCTCGAACGCCCGCTGCTCGCGGCCATCACGCAAGAGGTGCCGCCGGTCCTGCTGATCGATGAGATCGACCGCGCCGACGAGGAATTCGAAGCCTTCCTGCTGGAGCTTCTGGCGGAATATCAGGTGACGATCCCCGAGCTCGGGACGATCCATGCGACGAGCCGGCCCATCGTGATCCTGACGTCCAATGGGACGCGAGATCTGTCGGATGCGCTGCGCCGCCGCTGCCTCTACACCTATGTCGAATACCCCGACCGCGCGACCGAGCTTGCGATCCTCAAGGCGCGTTGCCGGGACGTGGAGGACCGGCTCGCGGCGCAGGTGGTGGGCTTTGTCCAGAAACTGCGCGAGGAGGATCTGGAGAAGGTGCCCGGCGTGGCCGAGATGCTCGATTTCGCCGCCGCGCTCATGGGGCTCGGGATCGCCGATCTGACGGCCGACCCGGCCGTGTTGCAGGCGACGCTCACCACGCTGCTCAAGACCCAGTCCGATCAGGCACAGATCACGCCCGAGGTCGCGGCGCGCATCGCCGGGCGGGCGGCATGAGCCGCGCGACGCGCTTCGCCGGGCGCGACCCGGGGCCCGCGGCGCGGGTGGCCGGGTTCATCGCCCATTTGCGCGACAACGGTCTTCGCCTCGGGGCCGGGGAGGCCGCGCTGTCTCTCTGCGCGCTCGCCGCGCTTGAAGCCGTTCGCCCGGACGACTGCCGCCGCGCGCTGCGCGCGGTCTGCACGGGGTGCAAGGACGAGGCGGCGCGGTTCGATGCGCTCTTCGACAGCTACTGGCTCGATGCGGGCCGGGTAAAACAGAAGGTCGTGCCAAGCGCCAGGGCGGCGGGCGCCGAGGGTGTGCACAGCTCGCGCGACGGGACCGGTCAGGACCTTGGCGCCGCAGGGGCGGCCACCGCACCCGACGCGGGCGAGGGCGAGGCCGACAGCGACGGGACCGGCAAGCTCATCGCCACCGAGCAGCGCAACCTCGCGCGCCGCGATCTGCGCGATCTGGTGCGGCCCGAGGAGATCGCCGAGGCCGAGGCCATCGCCCGCCGCCTCGGCGCCGCCCTGCGCGATTGCCGCTCGCGCCGGCGCATCGCCGCACGCCGCGGAGCGGGGCTCGATTTCCGCCGAACCATCCGTCAAAGCCTCGCGACCGGCGGCGAGCCGCTGCGCCTCAAGCGCAAACGCCGTCCCGATCGCGCGCGCAAGATCGTCGCGCTCTGCGATGTCTCGGGTTCGATGAGCGTCTATTCCAAGGTCTTCCTTGCCTTCCTCGCCGGGCTCATGCGCGCCGATGCGGCCACCGACGCCTATCTCTTTCACACCCGCCTCGTGCGGATCACCGAGGCGTTGAGGGATCGCGACGCGATGCGCGCCGTGGGGCGGATGTCGCTCATGGCCGACGGGTTCGGGGGCGGCTCGAACATCGGCCCGTCGCTCCAGCGCTTCGCCGAAACCTACGCCCGCCGCTTCGTCGATGGGCGCAGCGTGGTGCTGATCCTCTCGGACGGCTACGACACCAGCCCGCCGGAGATCCTCGGCGCTGCGCTGGCGCGACTGCGGAAACGCGGCTGCCGGATCGTCTGGCTCAACCCGCTCAAGGGCTGGCGCGATTATGCGCCGGTGGCCGAGGGGATGGCGGCGGCGCTGCCCCACCTTGACCATTTCGCGGCGGCCAACACGCTGGCCGATCTTGCCGCGCTGGAACGGGAGCTCGGGGCGCTGTGACACCGGCCGAAATCCTCTCCTCCGATCTGGCGGACGCGGCGCAGGCCTTGCGCGCCCGCGCCGAGCCCTTCGCCTTCGCGACCATCGTCCGGACGGCGGGCGCCACGGCGGCCAAGCCCGGCGCCAAGGCGCTGCTCGCGGCGGATGGAACGATCCTGCAGGGCTGGCTCGGCGGCGGCTGCACGCGCGGCGCGGTCCGGCGGGCGGCGGTGGATGCGCTGCACAGCGGTGAGCCGCAGCTCATTTCGGTCGCGCCCGAGGATCTGCTGGCCGAACGCGGCATCGCCCCGGGAGAGGAGCGCGACGGGATGCATTTTGCGCGCAACGGCTGCCCCTCGCGCGGGACGATCGACATCTTCATCGAGCCCTGCCTGCCGATGCCGCAGCTTGTTGTCCTCGGGGCCTCGCCGGTCGCGGTCGCGCTCGGCGCGCTGGCCCCGAACTTCCACTGGAGCCTGTCGGCGACGCTGCCCGAGACGGGGGCGCCCGCCGGGCCCAAACCCGTCATCGTCATCGCGACGCAAGGCCAGGGGGACATCGACGCGCTGCGCCGCGCGCTTGGGGTGGAGGCCGCGCATGTGGCCTTTGTCGGCAGCGCGCGCAAATTCGCCAGTCTTGCGGAGAAACTCCGCGCCGAGGGGATCGGGCCCGAGGCCATCGCCGCGGTCAAGGCGCCCGCCGGGCTCGACATCGGGGCGGTGACGCCCGAGGAGATCGCGCTGTCGATCCTCGCCGAGCTTGTCCGGCTCCGTCGCAAAGCGGTGAAACACTCGGATGACTAGCGTGCGCGCAATCCTTCCGGCGGCGGGGCTCTCGCGGCGGATGGGCGCGGCCAACAAGCTGCTCCTGCCGATCGATGGCCGACCGATGATCCGGCACATGGCCGCTCTTTATACCGAGGCGACAGGCGCGCCGCCGCTGGTGGTCACCGGTCATGAGGCGGAGGCCGTGGAGGCCGCGCTGGCGGGCAGCGGGGCGATTTGCCTGCGCAACCCGGACTACGCGCGCGGGCAGGCGGGATCGGTGGCCTGCGGTCTCGGCGCGGCGCCGGAGGCGGCGGCCTACCTGATCGCGCTCGGCGATCAGCCGCTGCTGCGCGCGGCGGACATCCGCGCCCTGCTCGACGCCCACTGGGCCGGGGGCAACCGCCGGATTTCCATTCCCTGCAAGGGCGCGGCGCGGGGCAACCCTGTGGTGGTGCCGCGTGCGTTTCGCGCGCGACTTCTGGCCGATCCGCGCAATCCGGGCTGCGGGCGGTTCACGCGCGAGAACGCGGAGCACGTCGCGCGCATTGCCTGCGACGCGCCGGGGTTCTATCACGATATCGACACGCCGGAGGCCTATCGCGCGCTCTTTGGCCCGGAGCGCGGCGCCCGCACGAGACGGCTCCTGCGCGCCATAACCGCCCTGCGCCGCTGCGTGGCGCTCACACCCCAGCAGGCCGACGCGCTCGCCTCGATGAAATTCCCCTGTTGCTAACGAAGGATACCCGATGGAACTGTCAGACGAGATCGTGATCAACGCCCCCAAGGCCCGCGTCTACGCGGCGCTCAACGATCCCGAGGTGCTGCAAAAATGCATCCCCGGTTGCGAGGAGCTGATCAAGCACTCCGACGAGGCGCTCGAAGCCAAGGTCGTGCTCAAGGTCGGGCCGGTGAAGGCGAAGTTCAGCGGCGATGTCCAGCTCGACACCAGCGGCGCGCCGGATTCGTTTTCCCTCACCGGCAAGGGCAATGGCGGCGCGGCGGGCCACGCCAAGGGCGGGGCCGATGTGACCCTGACCGAGGTCGGGGACACGACCGTCCTGCGCTATGAGGCCAAGGCGGATATCGGCGGCAAGCTTGCCCAACTCGGAAGCCGGCTTATCCAGAGCACGGCCAAGAAACTCGCCGCGAAATTCTTCAAATCCTTCGCCGAGGAAATGGACGCCGACCGCGTCGCCTGACCCGACCCGAGCGCGCCCCCGTGCTCGTCTGCCCGGGGGGCGCTGCGTGTCATTGAAACGTCACTTGCCGGTCAAACTCGGCGCGCGTTAGGCTGCGCGCATCAGGCGGGATCTCGGTTGGAGCGCCCGCAATCGAGGGAGAGCGGGCATGAAAATCGCGATTTTGGGCGGGGATGGTTTTTGCGGCTGGCCGACGGCGCTGCACCTGTCGGAACAGGGCCACGAGATCCACATCATCGACAACCTCAGCCGCCGCTGGATCGACACCGAGCTTGGCGTGCAATCGCTCACGCCGATGGACAGCATTCAGGAACGCTGCCGCATCTGGCATCAGGAAACGGGGCGCAGCCTGCGCTTTCACCTGCTGGATCTGGCCAAGGATTACGAACGCCTGCGCCAGTGGCTGGCCGAGGAGCGGCCCGACGCCATCGTCCATTTCGCCGAACAGCGCGCCGCGCCCTATTCGATGAAATCCGATCGCCACAAGGTCTACACCGTCAACAACAACGTGAGCGCGACGCATAACCTGCTGACCGCGATGGTCGAAACCGGGATCGACGCGCACCTGGTGCATCTGGGGACGATGGGCGTCTATGGGTATTCGAGCGTCGGCGCGCCGATCCCCGAGGGCTATCTCGATGTGAAGATCGACACGCCCGAAGGCGAGAAGGATCAGGAGATCCTCTACCCGACGCGGCCCGGTTCGGTCTATCACATGACCAAATCGCTCGATCAGATCCTGTTCCAGTTCTACGCCCAGAACGATGGGCTGCGGATCACCGACCTGCATCAGGGCATCGTCTGGGGCACGCACACCGAGCAGACCCGGCGCCACCCGCAGCTCGTCAACCGCTTCGACTACGATGGCGATTACGGCACCGTGCTCAACCGCTTCCTCATTCAGGCGGCGATCGGCTACCCGCTGACGGTGCACGGGACCGGCGGCCAGACCCGCGCTTTCATCCACATTCAGGACACGGTGCGCTGCATCGAGTTGGCGCTCGGCGAGCCCCCGGCGGCGGGCGACCGGGTGCGGATCTTCAACCAGATGACCGAGACCCACCGCGTGCGCGATCTGGCGGAGATGGTGGCCGGGCTCACGGGCGCGACGGTGGCCTACCTGCCCAACCCGCGCAAGGAAGCGCCGGAGAATGACCTGATCGTCAGGAATGACCAGTTCCTCGCCCTCGGGCTCGATCCGATCACCCTGCGCGACGGGCTGTTGAACGAAGTCGTCGAGGTGGCGCGAAAGTTCGCCCACCGGATCGACCGCTCGCGCGTTCCGGCCGTCAGCGCCTGGACAAAGGACATCGCCGGACGGGTGGAAACCGATCCAGAGGGCCGGGGGCTCAAGTCCGTTTCATGAGCCGCGATGCTTATGTGACGCTGGTCACCAACGCCGATTTCGCCCTCGGCGCGCGGGCGCTCCTCCACTCGCTGCGGCGCAGCGGGACGAGCGCGGACATCGCCGTGATGCATACCGGGGGCGTGCCGGCCGAGGCGCTGGCCGATCTTGAGAGCCGCGGCGCGCGGCTGGTGCCGGTGGAGATGTTGCCGACCTCGGACGCTTTCAATGCGCGCCACGCCCGCAAGGACCTTCACGCCGCCGCGCCTTTCCTCAAGGGCACCAAGCCCGCCTTCCACACCCCGCTCGACAATTTCGCCAAGCTCCGCCTCTGGCAGCTCGACTACGACCGTGTCGTTTTCCTCGATGCCGACACGCTTGTTCTGCGCAACATCGATGCGCTCTTCGACTATCCCGAATTCTGCGCCGCGCCGAATGTCTATGAAAGCCTGGGTGACTTTCACCGGATGAACAGTGGCGTCTTCACCGCGCGCCCCGATCCGGAGACCTTCGCGCGCATGTTGACGCGCCTCGACGCGCCCGGGGCCTTCTGGCGGCGGACCGACCAGACCTTCCTGCAGGACTTCTTTCCACGTTGGCACGGGCTGCCGATCTTCATGAATACGCTGCAATATGTCTGGCTCAACATGCCCGAGCTCTGGAGCTGGGAGCAGATCAGCGTGCTGCATTTCCAATACGAAAAACCCTGGCAGGCCCACAACAAGGCCGACCGGCTGCGCCCGCTCATCGACCTCTGGCAAGCCTATTTCGAAGACGGGCCGGTCCCCGATCCGACCTCCCTCCCGGCGCCGGGATGAGGCTCGCGATTACCGGGGGAACCGGGCTTGTGGGCCGCGAGATCGTCGCGGCAGCGCGGGCGGCGGGGCATGAGGTCCGGCTGCTGTCCCGACCGGGCTACAGGCTCGGGGATCGACCGGTGCTTGGCGGCATCGAGGCTCTGGTCCATTGCGCCTTTGACCATCTGCCCGGGCGCTATCGCGGCGGCGAGGGGGAGGACCCGGAGGGGTTCGTCCGGCGCAATCTCGACGGCTCGCGCGCGCTTTTCGAGGCGGCGCTGGCGGGCGGCGTCGGGCAGGTGGTCTTCCTCAGCTCGCGTGCGGTCTACCGGGATCTGCCCGGCGGCGGGTGGCTCGGGGAAGACACGCTCCCCGATCCGGACAGCCTCTACGGCGAGGTGAAATGGGCCTGCGAGCGGGCTCTGGTGGAGATGGACGCCCCCGGGTTCCGCGCCGCTTCCCTGCGCGCGACCGGGGTCTACGGGCCGGGGCCCGGACACAAGTGGAGCGCTCTCTTCGCCGCCTTCCGCGATGGCCAGACGCCCCCGCCTCGCCGGGGGACGGAGATCCTCGGGGCGGATCTCGCCGCCGCTGTCCTTCTGCTGATCCGCCGCGGGGCGCGCGGGGCGTTCAACGCCTCCGATCTTGTGGTCGACCGGCATGATCTTCTGGCCGAAGTTGCGCGCCGCCTGTCGCTCTCGACCCCGCTGCCGCCGCCCAGTGACGCGCCGCTGAGCCGCATGCGCTGTGACCGGCTTCGTGCGCTCGGTTGGCGCCCGTCAGGTGCGGCGGGGCTCTCCCGCGCGCTCGACCAGATGCTCGCCGATCTGCCGCCGGGCGCTCAGGCCTCGGTCGGGGGAAGCCCGTCCAGCAGGAATCCCTGATTGCGTATCGTCTTGATTTCGAACCCGAAGTCTCCGCTCGGGGCGAGCTTGCGCCGCAGGTATCCGACGTAGACATCGACCACGTTTTCCGAACTTGCCCCCTGCCGCACCCACAGCGTCTCGAAGAGTTCCAGCCGTGAGAGCGGCCTGCCCGCATGCCGTGCGAGAAGCCGCAGGAGCGCGAATTCCCGTTCGGTCAGCACCACCCGGCGCGCGCCCCGCGAGAGGCTCCAGCCCTGCGCATCGAGCGTCGCGGCTCTTGGCGCCTTGGCCTGCGCGCGGTGTTCCTGAACCTGAAGCCGGGCCACGAGCTCATCAAAGGAAAACGGTTTGACGATATAGTCATCCGCCCCTGCCGCGAGCCCTTCGGCGCGCTGTGAGACCTCCGAAAGCGCGCTGAGCATGAGGATCGGGATCGCTTTTCCGGCCTGCCGCACGTCGCGCACGAGGGCGATGCCGTTGTCCTCGCCGATCATCACATCGACGATAGCCGCACTGAAGCCCGCGTCCTCGAAGCGCGCCCGCGCGGTCGGCGCGCTGTTCACAGTCACGGTCTCGTAGCCGTGCAGCTGCAATCCGCGGGCGAGGGCGGAGCAAATCTCGCGGTCATCATCGACAATGAGAATGCGGCGGGCAGGGGCGGTCATGGCATGGTTCCGGGGTCTGGCCGGGGGAGGGTGATGGTGACACGCGTCCCGTTCCCATCGCCATCCGGTGCGGGGCTGTCGAGCGCGATCGTGCCGCCTTGTTGCTCTACCACCCAGCGGGCGAAGGCAAGGCCGATCCCGAATCCTTCGGACCGCGCCGCGCTGCGCCCCTGGCGGAAGCGGTCGAAAATCTCCTCCCGGTCCTCCGGCGCGATGCCGGGCCCCGCGTCGATCACCGAAAGCCTTGCCTGCTTGCCGCGCGATCCCGCTTCAAGCTGGAGCTTGCCGCTGCTGCGCGCGTGGCGGCAGGCGTTCTGGATCAGGCCGCAGACGATCTGGCGCAGCCAGTTGGCATCGCCGACCGCGTCCGTCTCACTTTCTTTCAACACCGTGAGCACCATGCCGGCGCTGTCGATCTGGGGGCGCATGTCGGCAACAGCGTCGTCCAGGATCTGGCCCAGATCGATCGGTTCGGCCTCCAACTCGAGCGCCCCCGACTCCGAGCGCGCGATCCGCAAAAGATCATCGATCCGTCGGTTGAGACGGAGCGCGCGCGCCCGGATCGTGTTGAAGCTTTCCGCCGGATCGTTCGCGCCCTTCGCCCCGATCTCGGTCTCCATCAGGATCACCGTCAGCGGCGTGCGCAACTCATGGCTGATATCGGCAAAGAACCGGCGGCGGTTTTCGTCGATCTCCGCCAATTCGGTCACCGCGTTGCGCAGGGCTTCGGTCCTCTCGGCGATGGTCTGGTTCAACTGTGTCCATTCGGCGTCGACATGGGCCTGCCGCTCGGCCAGCGCGCCTGCCATGCGGTTGGTCTCGGCGAAAAGCACGTCGATCTCGTCGCCGCGCCCTTCGGGCAGGGCAATGGCGAAATCCTCACGCCCGACGCGCTGCGCGGCGCCGCGCAGAAGGTCAAGCCGCCGGAACAGTGGCCGCAGCAGGCCAAGGTAGGCGAGCGCGAGGAGCAGCAGGGTCGCGGCGGACACGCTGAGCGCCAGCGCAATGAGGCGGCCGCGGAGTTCGGCGATGCCCGCGATGATCTCGAACCGGCGGCGGCGTTCCTCGTTGATGACCCCATTGAGCAGCGGATCGAACCCGCGCGCGAAACTGTCGATATAGCCCTTGAGCCGGTCGCGATCTGTCGTCTCGGCAGTGAGCCCGGTCATGGTACTTTGCAGCTGCGCCTCCATGCGGGCGAGGCCGAGGCTCTGGGTCGCGCGGCGGGATTGCTCGTCGAGGCCCAGTGATTGCGCCTCTGAAACGGCCGTTTCCAAGTTGTCGCGAAGCCGGGAGAAGGTCGCGGTGATCTGCCGCTCGATGGGGGCAAGGCGGGCGGCGCGGGTCGCGGGCGCGAGGCCGGTCTGGACGGCTTCGGTCGCCACGATGATCAGGCTGGAGACCTGGGTGGAGAGCTCGGCATACTGCGCGATGCGTTGTTCGGAGTCCAACGAGGCGGTGATCCGGCGCGCGACCATGTCGTGGCCGGAGATCGTGATCCCGGCGGCCAACAGCGCCACGAGCCCGAGCGCCGCCGCGCCGAGGCCAAGACGGGTTTTCAGGCTGACGAGCGGCCCTCGCACGCAGGTTCCCCCATTCCACGCCCGATCCGCCTTGGACCCGGGCTTCGCTGTCGATCAATAGGGTATGGGAGCGCAAAGCGCCACGCGCTTGGCAGTGGCGCCCTAGCCGCCGGCCATCAGGATCGAGGCGATCTGCGAGCCGGTGGAGGAACTGATGTTCGTCCCGGTGGTGGTGCTCAGATAGCTCTCGCGGAGGGGGTCGAGGTACTCGGGCTTGAGCAGGATCGAAAGGTCCGAGGTGCCGAAGACGCTTTCGGAGCGTTCCTTGAAGTCTTCCAACTGGCGTTCGAGATCGAGGGCCGCGAAGCTGGACGGGAAGTTGAACGCCGACTCGAAGATCGTCCGGAGCGGCGTGGATGACATCACCGAAAACCACCGCGCATCGTTGGAGGAGACGCTGTCGACGATATCGGTCAGCTCACGTTCCATGGAAATCGCGATGCGCATGGAGGTGTCGACATTGCCCACGGCGACTTCGAATTGCCGCGTGATATAGGCTTCCGAGAGGGTGCGGGCGAACCCGGCGGGATAGGTGCGATCGGCGCTTTCGGCCTTGAAATCCATCGCCTTGTGGAAAGCCGAATAGCGGCTGTCGTCGATCAGGTTGACGAAAGACAACGGGTCGAGCCCGTCGGATGTTGCGACCTTGTTGAAACGCGCGGCGCCTTCCACCCCTGCGGGCAGATCGAAGAAACTCATGGTCGCGATCATGAACCCGGCGTCTTTGATGAGCTGATCCCCGGTCTTGATGCTGCTGCCACGGCTCTCGATTGTCTCGACCATGTTGTTCAGCGCGCTTTGCGCCTCGGCGATGTCCTCGCCCCCGGCGATCTCGTTGAAGGAGAAGAGGTTGGCGAGCGCGGCGTAGCGTTTGTCGTCGAGCGTATTGGCGAAGGAGGCGTCGTCATAGAGATCGGAATCGAGCACCGCGCGCAGGTTGGATTCGGTGTCGAGGAAGACATCGTTTTCAAGCCCGAAGACGGTCAGCGCGGCCGTAAGCGCGTCCTCGTCGGCAAGCAGGTCATCGGCGGTCGCGAAGCTGTTGAGCTTGTCGCCGAAGACCTCGGCGAATCCGTAGACAGAGGCCTTCTCGCTTTCGCGCGACTGGAAATCAAACACCGCGGCCAACTCGGCAAGGCGCGGATCGTTTTGAGTGTTGGCAAAGCTGTCCGGGTCGCTGAGTTCGCTTTCGAGCACCGATTTGAGATAGTAGGTGTTGTCGGTCAGGTCTTCGAGACCATAGACCGAGAGCGTCGCGCGCAGCAGGCCCCGGTCCGAGAGCAGATCATCGGCGCTGTCGAGTGCTTCGAGACGGGTGGCGATATCGTCGTCCACCGCGCTCAGAAAGGCGGAGTCCACCCGCGGCTCCACCCCTTGCGCCGCCTTGGCGAAGGCGAGGTAGGCCTTGTCCTCAAGCCGGTTGGCCAGCGAGGCCGGATCGTCGAGATCCGAGCTTATGACCCGCTGGAGAAACACCGTCCGGTCTTCATCGCCCTCGATCCCGAAGGCCTCGAGCGCCTGTGTCAGGAGACGCTCGTTGCCCTCGTTGAACAGCGCTTGCGGTGAACTGAGGCTGGAGAGCGTGCCGCGGATCGTGTCCCGCGCATCGGCGGTCGGCAACTGTGCATTTCCACCGAAATTGAACGTCCGCGCGAGAGATTGGTACTTCTTGTCGCTGAGCCGATTGGCGAAAGAGGTCGAATCGTTCAGGTCGGATTCGAGCACGCGGCGGATGAAGCCCGAATTGTTGATGTCGTCCTGCAACCCGAAAGCGCCGAGCGCGACGCGCAGCAACTGTCGGTCGGCCATGAGCTCATCGACCGTCTCGATTTTCTGAATGTTTTCTTCAAGATGCTGCAGATCCCGCGCGATCTGCCCGGTGTTGGCGAAGGCTTGTACCTGCTGGCTTTGGGTGCGCTGCATGTAGGCGTAGGCGCTGATGCCGGAGCCAACGATGGAGGGTGTGTAGCTCATGTTCTTCCCCGCATCGCGCGTCTTGCGCGAAAAACCGACGGGGCCACATGCCCCGCTGGATCGCACGTTTTGTGCGCCCGAAACCCTAAGAAATGCTTTATTCCGCAGGGGCAATCACCCGTGAGGCCCGCCCCCGGTGGACCCGCGCGCGACACGCATCCGCGCCCTTCTCCGCCTGCGGGAGCGGGCCCCTTGTGTGACATAGTCACGCAAGGGCTGTGCGGGCTTGGCTTGGATGCTACAACAAGAGGGCTTCCGCGCTTTGGAAGCGCCTGTCTGATCGGAGGCCGCATGGACCTAGATGTCGTTGAGCTTTCGCGTCTGCAATTTGCGCTGACAGCGATGTACCACTTCCTTTTCGTGCCCCTGACCTTGGGGCTGTCCGTCATCGTGGCGATCATGGAGACGGTCTATGTCATGACCGGGCGGCCGATCTGGCGACAGATGACGAAATTCTGGGGCACGCTTTTCGGAATCAATTTCGTGCTCGGCGTGGCGACCGGGATCACCATGGAATTTCAGTTCGGGATGAACTGGTCCTACTACAGCCACTATGTCGGCGATGTGTTCGGCGCGCCGCTGGCGATCGAGGGGCTGATGGCCTTCTTCCTCGAAGCCACCTTCGTGGGCCTGTTCTTCTTCGGTTGGGAAAAGCTGAGCCGGGTCCAGCATCTCGTGGTCACATGGCTCGTCGCCATCGGCTCCAACTTCTCCGCCCTGTGGATCCTGATCGCCAACGGCTGGATGCAGAACCCGGTGGGCGCGGAGTTCAACCCGATGACCATGCGCATGGAAATGACCTCCTTCTTCGAGGTGCTGTTCAACGACGTGGCCCAGGCGAAATTCGTCCACACGGTCAGCGCGGGCTATGTCACGGCGGCGGTTTTCGTGCTCGGGGTCTCGGCGTGGTACCTGCTGGGCGCGCGCCATGTGGAGCTTGCGCGGCGCTCGATCGCGGTGGCGGCGTCCTTCGGGCTCGCCTCGGCGCTCTCGGTCGTGGTGCTGGGGGACGAGTCCGGGTATTCGGCGGGCCATTCGCAGAAGATGAAACTCGCGGCGATCGAGGCGATGTGGGAGACCGAACCCGCCCCGGCCTCCTTCACGCTCTTTGGCCTGCCCAATCAGGAGGAGCGCGAGACGCATTTCGCGATCCATATCCCCTGGGCCATGGGCCTGATCGGGACGCGCTCGCTCACCACCGAAATCCCCGGGATCAACGAACTGGAGGCACAGGCCGAGGAGCGCATCCGCTCCGGCCTCATCGCCTATGATGCGCTGCTGACCGTCCGGCAGGACCGCGAGGCCACAGATCCGGCGGTCATGGCCCGCTTCGAGGAGCATTCGGACGATCTGGGCTTTGCCTTCCTGCTGCTGCGCTATCTCGAAGACCCGCGCGAGGCGAGCGATGCCGAGATCACCATGGCCGCCGAGGACACGATCCCCAAGGTCTGGCCGCTGTTCTGGGCCTTCCGGATCATGGTCGCGCTCGGGTTCTCCTTCATCGCGCTGATGGCCTATTTCTTCTATCTTGCCTCGTTCAAGGGGATGCAGTTCCCCCGCTGGGCGTTGCGGCTTGCGGTGATCGTCATCCCGACGCCGTGGATCGCGGCCGAGATGGGCTGGTTCGTCGCCGAATTCGGGCGCCAACCCTGGACGGTGGACGGGGTGCTGCCCACGGCGCTCTCGGTGAGCCACCTTGGAGTGAGCGAATTGCTCATAACGCTCGCGGGCTTCATCACCTTCTACACGGTGCTCTTCATCGTCGAAATCGGGCTCATGCTGAAATACATCCGCAAGGGCCCGTTCATGGATGTGGCAGAGACCGACGCCTGGACCGCCCGGCATGAACACCGCTTGCGGACCCATGACGGCAACGTCCCCGACGCAACCCCCGCGGAGTAACAGCCATGACGCTTCACGACCTCATCGCCTATGATCTGCTGCGCGTTGTCTGGTGGCTGCTGATCGGCTTCCTGCTGATCGGATTTGCGCTGACCGATGGGTTTGACATGGGCGTCGGCACGCTCCTGCCCTTCGTCGCCCGGACGGATATCGAGCGGCGGATGGTGATCAACACCGTGGGCCCGGTCTGGGAGGGCAACCAGGTCTGGTTCATCCTCGGGGGCGGCGCGATCTTCGCCGCATGGCCGCCACTCTACGCGGTCAGTTTCTCGGGCTTCTACCTTGCGATGTTTGCCATCCTCGCCGCGCTGATCGTCCGGCCCGTGGCCTTCAAGTACCGCTCCAAACGCGAGAGCACGCGCTGGCGCACGACGTGGGACTGGGCGCTTTTCGCGGGCGGGGCGGTGCCGGCGCTGATCTTCGGCGTCGCGGTGGGCAACGTGCTGCAGGGCGTGCCGTTCTACCTCACCGACGACCTCTACGCGATGTACGATGGCAGCTTTCACGCCAAGTTCCTCGGGCTTCTCAACCCCTTCGCGCTCCTGACCGGGCTGGTCTCGCTCTCGATGCTGATCACCCATGGCGCGGCCTGGCTCGGGGTGAAATCCGAGGGCGTGATCGTGGCGCGGGCGCGGCGGATCGCGGTGGTCTCAGGGCTGGTGACGATGGCCGGTTTCGCGCTGGCCGGGCTCTGGCTCGCGGTGGGGATCGAGGGCTACAGCTTCGCGCAGACCCCGATCACCGACGGGCCCTCCAACCCGCTCCAGAGCGAGGTGATCCGCGGCGGAAGCTGGCTTGTCGCCTATACGGAGCGCCCGTGGATCATCATCGCCCCCGCGCTCGGCTTCTTCGGCACGGCGCAAGCGATCCGCGGCCTGCGCCGCCAGTCCGAGCTCGGCACGTTTTTCTGGTCCAAGCTTGCCATCCTGGGGATGATCTCGACGGTCGGGCTCACGATGTTCCCCTTCATCCTGCCCTCGAGCAAGGATCCCAACAGCTCGCTCACCGTCTGGGACGCCTCGTCGAGCCACCTGACGCTCTTCATCATGCTGGTCGCGACGCTGATCTTCATGCCGATCATCCTCGCCTACACGGCTTGGGTCTACAAAGTGCTCTGGGGCAAGGTCACCGAGGCCGACGTCACCGACGCGCCGCAATCCTACTGAGCCCCCCTGAGAGAAGGACATAACCATGTGGTATTTCGCCTGGCTCCTCGGCCTCCCGCTTGCCGCCGTATTTGCCGTCATGAACGCGATGTGGCTGGAGCTGCGCGAGGATCAGAAGCTCTCCTCCGAGCCCGAGGATTGAACGCCCCGGCATGACCGATCAGGACTGGATTTCCCGTTTCGCCGGGCTCTCAAGCCTTGAGGCCCCGCTGCGCGAGACGCTCGTTGCGCGCTCCGCGGTGATTTCCGTGCCGGCGGGGACGATGATCTTCGGCCCGGGCAAGGCGCCGGAAAACCTGCTTCTGCTCCTGAGCGGCACGGTGCGCGTGCAGCAGCTTTCCGAACAGGGGCGCGAGATCGTGCTCTACCGGGTCCATGCCGGGGAGAGCTGCGTTCTGACCACCGCCTGCCTCATGGCCTACGAGGATTATTCCGCCGAAGGCATCGCCGAAACCGAGGTGGAGGCCGCGGCGATCCCGAAATCGGTCTTCGATGACATGATCGCCCGGTCCGGAACCTTTCGCGAATTCGTCTTCTCGGCCTATTCGCGGCGGATCACCGAGCTGTTCCATGTGATCGAGGAAATCGCCTTCCAGCGGATGGACATCCGGATCGCCGAAAAGCTTCTCGAACTTATGGGCCGCGATGGCCAGATCCACGCCACGCATCAGAAAATGGCCGCCGAACTCGGCACCGCGCGCGAAGTGGTCTCGCGCCAGCTCAACGAATTCCAGCGGCGCGGCTGGATCGCCTTGTCGCGCGGGGTGATCGAAATCGTCGACACCGGCGCGCTGGAGGCGCTGGCCGGCTCCTGACCGCCGCTCCCGCCCCCGCATGACAGCGGGCAGCGTGACAATGTCACAGACTTTGGCCTCCTGATGCCTCATTCATTGGTAAACCCTGAATGGAGGCCCCAAATGTCTACCAATGTCGGAACACTCGATCGCGCGCTGCGCGTCCTGCTCGGGCTCGCCCTGCTTGCCTTGCCCCTCCTCGCCCCGCTTGGCGGCTTCTGGACGGGCATTTCCCTGATCATCGGGCTGGTCTTCCTCGCCACCGCGGCGCTGCGCCTCTGCCCGATCTACGCAATCTTCAACATCCGGACCTGCAAATGACCCCAGTCACCCAGTTCACCCCCCTGATGTCCTTCGGCGGCGGCCTTCTGATCGGCCTCGCCGTGGTGCTTCTCATGGCCTACGCGGGCCGTATCTTCGGCGCGACCGGCGTGCTCGCCGGCGTGATTTCCCCCAATGCGCCCGGCGATCGCGGCTGGCGCGTCGCGACGCTCGCGGGCATGATCTCCGGCCCCCTCGCGGTGGCCCTCATCACCGGCCAGATCCCGGCCATCACCATGGTGTCCTCGCTGCCCGCCATCGCCATCGGCGGCGTCATCGTCGGCTTCGGCGTGACGCTCGGCTCCGGCTGCACCTCGGGCCACGGCGTCTGCGGCCTCGCGCGCCTCTCGCCGCGCTCGCTGGTTGCCGTGCCGACCTTCATGCTCACCACCGCGATCACCATCTACATCATCCGCCACGTGCTGGGAGGGATCTGAACCATGCGCCTTGTCATCCACTATCTCATCGGGCTCGTCTTCGGCACGGGCATCGCGATTTCCGGCATGATGGATCCGGCCAAGGTCGCGAATTTCTTCGACGTCGCCGGTAGCTGGGATCCCAGCCTCGCCTTCGTCATGGGCGGCGCCGTTCTTGTGGCCTTCTTCGGCTACCGGCTGGTGCTCAAACGCCCCGCGCCGGTGATCGACACCCAATTCCACCTGCCGCTTTCCACCAAGATCGACGGCCGCCTCGTCGCGGGCGCGGCGATCTTCGGCGTCGGATGGGGCATCACCGGGCTCTGCCCCGGCGGCGCGATCCCCGCGCTCGGGACCGGCCGCGTCGACGTGCTTGTCTTCTTCGTGATGATGGCCGCCGGCATCTGGCTCGGCCGGCAATACACCCACCGCCGCACGCTGCTCGCAACGCGCCGCGCCAGCTGACCTGACCGGAGGATACCATGACCTACCCTGTCAACATGACCGTCACGCCGCGGATCGAGACCTTCTTCGATGCGCCGACCAACACCTTCACCTATGTGGTGAAGGACCCGGCGAGCGACGCCTGCGCCGTGATCGACAGCGTGCTCGACTTCGACTACGCCGCCGGCCACCTCAGCTTCGAGAGCGCCGACCGGGTGATCGACTATATCCGCGCCGAAGGCCTCAAGCTGGAGTGGATCATCGAGACTCACGTCCACGCCGATCACCTCTCCGCCGCGCCCTACATCCAGGAAAAGCTCGGCGGCAAGATCGGCGTTGGCGAGAAGATCACCGTGGTGCAGGAGACCTTCGGCAAGGTCTTCAACGAGGGCACCGAGTTCGAGCGCGACGGCTCGCAGTTCGATGCGCTCTTCAAGGACGGCGACCGCTACAAGGTCGGCGAGATGGCGTGTTTCGCGATCTACACGCCGGGCCATACGCCCGCCTGCATGGTCCATGTGATGGGCAACGCGGCCTTTGTCGGCGATACGCTCTTCATGCCCGACG
The DNA here is from genome assembly GCF_900116005.1 of Poseidonocella sedimentorum. GTDB lineage: Bacteria > Pseudomonadota > Alphaproteobacteria > Rhodobacterales > Rhodobacteraceae > Poseidonocella > Poseidonocella sedimentorum. The sequence continues at coordinate 85,122 of NZ_FOYI01000005.1, forward strand.
GCGGCTCGGCCCGCGCGGATTTCCCCGGCGGCGATGCGGGCGAGCTCTATGACAGCATCCAGAAAGTGCTGAGCCTGCCCGACGAGATGCGCCTCTTCATGTGCCACGACTACGGGCCAGGCGGCCGCCCCGTCGCCTGGGAGACGACCGTCGCGGAACAGAAGACCAAGAACATCCACGTGGGCGAAGGCAAAAGCCGGGAGGCCTTCATCAAGTTCCGTACCGAGCGGGATGCCGCGCTCGACATGCCCAAGCTCATCATCCCTTCGCTGCAGGTCAACATGCGCGCGGGCGAGGTGCCCCGGGACGCGGAGGGCGATCCGATGCTCAAAGTGCCAGTGAACAAGCTCTGAGGTGATGTGATGCAGATCAACAGGATCGATGCGGCGCTCAGCGTCGCGCCCCAACTCAGCCCCGCCGACATGGCGGAGCTCAAGCGACAGGGTTTCGGCGCGGTTGTCTGCAACCGGCCCGATGGCGAGGAGCCGGGCCAGCCGAACTTTGCCGAGATCGCCAAGGCTGCCGAGGCGGCGGGTCTGGTGGCGCGCTACCTGCCGGTGACTCCCGGCGAATTCCGCGATGAGGATGCCGCCCGCTTTGCCGGGATGCTCCGGGACCTGCCCGGCCCGGTCATGGCCTATTGCCGCACCGGTACGCGTTCGGCCACGCTCTGGTCGCTCGGTGCCGCCGGCGAACGCACCCTCGCCGACATCCTCGCCGCGACCAAGTCGGCGGGGTATGATCTCGACGGGCTGGCCGCGCGCATCGCGCAAGCGGGCCACCACGCCGCGCCATCCGGCGACGGCCAATAAACAAGAGGCGGGACACCCCATGCAGCGCTATTTCCCCATCCTCGACTGGGGCCGGACCTACAACAAGACAGCCCTGACCAACGACCTCGTCGCCGCGGTGATCGTCACGATCATGCTCATCCCGCAATCGCTTGCCTACGCGCTTCTGGCGGGCCTGCCGCCCGAGGCGGGGATCTATGCGTCGATCGTGCCGATCCTGCTCTATTCGGTGTTCGGGACAAGCCGCGCGCTGGCCGTCGGGCCGGTGGCGGTCGTCTCGCTCATGACGGCGGCGGCCATCGGCAACGTGGTCGAACAGGGGACGGCGGGCTATGCCGCCGCGGCGCTCCTCCTGGCCTTCATGTCGGGGCTCATGCTGCTGGGTCTCGGGCTGCTCCGTCTCGGCTTTCTCGCCAACTTCCTCAGCCACCCGGTCATCGCCGGGTTTATCACCGCATCGGGCATCCTCATCGCGCTCACCCAGGTCAAGCACCTGCTGGGGATCGACGCCCATGGCCACAGCCTGCCCGCGCTGCTCGGCTCGCTCGGCGCCCATCTCGGCGAGATAAATCCCATCACGCTGGCGCTCGGGGTGGGGGCGACAGGGTTTCTCTTCTGGGTCCGCAAGGGGCTCAAACCCTTGCTCCACAGGCTCGGAATCCGGGGAATTCTCGCCGATATCCTCACCAAGGCCGGACCCGTCGCCGCTGTCGTCGTCACCACGCTGCTCACCGCCGGGTTCGCGCTCGAGAGCCGCGGGGTTGCGATCATCGGAGAGGTGCCGCGCGCGCTGCCGCCGCTGACATTCCCGCCCATTGACATGGCGCTGATCTCCGAACTCTTCATGCCGGCGCTGCTCATTTCGATCATCGGGTTCGTCGAATCCATCTCCGTCGCCCAGACGCTTGCGGCCAAGAAACGCCAGCGGATCGATCCGGATCAGGAGCTGATCGGCCTTGGCGCCGCCAATATCGGCGCGGCCTTCACCGGCGGCTACCCGGTCACGGGAGGCTTCGCGCGATCGGTCGTGAACTACGATGTCGGCGCCGAGACCCCGGCCGCCGGGGCCTTTACCGCGGTCGGCCTGACCATCGCCGCCGTCGCGCTCACGCCGCTGTTCTACTTCCTGCCCAAAGCCACGCTCGCCGCCACCATCGTCGTCGCGGTGCTCTCGCTCGTCGACTTCTCGATCCTGCGCAAGGCCTGGGCCTATTCTAAGGCCGACTTCGCCGCCGTCGCGGTGACGATCCTCATCACCCTTCTGGCCGGGGTCGAAACCGGCGTCTCTGCCGGGGTCGCGCTCTCCATCGGGTTGCACCTCTTTCATACCTCGCGCCCGCATGTGGCCGAGGTGGGCCGTGTTCCGGGGACCGAGCATTTCCGCAACATTCACCGCCATGACGTCGAGTGCGATCCGACCATCGTCACGCTTCGGGTGGACGAGAGCCTCTACTTCGCCAACGCACGGTTCCTTGAGGACTACATCTATGCCCGCGTCGCCAGCGCGCCGGAGATCCGGCATGTGGTGCTGCTGTGTTCGGCGGTGAACGCGATCGACTTCTCGGCGCTGGAAAGCCTTGAGGCCATCGACGCGCGGCTCAGCGACATGGGCATCAAGCTGCATCTGAGCGAGGTGAAGGGGCCGGTGATGGACAAGCTCGAAAAAAGCCACTTCCTCGATCACCTGAGCGGCGAGGTCTTCTTGTCCCAGGATCGCGCGATCAGCGCTCTGGCGCGATCGGGCAAGGCCGCCGCTGAGTAAGGCTCACGACGTGGAAATCTGTGGTCAGGCGCAGGCGGCGAGGCGCTGCAATTCCATCTCTTCGGAATGAAGCAGGGTCGACAGATCTTCCGCGCTTACCGGTTTGAAAAGATTGCGCCCGGTGTTGAGAGAACGCGCATCGGCGATCATGCGGGCCGCGATGATATAGGCCGCTTCGCCCCCGGTCACGAACCGGATCCGCAGCGATGACGCGAGATGCGAGATATGGTCGATCACCTCGATACCATCCATTTCGGGAAGGTGTACATCAATGAGCAACATCGCCGGGCCGGGATCGACTTTGAGCGTGTCGATCAGCTCATAGCCGGTTGAACATCTGGTGACTTGCCATCCGTTTTCAAACGCCACTTCGGCGTAGAAATGCGCAAGTTCGTGATCGTCTTCAACTAAAATGAGATGCGGCTTGAACTGGGACACCGTGATACTCCTCAACACACTTCCAATTAAGGCTTCATTAATAAGATTTTGTCAACCATAAAGCGCTTTGGATTGAATTTGGAGGTCGCCCAATCTCTTTTAATAATAGGGCGAGATTAAACGTTTCGTCTAGCGAGCTGAGTCCACACGATAGTTCCCGGACGGGGTGCGCGCGTGCGCGGACATTAACCAAGCGTTTACCACTTTGAGGCTAGATAAACGCGCAGGCAGGAGGTTTCGTGTTGCAAGTTCTTATTGTTGAAGATTGTCCGCAGCTGGCGTTTCTCTGGAGCGAGGTTCTGTCCGATTCGAAATTCGAATGCGAGACGGTGGCCTCAACCAAGGAAGCGACATCGAGGTTGCTCCGAAAAACCTATGATCTGGTGATCCTCGATCTGTTCGTCGATGATGGCAGTACTATCAGTTTGTCGGACTGGATCAGCGTCCGGACGCCGAACCTGCCCATTCTCATGATCACCGGATCCGGGGTCATGGCCCACGGCGAACATACCGAGGTGGCCAAGGGCGTGAGCTGGTTGTTGCGTAAGCCGGTGGATTTGCGCGATCTTCGGGCGATGGCCGATCATTTGACGCATCGGGACGCGTGCCCATCTGCAGAGATGAGCGCCCGGTCGTAAATACCCCTGATAAAGGACTGAAAGCGATTAAACCTGACCTTTTAAGCAAGGTCAGGGATCGCTAGAGATGTAAGCTCAACAGCGCCCGAAGGTCCGCCATGCGAACCGGCTTCGCCACAGCGCTGGTGAAGCCATAATCCTTGACGCGCTCCGCATCCTGCCAGCGCCCGTCAGCAGAGACGGCAATGATCGGGATATTCCGCGGCGGATGATCGGGCAGGGCGCGAATCTCGTTCACGGCCTCCTGCCCCGATTTCTTGGGCAGGTGAATATCCATCAGGATCAGGTCAACCGGGCACGAACCGTTCTTCGCCGCTTGCACACCAAGCTCGCCGTCCTCCGCAAAAATCGCATCATAGCCGAGATCTTCAAGCATCTCGGACATCATGAAGCGACTAAGCGGGTCGTCCTCAACGACAAGAATTTGGCTAGGCAAGCTGATTCTCCCTCGGTTTCTCATCGGAGTATAGAGCATTTGGCACGGTGAATACAAACTCCGTTCCCCGCCCCTCTTCAGAGGTGACAGAAAGTGAGCCCCCCATAAGGTTAACCAGAGAGCGCGAAATGGAAAGCCCCAATCCGCTGCCCCCCACTTTGCGGCGCATTCCGTCCTCAACCTGCGTGAAAGGTTCGAAGATTCGGGCGATCTGATCGGCCGGAATTCCGATTCCTTCGTCGCGAACGGCGACTCTCAAAGTCGCGTCCGGGGTGGGTTCAAAAGAAATTTCAACTGTAACCGTCCCATTTGGGGTGAACCGAAAAGCATTGTCGACGAGATTGTAAATGACCTGTCGAATTCTGTAGAGATCACCAAACAAATGTTTGGGAATATCCGCGGGCCAGATCATTTTTCCGGTGACGGTGCTGCCCGATCTTGCCGCGCGGCCTTCGAGCGCGGTTTCGATATCATCGCGCAGGTCGCTCGCATCGAAGCGGGCGTGGCTGATGTGCAGCGCATCGGTGTCGATCCGCGAGGCATCGAGCACATTGTTGAGCAATCCCAGAAGCTTCTCTCCTGCCTGCTTGCCATTCGTGGCGCGCAGTTGCTGCCGCTCGGGGATGGCGGAGGTCTCCAGCAGCTCGAAGAGCCCGATGATCGCATTGAGCGGCGTGCGCACCTCGTGGCTCATGGTCGACAGGAACTGCGTCTTGGCCTGCGCCGTCTCGGTCGCTTGTTCCATCGCCGATCGCAGATCGGCCTCCATGCGATCGCGGGCGAGGGTCTGGCGGCGCAACTCGTTGAGTGCCTCGTTGATCCGCGTAAGCTCGTCAGTGGGGCCGTGAAGGGCAAGCCGCGCCTTTGTGCCGGCCTTGAGCTGATCGAGGTTTTTCTCCAAAGCCCGAATCCGCCGGGCCACGCCCTTTTCGAGCACTTGGTAGGAGGCCAAACCCGTTGCAAGAAGAACCCCGAGCGCGAGTGTGATCAGAAGGCCGTAGAAGAACCGGGTCTTGTTGGAGAGTTCCTCACCGCGGCGAAACACCAATTCGGCCTGGCTCTCTGCGATCTGGGTCAGGGAGTTCTGAAATTCCTCGAGGTTGAGCAGAAGCTCGTTCCTGTTGACGGTCGCCCGATCGAGCAGGTTCGCCTGTTCAGCCAATTCGCTGAGCACGGCGGTTTCGAAGACCAATGCGCGCAACCGTTGGACCGCCTGAACGAGGGACTGGCGCTGTTCGGAGGGGGAGAGCCGCGCGAGGATGTAGACGATGTCGCGAACATGGATGCGCAGGAGCGCGCTCTCCCGCGCGACATCTTCCTGCGACGTTGTCTGGCTGAGGTTATCGAAGGCAACCTGCGTCGCATAGAGCTCCCGCAGGGCGTTTTCGAGCAGGACATAGCGGCGAACGTCGTCTGGCAGAATCGTGTCGCTCGACTTGAGCCGGATATCGGCCTCCTCACGCATTTCCACGATCAGGCGCTCGGCCGTTTCAAGCTCCTGCGCGACCGGATCGAACAGCTGCCGCAGGCGTCCGCGCGTCAGATCGAGCTCCTTGTCCAGCGCGGCGAGGTCTTCCGCCCCGGCGATCACCACTTCGAGGTCTCCGGCGAATTCGGCGCCTGCCTCGGACATTTCAATCTCGGCCAGACGTTCGGCGTGATGGCGGATTTCTGCCAGCGTGATGTTCAGATCCGGCAGGGGAATGTCGCTCTCGCCCAGAGGCGCGGCGCTGCCCGCCAATTCCTGGCGCAGGAGCAGGGCGCTGACGACCCGCGGCAACAGGGCGTGAATCCGGTCGAGTTCCAGAAGCGTCGAGAGGTTGATCTCGATAAGCTCTTCGCGCTCCTTGCCCACCTCGTAGAGCGCCAGCGCCGACAGGCCGACAACGAAGAATGCAAGCCCGGCGATGATGCCGATCGAAAGTCGCATCCGTGCAACGAGGCTGGACCCTTGGGCCGATGTCTGCGCCTGCAAGCTGGCCTCCTTCTGCCGACCGGGTAAGGATTCGGTAACCAGTTTAAGTTCATAAAGCGTTAACATTGGTATAAACTCAAGGTAGAGTTGCGGTATGATGGTTTCGCGTCGAACGGTATTGTCCGGGTTGCTTGCGTCCGGTTTCACGACGGGGTTTTCGCCAAGGGCGAACGCTGTCCACATCGATGCGGTCGGGGCGCATCTCGCCCGGGTCGGGGCCGAGGCCAGCGGTCCGTTGCGGCTCATGCTTCCCGAGGGCAGCGGCGACAATCTCGCACCGATCCTTGAGGCATTCACGCGGCTGAGCGGCGTCGCGGTCGAGACCACCGTGACCCATGTGGACGACATCAACACGCGGCTCACCGAGGACGCGCTTCTGAGCAGCGGTGCGCATGATGTGGCCCTCCCCGCGACTTTCGGATTGCCCGATCTGATCCATCTCGGCGTGGTGCAGCCAATGGACCCGTTCCTCGAGCGCTATCCCGATCTCTACGATCCGGCGGGCCACCTCTACACCCACGGCGATGTCTTCCGCGATCAGCACTTCGGCTTCCAGACCGATGGCGATGTCTACCTGCTGTTTTTCCACGACGATCTGCTGCGGGACCCCGAAGAGATGGCCGCCTTCGAAGACCGCCATGGCCGGACATTGGCGACGCCGCAGACCTGGGGCGAGTTCGATGAGATGATGGCGTTTTTCAACCGCCCGGAAGACGATATCTGGGGCGGCCTGCTCTTCCGCCAGGCGGGATATGTCGGGTGGGAATACATCTCGCGGCTTCAGGCCGAGGGGGTGCCGCTGTTTGGCGAGGGGATGGTGCCGACGTTCCAGAGCGACGCGGCGATCAAGGTCATCGAGGACATGATCCGCTCGGGCGCCTCGCAGCACCCCAGATCCCTCACCGCGGGGCTCTTCGAGAACTGGCAGATCTACAAGGAAAACACCATCCTCGCCAATATCGGCTGGGGCGGTTCGCAAAAGTCCTTTCAACAGGAAGGCTCGCCCCTGCGCGGCAAGCTCAGCCACGCCCCCTTGCCCAAGGGCGCGGGCAGCGGGAACGGGTATTTCAACTGGGGCTGGTCCTTCGTCCTGCCGCAAAGCGCGCAGCAGCCAGAGCTAGGGTTCCTGCTCAGCGTGCTGGCGATGACGCCGGAAATCTCGACCCTCGCGGTCGAGCAGGTGGGCGGCTTCTTCGACCCGTTCCACGAAAGCCACTATCGCTCGCCCAAGGTCCGGGAGGTCTACGGCGACAGCTTCCTGCGCGAGCACGAAGCGGCGATGCGCGCTGCGGGCCCGGACCTCTACATTCCCGGACATGGCAACTACATGGCCGGGCTCAACGAGCATGTCTTCTCCGCCATCAGCGGGGCCGCGCGGCCCGAAGACGCGCTCAAGCGGCTTCAGCTGGAGTGGGAGACCGTGACCTTCGAATTTGGCCGGGCCGAGCAGGCGCGGTTCTATTCCCGCGTGAGGTAAACGGCTTTGAGGTGAGGATCGCTTGTGGATAGGGTGGGGCTGCGCCAGTTTGGCGACGGCCCGCCCCACAGGAGGCTCTCTTGGACATCGCCCTCATCCGTACCTTCCTCGAAGTTGCCGCGTCGGGGTCTTTCGTCAACGCCAGCGAACGGCTCTTCGTAACGCAATCGGCGGTCAGCCTGCGCATCGCGCGGCTGGAGAGCGATCTCGGCAAACAGCTTTTCACCCGGTCCAAGGCCGGCGCGGAGCTGACCCCCGCGGGCCGGGAGTTCGAACGCTATGCCCTCTCGCTGGTCAAGATCTGGGAAGAGGCGCGCCAGCAGGTCGGCATCCCAGAAGGCTACACGCGTTCGCTCAGCATCGGCGCGCAATATTCGCTTTGGCCGCGGCTCGGGTTTGGCTGGATCGACCGGATGCAGCAGGACATGCCGACGCTCAACATCCGCGCGGAACTCGGGATGCCGGACCGGATCATGCGGTTTCTCGTCGAGGGATTGGTGCAGGTCGGCCTGATGTACAGCCCGCAGCTGCGCCCGGGTCTCAGCGCCAGCAAGCTGCTCGATGAAGAGCTCGTCCTCGCGGCCTCCTGGGAGGCGCGGCTCGACGAGATTCCGGGGAACTATGTCTTCGTCGACTGGGGCCCGGAGTTTGTCCATGCCCACGCGCAGGAGCTGCCCCAGCTCACGAATTCCGGGCTGACGATGTCGCTCGGTGCGATGGTGGCGGAGTATGTCATCTCCCGCCACGCGGCCGCCTACCTGCCGGCGCGCTACATCAAGCGATACCTCGATGCGGGCCAGCTTTTCCTCGTGCCGGACGCGCCGATGTTTCCCTATCCGGTCTGGTCGATCTGGCGCGATGACCTCGATCCGGAGATCAGAGAGGGGGCCGAGCGCGGACTTGTTGCAATAAAGTCGCAGATTGAGGCCGATCATTCGGCGGTCAAGGCGGAACTTTCGGAGATCAGCGGCGGCCAGGCCGTGGAAGTGCTTGGATCTGCTGCACTTTCGGGCGAGTTGGAATGAAGTGAGCATAACTCGTTTTATCCCTGATTATTTTAAATTTTTCTCACCTTAACCCCCGCCGTATGTCCCAACCCAGCAGCAATGCTCCCGGCCTCTCAGGTCGGGTCAAAGAATTCTGTTGTGAAAGGATAGACCCATGCAACACCGTAATGTTCTGGCCGCGTCCCTGCTGGCGCTCATCGTGGCTGCACCTGTGTTCGCACAGGGCGCCCTCACCGGCGTCGACGCGCTCGACGACCGTATCGACGACATTCAGGAAGACGTCGCAGACGATCTCTCCAACGCCGATGTCCGCGACCGTGCGGGCAACCAATACGCCCAAGGCTGGGCAGGCAGCGTCGCGATGGGCCTCTCGGCCACCTCGGGCAACACCGACACCGCCGACCTCGACCTCGCCGGCCGCTTCCGCTACGGCAACGGCCCGTGGAACCACACCTTCGGTTTCGCCGTCGAACTCGCCGAAGACAATGACGTGAAAAACAAGGAAGAAGCCTTCGTCACCTATGACGCGAACCGCTACTTCTCTGAAGATTTCTACGTCTTCGGCCTCGGCTCCGTGCGCTACGACGCCTTCGACAGCAACCGCTACGACGCCTTCCTCGGCTTCGGCCCGGGCTATCGGGTTGTCAACGACTCCAAGCAGACCTGGCGCCTTCAGGCTGGCCCCGGCGTGCGCTACATCGAAGATCAGGACGGCAACGACACCACCGAGACCGCGGGCATCGTCTCCTCGCGTTACTACATCGCGATCAACGAGAACACGACGCTGACCAATGACACCGACATCCTGTTCTCCGAACAGGACACGCTGGTCACCAACGATCTTGGCGTCAACTTCCGCGTGACCGATGCTGTCTCGACCCGCGTCTCCTATCGCTCCGAGTGGAACGACAACCCGCTGGAAGACTTCGACGCGGCAGACAACTCCCTCGGCGTCTCGCTGGTCTACGGGTTCTGATTTCAGGTTTGGTATCCCTGAAATGCGAAAGGGGCGGAGTGATCCGCCCCTTTTTCTTGTCTGCGTCAGTTCGGCGTCAATCTGCGCCGCGCACGTCCAGGGTGGCGTCGGGCGCCGGCCGCACCAGCTTTTGCAGCGCATAGAGCCCACCGGCGAAGACGAGGCCGATCAGGTCCGAGATGAGCCCGCCTTCGATCATGAAGAGCGCCGCCGCGATCAGCCCGACCCGCATGAACCACGCCACGCGCCCCCCGACGAACCAGCCCTGCACCCCCGAGGACAGCAGGAAGACGCCGAACGTCGCGGTGATGGCCGCGCGGCCGACCTCGAACCACGTTCCGTCCATCAGGATGGCGGCGTTGTAGAAGAACATGAACGGCACGACGAAGGCCGAGATGCCGATCATGAAGGAGGCCACGGAGGTCTCCATCGGGTTGGAGCCGGAGATGCCCGCCGCGGCATAGGAGGCGAGCGCGACCGGCGGGGTGATGGCCGAGACCACGGCGAAGTAGAAGACGAAGAAATGTGCCGTGAGCTGGGGGATGCCGAGGTCCACGAGGCCGGGGGCCACGACGGAGGCGGCGACCGCATAGGCGGCGGTGGTCGGCATGCCCATGCCCAGCAGGATCGCGATGCACATGGCGAAGAAGAGCGCCAGAAGCTGGGACGTGGCGGCGATATCGAGCAGCATCGAGGAGAAGCGCGCTCCGACCCCGGTGAGGGAGATGACGCCCACGATGATCCCCGCGCAGGCACAGACCGCGATGATCTGGACCGACATGATCCCGGCGAGGTTGAAGGCCCGCAGGATGGCGGCGAGGCCCATTCGGCTGGGTGTGAGCCAGCTGACGACCGCGGCGGCCACGGTGGCCAATGTCCCGGCGCGGATCACCGAGTAGCCCATGAAAAGCGCGACGATCAGGATGATGATCGGGATGAAGAGATAGACCTGGCGGATGAGCTTTTTCAGTTTCGGCAGCTCATCCTCCCGCATGCCCCGCATCCCGAGCTTGGCGGCTTCGAGATCGACCATGAAGTAGATCGAGGCGAAGTACAGGATCGCCGGGATGATCGCGGCGACGGCGATATCGGTATAGGGGATGCCGGTGATTTCGGCCATGATGAAGGCGCCCGCGCCCATGATCGGCGGCATGATTTGCCCGCCGGTCGAGGCGGCGGCCTCGATCGCGCCGGCGGTCTTCTTGTGGTAGCCGACCTTCTTCATCAGCGGAATCGTGAGCGAGCCCGTGGCCACCACGTTGCCCGCGCTGGTCCCGTTGATCATGCCCATGAGCCCCGACGCGAAGATCGCCACCTTGGCCGGTCCGCCCCGCGCGCGCCCGGCGGCGGCGAAGGCGAAGTTGACGAAGTAATCCCCGACCTTGGAGGCCTGCAGGAAGGCCGCGAAGATGATGAAGAGAATGATGTAGGTCGAGGAGACGGCGGTGGTCGGCCCGAGGATGCCCGCGTCGGAGTAGACGTGGCCGAAGAAGCGCTGCCATGTGTAGGGGTTCTGGACCGCGAGGATGCCGGGAAGCAGATGCGCCGTGAAGGTATAGGCGAGGAAGACGCCGGTGATCACGACGAGCGCGAGGCCGGCAACGCGGCGGGTCAGTTCGAGGATCATCGCCGTGCCGGCGGTTGCGGCGAAGGCGACGCCGATGGGGACGAAGGGCGTGCCCACCGAGTTGCGCGCGGCGGTGCTGTAGATCGCGACGAGATAGCCCGCGACGATGAGCGCGCAGATAGCGAGCACGATGTCAGCGGTGGCGAAACGCGCGCGGGGGGCGTTTTCGACCCAGCCGAGCACGATGGCGCCGAGGGTCGCGATCAGGAGCGGGAAGCCGAAGAGCGTCACTTCCCGGCCATAGATTTCCGTCCCCGGAAAGGCCGCCCAGGTGGTCAGCCCGCCCATGACGGGCAAGGTGCCTGAGTTGATCAGGTTGATGAAGGTGATGACCGCGTAAATGGCAACGGCCGCGGGGGCGAGCAGCAAGAGCCCGGCCTTGGAGAGCAGCGGCGTCGCAGGGCGGGCCTCGTCGGTGAAGAGCCGGGAGGCGAAGAGCAGGAAGCCGAGCGCCAGCGCGCCCGCGATGTGGATGATGCGGAAGTTCCAAGTCTCCAGCGGGAATTGCGGCAGGAAGGGGATCTCGATCCCGGTGTAGTCGGAAATCGACACGCCGTTGAGCGCAATCATGTGGAACGCGGCGTAGAGCGTCGCGAGGGCGGTGATCAGGATCATGCCGAGCCCCTCGAAGAGGCGGCGGTTGCGTTCGACGGGCTCCTCGTCGACCCCTTCGGCCAGAACGATTTCGTCTTGATTTGCTGTAGCTTGGCTCATGTTGTCCTCCACCGGGCGGCACATTCTGTCCCGGGCACGAAAAGCACGTCATGCCGCACCCGCGCGCGGGCGGGTGCGGCTCTTGTCAGGTCATTTGGCCTGAGGTCAGCGGATCATGTTCTCCGGGATCGTGGCGCCCGCGTTCTCGATGAACCAGCGCGCCGCGCCGGGGTGCCAGTCGAGGACTTTGTTCTTGTCCCAGTTTTCCGGCAGGGTCGAACGGGCCGCGCGGTGGATGTTCACCATCCGCTCGTTGTCGGACATGACGGTGTCGACCACGGCGTAGACGAAGCTCTCCGGCAGATCGCAGTTGGCGATGGAGAAGTTCCACATGGAGACCGAGCGCGCATCCGACTCGAGCGTGCTGTAGGTGTCGGCCGCGATGTTGAACTCGGAGACCGGGAAGGCCGCCATGATCTTGGCCTGTTCCTCTTCGGTGAACTCGATGATGTTCACGTCCGTCTGCACTTCGAGCTGGCTCACCGCCGGGACCGGAACACCGGCCGCGAAGGCGATCACGTCCAGGAGCCCGTCCTGAAGCTGACCGCCGAGGTCGGACCAGCCGCCGTTGCGGCGCTCGTAGTCGACGCCGAGCTCATCCATCATCCGCGGGAAGTAGGTGTCGGAGGTGGAGCCCGCCGGGCCAAAGCCGATCTTGGCGCCCGCCGGGATATCGGCGATCGTGGTGATGCCCGAGGACGACAGCGCCGTGACGCTGAACGGGGTCTGGTACATCGGGAACATCGCGCAGGCGTTGGTCATCTGCAGGCCCGGTGCGATCGGGTTGGTGCCGAGAAGCGATTCCATCGCCGGGCCCATGGTGGTCATGCCGAACTGGGCTTCGCCGGTGTGCACCAGCGCCATGTTCTGCATCGGGCCGCCGGTCACTTCGCCGCCGCCGGTGAGGCCGAGCTCTTCGGCCACAAGGTTGGCCCAGCCGGAGCCATAGGCGAAGTAGGTGCCGCCTTGGCTCGCGGTGCCGACGGTGAAGCTCTCGGGCCAGCCGGTGCGATCCACGTGATCGTCAGCGAAAACCGCCGATGCGCTCACAACCGATGCGGCCGCGATCGCGGTGAATTTCGAAAATGACATCTTGTCTCTCCTCCAGTCAGAGGCGGCCAATGACCGCCATGCGTGCGCATTTAGGACGCAGGGGGCGCGCGCCGCTCAAGCCGGGGGGCAAAGGAATCTGCGCCACCGGCCGAGTTTCTTTGGCGAATGGGTGGATATCGACACATTCGGGCCGCGCCGATGGGTCGCGCGCGGAACATTGCGGCGGCGCGCCCCTCGGGGGCGGGCGTCGGGCGGCTACTTTTCCGGCATGAACTGCGCGCGCGAGAGCCCGTGTTTCTGCATTTTTTCATAGAGAGTCTTGCGACTTAACCCGAGCGCCTCGTAGGTTTCCTTGAGGCTGCCACCATGGGCGGCGAGGCTGGCGGCGATCAGGGCCTTTTCATGGGCCGCGATCTGGTTGGCGAGCGCCTGGCCCTCTGCGCGGCCCTCCGGGGCGATATCGAGATCGAGCCCGAGCACGAAGCGATCGGCCATGTTGCGCAGCTCGCGCACATTGCCGGGCCAGTCCCGCGCGGCCACGGCGGTGAGCAGGTGGTGGGGGACCTCGGGCGTCGCCAGTTTGTAGCGCGCGGCGGCCTCACCCACGAGCGTCACGAAAAGCCGGGGGATATCCTCGCGCCGCTCGGCAAGGGTGGGGACGTAGAGCCGCACCACGTTGAGCCGGTAGAGAAGATCGGCCCGGAATCGCCCCTCGCGCACCTCCTCTTCGAGGTTGCGCTTGCTGGCGGCGATGATGCGGATGTCGAGTTGGACGGGATCGTTGGAGCCAAGCCGCGTGATCGTCCGGTTCTGGATCGCGACGAGGAGTTTGGCCTGCATCGCCTGCGGCATGCTCTCTATTTCATCGAGGAAAATGGTGCCGCCCTTGGCGAACTCGAACTTGCCGAACCGGGTGCGCAGCGCGCCGGGGAAGGCCCCGGCCTCGTGGCCGAAGAGCTCGCTCTCGATCCACTCCGGCGGCAGTGCGGCGCAATTGATATGCACAAACGGCATCTTGGCCCGGGCCGAGGCGCGGGCGAGCGCGCGCGCCGCGACCTCCTTGCCCGTGCCCGTCGCTCCTTCGATCAGCACATCGGCCTCGGTCGCGGCGATGGCGCGGATCCGCTCGCGCAGCCGGACCATCACGTCGCTGCGCCCGGTGAGGCGGCTTTCGGTCACATCGCGCGCGCCGACCTGGCGGCGCAGGCGCCGGTTCTCCATGGTCAGCCGCCGCTTGTCGAGCGCGCGGCGCACCCCGGAGATCAGCCGGGCCGGCGCAAAGGGCTTTTCGAGAAAGTCATAAGCGCCATCGCGCATCGAGTTGACCGCGAGCTCGATATCACCATGGCCAGTCACGAGGATGACCGGGAACTCCGGGTCGATCTCCAGCGCGCGGCGCATCAGCTCCTGGCCGTCCATCCCCGGCATACGGATATCTGTCACCAGCACCCCGGCGAAATCGCGCGCGATATGGGTCAGCGCCTCTGCCGGATCGGCGAAACAGCGGGCCTCGAGCCCGTCCAGCTGGAGCGTCTGGGCGGCGGCGAGGCGCAGGTGATCCTCATCATCGACGAACAGGATCGTCTCTGTCGGGGCGGTCTCGGTGCTCACGCAGCGGAGGCCTTCTGGCCCCGGGCCGCGGCGCTTCGGGGCGCGACGGCCAGATCGACGGTAAAGACGGCGCCGCCGCCGGGGTGGTTCTCTGCGCTCATGCGCCCTCCGAAATCGCGGATGATGTTGTAGGAAATCGAGAGGCCCAGCCCGAGCCCCTTGCCGGTTTCCTTGGTGGTGAAGAACGGATCGAACAGCTGATCCCGCGCCGCCTCGTCTATCCCCGGCCCGTGGTCGCGCAGGCGCAAGGTCAGGCGATCCTCGCGGCGCTCGATCCCGATGTCGATCCGGCGCACGGGGGCGGCCTCCATCGCGTCAATCGCGTTGGTCAGCAGATTCACGATGACCTGTTGCAAGCGCACTCGCCCGCCCATCACCTCGATCTCCGCCTCTGGCGGCGAGAACACGACCTTCACGCCCGAGGCATTGAGCTGCGGCGCGAGCAGATCGAGCGCATCCTGCAGGGCCGCGCGTACCGGGACCGGGCCGATCTTGTCTTGTGGGCGGCGGGCGAAATTACGCAGGTGCCGGGAGATCGCGGCCATGCGGTCGGCCATCTGCGAGATGAGCCGGACATTCTCGCGCGCCTCGCTCACCCGGTCCCGGGCGAGGAAGGTCACGGCGTTGTCGGCATAGGCTTTCACCGCGGCGAGCGGCTGGTTGAACTCATGGCTGAACGCGGCGGACATCTGGCCCAGGGCGGCGAGCTTGCCGGCCTGGACGAGGTCCTTTTGCGTCCGGCGGAGCTTGTCTTCAGCGGCGCGGCGGTCCTCCACCTCGCGGGTGAGCTGCGTGTTGGCGTCATTGAGCTCGCGTGTGCGCTCCGAGACGCGCCGTTCCAGCCGGTCGTGATAGCGCCGCTGCTGTGCCAGCCGGTCGAGCAGTTGGGCGCGGCGCTGTAGATAGAGCACCCCGAGCAGACCCGCGCTCCAGACCAGGAGCACGCTGATCGCCAGCGTTTGACGCGCCTGCGCCAGAGCCGGGCCCGTTGGGGTCAGAACCGAAACACGCCAACCCGCCGACGCCACCAGCCCGGTGTTGACCACGAAATTCTCCCGCCCACCCGGCGCGCGCACCGCCAAAAGCTCGTGCCCGTCATCCAGCGCGCGGCGCTCCGTCCTGATCGGGATCAGCGCATCGAGCGGGTATTGCCGCGTGCGGGAGATATAGTCGCGCGCCTCGGGGGTGATCTCGCCGAAGCTCCGGAAATGCCAATCGCTCCGGTCCGAGAGGAAAATCACCTCGTTCATGTCGGTGACGACGAACTTGTTGGGCGCATCGCGCCAGGCCGCCTCGAACTTGTCGAGCAGGATCTTGACCGCCACCACGCCAAGCACCTCAGCCCCGTCCACCACCGGCGCCGCGAAGAAATAGCCGCGCTGGCCCGAGGTCACCCCGAGCGCGTGAAACCGGCCGATCCCGTCGCGGAGCGCATCGGTGAAATAGGGCCGATAGTCGAAGGTCTGGCCGACAAAGCTGGTGTCGCGGCGATAGTTGGAGGCGGCGATGGTCGTGCCGTCGATATCCATCACGTAGACATCGGCGAGGTCGAGCTGAAGCGCGGTCTGGCGCAGCTGTTCGTTGACGTAAGGTAGAAGGCCGACGTTCTGCGGTTCCCGCAGGAGGCGCTTGAGCATGGGCCGCTCGGCCAGAAGGCGGGGCAGGGCCTCGGAGCGGTTGAGCGCCCCGCGCAGAGACTCAGTGGCAAGGCGCAGCGTCGCCTCCTCGCGCTCGGCGGTCTCGATGAGGAAGTAGCGCTCGATCCGGGGCAGCGCCGCGAGCGCCGTGCCCGCGAGCACCGCCAGCAGCAGGGCGATGCGCAACAGTTTGCGCGACGGTCGTGAAGCGGGGCTAAGCGGCGCGGTCATGCGCCGCACTATGGGGGAGCGCGCCGTGCTTGGCCAGAACTGCCCCGGCGTCGCGGTGCGACCGGCCCTCGGCGGCGCAGATTTGGAGCGGCGACCGGGAGGGATCCGCGCGGCGCTGGGCCGCCAAGGGGAACCAAGCGGTCGCGCGGCGGGTTGTTCCCCAATGAAGCGCGGGCGCGCGCCCCAGCCCCCGCGCCCGATCCGACCGATTCAGCGATAGGACCGCCGATGCCCAGCGACCAGTCCGGCCCCCAGGCCGAAATCCACTCCGTGACCGATATCCTGCGCGAGAGCGGGCGCATCGCCCATGATCGCGAGAAGGTCAGCGTAGAGGACATCGTCGACGGGCTGGGGCGCGACGCGCTGAACCCTCTGCTGCTGGTGCCGGCGCTCGCCGTCACCACGCCGCTGAGCGGCATTCCCGGGCTCTCGGCTCTGAGCGGGATCGTCATCGCACTGGTCAGTTTCCAGCTTCTGATCGGGCGCGAGAGCATCTGGCTGCCCGATTGGGTGATGCGCCGCAAGCTGCCTGGCGACCGGATGGAAAAAGCCAGCGAATGGCTCGCCCGCGCCGCGAAATTCCTCGACGGGATCAGCCGCGACCGGCTTCAGGCGATCGTGACGCCGCCCGGTGCGCGCGTGGCGCAGGGGGTGTGCTTCCTCTCCGGGCTGATCATGCCGGCGCTTGAATTTGTCCCCTTCAGCTCCTCCATCCTCGGCGCGGGCGTGAGCCTCATCGCCATCGGTTTGGTCACGCGTGACGGGGTTTTCGTGCTGGTGGCGCTCGCCGCCTATGCGGCCCTGGGGGCATTGCTCGTGAGTGTCCTGGGCGGCGCATTTTGAGAAAAGATTTTTGGAACAACCGGCGCCGGGGCCGCGTTGTGTGAGCAACCGGAACGGGAATGTTCCCGATACGGAACCGGAACCAGACTATAGGAGAACACTCATGCGACATATGCTTGCTACGAGCGCCATGGCCCTGCTTCTTGCGGGCCCCGCAATGGCTCAAACGTCTCTCTCGACCGACGCCCAGGCGGGCGCCGAAATCGGCGCTGAATACGGCGCAACCGACAACCAGCCCTTTGTCCAGCAATCGCAGCAGACCGACCTGTTCGGCAGCGAGCTGATCGGCAAATCGCTCTACGTTTCGGAAGCCAACATGGCTGAGCCCGGCGAAGAGTTCATGCAGGACGAATGGGATAACGTCGGTGAAATCAGCGACTTGCTGCTGAGCACTGATGGCAGCGTCAAGGCCGTCCTGCTCGACATCGGGGGCTTCCTCGGCATGGGCGAGAAGACCGTCGCGGTGAACATGGATGAGCTCAACATCGTCCAGGATGCCAACGATGCCGAAGACTACTTCGTGACGACCAACGCCACCCGCGAGTCGCTGGAAAGCGCGCCGGAATTCGAGCGTATGGAAGCCGGCTGGTGGCACGAGCAGCAGGACATCCTGACCGAGGGCGAAGCAGACCGCACCGCGCAATCTGAGGTTGAACCCATGGACGGCACCACCGCCGCCGACATGACCGAAACCGACCGCGTGGCCCAAGCCGACCGCACTGGCGAGGACGCCCCCATGATGTGGGACCGTCCGGCCAATGAATACGCCGGGTACACCGAGGTCAAAGCCGACGAGCTGACCGCGGAAGACCTGCAAGGCGCGCCGATCTACGGCTCCAATGACGAGCATCTCGGCGAAGTGGCCGATCTGACTGTCGCCGAAGACGGCACGATCGAGAAATCCATCGTGGATGTCGGCGGGTTCCTCGGGCTCGGCGAACACCGCATCGCGATTGCGTTCGACGAGATGAAAATCATGCGCGACGCCGATGGCGGAGACCTGCGTGTCTACGTCGGTGCGACGCAGGAGCAGCTCGAAGAGCGCCCTGAATACGAGTACTGATCGCAAGGGTACGTGATCGCGTTCTTGGCCGCCCCACCTCGGGGCGGCCTTTTTCTTTGCCAGTCCATCCGCCCGACGGAACTAGATGAACCGGTCCGCGTTGAACCGTGAAAAGGAGTTCTCCCGAATGCAGCGTTTCTTGCAGGGCCAGTGGCCGCTTTTGGTACTCGCTGCGCTGGCCACGGCGGGGGCGCTCGAATACGCCGCGGGGCTCGTGGCGCCCATCGTTCTCGCCTTTGTCTGCGCCGTGGTCCTTTCGCCGGTCGCCGCCTTCTGGAAACGCTGCGGCCTGCCCAACTCCTTCAGTGCCCTGCTCAGCTTCTTTTGCGCTCTGAGCCTGCTCGGCGGGCTCATCTTCCTCGCCGAACCCCTCGTCTCGGACGCCTACCGCCAGGTCCCCAAGATCAAGAACGAGCTGCGCGAAGGCATGGAACAGGTGCGCGGGGTGATGCGCGGGATCTCGGACATGACCGAAGAGGTCCAGAAGGCGATCGACCCCGAGGCGGCGGAAGATGCCGAGAAACCGGCGCCTATCGAGTTGCCGTCCCTAGGGGATGCGCTCTTTGCCGCCCCGGCCTTCGCGGCGCAGTTCCTCGTCTTCGTGGGCTCGCTGTTCTTCATCATGCTCTCGCGCGATGATGTCTACGAGTGGCTGGCGGCAAATCTGCGCAACACCTCCGCGGCCCGCACGGCGGCCTGTCTGCGTGCGGCGGACCGCCGCGTTTCGCACTATTTCCTGACCATCAGCCTCATCAACACATGTTTCGGCGTGCTCGTGGCCGCGGCGCTCGGGGCCATCGGCTTGCCCAACCCGATCCTCTGGGGGTTCGTGGCGGCGGGGATGAATTTCATCCTCTATCTCGGCCCGGCGCTTGTCGCGGTGGCGCTGCTTGCCGCCGGGCTTGTCGCCTTCGAGGGCTGGGCCTCCCTGTTGCCGCCGGTGGTCTTCGTCACGCTCAACGCGCTGGAGGGGCAATTCATCACCCCGACGCTCGTCGGCCGGCAGGTACGGGTCAACCCGCTCCTGATCTTCCTGTCCTTGTGCTTCTGGCTCTGGCTCTGGGGGCCGATCGGCGGGTTCATCGCGATCCCGCTGCTGGTCTGGTGCGTGGCCGTCTATGACGGGCTCACCGGGGATCAGACCATCGCTTCTGGCGCGCCGGGCACCGGGCGGCCGAACCTGCGCGCCGGCGCCACCCGATAGGGGACGATGAACCCCCGCTGCGCCCCCGCCTCTCCGGCGGCGTTTTCGCGGGCCAGCGCGGCCCATGCCGCATGGGCGCTTTGCGGGTCGAGGAATTCCGGGCCAGCCGTCTCGGGCAGCCAGTGACGCATGACCTTGCGCTGTACCTGGGCGACATCCTCGGGATGATGCAGGATCACGCCGGCCTCTGAATCCCAATTCAGGCTCCGCCCGTTGAGATTGGCCGACGAGACGATGGCCGCGCGGCGATCGAAAATCGACACCTTGGCATGGACATAGACCAGCGGGGCCCCGGCGAGCCGGGCGCGATCCTGTTGTGAATCCGCGGCGCGGACGGGGCGCGGCTGGACCGGCGCGCCGAAGAACACCCGTGGCCCGAAGGCGCGGAGGACCTTGGTGACGCAGCGCGCCTGCAGGTTCTCGCCAAAGCGCGAATCGAGCGAGCCGGATCCGTGGAAGGCCACATCCTCCGGCGCGCCGGGCAGGGTCATGATCAGGGTGAGATCGGGGGTGCGCCGCGCCGCGCGGCAGAGCGCGCGGGCGATGACCCGGTCCCGGAAGAACTGTGTCTCGAGGTAGATCAGCCGCTCGGCCCGCGCGATCTCGCGCAGATGCGCGGCGCGGATTTCGCGCAAGGCGGGACGGGGCGAGATATGGGTGAGGCCGAAGCGGCGCGGCTGCGACTGGCTGCGCAGGAAGCCGGGCACGGGCGGCGGCGGCTTGGCCCCGGCGACGGTCTCGGCAAGGCTCTCCAGATAGCGATGCCCGGCCTCGGCCAGCGTGCGGTCTCCGAGCATCAGCTGCACATCGTGCCAGGTCTTCTGCGTCGGCTGGTCGTGCGCGTGGGTGTCATAGCGCCGGTTGTTGAGGTCGAGCCCGCCGATGTAGAGCCGCTCACGGTCAAAAACGGCGAGCTTGTGATGGTGGCTGGCGGGGTACTGGCGGGGAAGGGCGAAGGGCCGCAGACGCGGGCCATCCTTGGTGTCCTTGCACCACGGGATCAGCCCGGGCGCCTGGCGCCCGGGATCGAGCCCATCCGCCAGCATCGCGCGAATGCGCCCGCGTGCGCGCGGCCCGAAGACAAGGCGCGGGATCAGGCCGATCTGTGCGGGATGCAGCATCGCGCGGGCCACGAGCGGGGCCGAACCGGGCGAGACCAGCTCGCGCAGGCCCGACAGCCGGCGAATGGCGGCCCATGTCCCGCGATGAAGCTCCAGAGCGTTGACCGGATCGAAATCCCCGATCAGCAGGGTGATGCGCACACCACGCTCCAGCGTATGGGCCAGAAGATCCATCCACGTCTCGCCGATCGCGCGCGATTCGTCCGAGCGCAGCCGCGTTTCGGGATCGAAAATCCGAAACCCCGCGATCACCTCCTGGCGCGCGCCCAAAAACGCGCGTTCGAGAACGGGGTAGGCATCCTCCGCGGTGACGAGCACCTCAAGGCCTCGAATTTTCTGTGCTGGCTTGGCCATTATTCTATCCGGGGTCGGGCGCGCGGCTAGGCCGAAGGTTCCAGATCGGCCTCGGTCACGGCTTTCGCGGGGGTTTCATCGAAATTCGCAATCGGGAACTCGACCGAGACACAGTAGCTCTCGTCCTCGTCCTCCAGATTGAGCGTCCCGCCGAGCTGTTGAGCAAAGGCGGTGATCAGCCCCGTGCCCAGCCCCGATCCGCGCACCTGTTCCGGCGGCACAAGGGGGATGCCCTTGGAATTGCTCACGGTCAGCCGGGCGGCTTCGGAGGTGAGCTTTTCGAGCGAGATGTCGAAGGATGGGCGCTCGTCGCTCGGACGGCCCATGTATTTGAGCGCGTTGGTCGTGGCCTCGGTGGCCAGAAGCGAAAGCGGCACCGCCTGATCGGGATAGAGCACGATGGCATCGTAGGACTC
Organism: Poseidonocella sedimentorum; assembly: GCF_900116005.1. Taxonomy (GTDB): domain Bacteria; phylum Pseudomonadota; class Alphaproteobacteria; order Rhodobacterales; family Rhodobacteraceae; genus Poseidonocella; species Poseidonocella sedimentorum. The sequence goes on from NZ_FOYI01000005.1 coordinate 106,496, forward strand.
CGAACTGTCGAGCCCGGCCTCGCCCGGGGAGCTCCCCGCGAGCAATTTGCCGACGGTTCCGCGCAGCAGCTCATCGGCGCGCACACGGCCCTCCGTGGTTGTCTCATAGAGGCTGCGGTGCACGGTCGCGATGCTCATCACGCGGCCCTGAACCTCCTTGAGCGCGGTGCGCGCCTCGGGCGTCTTGGCCTTGCGGATCTTCATGTTCACGATGGAGGCGATGAGTTGGAGGTTGTTCTTCACCCGGTGGTGGACCTCCTTGAGCAGCACGGTCTTGTCGTGGATCGTGTCTTCGAGCTCGGCCTCGTCCCGGACGATGGTTTCGGCCAGATTGCGCCAGGCGGCGTCGATTTCGCGCAGCTCATAGGGCACACCCGCTTCGAGGGGCTGCTCATCGTGGCGCCGGGTGGCGGCGAAGCGGCGCATGTCGCGGCCCAGGTGGTTGATATGCTTGATGACGAGCCGGTGCACCGCGAGATAGGCGACCCCGAGGCTGGTGATCCACATGGCGATGGGAAAGAGCAGCGGGCTCGCCATCGCGAGGCCGGGCGCGACGGCAAGATGCTCGCGTGGCCAACTGCCGATGGCATAGACCTGATTGCGCTGGATCGGCACCACGGCGAAAACCCGTTCCTCACCGTTGCGCGTGACGCCGGAAAAGGATGTCCGGGTCTGGCCGATGAAGTCTTGCAGATCCCTCTCGGCAGGCAGGCGCCCCTCGGCGCCCTCGAGTCCGCCCTCGGCGCTCAGGATCTCACCTTCGTTGTTGAAGGTGATGAGTTCGATGGGCCGTTCGGACGGGAGCGTTTCAAGCCGCGCGCGCGTCTCGTTATGCGGCAGCGAGACCGCGATGTAGCCGTCGAAGGCGCCGTCCTGCAACACCGGGGAGGAGAGCACGATCACGGAGGTCTTGCTGATGGGCGCATTGCGGATCAGATCGCTGCGCTGTTCGGGCTGCGCGCGCATGACCCTGTAGAGCGTGTAGTCCCGGACGTCGAACCCGATCGAATCCGAGGCGCATTGCACGATGCCGCTTTGATTGACGTAGCCGGCAAAGGAGTATTCGGGGTTCTTGGCGATGTAGTCTTCGAAGATGAAGTTGCAGTTGGCCTGATCGCCCCGGATCGAGGGGATCACGGAGGCGAGCGCGTTGGCGGTGCCGAAGCCGGCACGGATCAGGGCCTCTTCGCTCGCCGCGGCCTGTGCGGTGAGCGCCAGAAGCGCGGTCTCGGCCCGCCGGTCGGCGGTCTTGGTAAATTGCTGCGTCAGGGATACCGCGATCAGGCCGATTGGAAACAGCGCCAGCGACAACAGCGCGGCGATCCTGAATCCCAGCCCGTCAAACGGCCGACGCCGGACGGTTTCTATCACGCAGCACTCCCTCGCACCGGAAGGCCGGCGGTTACAACGGCCATGGTTTCCTGGTCGGTCAGTTCGAGTGCCTCACTGTCGCTCAATTCCATCAGCTCGGTCAACCGCTGCCGCGCGCGATTGACGCGGCTCTTGATGGTGCCCACGGCGACACCACAGGTAACGGCGGCTTCTTCGTAAGAGAACCCTGATGCCCCCACAAGCACCAGCGCCTCGCGCTGTTCGTCGTTGAGCTTGGCGAAGGCCACTTCGAAATCAGCCAGAGCCAGCCGCCCGTCATGATCGGGCTTGCGTGACAGGGTCGCGGCAAAGCTGCCGTCGCTGTCCTGCACTTCGCGTTTCGCCTTGCGGCGATCGGAATAGAAGGTGTTGCGCAGAATGGTGAAAAGCCACGCGCGCATGTTGGTGCCGACCTGGAAAGACCCGAGGTTTTTCCACGCCTTGATCACCGCGTCCTGCACCAGATCATCGGCCTGGCTGGGGTTGCGGGTCAGGCTGAGCGCAAAGGCCCGCATGGCCGGCAGATGGGTGACAATCTCATCGCGCGGATCGAGATCTGCGGCATCATTGCTGCTCATTTCTGGGCATCCTGCTGCTTGAGCTGGTCCAGAAGGTCGAGAAACCGATCGGGGATGTCTTCCTCAAGAGTCTTTTGATAGACCTTTCGCAAGTTCTCTTCGATCTGCTCATCCAGGTTCTTGTCGTCATGGGGTTGCATGCTAACGTCCGTGTCGAGTGGGGTTGATCATAAATTTTACACAGTTTTCGGAACTCAACGCTCTGTCTGCGCGTTCAGTTCCCGAGATAACGCAAAAAAAGGACGAATTGAATGTCTACAGCTTCGTCAGAGAAGACCTTGTCCGAAATCGTGGCCGGGCTTCTGCCGTACCTGCGCAGATATGCGCGGGCGCTGACCGGCGATCAGCAGACGGGGGACAAGTATGCCGCGACCACGTTGGAAGCCCTGCTCAATGACCGTTCGGTCTTTGCCAGCATCGACAACCCCAAGGTCGCCCTGTTCCATACCTTTCACGTGATCTGGTCCAGCGCCGGCACACCGACGGGCGAGGACGAGACCGGTTTGGCCAAGCGGGCCCAGGCCCATTTGCGCCGGCTGACGCCCAACACGCGCGAGGCGCTTCTGCTCTATTCCATCGAGGATTTCACCAAGGACGAGGTTGCCCTGATCATGGGCACCAACACCGATGAGGTCGAGCATCTGCTCTCCGTGGCCGAGGCCGAGATGGCCGAGAGCGTGCGCGGGCAGGTCATGGTCATCGAGGATGAGGCGATCATCGCGCTCGATCTGCAAGGCATCGTGTCGGACATGGGCCACCGCATCAGCGGCGTCGCCAGCATCAAGGACGAGGCCGTAAAGCTTGCCGCCGCGGTGAAGCCGGACCTGATCCTGTCGGACATCCAGCTTGCGGATGGCTCCTCCGGGATCGATGCGGTCAACGACATCCTCGGCGCCGCGGGCGATATTCCGGTGATCTTCATCACCGCCTTCCCCGAGCGCCTGCTGACCGGCGAGCGGCATGAGCCCGCCTTCGTCATCACCAAGCCCTACAGCGAGGAGCAGGTGCGCTCGGCCGTGAGCCAGGCGATGTTCTTCGCCAGCACCGAGACTCTGCACGCCTGAGCCGCAGCGCCGATGCCCAGTACGAAAAAGCCCCGCCGGATGATCGTCCGGCGGGGCTGAGTTTACTGGTACCTTTGGGGAAGACTGGTTAACTACACTGGGTGCGCGTCACTCCTTGGCGATGGCGCGCAGCATCCATGTGGCCTTCTCGTGAAACGCGGCGCGCGCGGTCGCGAGATCGGCGGTGACGTCGTCGTCATGCTCTTCCGACACTCTGATCAGGCCGCGCAGCTGTTTGGCGAGCTTTTCGTGGCCCTTCGCCAGATCCTCGACCATATCCTTGGCCGTGGGGTTCTTGGGCGCGTCGTCAACCTGCGCGTCGCTCAGCACGGCCTTGACGGACATGGGCGCCAGTTGGCCCAGAGCCCGGATCCGCTCGGCGAGCACGTCGGTCGCCTCGAACAGATCGCCATATTGCTCTTCGGTCAGCGAATGAATGCTGTAGAACAGCGGCCCTTCGACGTTCCAGTGGTAGACATGCGTCTTGAGTAGAAGCGTGTAGGTGTCGGTCAGCGCCTGCGCGAGGCCGTCGGCCACCGCGGCAGGCTTGTCCACGCCGGAGTTGACCGGCGTGGAGCGAGGTACGGTATCGAGTGCGTCTTTCATCGTGAAATGTCCTCACGTGAGGGGAGTGGAGGGGTGAAACGCGCCGGGGTCAGACCGGCGGTTTGCCCCGGACAGCCCGCGCCACGAGAGCCACGACGAAGAGAAGCAGGAACACGAAGAACAGGAATTGTGCGATCCCGGCGGACGCGCTCGCGATCCCACCGAAGCCGAAGACAGCGGCGATGATCGCCACGACGAGGAATGTAAGTGCCCAACCAAGCATTGGAGCCTCCTAGGGTTTGGTTCAAGATGCGCCATGGGGCGCTTGCTGGGGGATCAACGTGGCCGGTTTGCGCTTGGTTCCGATATTTTTCGGCCCTATTTTTCAGGGAACTTTTCGGTCGGTCGCGCGTTGTAGGGGCAACTTCAGATGCAAGGAGGCCAGACATGGCTCGCACCCAAACCAACGGTTCGGCAGAGAAAAACGCCGAAAAAGCCTACGCCGACCTAGAGATGCAAATCGCCACGCTGAAAAGCGACGTGGCCCAGCTCACATCGACACTCGGGGACTTCGCTCAGGCGCAGAAAGAACAGCTTGGCGTCGCGGCCTCGGACTCGATCGACGCGGCCAAGAAGCTTGGCATCGCCAAGGCCGAAGCGGCGCAGGCACAGGCCCGCGATGCGGTCGCCGGGGCCGAGCGCGCAGTGCGCGCCAACCCGATGGCCTCGGTCGGCTTTGCCGCGGGGGCCGGTTTCCTCGCCGGGCTCCTGGCCACGCGTCGCTGAGCGCGCACGGATGCTGGAGGCATTGCAAGACAAGGCTGCCGAGGGCGCCCGGCGCGCGGCTTGGGCCGTGGTCGGATCGCTGCTTCTGGCGGTCGGCGCGGGGTTCCTGACCGTCGCGGCCTGGATGGTGCTCGATGCGGTGCGCGATGCGCAATTCGCCGCGCTGGTCATCGGGCTGACCTATGCCGGCGGCGGCATCCTCGCACTCGGATTCGGCGCCGCGCGGACCCACCGCTCCCGGCGTCCGCTGGGGCACGGGGCCCAAGGTCCGGCGCATCTGCGATCCACGCCCGAAGCGCCAGCTGCCGACCCGTTCGAGCGCATGGCGCGCGCCTTTGCCGAAGGGTTCCAGACCGGCCGCGCGATGCGCCGCTGACTGCTGCCCGCCCTCAGGGCCAGGCGTGAAACGCCGTCTCCCGCGGCCCGCGCCGGCGGATCGAACTGTTGAGCTGGCGAAACTTTCCCGGCGCCATCTCCGCATGGCGCTGGAAAAACCGGTTGAAATAGGCCGCATCGGTGAACCCGAGTTTGAAGGCAATCTCCGCCACATGCAGGTTCGAGCGCAGGAGCAGCGATTTCGCCTCCTCCATCAGCCGCGCCTGCAAATGGCTGTGCGGGGTGGTGCCGATGGCCCGGCGCACAGCCGAGTTGAGCCGATCGCGCGACACGCCGATCCGCTCGGCATAGCGCGATACCGACCAATGGCTTTGCAGGTAAACCTCCGCCAGATGCAGAAATTCGTCGGCGATCTGCTGCGGCAGGGTGTCGAGTTCCAGCCCCGTGGGGCTTGAGGCGCGCCAGACCTCGATCAGCAGCAGCGACACGCAATGATGGACCACCGCGCGCGCGCCGGGGGCCATGGAAAACAACTCGCCGTCGATCTGCTCGGCAAGGTTCTCGAGCTTGGCGAGGGTCGCCGCGTTGAGCGCGGGCAAGTGGATGCGCCCCGAAACGGCCTTGCGCACATGGGCGGAGATCGTCCCGCCGGGGATCGACTGGCCCACCACCGTATCGGACACCCGCAGCACGAAACCGCGCGTCCCCGCATCCAGCCGGATCGGCGCCCCTTTTTGCGGCGGTGACCAGACGAGGCAGGGCGCGGCAAGCGGGACGGTGCTCGCGCCCGAAGCCAGCCGCCCCGATCCGGCGGTGATGACGAAGAGCGCCGCGCGTTGGTCAAGCGCGGTGAATTCCGTGGCCGTCAGCGCGCTGCGAATGCGCTCGGTCTGGACGCCGGTCTGGCGCGGCGCTGCGGGGAGCAGAGATCTGGCGCGATCCGTCAAATGTCCAATTCTTTCCTCAGAATGTCTATTTCGCAGAGCTATCGCCGCGATCTAAGCTGCGCGTCAAGCCTCAATTCGTTCGCGTTTGACGGCTCGGGTGGCCTCGACGGTGAAAATTGAGGCTATTGAACAACCTTGGGAGGAAAAAATGAACAGTTTGGGAATTTCGTGGGCCGGTTCGCTCACGCGCCTGGCCGGTGGCCTTGCGGCGGCCTCACTGACGCTTGCGGCCGCGACAGGCGCGGCCAGCGCGCAGGAGACGGACGCCGTAACCATCGGCTATGCCATCTCCAAATCGGGGCCCAATGCGGGCGGGGCGGACATGACCGTCACGCCCAACTACGAGCTTTGGGTGCACGAGGTGAACGAAAGGGGCGGGCTCACGCTCCCCGACGGCAGCCAGCGGCCCATCGAGGTGATCGAGTATGACGACCGCTCTTCGGCGGAAGAAGTCGTGCGCGCGGTCGAACGGCTCGCGACGCAAGACAAGGTCGATCTGATCCTGCCGCCCTGGGGCACCGGGTTCAACCTCGCGGTCGCGCCGCTCATGGCGCGCCATGGCTACCCGCATCTCGCGGGCGCGGCGGTCACCGACAAGGCCGATGATTTCGTGGAACGCTGGGACACGAGCTTCTGGTTCATGGGTGGCGGCGAAGACTACACCCACGCGCTCGCCGAGGTGCTGATCGAGGCGCGCGACGCAGGGACCATCAACAACTCCGTGGCGATGGTCTCGGTGGCCGACGGGTTCGGCATCGACCTCGTGAAAGCGGCGCGCCCGACCCTTGAAGAGGCCGGGTTCGAGATTGCCTATGACAAGGCGTTTCCGCCGCAGACCTCCGATTTCGCGACCATCATCAACGAGGCCGCGGGCACCGGCGCCGACACGTTCATCGCGTTTTCCTACCCGCCGCACACCTTCGCCCTGACCAAACAGGCCCAGGTCGCGAGCTACAACCCGGCGGTGTTCTACCTCGGCGTCGGCGCAGGCTTTCCGGTCTACACCAATATCTCCGGCGGCCAGATGGAAGGCGTCATGAGCCTCGGCGGGATCGACCCCGACAACGCGCTCAACGCCGAATATCGCGCCCGGCATGAGGCCGTCATCGGCCGCGCACCCGACTACTGGGGCAGCGTGCTGATCTATGCGAGCCTGCAGATGCTGGAACAAGCGATCGAACGGGTCGGGCTCGACAAGGCGGAAATCGCCAAGGAGCTCTCGACCGGCACCTTCGACACCGTGCTCGGCGAGACCAAGCTGGAGAACAACCAGCTGCGCAACATCTGGTGGACCGGCCAGTGGCAGGACGGGACCTTCGTCGCCGTGGCCCCGGGCGACCGCGACGGCGCGGGCGAGGCCTCCCTGCCGAAACCGGCCTGGCAGTAAACCGGACGCGGTGGCGGGCCCCGATACGGGCCCGCCATCCTAGCCAACCAGATGCGGGCCACGGCCCGACAACCCTTCAGATACGACAGAGCCGATGATAGAAAACCTCGTCAACGGGCTCGTTCTGGGTGGCACCTATGCCCTTGTGGCCATGGGTCTGACCATCCAGTACGGCATTGCCCGGATCATGAACCTAGCCTTCGGCGATCTCATCATCGCCGCCTGTTTCGGGACCTTCGTCCTCTATTCCGGCTTCGCCCTGAGCCCGGTGCTGGCGCTCTTCCTCATCGTGCCGCTCGGCTTTGCCTTCAACTATTTCATCTACCAGATCGTCATGCGGCCCCTCGTGGCGCGCGCGCCCAACAGCGAAGCGCTGGAGGTGGACTCCATCCTCGTGACCTTCGGGCTCCTGTTCGTGATTCAGGGGATCCTGCTGGTGATCTTCGGCGGCGCCTATACCAGCTACAGCTATCTCAACACGCCGGTGAACGTGCTGGGGACGATCGTCGCGGCCAACCGGCTGGTGGCCTTCGTGCTCGCGCTCATCTTCGGCGCCGGTATCCTCTTTGTCCTGTTCCGGACCCGTTGGGGCACCACGCTCCGCGCCGTGGCGCTCGCGCCCGAGAGCGCGCCGCTCTATGGGATCGACGTCAACGCCTCGGCGCGGCTGGCCTTCGCCATCGGGGGCGCGCTCGCGGCCTCGGGCGGGGTCGTCGTCTCGATGTACCAGACCTTCACCGCCACGGCGGGCGTGGTCTTCACCATGAAGGCGCTGATCGTTGTGATCCTCGGCGGCAAGGGCAGCCTGACGGGCGCGCTCGTCGCCGGCCTGCTGCTCGGGGTCGTCGAGACGATGGTCGCCGCCTACATCGATCCGGGGCTCACGCTCGCGGCCACATATACCGTCTTCCTGCTCCTGCTGCTCGTGCGGCCGTCGGGCATGTTCGGCAAAGCGGGCTGAGGGGCCGATCATGAAACAGACAGTCTTCATCCTGCTGGGCCTCGCGGTGCTCGCCCTCCTCGCGGCCGCCCCATATTTGCTCAGCGACTACGGCACGGCGCTCCTGCTCGGCATGACCGGCTACATCACGCTGGCCACCGCCTGGGCGATGTTCTCGGGGCCAACGCGCTACGTTTCTCTGGCCACGGTCGCCTTCTTCGGAATCGGCGCCTACACCGTCGCGGTGCTGAGCGAGGTGCTGCCCTATCCGCTGGTGCTGCTGGTGGCCGCGCTCATCGGGCTCACGGTCGCGATCATCGTCGGGCTCTCGACGCTGCGGTTGGCCGGGGTCTACTTCGTGATCTTCACCTTCGGCCTCGCCGAACTGGTGCGCCAGACCGTGACATGGTGGGAGGTCAACGTGACCGAGACGCTCGGCCGTTACATCTTCCTGCCCTTCGAGGGGCGGCACATCTACTGGCAGCTTCTGGCGCTTCTGGTGGTCACGCTGCTGATCTCCTGGTGGATCGGGCGGAGCCGCTACGGGCTCGCGCTCAAGGCGATCGGCGATGACGAGACCGTGGCCGAACACGCAGGGATCAACGTCCCCGGCCTCAAGCTCGCGCTCTTTGCCATCAGCGCCACGATCATCACGCTGGTGGGCGCGATTCAGGCGCCGCGCTGGACCTATATCGAGCCCTCGATCGTCTTCAACCCGACGGTCTCGTTCCTCACGCTGATCATGGCGCTGCTCGGCGGGCCGTCAAAACTCTGGGGCCCGATGGTGGGGGCGATCCCGCTCTTCCTGCTGTTCGAATGGCTCTCGGCCAACTTCCCCGACCACTTCTCGATCCTTCTGGGGGCGCTCTTCATCATGATCGTGTTCTTTATGCCCAAGGGCATCCTCGCCAAGCTCGAAGACCTGCGGGCGGGAGGGGCGTCATGAACGGGCGTCTGGAAATCACCGGTCTGAAGAAACGTTTCGGCGGGCTCACGGCGGTGAATGGTGTGAGCTTCGCGGTCGAGCCGGGGGAGGTCATCGGGCTTCTGGGGCCGAACGGCTCGGGCAAGACCACGGTGATGAACATGGTCTCGGGCGCGCTGCGCGCCGACGCGGGCTCGATCCGCTTCGACGGGGTCGAGCTCACCCGGCTCAAGCCCAACAAGATCGCCAAGCACGGCGTCGCCCGGACGTTCCAACTCGTCCGGCCCCTGCCAACGCTCTCGGTCGCCGAGAACGTGCTGCTCTCCTTCGCTTTCGGCCGCAAGCGGCACTGGGGGCGCGAGGCGCAGATGCTTGTGGAGGAAAAGCTGGAGTTCGTGGGGCTCGGCGGGCGCGGCGGCGAGGAGGTCGGGAACCTGACCTACATCGACCAGAAACGCATGGAGCTTGCCCGGGCGTTGGCGTCCGAGCCCAAGCTGCTGCTGCTCGACGAATGGCTCGCCGGGCTGAACCCGAGCGAGCTCAGGATCGGGATCGATCTCGTGCGCCACCTTCAGGGGCTGGGCATGTCGGTCCTTCTGGTCGAACATATCATGGAGGCGGTGCGCGCGCTCTGCTCGCGCTGCGTGGTGATGAGCGCGGGCGAGGTGATCGCCAGCGGCGAGAGCGAGGCGGTCCTCAAGGCCCCGCAAGTAATCTCGGCATATCTGGGGGATGACCATGCTTGAATTGCGCAACCTGACCGTCCGGTATGACAAGCACCTGGCGCTGGACGATGTTTCCCTCACGCTCGACAAGGGCGAGACGGTGGTGATCCTCGGGGCCAATGGCGCGGGCAAGACCTCGCTTCTGAAGGCGATGGCGGGGGTGGTGCGGGCCGATGCCGGATCGCAGATCGTGCTCGATGGCGCGCCGATCACCGGGCTCCGCGCCGATCAGGTCACCAACGCGGGAATCGCGCTCGTGCCCGAGGGGCGCGGTGTGGTCGGGCTCATGACGGTGGAGGAAAACCTCCGCCTCGGGGCCAATCCCAAACGCGCCCGCGCCGTCGAGGCCGAGCGGATGGAGCTTGTCTTCGACATCTTCCCCCGCCTCAAGGAGCGTCTGGGCCAATACGTCCGGACCATGTCGGGGGGCGAGCAACAGATGGTCGCGGTGGGCCGCGCCATGATGTCGAACCCCGATTATCTGCTGCTCGACGAGCCGAGCCTCGGCCTCGCGCCGATCATCGTGACCGACATGTTCAAGGCGCTCGCGCGGATCACCCAGACCGGCGTCGGCCTTCTGATCGTGGAGCAGAACGTGCGCGTGAGCCTCAAACATGCCGACCGTGGGTTCCTGCTGGAAGCGGGGCGGATCACCGGATCGGGAACCTCGGCGGAACTGCTCGATGACGACGCGGTGCGCCACGCCTTTCTTGGCGGCAACAGCTGAAGAACGAAAACGGAGCTTGATATGGAAACGCTGAAACTTCTGATCGACGGCGAACAGGTGGCCTCCAACGATGGCGCAACCTTCAGCCGCAACAACCCGCTGACCGGCGCCGTGGCGACCACCGCCGCGGCCGCCACCCCCGGCGATGCCCGCCGCGCCGCCGATGCCGCCGCGCGCGCCTTTGACGCGTGGTCCAAGACCGGGCCCGGCGAGCGCCGCGCGCTGCTCACCGCGGCCGCCGACAAGTTGCAGGAGGCCGGCGGCAAGATCGCCGAGGCCATGGCGGAAGAGATCGGCGCCACCGCCGCCTGGGCGGGGTTCAACGTTAAGCTCGCCTCCGACATGCTGCGCGAAGCGGGCTCCATGACGACGATGATCAAGGGCGAGATCATCCCCTCCAACCGTCCCGGCTCCATGGCCATGGCGATCCGTCAGCCGGTCGGCGTGGTGCTCTCCATCGCGCCGTGGAACGCGCCGGTGATCCTCGGGATCCGCTCCATCGCGATGCCGCTGGCCTGCGGCAATACCGTCGTGATGAAGAGCTCGGAAATCGCGCCGCGCACCCATGCGCTGATGATCGAGGCCGTCCAGAGCGCGGGCTTCCCCGCCGGCGTCGTCAACGTGATTTCCAACGCGCCGGAGGATGCGAGCAAGGTGGTCGAGACGCTGATCGCCCATGACGCCGTGCGCCGGGTGAACTTCACCGGCTCGACCCGCGTCGGCCGGATCATCGCCGAGCTTTCGGCGCGCCATCTCAAGCCCGCACTGCTCGAACTGGGCGGCAAGGCGCCGATGATCGTGCTCGACGACGCCGACATGGACGCCGCCGTCGCCGGTGCCGCCTTCGGCGCCTACATGAACCAGGGCCAGATCTGCATGTCGACCGAGCGGCTCATCGTCGATGCCTCGATCGCCGATGCCTTTGTCGAGAAGCTCGCCGCCAAGGTCAGCACCCTCGCCGTCGGCGATCCGCGCGAGGGCAAGACCCCGCTGGGATGCGTCGTCGATCAGGGCGCGGCGGACCGGATCGAAGGGCTCATCCGCGACGCGGTCGAGAAGGGCGCGGTCATCGCTGCGGGCGGCCATTCCAACGGCGTGCTGATGGAGGCGACGCTGATCGATCACGTGACCCCGACCATGCGGCTTTACCGCGAGGAGAGCTTCGGCCCGACGGCCTCGGTCGTCCGGGTGGGCAGCGTCGACGAGGCGATCCGCGTGGCCAACGATACCGAATACGGGCTCTCGGCCAGCGTCTATGGCCGCGATGTGACCCGCGCGCTGAGCGTGGCCCGCCGGATCGAAAGCGGCATCTGTCATGTCAACGGCCCGACGGTCCACGACGAGGCGCAGATGCCCTTCGGCGGGGTCAAGGATTCTGGCTATGGCCGTTTCGGCGGCACGGCGGGCATCGCGGAATTCACTGACCTGCGCTGGATCACCGTCCAGGACGGCATCCCGCATTACCCGATCTGATGGGGGCCGATCCGATGGGAGCCGATTTGAACGGCAAGACCTGTATCATCACCGGCGGCGCCGGTAGCCTCGGGATCGCGGCGGCGGCGCTGCTGCGGTCCCATGGAGCGAATGTAGCGCTGGTCGATTTGTCGATGGAGGCGCTGAGACAGGCGGCCAATGCGGCCTTCGGGGCGGAGGCCGAGGGCATCGCCCTGATCGCGGCGGATGTCTCCAAGGAGGCGGATGTGGCGCATTACGTGGCCGAGACGGTGGCGCGGTTCGGCGGCATCGACGTGCTCTTCAGCAATGCGGGTATCTTCGGCACGGCCGCGCCCATTGAGAGCTACCCGACAGAGATCTTCGACGCGGTCTATGCGGTCCACGTCCGGGGCGCATTCCTCGCGGCCAAACACGCCTCCCCGCACATGACACGGGGCGGGAGCATCATCATCACCTCCAGCGTCGCCGCGACCCGGGGCGATCCCGGGGTGCACGCCTACATCACCGCCAAGCACGCCCAGACGGGCCTGATGCGCTGTCTCGCCAAGGAGCTCGCGCCGCGGGGCATCCGGGTCAACACCATCAACCCCGGCCCCATCGACAACGCGTTTCAGAAGCGCGTCGAGGAGGGTCTGGGCGAGGAGATCGGGCGCGACGGGACGGAGTTCTTTGACGAGATCATCCCGATGGGCCGGCACGGGACGGCCGATGAAATCGCCCGCTCCGTGCTCTATCTCGCCTCGGATCAGTCAAGCTTCACCACCGGGATACAGCTCGGCGTCGATGGCGGCATGAGCGCCTGACGCGCCCCGCCGCCATCCGGCATCAGCGGAACAGCGTGTCGACGTAGTCCGCGCCGATCCCCACCGCGTCGTAGTGTTTGCGGCACATGTCGATGTAGTTGTGCACGTCGAAAAACCCGTCTGGCTCGCCGTCCTCGTCGAGCCAGATCAGCGGGCCGGTCACCTTGAAGAAAACCTTCATCGGGTCGGGGTGATCATAGGCCACGAGCGTGTGGCCCTCGCCGGGGGTCTCGTAGACGAAATCCCCCGCCGTGGCGATCCAGTCGTGCTCGAGGTAGCCCCACTTGCCCGAGATCGTGTAGGCGAAGACCTCGTGCGGGTGGTAGTGGCGGTTCACCAGCCCCGCGGATTTCGCCATCAGCACGTCGCACCAGGAGTTTTGCGTCGGCGAAATCCAGACCGGCCGGGAAAACACAGTCTCGGTGAAGGGCACGAAATACCGCTCGTCATCATCGGCGATGTTGGGCAGGTAGACCTCGGGCTTGGCATCGGGCTGAAACACCTTGGTGATCGGTGCGATGCCGCGCCAGAATTCGGATCCGGTTTCTTCTGTCATGTCGTCTTTCTCCCTTGGTCGGTGTCATGCCTGGGGCGTGGGGCCCGCGCTGATTGCGGGGGCTTTGTCTGCGGGCGGCCAGCTGCGTCCTTCCGCCGTGGCGGGGCGCGGCTCGCGGTTGTAGGCGGCGGCGATGCGGGCGGCCGTCGCGCGCAATTCGGTGACGATCCCGTCGGACCTGTCGCCCGCGATCTGGCTCAGGATGCCGAAGACCGAGACGGTCAGGACGGCGCGGTTGTCCGGCGTGAGGACGGGCGCGGCGATGGCCCCGATCTCGGGCTCGTTCTCGCCGAAATTGGTGGCATGGCCCGCCGCGCGGATGGCGGCGAAATCCGTCTGGTGCGCGGCCGCCTCGCCCTCCTGCGCCAGTCGCGCGGCGCGGTCGGCCTCGCTCATGTAGGCCAGAAACAACTTGCCCTGCGCCGTCGTCGCCAGCGGCAGGACCGTGCCCACCTCCGCCGAGACGCGCACCGCCCGGCGCGAGTTTGCCGCGACCACGCAGGTCGGGCCGCGCCGTCCCAGACGGCACGCCATGACCGAATCGTTGAGCGTCTGGCTCAGCGCCTGCACCTCGGGCCGGGCGATGCGCGGCAGGGGGCTGAGCTCGAAGGCGAGACGGCCAAGGTCTTCGAGCTTTTGGCCAAGTTCGAACAGGCCCCGGCGGGTCGAGATCAACAGGCCCGTGTGCTCCAGCGTCAGCAGAAACCGATGCGCTGTCGCGACGCTCATCCCGAGGCTGTCCGCCACCTGTTTCGCCGTCAGTTCCGGCCGCCCGGGCCCGTATAAGTCGAGTATTTCCAAGGCTTTGATCAAAGATCCGTTCAGGGCCGTACTCATCGGGGCGCCTCGCTGTTTTTCTTGATACACGCGTATAATCATACTATACGATATTAGAATCTCAAAAAATGAGATTGCGCAAGGGGAAGCGCGCCAATCTCATGCGCTCTACGGAGGGGGAATGCCGGTGACGCACAACAGCGATGTTTCGGTCGCGATTCTCGGCGCGGGGGCGCTTGGCTCGGTGATCGGCGCGGCGCTTGCCGAGGCCGGTCGGCCCGTCGCGCTCTGGACGCGCAACCTGGCCCATGCCCAAGCGATCCGCGATCAGGGGCTGCGCGTGGACCGGGGGGGCGAGACGCGCCGCGTGCGGATCGATGCCGGCCCCGTCGGGTCAAGCGCCGCGCAGCCCGACCTGATCATCCTCCTGACCAAGACCCAGGACAGCGCCGCCGCGATGGAGAGCATCGCGCCGCATATCGCGCGGGGGGCGTTCGTGCTGACCTTGCAAAACGGGATCGGTAACGCCGAGCGGATCTTGCCCTTCTGCCCGGCGGACCAGCTCCTGACCGGGACGACGATGACCAACGGGCTGATGGTCGCGGCGGGGCATGTCTCGACGCAAGGCGCGGGCGAAGCGGTGTTCAAGGCGATGAGCCCGGCGGGCGAGGCGCGCGCGGCGGAGTTCGAGATCGACGTGCCCGGCTTTGCGCTGCGCCACTCAGGCCATGCGCTGGAGGCGATCTGGACCAAGGCGGCGCTGAACTGTGCGATGAATGCGGCGGCGGGGCTCACCGGCGCGCGTGTCGGTCAGCTGACCTCCGTGCCCGGTATGCGCGAGACGCTCTCGGCGGTCGCGGCGGAGGTCGTGGCGGTGGCGGCGGCGCAGGGGATCACCGTCGCGCAAGCGGAGGTCGAAGCCAAGATCGACTACGCCACGGCCAACCACACATATCACAAATCCTCGATGCTGCAGGATGTCGAGGCGGGCAAACCCACCGAGATCGAGAGCCTCTGCGGCGAGGTCACGCGGCAGGCCGAGGGGCTCGGGCTCGCCACCCCGCTCAACGCGGCCTTCGCGGCGCTCATCCGGTTGAAGACAGCGCCCGCAACGGGGGCAGAGACAGAAGGGGCAAACGATGCCTGACGACGCGGCGCAGAGCCAGGACAGGGCCCCGACAATGACTGCGGGCGGCGCGCTTTTCCGCAAGCTGAAGGCGCTTGGCGTTGACTGCGTCTTTGCCAATTCGGGGACCGATTTTCCGCCGATCATCGAAGGGCTCATCGAGGCCAGACAGCTCGGGCTCGAGTTGCCGCTGCCTGTCACCGCGCCGCATGAGCACGTCGCGATGGGCATGGCGCATGGTTACTACCAGATCTCCGGCAAGGCGCAGGCGGTGCTGCTGCACACCAATGTCGGGCTGTCGAACGGGGCCACGGGCGCGATCAACGCGGCCTGCGATCATGTGCCGATGTTGATGATGTCGGGGCGCACTCCGGTGATGGAGCAGGGCCGCTTCGGCGCGCGGACCGTGCCCATCGGTTGGGGGCAGGAGATGTTCGACCAGACCGCGCTGGTGCGCGAGGCGTGCAAGTGGGACTATGAGCTGCGCTTCCCTGAACAGATCGGCGAGCTGCTCGACCGCGCCTGGGCGATTGCCAATTCGGGGCCGAAGGGGCCGGTCTATCTCAGCCTGCCACGCGAGGTGCTTTGCGAACACGTGGCGCAGGAGGGGCTCGACGCGCCGCCGCGCATGGCGCCGGTGACCCCTGCGCCGGATCCGACCTCGCTCGCCGAGGCGGCAACCCTGCTCGCGCGCGCCGAGCGGCCGCTGATTATCGCCCAGCGGGGCGCGGGTTCGGCGGAAGCTTTCGACGCGCTCTCGGCCTTTGTCGACGATTGGGCGATCCCGCTGTCGCATTACTGGGCCAACCAGATCGCGATTCCCGCGAGCCACCCGATGCAGATCGGCTGGCAGCCCGATGCGCTCCTGCGCGAGGCGGATGTCGTGCTCGTGATCAACGCGCTCGCGCCGTGGTGGCCGGACCGGGCGTCGCCGAGCCCCGAGGCCAAGGTCATCCAGCTCGGCCCCGATCCGCTGTTCGCCCGGACGACGCCGTTGCGCAATTTCGCGGCGGATGTGGCGCTCGCGGGCGACACGGGCCAGGCGATCGTCGCGCTGGCCGAGGCGATGTCGGCGGAGGCGCGCGACGAGGGCGCGATCACCGCGCGGCGCGAACGGATCACGCGGCTCGCTGGAGAAGAGACCCGGCGGGTCGTGGCGCAGGCCGAAAGCGGCAACGGCGCCCCGATGAGCAAGGACTGGGTCAGCCTCTGTCTCGGCCGGGCCATCGCCGGGCGCCGCGCGTCGGTCTTTCACGAGCTTGGCTGCCCGCTGCCGCCGCTTTTTGCCGAGGCGCATCAGAGCTATTTTCAGGAGCCGCACTCCGGCGGTCTCGGATGGGGCCTGCCCGCCGCGCTTGGGGCGCAGCTGGCCGATCCCGACCGGCTGGTCTTCGCGACCATGGGCGACGGGAGCTACATGTTCGCCAACCCCACCGCCTGTCATCAGGTCGCCGAGGCCCACGGGCTGCCGGTCATCACGCTGGTGCTCAACAACGAGGAATGGGGCGCCGTGCGGCATTCGGTCGAGGGGCTCTATACGGAAGGGCTGGCGCGCAAGGCCAATGACGTGCCGCTCACCTCGCTCCGCCCGAGCCCGGATTTCACCAAGACCGCCGAAGCGAGCCGCGCCTACACCGAGACGATCACCGACGGGCGCGATCTGCCCGCCGCGTTGGAGCGCGCGATCAAGGTGGCGACGGAGGAGCGGCGCCAGGTGCTGTTCAACATCGCCATCGCGCGGAGCAGCCCGCATTGAGCGCGGCAAGATCAAGATGATCGACGGATAACCAGGGAGGACATCATGACACATCTAACCACTTTGAGGGCCGCGGCCGGGGCGATTGCCGTCGCCGTGGCGGGGCTTGCGGCGCAGGCCGATGAGCTCAAGCTCGCTCATTTCGGCTCGACGAAATACCCGCTGCACGTGGAGGTCTTCGTGCCGTTGGCCGAGGCCTTCAACGACGCGACCGGCGGCGACATGACGATGCGCGTCTATCCCGGCGGCGAGCTCGGCGCGGGCCCGGCCAAACAGTATGACCGCGCGATCGACGGCGTGGCCGACATCACCTACGCGCTGCCCGGCTACACCGCCGCGCAGTTCCGCAAGACGCTGCTGGTCGAGATCCCCGGCGTATTGCCCGCGGGCGCGGTCCCGACGGCGGAGGTCTGGGAGGATCTCGCGCTGATCGAGGATGAGTATCGCCGGGTCAAACTCCTTGCTCTGTGGAACGCCGAGCCGGGTGTCCTGATGCTGCGCGACAAGCGGGTCGAGACGCTCGCCGATCTGGCCGGGCTGAAAATCCGGGTTCCGTCACAGAACACCGGCCGCGTGGTCGAGAGCTGGGGCGCGACGGCGGTCTCGATGCCGATCACCGAGGTCTACAGCTCGATGGAAACCGGCGTGATCGACGGGGTGCTGGTGGATACCTCGACCCTGTCGAGCTTCAAGCTCGGCGAGGTGACGCAATACGTGGTGACGGGGATGCAGGGCACGAATTCGATGTTCATGCTGGTCATGAACCGCGACAGCTGGGCCGATCTCGACGCGGAAACTCAGGCCATCCTCACCGATCTGACCGGCCCCGAGCTTTCGGAGGCCGGGCGCGTGACCATGTCCAACTCCGCCACCGGCGCGCTCAAGGCCTGGGCCGATGCGGGCGGCGAGATCATCACGCTGAGCCCCGAGGCCGCCGCCGAATTCGACGCGGCATCGGCCAGCCTCGCCGAGGAGGTCATCGCCGAGCTTGAGGCCGACGGCGTCAATGCGGCCGCCTGGGCCGCCGCGCTCAAGGACTGATCCGCGTGACGAACGCCATCACAGACGCGCGCGCCCGGGAGCGGTTTCCCGGGCGCCTGCTGCGCGGCTTCGCCGATCTGGGCGGGCTGGCGCTGTTGTTGCTGATGGGGCTGGTCACCGTTTCGGTGATCTTTCGCTACGTGCTCAACCAGCCCATCCTCGGCAGTCAGGAGCTGGTGCAGATCGGGATGGCCGTCGTCGTCATGCTCGGCATGCCCTACACCGCCCACACCGGCCAGCACATACGCGTCGACATCCTCGACCGGGCCATTGGCCGCGCGGGCCGGTTCCTCGGCGATCTCTTCACGCGGGTGGTGTCGATCTTCGTGCTCTGGCTGGTGGTCCGCAAGACCTGGGACAAGGCGCGCGACGCGGTGGAATACGGCGATGTGACCAACATGATCGAGATCCCGCTCTGGATCGCCTACGGCGCGATCGTGCTGGGGCTGGGGCTCTCCATTCTCGTGCTCGCGCTGGAGCTGGTGCGACAGGTTCTGGGCGGGTTCAAATCCTATGAGTGACACGGTTATCGGCCTTCTCGGGGTCGCCGCGCTGTTCTTTTGCATGATCGCGCGGATGCCGGTCGGGATGGCGCTGCTCAGCGTGGGGTTCGGCGGCATCTGGCTGATCGACGATTTGCGCGCCGCCGTGGCGACCATGTCCGCCGAGACCTACTCGTCGGTGACGAATTACGGCCTGACCGTGATCCCGCTTTTCGTCCTGCTGGGCAACGTCGCCGGCGCTGCGGGCTATTCCCAACGGCTCTACAACGCGGCGCATGCCTGGGTCGGCCACCTGCGCGGCGGGCTTGCCTCTTCGACCGTTCTGGGCTGCGCCGCCTTTGCCGCGGTGAGCGGCTCGTCCGTCGCCACCGCCGTGACCATCGGCAAGGTCGCGCTGCCAGAGATGAAGCGCTTCGGCTATGCCGACGGGCTGGCCACCGGCTCCGTCGCGGCGGGCGGCACGCTCGGGATTCTCATCCCGCCCTCGACCGGATTCGTGCTCTACGCCATCCTGACCGAGGAAAGCATCGGCAAGCTCTTCATCGCCGGGATCATTCCGGGGCTCTTGCTTGCCTGTCTTTTCATCGCGGTAATCACCATCATCACCACGCTGCGCCCCGCCCAAGGGCCCGCCGGCGGGCGGACCGGATTCGCCGAACGGCTTCGCGCGACAATCGCGTCTCTGCCGCTGGTCGTCGTCATCTTCGTCTCCATCGGGGGCATCTACATGGGCGTTTTCACCCCGGTAGAAGCCGCGGGCGTCGGGGCGACCCTGGTCACCGCCATGGCCCTTGGGACCGGCAAGCTGCGCCTGCGGCACCTCCCCGCCATCGCGCGCGAGACGGTCGCGACCACAGCGATGCTCTATCTCATCGTCATCGGCGCCCATGTTTTCGGCCCCTTCCTCGCGCTCACCCATATTCCCGAAACGCTCGCCTCCGGCCTCGACGGGCTCGGCCTCGGCCCCTATGCCACGCTGCTGCTGATCCTCGCGGCCTATATCGTTCTGGGCATGTTTTTCGACGGTCTGGCGATGCTGGTGGTCACGATGCCGGTGGTCTTTCCGATCATCATCGGGCTCGGCTTTGATCCGATCTGGTTCGGCGTCGTGGCGGTGATCGTGATCGAAATGGGGCTGATCACGCCCCCCGTCGGGCTCAACGTCTTCGTGGTCAAGGGCGTTGCGGCGGAGGTGCCCATGGGCACGATCTTCCGCGGCGTACTGCCGTTCTGGTTCGCCATGGCGGCGTGCCTCGGGCTGATCATCCTCTTCCCCCAACTGGCGCTCTTCCTGCCGGGGCAGATGAAATAGGCGGGTTTCGGGCGGGTCGCCGGCCTGCCCGATCCTGCGCATTTGCCAAGAGTTTGACGGATTTAAGACAGGCTTTGCCGCCCCGGGCCGATTGACCTCAAAGGGGGAATCGGAAACTCTGCCGCCGCGCGCCGCGTCGTGCTGCCGCGCGCGAGATTTCAGCCCAAAAGGAGCGGGACGATGCCGGAATTCGGGACAAGCGGTCTGCGCGGACTGGCCGTGGAGATGACCGACGCGCTCTGCGAGGGCTACACCACGGCGTTCCTGAGCGGGACGGCGCATGACGGTTCGGTCATGATCGGCCGCGATCTGCGCGACAGCTCGCCGCGGCTGCGCGATGCGGTGGCCCGCGGGGCGGCGCGGCTCGGGATCACGGTGCGCGACTGCGGCATCCTGCCGACACCGGCGCTTGCGCTCGCGGCGCAAGAGCGGGGCACGGCGGCGATCATGATCACCGGTAGCCATATTCCCGCCGACCGCAACGGCCTGAAATTCTACAGCACCGCGGGCGAGATCACCAAGGACGACGAGGCGCGCATCACCGCTGCCTTTGCCAAGCTTGACGGCGCGGCGCCGGAGGCCACCCCGGAGATCACCGACGAGCCCGCCGCGCTTGCCGGCTTTCGCGCCCGCTACACCGGGTTCTTCGCCAAAGATGCGCTCAAGGGGCTTCGCGTCGGGGTCTACCAGCACAGCTCCGTCGCGCGCGATCTGCTGATCGACCTGCTGGCTGATCTGGGGGCCGCGCCGGTGGCGCTTGGCCGCTGCGAGAGTTTCGTGCCGGTCGATACCGAAGCGGTGGACGAGGCATCGCGGACGCTGCTCGCCGGCTGGGCGGCGGAGCACGAACTCGATGCCATCGTCTCGACCGATGGCGACGCCGATCGCCCAATGCTGACCGATGCCGAGGGCCTGATCGTGCCCGGCGATATCCTCGGGCCGCTCACCGCGCGCTATCTCGGGGCGGATGCGGTGGTGACGCCGGTGTCGTCCAACACGGTCGTGGAACGGTCGGAGGCCTTTGGGCATATCACCCGCTGCAAGATCGGCTCGCCCTACGTCATCGCGCAGATGGAGGCCGCCTTGGGCGCCGGGCAGGGTTCGGTTGTGGGCTACGAGGCCAACGGCGGCTTTCTTCTGGGCTACGAGGCGCGCCGCGAGGGCCGGACGCTCGCGCCGCTGATGACCCGAGATTTCGCCCTGCCGATCCTCGCCACGCTCGCGCTCGCCAAGGCCGAAGGGCTGTCGGTGGCCGAACTGCGCGCCACGCTTCCCGCCCGCGCCACCGCCTCCAACCGGCTTCAGGACATCCCGCGCGAGGTCTCGCTCGCCATCGTCGACCGGGTGCTCGACGGCGGGCTCACCCTCTGGCCGGACGCCCTGGGCCGCATCGCCGAGGTGGACCGGACCGACGGCGCGCGGCTCACGCTGGAGAGCGGCGTGATCGTCCACATCCGCCCCTCCGGCAACGCGCCCGAACTGCGCTGCTACGTGGAGGCGGACGCGGCCGATGAAGCAGACGCCATCCTGCGTACGGCGCTCGGCAAGCTGGCGGATGCGGCGCGTATCGGGTAGGCGCGCGGCCCGGAACCGATGCGTCGCAGCGGCTTGACCGGGCGTAAAATTCCGACTAGCCAGAGCGCAGGCTGTAGACGCCCGCCTCCCGCTGACCTCTGTCTTGGTGAAGTTCTACGACGCACATCTCTGCCTCTTTTCCGCATATCGCGCGGATGGCAATGCGGGCCCCATCTCAAACTGCGCGATCCGGCAAGAGAGATACGGGATATGATCGACGCCCCCGGCAATAGACTAACCGATGCGGCGCCTGGCGCCATACACGTCAACCCTGTGATGGGGATGAACGGGGTGCAGCCCGTCGCAGGCTCCGCGTTGAAACGGGGCACCTTCCCCAGCAATGAAGGAGCGGCGTCATGACCACGCAACGCCCCTCAACGGCGCAAGCCAAGGATCAAGCCAAGCGCTTGCGCTTGAAAATGGCCGAGGATGGGACACCGATCAGCCATGCCCGCGCCCTCGAACTGGTCGCGCATCAACACGGGTTCCGCGACTGGAATACCATGGTTGCGGCCATCGGCGATGGGCCGCCCGGGGGCTGGGCCGTCGGAGACACGCTCCGCGGGCGCTACCTGTCGCAACCCTTCACCGGGACGCTGATTGCCATTTCGATGACCGAACCGGGGTGGTTTCGGCTGGAATTGCAGTTGGATGAGGCCGTGGACGTGGTCACATCCGCCAGGTTCTCGAATTTCCGCTCGCGGATTCGTGGTGTTGTTGGCCCCAAGGGGCATACGGTTGAACGAACGAGCAACGGGCAGGCGCACCTGCAGATCGATCTGGGGTGAGGGCCGCAGTCAGCCCCGTTTGCGCCGCCCCGCAAGCGCCGATGCACCAAGCGCCGCGACCAGCAATGGCAGGGTCGCGGGCAGCGGGACCGGGGAGGTGTCGGTGCCCTCGAGATAGCTGACATTGTCGATCCAGACCGCATCGACCCCGCCAAAATCGATCACCACCGACCGCACGGCGGCCATGTCCGAAGTGAAGCCAGTGTATTGCCCCGCGCCGCCACCGGCGATGGCCACCGAAAAGCTGGCCACCGATTGGTCGAGCGCGTCGAAAAGCTCCATCGTCGTCCCGGCGTACTGGTGGCCGAAGAGCACAAGGCCGAACTGGCTGATCCCGGCGGAGAACTCGAAGCTGTAGCTCACGGCGTCGGCCGAATTGCCGATCCATCTGCTGCCGGCCGGCGTGCCGGGGTGATCGTATGAGCTGCCGACAACAGCTGCGCCCACGGCGTTGCCGGTTGCGACGGACATGATCCCGCTGCTGAGCGGAAGGGGGGTGCCGAGCGTGAAACCTTCGAAAGTTTCGGTCAGGGCGCCTGCGCTGATATCGCCCGGGTCGGTGATCTGGGTGTAGGTCGCGGCGCTCGCGGTTGTGCCGGCGGCAATCAGGCCGGCCAAAAGGAACAATCTCATGTCAATGAACTCCAAGTAACTAACTTTGAAAGAAAAAACGCCATGAGGCTTTGGCGGTCAATGGGCACAGGGGGCGGATTTTCGTATTGAAAAAGCGCGAATGGCTGCACGGCGAGCCCCGGGATCTCGTCTGGTGTTTGAAAATATTCGGCTTCTTTCGTCAGCGGGCCACTGCGATTTTTTCGATTTGAAAAATCGGCAAATCTGGCCAAAACCCCGGGGAGATAGGGGCGTTGGCGCCACGGCAGAATTGCGAGTCGCCTCGCCCCCGGTTTGGACATCGCGGGCGCGGCCTGCGGCTGAGGCAATGGGGCTGCGGCCCCCGAAGGGGGTTTCTTTTCGGGCGGCGCACCCCATCTGAAGGGCAAGCGACAAGGAGACCCGTCATGGCTGAATATACCAAGAGCTCGGAGGCAATCGCCGCGCTCGACCCCGAGCAATACCGCGTCACGCAGGAAAACGGGACCGAACGGCCCGGGACCGGAAAATATCTCGGCAACACCGAGCCGGGGATCTATGTGGACATCGTCAGCGGCGAGCCGCTCTTTGCCTCGGGCGACATGTATGAAAGCGGCTGCGGCTGGCCGAGCTTTACCAAGCCGATCGTGCCCGCCCATGTTCAGGAGCTGGGCGACAACAGCCTCGGGATGGTCCGGACCGAAGTCCGCTCGACCCACGGCGACAGCCACCTTGGCCATGTCTTCCCCGATGGGCCGCAGGACCGGGGCGGGCTGCGCTATTGCATCAACTCCGCCGCGCTGCGCTTCATTCACCGCGACGACATGGAGGCCGAGGGCTACGGCGCTTATCTCGATCAGGTGGAGGACGTCTGATGGCCGAGGAACGCGCGGTACTGGCGGGGGGCTGTTTCTGGGGAATGCAGGACCTGATCCGCAAGCTGCCCGGTGTGCTGCGCACCCGGGTGGGCTACACCGGCGGGGACGTGGCCAACGCCACCTACCGCAATCACGGAACGCACGCCGAGGGGATCGAGATCATCTTCGACCCCGAGCGGATCAGTTTCCGTCAGGTGCTCCAGGTCTTCTTCCAGATCCACGACCCGACCACGAAAAACCGGCAGGGCAACGATATCGGGATGAGCTATCGCTCGGCGATCTACTACGTCGACGAGGCCCAGAAATCCGTTGCCGAGGAGACCATCGCCGATGTGAACGCAAGCGGGCTCTGGCCCGGCCCGGTGGTCACCGAACTCGAACCGGTGGGCGATTTCTGGGAGGCCGAGCCCGAGCATCAGGATTATCTTGAGCGTCTCCCCAACGGCTACACCTGCCATTTCCCGCGGCCGGACTGGGTCCTGCCCAAGCGCGACGCGGCCGAGTAGCGCGCGCCCTCTGGCGGCGGGGCGCGCTCCGTGGCATGTGGGGGGGACGGGAAAGGACCTCTCATGCAGCCCTTGCGCGGAATTGTTCTCAAGCTCACGGCCGTCACGCTGTTTCTCATCATGGCCGCCTTCATCAAAGCGACGGCGGATGCCGTGCCGCCCGGCGAGGCGGTGTTCTTCCGCTCGGCCGCAGCGCTGCCGGTGATCCTCGTCTGGCTCGCGTTTCGCGGCCAGCTTTCGACCGGGCTCAAGACCGACAATCCCGTGGGCCATATCTGGCGCGGCGTGATCGGGACGACCTCCATGGCCTGTACCTTCGCCGGGCTGGGCCTGTTGCCGCTGCCAGACGTCACCGCGCTCGGCTACCTCGCGCCGATGATGACGCTGGTCTTCGCCTGGATGCTTCTGGGCGAGCGGCTGCGGGTCTTTCGCATCTCGATGGTCCTGCTCGGCCTCGTCGGGGTGATGGTGATCCTTTTCCCCAACCTGACACTGTTTCGCATGGGCGCGCTTGAGACGGGGACATTGGTTGGCATCGGGCTGGTCCTCGCTTCGGCTTGTTTCCGCGGGCTCGCCCATGTCCACATCCGCCGCCTGACCGCGACCGAAACCACCAGCGCGATCGTCTTCTGGTTTGCCGTGACCGCCACTGCGCTGAGCCTCCTGAGCCTGCCCTTCGGCTGGCGCGTGCCGGGGCCGGCGGATGCGGCGATGCTGATCGGGGCGGGGCTCGTGGGCGGCGTGGCGCAGATCGCGCTCACCTCCGCCTATCGCTACGGGCCCGCGTCGCTGCTCGCGCCGTTCGACTATCTCTCGATCGTGCTGGCGACCTTCGTGGGCTTTGTCTTCTTCGACGAAAGCCCCACCGGCGCGCTCATCCTCGGGTCTGGGATCATCATCCTGTCGGGGCTGGGGACGATCTGGCGCGAACGCCAGCTCGGGCTCAAACGCGGCAAGGCGCGGCAGGGATTGACGCCGCAGGGGTAAGCCCCCCCGGCGCAGTCTTTGGTAGCGCAGGTCTCAGTGGCACAGGGCTCAGCTCCGGACGAGCTTTTCGTAGCCTTCCGCGATCTCGCGCGCGATGGCGCCGACCTCGAAGTTGTAATCGCCGATCTTGCCCACCGGGGTCACCTCGGCGGCCGTACCGGTCAGCCAGCATTGCTCGAAGCTCTCGAGCTCCTCGGGCATGATGTGGCGCTCGTGGACCTTGATCTGGCGCTCCTTGAGCATCCCCACGACGGTCTGGCGCGTGAGCCCGTTGAGGAAACAGTCGGGCTTGGGCGTGTGCACCTCGCCGTCCTTGACGAAGAACATGTTCGCCCCCGTCGCCTCGGCCACGTAGCCGCGGTAATCGAACATCATCGCATCCGAACAGCCCTTCGCCTCGGCGGCATGTTTGGACATGGTGCAGATCATGTAGAGCCCGGCGGCCTTGGCCTGAGACGGCGCGGTCTCGGGGCTCGGGCGTTTCCACTTGGAGATGTCGAGCTTGGCGCCTTTCATCTTGGCATCGCCGTAATAGGCGCCCCATTCCCAGGCCGCGATCGCGAGCCGGACGGGGTTGCGCGCCGATGCGACGCCCATGTCCTCGCCCGCGCCGCGCCAGGCCACCGCGCGCACATAGGCATCGGTCAGCCCGTTGGCCTCCAGCACCGATTGCTTGGCGGTCTCGATCTCGTCCACGCTCCAGGGGATCTCGAAATCGATCAGGTTGGCGGAGGTGTGCAGCCGCTCGGAATGGGCGCGGCTGAGGAAGATCGTGCCGTTATAGGCCCGCTCGCCCTCGAAGACGGAGCTTGCATAGTGCATGGCATGGGTCAGGACGTGGACATTGGCCGAACGCCAGTCGACCAGCTGGCCGTCCATCCAGATCTTCCCGTCGCGATCATCATATGCCCCAGCCATCTTCCATCTCCTTCAAGGCGTTCAAATTTTCGAAAATTGCGCAGCTTAGGGCCGAACCGGACAGAATGTTGCGCAAAATCCGAGTTTCGCTATCAGTCTCTTCTTGGAATGTCAACAACGCTGACATAACCTTCCGCGTGAAAGCCACGCAAGCTCTCGGGAGGATGGTTCATGTCAGACGGCCGCGGCGCCCCGCAAAGCGGAGAAAACCTGCTTTTTCTGACGGATGAGCAGCTCCGCAAGGGCATCGAGGCGATGTTTTTCGCCTATCGCGGCTTCACCGCCGATCCCGACCGCATCCTCGCGGGCATGTCCTATGGCCGCGCGCATCACCGTGCGATCCACTTCATCCACCGCAGCCCGGGCACCACGGTCAGCAACCTGATGTCGATTCTCAACGTCACCAAGCAATCGCTCAACCGGGTGTTGCGCACGCTCATCGCCGACGGGTTGGTCGAGAGCCGCATCGGCACGCGGGACAAGCGCGAGCGGCACCTGAGCCTGACCGAAGAGGGCCGCGCGCTGGAGCAGCGGCTTTCGGATGCGCAGCGGGTGCGGATGCGCCATGCTTACCGGCAGGCGGGCCCCGAGGCGGTGGCCGGGTTCCGGCAGGTGCTGGAGGCGATGATGGACCCGGAGATGCTCAGCCAGTACAAGGCCCTGAGGGAGAAGACCGAGTGAAGGGAGAGCCCGCGCGATGGATGCCCAGCCGCACCTGCTGATCGTCGATGACGACGAGCGCATCCGCGATCTGTTGCGGCGCTTCTTGATGAAACACGGCTTTCTGGTCACGGCCGCGCGGGATGCGGCACATGCCCGCCGGGTGCTCGCGGGGCTCGACTTCGATCTGATCGTGCTCGATGTGATGATGCCGGGCGAGGATGGTCTCAGCCTGACGCACTCCCTGCGCGCCGAGCGCAGCACGCCGATCCTGCTGCTGACCGCCAAGGGCGAGACCGGTGACCGGATCAACGGGCTGGAGGCGGGGGCGGATGATTACCTGTCAAAACCCTTCGAGCCCAAGGAACTTTTGCTGCGGATCAACGCCATCCTGCGGCGGATGCCCGAGCCCGTGGCCGCCGCGCCCAAGGTGCTGCATCTGGGGGATCTGCGCTACGAGATCGACCGGGGCGAGATGTGGCGCGGCGAGGAGCTTATCCGCCTCACCTCCACCGAGAGCCAGCTCATGCGCATCTTCTCGCGCCGTCCCGGCGAGGCGGTCAGCCGCTCCAAGCTCGTCGAGGAACTGGGCCGGGATCGCGGCCAGGCGCAGGAGCGCGCGGTGGATGTCCAGATCACCCGGCTGCGCCGCAAGATGGAGGAAGACCCGCGCCAGCCGCGCTACCTCCAGACCGTGCGCGGGGCGGGCTACATGCTTGCGCCCGACTGACGCGTTGACGCCGCCCGCCCGGGCGGCGAGGCTGGGGCCACGACCGGCGCAGTTGGAGGAGCCCCGAGAATGACCACCGCATTGATCACGCACCCCGCTTGCGAGCGCCACGCCACGCCCTCGGGCCACCCCGAACAGATCGCGCGGATGCCCGCGGCTCTGGGCGCGCTGGAGGGCAAGGACCTGCTCCGCGTGGAGGCGCCGATGGCCACCGATGCGGACCTCCTGCGCGTCCACCCGCAGCGCTACATCGACAAGATCCGCGCCCTCGCGCCGCGGGATGAGACCATCGCGCTTGATGGCGATACCTGGATGTCGCCGGGCTCGCTGGAGGCGGTGCTGGCCTGCGTCGGCGGCTGCATCCGGGGCGTCGACATGGTCATGGCGGGCGAGGCGCGCAATGCCTTTGTCGGGATGCGCCCGCCGGGGCACCACGCCGAGCGCGAAACGCCCATGGGCTTTTGCGTCTTCGGCTCGGTCGCGGCGGCGGCGAAACATGCGCTGGAGGTGCATGGGCTCTCGCGCGTTGCCGTGCTCGACTTCGACGTCCACCACGGCAACGGGACGCAAGACCTGTTGGAATCGGACGCGCGCTGCTTCTTTGCCTCGTCGCACCAGATGCCGCTCTTCCCCGGCACCGGCCACGCCCACGAGACCGGCGGGCACAACAACGTCGTCAACCTTCCGCTCAGCAGCGGTGCGCGCGGGGACGTGTTCCGGCGCGGCTGGGAGCGGGAGATTTTCCCCGCCGTGGAGCGGTTCGAGCCCGAGCTGATCCTCGTCTCCGCCGGGTTCGATGCCCATGCCGCCGATCCGCTCGCGACGCTCAACCTTGTGGAAGAGGACTTCGCCTGGGTGACGGAGGCGATCTGCGATCTGGCCGACGAGCTTTGCGAGGGCCGCGTGGTCTCGGCGCTCGAAGGCGGGTACGATCTGCGCGCGCTGGCGGCCTCGGTGGCGGCGCATGTGGATGTGCTGATCGCGCGCGGGAGTGGCTGAGCGCCGATTGCACCCCGCCCCGCAGGCCGGTATGGTCGCGGCCGAAACCTTTCAAGGAGCCCCCCGATGAGCAGCGACACGCCCATTGACGAAATGTCCTTCGAAGAGGCGATGCGCGCGCTCGAACAGGTGGTCTCCGAGCTGGAAAGCGGCAAGGTGGCGCTGGAGGATTCGATCCGGCTCTACGAGCGCGGCGCCAAGCTCAAGCAGCGCTGCGAGGCGAAGCTGAAGGACGCCGAGGAGAAGGTCGCCGCGATCACCTTCGACGCCGATGGCCAGCCCAAGGGCACCGCGCCGGTCGACGGGCTCTGAGCCATGCTCGATGACGGGCTGAAGGCCGCCGGGGCGCGCGTTCGCGCCGCCCTCTCGGAGGCGCTCGCGCCGATGGGCGCGCTGCCGGTGGTGGCCGCGATGCGCTACGCGACCGAGGGCGGCAAGGGGCTGCGCGGTTATCTCGTGCTGGAAAGCGCGCGGCTGCACGGGGTGGATGAAACCACCGCTCTGCCCGCCGCCGCCGCGATCGAGGCGATGCATGGCTACTCCCTCGTGCATGACGACCTGCCCGCGATGGATGACGATGACCTGCGCCGGGGCCGCCCGACGGTCCATCGGCAGTGGGACGAGGCGACGGCGATCCTTGCCGGCGATGCGCTCCAGACCCTCGCCTTCGAGCTTCTGGCCGGGGCGGCGGTCGCCCCGGAGCGGCGGGTCGCGCTGATCTCGGGCCTCGCCCGGGCGGCGGGGGCGCGCGGCATGGTGGCGGGGCAGGCGATGGACATCGCGGCGGAAAGCGCGCCCGAGCCCTTGTCGCTTAATGAGATCACCCGGCTGCAGGCGGGCAAGACCGGCGCGCTCATCCGCTGGTCCGCCGAGGCCGGGCCGCTGATGGCCGGGGCCGATCCCGCGCCGCTCGGCCGCTATGCCGAGGCGATTGGCCTCGCCTTCCAGATCGCCGACGATCTGCTCGATGTCGAGGGCGACGCAGGTGAGATGGGCAAGGCCGTGCGCAAGGATGCGGCGCGCGGCAAGGCGACGTTTGTCTCCCATCTCGGGGTGGCGGGCGCGCGGGCCCGCGCCGCGGCTCTGGTCGAGGAGGCCTGCGCCGCGCTCGTCCCCTTTGGGCCCGAGGCTGACAGCTTGCGGCAGCTCGCCCGCTTCGTTGTCTCGCGCAAGACATGACGCCCGGGCGCAGGGAGGGGCCGCCATGAGCGCAAGGCCGGCCACACCGCTGCTCGACCGGGTGCAGAGCCCCGCGGACCTGCGGCGCCTGTCCGATGCGGAGCTGTCGCGGCTTGCCGATGAGCTGCGGGCCGAGACGATCTCCGCCGTCTCTGAGACGGGCGGCCACCTCGGCGCGGGGCTCGGCGTGGTGGAGCTCACCGTCGCGCTGCACGCGGTGTTCGACACGCCCGAGGACAAGCTCATCTGGGATGTCTCGCATCAATCCTACCCGCACAAGATCCTGACCGGTCGGCGCGACCGGATCCGCACCCTTCGCCAGAAGGGCGGGCTTTCGGGCTTCACCAAGCGCAGCGAGAGCGTCTTCGACCCGTTCGGCACGGCCCACAGCTCCACCTCGATCAGCGCGGCGCTCGGCTTTGCCGCCGCGCGCGACTTGCCCGGCGGCGCGCCGGGGGATGCGATTGCGGTCATCGGCGATGGGGCGATGAGCGCGGGCATGGCCTTCGAGGCGCTCAACAACGCGCGGGCCCACGCGAAAAGGCTCTTCGTCATCCTGAATGACAACGGGCTCAGCATCGCCGCCCCGGTGGGCGCGCTCGCCACCCACTTCAAGGACCTGCGCACGCAAGGGTCGAACCAGGGCGCCGCGCTCTTCGACGCGCTCGGGTTCGCCTACGAGGGCCCGGTTGACGGGCACGACATGCCGGCGCTGCTCGACGTGTTGCGCCGGGCGCGGGCCGGGGCCACGGGGCCCACGCTGATCCACGTCCGGACCCGCAAGGGCAAGGGCTTCGCCGCGGCGGAATCGGCCGCCGATGGCGGCCACGCGACAGAGAAATTCGACGTCGCCACCGGCGCACAGCGCAAGGCCGCCGCCAAGGCCCCGAGCTATACCTCCGTCTTCGCCGAGAGCCTCATCGCCGCCGCACGGCAGGATCCACGGATTTGCGCCATCACCGCCGCCATGCCGGGGGGCACCGGGCTCGACCGCTTCGCCGCCGAGTTCCCCGACCGGATGTTCGATGTGGGCATCGCCGAACAGCACGCGGTGACCTTCGCCGCCGGGCTCGCCGCCGCCGGGATGCGCCCCTTCTGCGCGCTCTACTCGACCTTTCTCCAACGCGGCTATGACCAGCTTGTCCACGATGTGGCGATCCAGGGCCTGCCGGTCCGGTTCGCCATTGACCGCGCGGGCTACGTCGGCGCGGATGGCGCGACCCATGCGGGCAGTTTCGACACGGCGTTTCTTGCCAACCTGCCCGGGGTGACGGTCATGGCTCCGGCGGATGAGGCCGAGCTTGCCCATATGGTCGCCACAGCCGCCGCCTTCGACGACGGGCCCATCGCGCTGCGCTTTCCGCGCGGGGAGGGCGTCGGCGCGCCGCTGCCCGAGCGGGGCGTGCCGATGGAGATCGGCGCGGGGCGGATCGTTGCGCCGGGGCGCGGGGTGGCTCTGTTGAGCTTTGGCGCGCGGCTGGCAGCGGGGCTCGGCGCGCGCGCTCTGCTGGCGCGTGACGGGATCGCCCTCACTGTCGCCGATGCCCGCTTTGCCAAACCGCTGGACCGCGCCCTCATTCTGGAGCTCGCTCAAAGCCACGATGCGCTCCTGACGATCGAGGAAGGCGCTATCGGCGGGTTCGGGAGCCACGTCGCGCAGTGCCTCGCAGAGGCCGGGATCTTCGATCGCGGGCTCCGGTTCCGCGCGCTCACCTTCCCCGACCGTTTCCTCGATCAGGCCACGCCTGCGCAGATGTATGCCGAAGCCGGGCTCGACGCCGAGGGCATCGCCGCCAAGGTGCGCGGCGTGCTCCGGGGCTGACCCCGCGCCCTAGCGCACGGGATCGAGCAGCGCATCCGACATCGTGCAGTCGCGCACCACATCCTGCCCGCAGGGCACCGGATCGAGCCCCTTCGAGAGACAAATTCGCGCCTCTTGGATGCGACCGGCCTTGCAGGTGATCGTGATCATGTCGGGCTCCCAGCCGGGGTTGGCCTTGAGGAACGCCTCCTCGATCAGCGCCGCGGGCAGCGTCACCGGGCGCTCCAACTGGCGCAGGAGCGGGGGCCGGTTGACCGCCTCATAGGCCGCGCGCGCCGTGTCGAAATAGACCTCCGACGACAGCCCGCTGCAGACCCCGTGCTTCTTCCACTGATACCAGGCGAGCCCGCCCGTCCCCATGATATCGGCCATGCCGCGGGTCTCGGCGCGGGAGGGGTTGCGCGCGCTCGTCCGGCAATATTGCGGCCAGCCCTGATGGTATTGCGGCCAGAGCCCGTGGAGAACCCAGCCATGATCCCGCGCCGGGTCGCATTGCTCGGAATTTCGCGCATCCCCCTCCAGCGCGCACCAGGTCGGCGACCAGCTCAGGGACAGCACGTAATAGTCGAATTCGCCCGCCGGCTCGCCATCGGCAAGGGCCGGGGAGCAGAGCATTGCGAGCAGGGGCAATAGCAAAAGGCGCATTTTCTCTTTCCATCGGGTCACGGGCTGACTATATAGCGCGGAAGTTCCCCGACAACGGAAACCGTTCCAGCCGCCAGAGCCGGAACCGCCCTTCCAGGCGACGGGATAGATATGCGTTAGGAGACCACAGATGGCAAAACCGATCATGGCCAGGGCGACGGCCGTCTGGCTGGTGGACAACACCACCTTGACCTTCAAGCAAATCGCCGACTTCACCGGGATGCACGAACTCGAAGTGCAGGGCATCGCCGATGGCGACGTGGCCGCCGGGGTGAAGGGGTTTGACCCGGTTGCCAACAACCAGCTTGAGCAATCCGAAATCGACAAGGCCGAGAAAGACCCGTTGTACAAGCTGCGGCTCAAGTTCAATCCCGCCGCCGTGGGCGAGGAAAAGCGCCGTGGCCCGCGCTACACGCCGCTCTCCAAACGGCAGGACCGCCCGGCCTCGATCCTGTGGCTGGTGAAGTTCCACCCCGAGCTGACCGACGGCCAGATCGGCAAACTGGTGGGCACCACCAAGCCGACGATCCAGGCGATTCGCGAGCGAACCCACTGGAACATCTCCAACATCCAGCCGATTGACCCGGTCGCGCTTGGCCTGTGCAAACAGTCCGAGCTGGATGCGGCTGTGCAAAAGGCGGCGGAAAAACGCGCCGCCGAGGGCGAGGTCATGACCGATGACGAGCGCCGCAAGCTGGTCTCGACCGAGCAGAGCCTCGACATGCCCGCCGAGCCGCGCATCCCGACCGCGATCGAAGGTCTGGAGACCTTCAGCCTCAGCGATGACAGCGATGACGAGAGCGAAGACAGCCGCCCGATCGTCGACGCCGACAGCTTCTTCAACCTGCCCGGCGATGCCGGGGAGGACGAGGATGACAGCAAGAGCTGAGCCGGCCTTGCGGCGGCCATCGCAGTCCCTAGAGTAACCCCCGTGCGGCATCGCCCGCGCGGGGGTTTTTCTTTGCCACGGAGGCGGCTCATGCGTCCGATCATCACCATCACGCTCAACCCGGCGCTGGATCTGTCGCTCTCGACGCCGCAGGTCACGCCGGGGCCGAAACTGCGCTGCACCGCGCCGGAGTACGATCCCGGAGGCGGCGGCATCAACGTCTCGCGCGCGATTCGGCAGATCGGTGGCGAGAGTATCGCCTTCGCCGCCCTTGGCGGGCCGACCGGGGCGCGCATCGCCCGGATGCTCGGTGCCGAGGGGATCGAGTGCCGCGCGTTCGAGGCGCCGGGCGAGACGCGCCAGAGCATCGCCGTCACGGAAGAGACCAGCGGGGCGCAGTACCGCTTCGTCCTGCCCGGCCCGAGTTGGTCTTCGGAGGCGCAGGCCGGGTTGCTGGACGCGCTTGCCGCGCAGGTGCCCGAGAGCGCGCTTGTGGTGCTGAGCGGCAGCCAGCCGCCGGGCCTGCCGGTCGGCTTCCCCGCGCGCCTCATCGACGCCCTCGCGCCCAAATCCGCCTCCCTCCTGATCGACACGTCCGGCGCCGCGATGATGACGCTGCGCGACCGCGCGGTGGGCCCCGAGGTGCTGCGGCTCGACGGCGAAGAGGCCGCGGCGCTCGCAGGGCGGGAGATCGACACTCTGGCGGATCTCGGCGCCTTTGCCGCCGATCTGGTGGCCGAGGGCGCGGCCAAGACCGTCATCCTCGCGCGCGGGGCGGAGGGCAACGTGCTCGCCGATCGCGGTCTCGCCGCCCCGCTCCACGCCCATGCGCCGGAAGCCCCGGTGGTCAGCGCGGTGGGCGCGGGCGACAGTTTCATGGGCGCCTTCACCCTGGCCACGGCGCGCGGGCTCGCCCCCGGCGACGCGCTCCGCCACGGGACCGCCGCCGCCGCTGCCGCCGTCCGCACCGAAGCCACAAGGCTTTGCGACCGCGCAACCTTCGAAGCGCTCCTGCCGGACACGACACTGACCGAATTGCCATAGCGCCGCCGCCCGCCGGAAAAAATTCACCGCGCCGCGCAAAAACACTTGTGCGAGTCGGCGACCGGTTCTAAGTGCGCACCCATAGACGCCAACGCACGCGCCTCTGGCCGGTGGTCACCCTCTCGCGTTTACGCAGCGACGGTAACGTCTCCTTACGAATCTGATGGTCCCTCGCAGCGGGGCCCGGTCCTTTTGGAGATGACCATGAACGCACCCGTCCTCGGCGCCTTTGGCGCTGACCCTTCCGTGTTTTCCCGCGATGCCGCGCTCGACTACATCGCCGCGCACAGCTTCGATCGCCCGACGCTCGTGCTCTCCCGTGCCCGCGTTGGCGCGCAATACGATGCGCTTGCAAGCGGGCTCGGCCGCGCCGCGATCCACTATGCGGTCAAGGCCAACCCGCAGCCCGAAGTGATCGCCCTTCTCGTGGCGCGCGGTTGCCGGTTCGATGCGGCCAGCCGCGCCGAGATCGAGCTTTGCCTCGCCCATGGCGCGCGGCCCGCGGATATCTCCTTTGGCAACACGGTCAAACGCCCCGCCGATATCGCCTTCGCCTTTGCCGCCGGGGTCGAGCTCTTTGCCGCCGACGCGGACGAAGAGCTGGAGAAACTCGCGGCTCACGCGCCCGGGGCACAGGTCTACCTGCGGGTGATCGTCGAGAATTCTTCGGCCGACTGGCCGCTCAGCCGCAAGTTCGGCTGCGCGCCCGAGGCTCTGCCCGGTCTCATCGATCGCGCGGCGTCGCTCGGGCTGCGCCCGGTTGGCCTGTCGTTTCACGTCGGCTCGCAAACCCGCCGCGCCGAGATGTGGGGCCCGGTGCTCGACCAGATCGCCGCGCACTGGCACGCCGCGCGCGCCGCGGGCCACGGGTTTGACCTCCTGAACATCGGCGGCGGCTTCCCGGCGTTCTATGAGTCGCCCGTCGACGCTCCCCGCGACTACGCCCGCGCGGTGATGGCGCAGGTAACGGCCCGTTTCGGCGCCGTGCCGCGCATCATGGCCGAGCCGGGCCGGGGCATGGTGGCGGAAGCGGGGCATATCGCGGCCGAGGTCCTGCTCGTCTCGCGCAAGCACGAGAGCGATCTGCACCGCTGGGTCTATCTCGACATCGGCAAGTTCTCGGGCCTTGCCGAGACCATGGACGAGGCGATCCGCTACCGGTTTCTCACCGCGCGCGATGACGGCGAGATGGGCCCCTGCGTTCTCGCGGGCCCCTCCTGCGACAGCGCCGATGTGCTCTATGAAAAGCGGCCCGTGCAACTCCCGCTCGATCTGCGCGCGGGCGACCGCGTTGTGATCCGCAACTGCGGCGCCTACACGACGACCTACGCCACCATCGGCTTCAACGGCTTCCCGCCGCTGGATGTCGTGGTGATCTGATCGGGACTGTCTGACGTGGCGATCTGCGCCGCGTCAGACCTTTTTGCGCGCTTTGAGGGCGGCTGAAATCGTCCCGTCGTCGAGGTAATCCAGCTCGCCCCCCACCGGGACGCCCTGCGCGAGCGAGGTCACCTCGGCGCGCGCCCCGATTTCGTCGGCAAGGTAGTGGGCCGTGGTCTGGCCATCGACCGTGGCGTTGAGCGCGAGGATCACCTCGCTCACCGCCTCTTCCCCGAGCCGGTCGATGAGGCGCGGGATGCGCAGGTCTTCCGGCCCGACGGCATCGAGCGCCGAGAGCGTGCCGCCGAGCACGTGGTAGCGGCCCTTGAAGACGCCGGCGCGCTCCATCGCCCAGAGATCGGCGACCTCCTCGACCACGCAGATCTGCCCGCTCGCGCGGCGCGAATCGGTGCAGATTTCGCAAAGCTCGGCGGTGCCGATATTGCCGCAGTTGATGCATTCCCGCGCGGTGGCGGCGACGGCGGCCATCTGCTCGGCCAGGGGCTGGAGCAGCCGCGCGCGCTTGCGGATAAGGTGGAGCACAGCGCGCCGCGCCGAACGCGGGCCAAGCCCCGGGAGCCGCGCCATCATCTCGATCAGCGCCTCGATATCGCCAGAAGCCGCCATGTCATTTCCCCCGGAAATTACCCGCCGAACACGCCCGGAATGAACCGCTCCAGCAGGACCGGGATAAAGGAAACCACCACCGCCGTCACGGTTGCGGAAAAGGAAAATTCGCCGTTGGGCGGGAAGGTCTTGACCGCCGCGATGGCGTCGCGAAAGGCCAGAAGCGCCTTGAGTTCGGCCTGCTTCTCGGCATCGTTGCGGCCGTCGAGCGTGTCGGTGAGGGCGACGACCATGGTCTCGATCCGCATCATCTCGCGGCGCTTTTCCATGTGCAGCCGATTGCCGAGCTGGAACAGCGGCACGCAGTAGGACGCGACCACGATGAGTACGGAAAAGACAGAGAAGACCGGCGCGATGGTCCCGAGCTCCAGCGGCGAAAAGCGCAAGCTGAGCACAGCGAGGCAGGAGATGCCGGCGGCGCCGAAGGTGATCATCCCGTTGATCAGCATGAAGACCGTGAGGTCGGGCCGCGAGAGCGCGAGGATGCGGAAGGGCTTGGCCGCCATGGCGCGGTGAATCAGGATCCAGTAGCGGACGATGGCGTAGAGCGCGAAGCCGATGATGACATTGACCGCCGTCAGCAGGGCAAAAGCCCAGGGCAGGGCGGGGCCGTCGGTGCTGAAGCGCGTGCCGACGAAGGCGATCGTGAGGCCGAAGAGCAGCCCGAACGCCACCCCGCGCCAATCGCCGAAGATCCGGGCCCGCGCCTCCGTGCCGGTCGTGTCGGTTTCGAGCAGATCGAAGAGCTCGCGCACGCGCGGCTGGAGATAGAGCCCGGTGAGGAAGGCGACGGCGGCGTTGGCGAGCAGGCAGCCGACGAAAATCAGCCGCTCGATATCGTCATCGAACGGCTGGTTTAGGTAGATCACGGCAAGCACAGCGGAGGCGGCGATCGACAGACCCCCGGTGCGGGTCCAGAGCGGCGTTGAGATGTCGCGCCCGCCCGCCATCGCTCAGAAGGGCAGGTTCATGTCCTTGGGCAGCCCGAGTTCCTCGGTCAGCCTGGACATTTCCGCCTGTGCGCGCTCGCTGGCCTTGGCCTGCGCGTCCTTGATCGCGGCGAGGATCAGGTCCTCGACCACCTCCTTGTCGTCGCCGGAAAAGATCGACGGGTCGATATCGAGCGATTTCAACTCGCCCTTGACCGAGGCCACGGCCTTCACCAGCCCGGCGCCGCTCTCGCCCTCGACGGTCATGGAGTGCATCTCCTCCTGCAGCTCGCCCATGCGTTTTTGCATGTCCTGCGCGGCTTTCATCATCTTGGCCATATCGCCAAGGCCGCCTAGTCCCTTCAACATCGTCTACTCCTTCAACGGGTCAATCTTCTTCGAACGGGTCCCACTCGTCATCCACCTCGGGCAGCGCTTCGGTCTCGGCGCTGGCGGCGAGGGTCTGCGGGGTGCGGACCTCGGTGACTTCGGCGCCGGGAAAGGCCGAGATGACGGCCTGAACCAGCGGGTGCGCGGCGGCGCGGGCCTTGAGATCGGCCTCGGCCTTGTCGCGGGTTTCGGAAATGGTGGGCGCGTCGCAATCGTTGACGAGGGTGACGGCCCAGCGGTTGCCGGTCCAGTTCTGGAGCTTCTGCCCGAGCCGCTGGGCAAGATCGCCCGGTGCGGTCTCGGTCGGGGTGAATTCGATGCGTCCCGGCTGGTAGCGCGCCAGCCGGACGCCGCCTTCGACCTCCACCAGCAGCTTCACATCGCGGTTAGTGCGGATCAGCTCCAGCACATGCTCGAATGTCGGGAACCGGGCAAGCGCTTCGGCGGGGTCATGGGCAAGCGCGGCGACGGGGCCCGAGCCTTGCCCCGAGCCTTGCGCCACGCGGGTCCGGGCAGCGGCGACGGCCTGCGCGCCGGGGCTGGCCTGCGCGGTCGCGCCCGCGCCCCCGGGCCCGCCGCCATTGGTCGGGGCGGCGCCCGTGCCGGGCGGCATGGATTGCAGTTTGCGCACCAGATCTTCGGGGCTCGGCAGATCGGCCACATGGGTCAGGCGGATGATCGCCATCTCGGCGGCCATCATCGAATTGGGCGCCTGCGACACCTCGTCGAGCGCCTTGAGCAGCATCTGCCACATCCGCGTCAGCACCCGCATCGGCAGCGCCTCGGCCAACGATTGGCCCCGCGTGCGTTCATCGGAGGTCACGGTCGGGTCCTCGGCGGCGTCTGGCGTGATCTTCACCACGCTGACCCAATGGGTCACCTCGGCCAGATCGCGCAGCACCGCGAGCGGGTCGGCCCCATCGGCGTATTGCGCCGAAAGTTCGGCCAGAGCGCCCGCCGCATCGCCCTTGAGCACCATTTCGAAGAGGTCCATCACGCGGCCCCGGTCGGCCAGCCCGAGCATCGCGCGGACCTGATCCGCACCGGTTTCGCCCGCGCCATGGCTGATCGCCTGATCGAGAAGCGAGGTCGCATCCCGGGCCGACCCCTCGGCCGCGCGGGTGATGAGCGCAAGCGCCTCGTCGCTGATCTCGGCGCCCTCGGCACCGGCGATCTTGCGCATGAGGCCGATCATGTCCTCCGGCTCGATCCGGCGCAGGTCGAACCGCTGGCAGCGCGAGAGCACGGTGACGGGCACCTTGCGGATCTCGGTCGTGGCCATGATGAACTTGGTGTGGGGGGGCGGCTCTTCGAGCGTCTTCAGCAGCGCGTTGAACGCGTTCGTCGAGAGCATGTGCACCTCGTCGATGATGAAGATCTTGAACCGCCCTTCGCTCGGCCGCGTGTGGGCCATCGCGTTGATTTCGCGGATGTTATCGACCCCGGTGGAGGAGGCCGCATCGATCTCCAGCACGTCGATGAACCGGCTTTCCATGATCTTGCGGCAGGGATCGCATTGGCCGCAGGGCTCGGTCGTGGGGCCGCCATTGCCATCGGGGCCGATGCAATTCATCCCCTTGGCGATGATCCGCGCGGTGGTGGTTTTCCCGGTCCCGCGAATGCCGGTCATGATGAAGGCCTGGGCGATTCGATCCGCGGCGAAGGCGTTCTTCAGCGTGCGGACCATCGCATCCTGCCCGACCAGATCGGCAAAGGTCTCGGGGCGGTATTTCCGCGCCAGTACCTGATAGCTATGCTGCGGCTGCTCGGTCATCTGGGGCTCGTCCTGGGGCTTGTCGGAAAGGTCCGTGGCAGAGGTTACGCCCTCCGGCCTGCCCCGTCCAGCAGATGCCGGCCCGATGCGCACCTGCTTGACCTTCCCGGCGCGGCAAGCATCTCTAGGGAGGCAGAGCAGAGTGTATCGGAGTGTTTGTCATGCGTTTGAGAGGCCGTCGCGGCAGTCGCAATATCGAGGATCGTCGCGGGATGGGCGGCGGCGGCAAGGCCGGGATCGGCGGGGTCGGGCTTCTGCTCGTGCTGGCGGTGGGGTATTTCACCGGGATTGACGTGCGCCCGCTGCTCGACGGCGAGCTTGCCGGATCGAGCGCCCCGCGCGAGTTGACCGAGGCCGAGGAGCAGGCCGGCGCCTTCACCTCGCGCGTGCTGGCCACGACCGAGGACGTCTGGGGCCAAATCTTCCCGGCGCAGGTCGGCCGCCCCTATGATCCGCCCGTGCTGGTGCTGTTTTCCGGCGTGACCCAGAGCCCCTGTGGCGGGGCCAGCGGCGCGACGGGGCCGTTCTACTGCCCGGCGGATGAGAAGGCCTATCTCGACACGCAGTTCTTCGCGACCCTCTCGCAGCAGCTCGGCGCCAGCGGGGATTTCGCCGCGGCCTATGTCATTGCCCACGAGGTGGCGCATCACGTCCAAAACGAGCTCGGCATCCTCGGCCAGGTCAACCAGCGCCGGCAACAGGTCGGCGAGGTCGAGGCGAACGGTCTCACCGTCCGACTGGAGCTTCAGGCCGATTGCCTGTCGGGCGTCTGGGCGCGGTCGGTCGAGGGGCTGCTGGAGCCGGGGGATATCGAGGAGGCGGTCAACGCGGCGCATATGATCGGCGACGATCATCTCCAGTCGCGCGCGGGCCGCGTCCCGCAGCCGCACACCTTCACCCACGGGACAAGCGAACAGCGCGCCCGCTGGTTCACCACCGGCTATGAGACCGGCGATATCAACAACTGCGACACGTTCCGCGCCCGGACACTGTGAGGGGGCCCGGACATTGTGGGGGAGAGGTGAGAGGCTGGATAACGACCCAAGCGGGAACCGTTACGGCTGCTTCCTTCCGGATCTGACCGGGTTGGCGGAGCGCTCGCCCGCACCAACCTCTCAGGGCGTCACATAGGCCCGTGGCCGGGCAAATGCAAGCGGCTGGGTTTCAAATCTGAGCTCGAACTGGGTGAATCCGTCGCGCGTCCGCTCGGGCTCTTCGAAGCTGATCCCGCCGATCTGCGGCGTCGGGGCCGGCGCGGCGGGGGCGTCATACTGGGCGATGCTGCCGGAGGGCGCGGTAAGGCGCCAGACCTCCTCCTTGCTCGTCTCGACGACGCGCGCCATGGCCTCGGGATCGGCCAGGGTTTGCGAGAGCAGCCGGCGGATCATGGTTTGCGGAAACACCTGCACCTGGTCACGTTGGAGCAACCCGCTGCCGATGAGGCTTTCGGCGCGATAGGCGCTGGTGGCGACCAGCAGTTTGCTCTCGGGCCGCAGTGGCGCTCCGTTGCGGCGCACCGGGCCGACGCGCCCGGCGAAGGGCGGATGGCCGAGGTCGATCTCGTAGCGCAGCCCGTGCAGCGCATCGAACCGCGCGGACGGGACAAACGGATCGAGCAGCGGGCGCGGGCATTCATCCGGCCATTGCTCGGCAAAGACACTCGCCGCCGATTCCAGCCAGTGATGCAGCGCCGCGCCATCGGCCTCGATCAGCGCGAGCACGTTTTCAAACGGGTAGAGATCGCTCACATGGCGGCGGGAGACGGGGCCCTCGGGCACTTCGGTGAAGTTCAACGGCCCCCCGCGCCCGCCGTTGCGAAACGGGCCGACGGCGGTGATCAGTCGGGCCATATCGCTCACGCCCTCCTGCCGCGCGCCACGCCGCAGCGCTTCGGAGAGGCAGCTGAGGTAGGCGTCGTTGCCGAGCAGGGAATAGTGGCTGTTGAGCGCGCAGGGGGTGTGGCCGATGGGCTCTTCGGCGAAGCGCCGGGTGTTTTCGTGAGCCGCCTCGGACAGGGCCGAAAGGCGCGGGCATTCGGGCTGGTTCAGGGTCTGCGCGCGGCAACTTGCGCGGTGGCCGGTGACGCGCCAGCCGCCGGAGGGCGCGGCCTCCAGTGCAAGGTCCAGCACGCCCAGGTGGCTCCCGCTGTGGCCCGCCATGATCGCCGGGGTCCCGGCGAGCGTCCCGGCCTCCGGGTCCACGTCTTCGCGCGGGGCGTAATCCGAGCCGGGAAAACACAGATGCGTGTGGCCCAGCACGAGGCAGTCGATGCCCGGAAGCCGCCCGAGCGGAAGCGCCGAGGTTTCGCCCTGGTCGGCCTCCGCGGTCTCGCCGATGCCGGTGTGCGCCAGCGCGAGCACCACATCCGCCCCCGCCATCCGCAGCTCATCGGCCGCGCGTTCCGCCGCCTCGACCATCGGGTCGGCGCCGAGTTCGGCATCCAGCACCGGCCGGTTCCACGACAGCGATTCCGGCAGCGCGCAGCCAAGGATGCCCACGGTGAGCTCGCGCTCCTCGATGGTCCAGCGCCGCAGCGTCCAGGGCAGGAAAACCGACGCGCCCGTTGTCGGGCCGCTCAGACGGTGGACATTGGCACAGACCCAGACGAAATCAGACGCCGCCGCGGCTCGTTCGAGATAGGGCAGCCCATATTCGAAATCATGGTTTCCGGGCACGGCCGCGTCATAGCCGAGCGCGTTCATCGCCGTGACGACGGGGTGCACCTGATCCGTCTCCGAGACCATTTCGCCCAGCAGGCCGCCCTGCAACGTATCGCCCGCATCCACCAGAAGCAGCGGCCCCTCATGGGCCGCCCGCGCGGCGTCGATGTCATTGGCGAGGCCAGCAAGGCCGATGCCGGCGGAGGGTTGATCGGCGAGATAATCATAGGCGCGCAGATGCGCATGCAGATCGCCGGTGACGAGAATGCGCAGTGTCAGCGGAGGGGTCTCATCACAGGTCACGACACTGCAATACCCTCTGGGACGTCGGCGTTCCGGGAGCCGCGCAATCGATCTTTTCCGTGATCTTTCATTGACTTCTTCGTGTCGTGTGAGTGTCCCTGACACGCTTCTGGATTTCGCTGTGGCGGACAAGGGCGCGATTGTGTCATGGCTGACGCGAAAGCGGATCAGCCCGGAGGCAACCCCGGGCGGACCACCTGTGCAGCAAGGGGAGGACGGGCCCATGCGTCTCGTCGATACCGTGACATTCGCCAGCGCCGGGCTGGACCGTGCGG
This sequence comes from Poseidonocella sedimentorum, assembly GCF_900116005.1. GTDB lineage: Bacteria > Pseudomonadota > Alphaproteobacteria > Rhodobacterales > Rhodobacteraceae > Poseidonocella > Poseidonocella sedimentorum. The sequence goes on from NZ_FOYI01000005.1 coordinate 148,706, forward strand.
CGCATTTGCGCAAGCAGAGCGCCACGTTGTTTGCCGATGCGGCCGCGGGGGTCATCGCGATGTGGCGCGGCAAGCCGCTCGTGCAACAGTCGGGAGAGAGGCCCGCGCTGCTGCGCCTCGCGGCGGATCACGCCCTGTTCGACGGTCTGGACGCAGCGCCGGTGCTCCTGGGGCTCGATGCCGCAGGAGCACCGGTTTTTGCGCGCGACATATCCGCCCACGCGATGCAGGAGGGCGACAACCACGCGCCGGGGTTTCACGACCAGACCGTCCAGCGCCACCCGAGCCTGCCCGGCGAGACCGGCTGCGTCGACCTGCGTCAGCTCATGGCCGCCCTCGCGCCCGCCGAGGCCGAGTTGGCCGCCGTGGCCCGCGCGGTGATCGAGTGGCACCGAACGCATCCATTCTGCCCCGCGTGCGGCGGCCGGACCTTCCCTGCCGACGCCGGTTGGGAGCGCCGTTGCGAAGGGTGCGACCGGCGCCATTTCCCGCGCACCGAACCGGTCGTGATCGTGCTCGTGACCCATGGCAACGACGTGCTGCTGGGCCGCTCTCCCGGCTGGCCCGAGGGGATGTATTCTCTGCTGGCGGGCTTTGTCGAAGCGGGCGAGACCATCGAGGCCGCGGCCCGGCGCGAGGTCTTCGAGGAATCCGCTGTGGCACTTGGAGACGTGCGCTATCTCGCGAGCCAGCCCTGGCCCTTTCCGGCCTCGCTGATGATCGGCTGCCGCGCCGAAGCGCTTGGCCGCGAGATCCGTGTCGATCCGCAGGAAATCGAAGACGCTCGCTGGTTCTCCCGCCAGGAGGTGCTCGCCGCCCGGCGCGGGGCGCACCCCCTTCTGAAGCCCGCGCGCCCCGGGGCGATCGCGCATTTCCTGTTGTCCAATTGGCTTGCGGACCGGCTTGATTGAGGGGACCTTTGGGCCAAATTTTCCGGGTGTGGGCAAAGATCAACGTGGTGATCAAGGTATGAAGCTATCGACAAGTCAGGATTTCGACGTGCCCATCGGCGTGCTTTACGGCCGCATTTCCGATGTCGACATGCTCGAACGTCTGGCCTTGCGCCGAGGGATCGAGGTGCAGCATCGCGCCAGCACGCCGCGCTTTGCCGCCGGCGCGGTTTGGGACGTGCGGTTCCACCTGCGCGGGCGGGACCGGACCCTCGTTACCACGCTCACCGGCCTTGAGGCGCCCCACAGCCTGCGGGTCGAGGCGGTCGGCACCGGGCTCGATGCGGCGCTCGCGGTGGATCTCGTGGCGCTGTCGCGCAGCCGCACCCGGCTGGCGCTCGATTTCGTCATCCGCCCGCGCTCGATGCCCGCGCGGCTCTTGGTCCAGACGATGAAACTCTCGCGCCGCCGCCTCAAGCAGACCCTCACCGACCGGCTCGAAGGGGTCGCGCGCAGGATAGAGAACGACTATCGCCGCGCGCTCTGACGCGGCTCAGCGGTGTTCCACATCGGCCGGATAGACGCCGAGCACATCGATGTCTTCGGTAAAGAACCCGAGCTCTTCGAAGGCGAGCTGGACGCTGCGGTCTTCCGGGTGGCCGTCGATCTCGGCGTAGAACTGGGTCGCGGTGAACTGGCCGTCGAGCATGTAGCTCTCCAGCTTGGTCATGTTGATCCCGTTGGTCGCGAACCCGCCGAGCGCCTTGTAGAGCGCGGCGGGAATGTTGCGGACGCGGAAGACGAAACTGGTGACCATGTGATCGCTGCGGCGGCTGTGATCGGCGTCGCGGCTCATCACGAGGAACCGCGTGGTGTTCACGTCGGTGTCCTCGATGTGGCGGGCCAATACGTCGAGCCCGTAAATCTCGGCCGCGGTCTCTGAGGCGAAGGCGGCCTCGGTCGGATCGCCCAGCTCGGCCACGGCGCGCGCCGCCGCGGCATTGTCGGACCAGTTGAGCGTGGCCAGCCCGTGCTCGGCGATGAACTTGCGCGCCTGTCCCAGCAGGATCGACATCGACCGAACCCGGCGCACTTGGCTCAGCGTCGTCCCGGGCAGCGCCAGCAGGTTGATATGAACGCGCACGTAGGTCTCGTCGATGATGTGCAGCCCCGACGCGGGCAGCGCCCGATGCACATCCGCCACCCGCCCGTAGGTGGAATTGTCCACGGGAATCATCCCGAGCTCCGCCTGGCCGACACGCACCGCCTCGATCGCGTCCTCGAAGGACGGGCAGGGCAGGGGATCGTAGTCAGGATGCTTCTCGCGGCAGGCCTGATGTGAGTAGGCGCCGGGCTCTCCCTGAAAGGCAATGCGTTTGGTCATGATACGGCTCCGCATAAAAATCACGGCAAGGTCGATTGGTCGCGCTTGCTACACCTTGCAGAGAGGTGTTGGAAGCGGATAGATAGCCTCCAACGACGAAAAGCTAGGCAGCGACTTATGTTTGACACGATGACAGTGACCAAGGCCGTCGGCGCACTTTGCGGAGCCTTTTTGATTTTCCTTCTGGGCAAGTGGGCCGCGGAGGCCACCTATCACGTGGGCGCCGGGCACGGGGACGGCGAGGAACACGCGCAGGGCTATGTGATCGACACCGGCGCCTCCGAGGCGGCCGAGGCAGAGCCCGAAGTGAGCTTCGAGGAAGTCTTCGCCGCGGCTGACGCGGGCTCGGGCGAGCGGGTCTTCGGCAAATGCCGCGCCTGCCACAAGCTCGAAGATGGCGCCAACGCGGCCGGGCCGCATCTCTATGGTCTGGTTGGCCGGCCGATCGCCTCGGTGGACGGGTTCAACTACTCCAGCGCCCTGGCCGATCTTCCCGGCGATTGGGCGCCGGAAGAGTTGAGCGCCTTCCTCGAAAGCCCCAAGGGCTATGCGCCGGGCACCGCGATGAGCTTCAACGGTCTGCCCAAGATCGAAGATCGCGCCAATCTGATCGCCTATCTGGCCACGATCGGCGGCTAATCCCGCCAGCGGGGGGGGGGGGCGCGCGCCCCCGCCTACCCGCGCTAACGCGCCGGGCTCAAGGGCCGCTCTCTGGGGCGGCCTTTTGCATGTCTCTCACGCGGCTCTCACGGCTCTGTCAGCGGGCCAAGACGCAATCTCGCCTTGAACATTCGTGGAAACGGCCTTTAGCTTGCAACCGAAGAGCGAAAGACGCCGGTCGACAAGGAGACACCAGATGCCCCGATCCCCAAGAGCGCCGCTTGCCACACCGATGACCGCGACCGAGCCGGGACCCGCCCGCAGCGGGCGGTTGCGGGAGGCGGTGCTTGGGGTGGTCTCCGCCGTGCTTCTCGCCTTTCCCGCCCACGCCCAGGACGCCGCCGCGCCGGAGGCCGGGGCCATCACCAAAAGCCACGGCTACAGCTATTTCGGCGACCTCACCTACCCGGCCGATTTCGAGCATCTGGCCTATGTGAATCCCGAAGCGCCCAAGGGCGGCGCGCTCGTCCTCGCCGCGACGGGCACCTTCGACTCGCTCAACCCCTATTCGCGCAAGGGCGTTCCGGGCGTCGGCACCGGGGTGCTCTACGATTCCCTTCTGGAATCGACCGATGATCTGGTGGGCGAATATTACGGCGTGCTCGCGGAAAGCCTCGAATATCCCGAAGATCGCTCCTGGGTCATCTTCCACATGCGCCCCGAGGCGACCTTCTCGGACGGCAGCCCCGTGACGGCCGAAGATGTGGTCTACAGCCACACGCTCTTCATCACCCAGGGCCTGCCCTCCTATGCGCAAGCGGTCTCCAACATGGTGACCGGGGCCGAAGCGCTCGATGAGCACACCGTGAAGTTCACCTTCAATCCCGAGGTCTCGCGGCGGGGCCTTGTGGAAACCGTCGGCTCGACGCCGGTCTTCTCCAAGGCCTGGTTCGAAGCTGACGAGTCGCGCCGCCTCGATGAGCCGCGGCTTGAAGTCGCCGTGGGCTCGGGCCCCTATGAGCTCGATCATTTCGAGGTCAACCGGCGCATCAGCTACAAGCGCCGCGCGGATTACTGGGGCGCGGACCGGCCGATGAATGTCGGCAAGTTCAACTATGACGAGATCCGCTACGAGTATTTCACCGACCAGACCGCCTCCTTCGAGGCCTTCAAGGCGGGCGAGTACAATTTCCGTGTCGAGTCAGACCCCAAGGTCTGGGCCACGTCCTACGATTTTCCCAAGATCGACCGGGGCAGCGTCGTGTTGCAATCGCTCCCCGACCGGAGCCCGCCGAACCCGACCGGCTTCGTCTTCAATCTCGGCAGGCCGCAGCTGCAGGACAAGACCGTTCGCGAGGCGATCGGGCTGGCCTTCAACTTCGAATGGACCAACGCGTCGCTGCTTTACGGGCTCTACGCGCCGCGCAGTTCCTTCGTGCAGGGCACGCATATCGAGGCCAAGGGCACGCCGGAAGGCGCGGAACTGGCCTTTCTAAAATCGCTCGGCGATGTGGTCCCGGAGGAGATCTTCACCGCCCCGGCCCAGACCTCGCCCGTCTCCGACCCCGAGCGGCTCAGCGACCGGCGCAACCTGCGCACGGCCTCGCGCCTGCTGGACGAGGCGGGCTGGGCGGTCGGCGATGACGGCATCCGGCGCAATGCCGCCGGCGAGACGCTTGAGCTCAACCTGCTGCTGCCATCGAACATCCAGCCGACCGTCGAGGCGATGCACGAGGCCTTCGTCCGCAATCTGACCTCCATTGGCGTCGATGCTACCTTCGAGAAGATCGACCCCTCGCAATACACGCTCCGCCGCCGCGAGCGCGATTACGACATGCTCTATTCCACCCGCTACGGCGCGTTTCTCTCCACCGGGGGCGGGCTGACGCAGATGTATGGCTCCAAGGAGGCCGAGTTCAGCCTGTTCAACCCCGCGGGCCTTGCGAGCCCGCTTGTGGACGCGGTGCTGGAGGCGAGCTTCGTTGCCCAGAGCCAGGAGGAAACCGAGGTCGCGCTGATGGCGCTGGACCGGGTGCTGCGCTATGAGTATTTCATCATCCCCGATGGCTACATCGCCGATTACTGGGTCGCGCATTACGACATGTTCGAGCACCCCGAGAACCTGCCGCCTTTCGCGCTCGGCTATGGGACCTATTGGTGGATCGACACCGAAAAGGAACAGGCCCTGCGCGAATCCGGCGCGTTGAACTGAGCCGGCGGCCACAGCATGGGCGCATATATTCTCCGGCGGTTGCTGCTGATCATCCCGACGCTGTTCGGGATCATGGTCATCAACTTCGTGCTGACCCAGTTCGTCCCCGGCGGGCCGATCGAACAGATCATCGCCCAGATGGAAGGGCAGGGGGATGTCTTCGAGGGCATCGCCGGCGCGGGCGGCGCGCCGACCGACGAGACCTTCAGCGCCGGCGCCGAGGATTACGCGGGCGCGCGCGGCCTTCCGCCGGAATTCATCGAGGAGCTGGAGCGCGAATTCGGCTTCGACAAACCGCCCCTTGAGCGGTTCGTGTCGATGATGTGGAACTACATGCGGCTCGATTTCGGCGAGAGCTATTTCCGCTCCATCGGGGTGATGGAACTGGTGGTAGAAAAACTGCCCGTCTCGATCACGCTGGGGCTCTGGTCCACCGTCATCGCCTATGTCATCTCGATCCCGCTCGGCATCCGCAAGGCGGTCAAGGACGGCTCGTCCTTCGATACATGGACCTCCGCGCTCATCATCATCGCCTACGCGATCCCCGGCTTTCTCTTCGCGATCCTGCTGATCGTGCTCCTCGCGGGCGGCTCCTACTGGCAGATATTCCCGCTCCGGGGCCTCACCTCCGACAACTGGGAGAGCCTCTCGCTGCTGGGCAAGATCGCCGACTATTTCTGGCACATCACGCTGCCCGTCGCGGCCTCCACCATCGCCGCCTTCGCCGGGCTCACTATGCTGACGAAGAACAGCTTCCTCGACGAGATCAAGAAGCAATACGTCATGACCGCCCGCGCCAAGGGGCTGACCGAGAGCCGCGTCCTCTATGGCCACGTCTTCCGCAACGCGATGCTCATCGTGATCGCGGGGCTGCCGGCGACGTTCATCTCCGTCTTCTTCGGCGGATCGCTCATCATCGAGACGCTGTTTTCGCTCGACGGGCTCGGGCGGCTCGGCTTCGAGGCGGCGGTCGCGCGCGACTATCCGGTCATCTTCGGCACGCTCTTCGTCTTCGGCCTCATGGGCCTCGTGATGGGGATCGTGTCGGATCTGATGTATGTCTTCATCGATCCGCGCATCGATTTCGAAAAGCGGGAGGGGTAGATGGCGCTCTCTGCGATCAACCAGCGCCGCTGGCGCAATTTCCGCCGCAATGGCCGGGCCTTCTGGTCGCTGATCCTCTTCGGCATCCTCTTTGGCCTGTCGCTCTTTGCCGAGTTCATCGCCAACGACAAACCGATCCTGGTGAAATACGACGGCGGCTACTACGTCCCGATCTTCCGGTTCTACCCCGAGACGGCCTTCGGGGGCGACTTCCGCACCGAGGCGATCTACCGCGACATCGAGGTCAAATGCCTGATCGCGGCGCAGGGCTCCGAGCTCTGCTGGGATGACCCGGAGGGGATCATCGAGGACGCGCAGGATGGCGAGGTCGCGGGCGAGCAGATCAACCGCGGCTGGATGCTCTGGCCGCCCATCCCCTACAGCTACGACACGCCCAACGACATCGGCCGCGCCGCGCCCTCTCCGCCCGATGCCAATCACTGGCTCGGCACCGATGACACCACGCGCGACGTGCTCGCCCGGGTGATCTACGGCTTCCGCCTGTCGATCCTGTTTACCATCATCGTGACCACGCTGAGCACGATCATCGGCATCATCGCTGGCGCAATTCAGGGCTATTTCGGCGGCTGGATCGACCTCTTCTTCCAGCGCTTCATCGAGATCTGGTCAGCCACGCCCTCGCTCTACATCATCATCATCCTCTTCGCGATTCTGGGCCGAAGTTTCTGGCTTCTGGTGTTCCTCACCGTGCTCTTCGGCTGGACCGCGCTGGTCGGCGTCGTGCGGGCCGAATTCCTGCGGGCGCGCAATCTCGAATACGTCCGGGCCGCCAAGGCGCTCGGGGTCTCCAACTGGACGATCATGTTCCGCCACATGCTGCCCAACGCGATGGTCGCCACCGTGACCATGCTGCCCTTCATCATCACCGGGACGATCGCGACGCTCGCCTCACTCGATTTCCTCGGTTTCGGCCTGCCGTCCTCGGCGCCGTCGCTGGGCGAGCTGACGCTTCAGGCCAAGCAGAACCTTCAGGCCCCGTGGCTCGGCTTCACCGCCTTCTTCACCTTCGCGATCATGCTCTCGCTTCTGGTGTTCATCTTCGAGGGCGTGCGCGATGCCTTCGATCCGCGCAAGACATTCGTCGGCGGCGGCGTGCGGGAGGACAGCGATCCCGTGGCCGAGCGCGCGGGCAAGACAACGAGCACGGCGGATCCTTCATGAGTGATACGATACTTTCAGTGCGGGACCTGCGCATCGGGTTCCGTCAGGATGGCAAGCTCAGCCCGGCGGTGCGCGGTGTGAGCTTCGACGTGGCGCGCGGCGAGACCGTCGCGCTGGTGGGGGAGAGCGGCTCGGGCAAATCCGTCACCGCGCTCAGCACGGTGCAGCTTCTGGGGGAAAGCGCCGAGCTTACCGGCTCGGTGACCTACAAGGGCCAGGAAATGGTCGGCGCGCCGGAGCGGCTGCTGCGCAAGGTGCGCGGCAACGACATCTCCTTCATCTTCCAGGAGCCGATGACCTCGCTCAACCCGCTGCACACGCTGGAAAAACAGCTCAGCGAATCGATCGAGCTACATCAGGGCCTCAGGGGCGCGGCGGTGCGTGCGCGCATCCTGGAGCTTTTGACCCGGGTCGGCATCCGCGATCCCGAAACCCGCCTTGGCGCCTATCCGCACCAGCTATCGGGCGGGCAGCGGCAGCGCGTCATGATCGCCATGGCGCTGGCCAACGGCCCGGAGTTGCTGATCGCCGATGAGCCGACCACCGCGCTTGACGTCACCATTCAGGCCCAGATCCTCGAGTTGCTGGCCGAGCTCAAGGCCGCCGAGGGGCTCGGGCTCTTGTTCATCACCCATGATCTCGGCGTGGTGCGCCGCATCGCGGACCGGGTCTGCGTCATGAAGGATGGCGAGATCGTCGAGAGCGGCCCGGCGGAGGAAATCTTTGCCAACCCGCAGCATCCCTACACGCAAAAGCTGCTCTCGGCCGAACCCTCCGGCGCGCCGGATCCGGTAGCGCCCGAGGCGCGCGAGGTGGTCGCGACAGACAGCCTGCGCGTCTGGTTCCCGATCCAGAGGGGCTTGCTCAAGCGCACGGTGGGCCACGTCAAGGCGGTCAACGACGCAAGTATTTCCGTCCGCGCGGGCGAGACCCTCGGCATCGTCGGCGAGAGCGGATCGGGCAAGACCACGCTCGCCCTCGCGATCATGCGTTTGATTTCCTCCGAGGGTGCGATCAGGTTCGATGGCGAAGATGTTCGCAGCTGGTCGACCCGCACCCTGCGCCGCCGTCGGCGGGACATGCAGATCGTGTTTCAGGATCCCTACGGCTCGCTCTCGCCACGCATGAGCTGTGCCCAGATCATCGCCGAGGGGCTCGGCGTCCATTCCATCCCCGACAAACGCCCCGCGCGGGAGCTGGTGGCCGAGGTGATGGGTGAGGTCGGGCTCGATCCTGCGATGATGGACCGCTACCCGCATGAGTTTTCCGGCGGTCAGCGGCAACGGATCGCCATCGCCCGGGCGATGATCCTGCGGCCCAAACTCATCGTCCTCGACGAGCCCACATCGGCGCTCGACATGACGGTGCAGGTCCAGATCGTGGCGCTTTTGCGCCAGTTGCAGCGTCGCTACGGGCTGACCTATCTCTTCATCAGCCACGACCTGAAAGTCGTCCGCGCGCTCTCGCACCATGTGATCGTCATGCGCAATGGCGACGTGGTCGAGCACGGTAGTCGCGAGGAGATTTTCGCCAATCCCCAGACCGACTACACTCGCACCCTCATGGCGGCGGCTTTCTGAGGGCTCCGCGCCGCTCTTCAGTCGCGGCGGACCGGTGTGCGGCGGGTGCCGGCGGGATGGGTGAGGTCTTCCTCAAGCCAGCGCCGCTCCGGCCATCTGTCTTCAGGGCGCGGGTGCCGCACGTCGCTGAGCGTCGCGACATTGAAAGTTCTGGCGAATATTCCAAACATGGGTCTCATCCCTTGATCGCGTTGTTTCAATTGAAACTGCGCGGAAAACGAGTCAGTTTGCGAGTCAGTTAAATTCCCAACTTGTAAGGAAGGCTTACAGATGGACTGGCATGCCATGCCCCCCTTGGCCACGCTGCGCGCGTTGGAGGCCTTCGCCCGATGCGGCACGATGACCGCCGCCGGTGAGGCGCTCAACATCACCCACGCGGCCGTCAGCCAGCAGCTGCGCGCGCTGGAGGAGCGGCTCGGCATCGCGCTGTTGGAGCGTCACGGCAAGTCGGTGAGCCTCACGCCGGACGGGCTGCGGCTCGCGCGGTCCGTGTGCTCGGGCTTCGAAGAGATGGCCCGCGAGATCGATGCGCTGACCACGCAGCAGGCGACCCGTTCGATCAGCGTGACCGCATCTCCGGGCTTCTCGGCGGCATGGCTGATGCCGCGGCTCGGGACATTTGCCGAGGAGCACCCCGAGATCGGTGTGTCGATCAACCCCACGCGGGAGGTCGTCCAACTCGCGCCCGGCGGTGCGGATGTCGCCATCCGCCACGGCAGGGGGGATTGGCCGGGATTGGAGGCGGAGTTGTTCTTGAGGGGGCCGATGGCCGTCGTCGGGGCGCCCGAGCTTATCGGGTCGCGCTCCGTGGACCGTCCGGAAGACCTCGCCGAGTTCCGCTGGTTCCAGGAGATCGGCATGGCGGAGGCCAACGAGTGGCTGACCCGGCACGGGGTCTGCGATCAACGCCCGGGCGGTCTGTTTCAGGCGCCGGGCAATCTGGTGATGGACGGGGTTCGAAACGGTCAGGGGGTCGCGGTGCTGTGCCGGAGTTTCATTGAGCCGGATCTCGCCTCGGGGCGGCTCAAGGTCCTGTTCGAGGAAGATGACGGCCGCGCCTACTGGCTCGTCACGCTGCCCGGTGTGCAGCGCCCGGCGCTCCGCGCGTTCTGCAATTGGCTCCGGAAGGAGCGGGATCGCCAGCTGGCGGATCAGCAGGGGTAGATGCGTAGGGGGAGGCGAGCCCGTTTGGGCTCAGCCCGGCCCGATCGTATCACATGCCATGTTGCGCGCCTTGAGGCGGCGACAGGCGAGATCCGCGGTTTCACGCGACATGCCGACGAAGGTGGCATCAAATCCGCGCGGCGATTTCACCACCTTGCGCAGGCTGCCGTCGAGCGTCGACATTTCGGCGAGCGCGGTCTGCAACAGGATACGCTCAGCCTGATGGCGCGAGCCATAGCGCCCGACGCTGATGCCCCAATGCTGCCCGCCCGAGGTGCTGACCCGGGTCACCACCTCGCCCGTAGGCGCGGCGAGCGCTGCGGGTTTGGGCAATGGCGGGGTGGCCGCGCGCGCCACGGCAGGTTGGGAGGTCGCGACGGTCGGCGTGGGCTCCACAGGCGTCTGCGCTGGCGCCGCGGCGGCAACGATATCTGCCGGTCTGGTGAGCGGCCGGGGGCCGGTCCAGCCGGGGCTTTCCGGCGCGGCGGCTACGGGGGCATCGGCGGTGCTTTGGGTGCCGAGCATCGGCCCAGCGAGCGATCCTGCAGTGCGCGACGACACGGCCGCAGCGCCCTCCGGAGCGGCGACCTCGACGATCAGCGCCTCGATATCTTCCTGCAAGCCCGCCACGAGGACAGGCGCAGGCGCGGCGCGCTGCGGCCGCGCGACGGGGCGCAGGCTCCGAGTGACGGCACGAACCGCGCGGTATTCCTGTCCGACGCCGCCACCTGCGCCCTGATAGGCGGGTTTTGCCGGCTTGTTGACGCGCGCCATGCGCGGCGCGCGCGAAAAGCCCATGTCCAGAAGTTCGGCCACGCGGGCGTTGCGCTGCGCGGTGGATTTTCCGCCGAACATGGTGGCAAGAATGCGGGTGCTGCCGCGCTCGGCGCTGGCCACGAGGTTGAAACCGGCGGCGCGGGTGTAGCCCGTCTTGATGCCGTCAGCGCCGCGATAGGCCCCGAGGAAGCGCCGGTTGGTGTTGGCCACTTCCCGCATCCCCGCATGCGTCGATTTGCGCGAAAACAGGTTGTAGTAATCGGGATAGTCGAAGAAAAGGTGCCGCCCGAGGATGGTCATGTCGCGCGCGGTGGACATGTGCCCGGTTTCGGTCAGCCCGTGGGCGTTCTTGAAAGTCGTACGCGTCATGCCGAGGGCCTTGGCGGTGCGGTTCATCCGGCGGGCAAAGGCGGCCTCGGACCCTGCGACAGCTTCGGCGAGCGCGGTCGCCGCGTCATTGGCTGATTTGACTGCGGCGGCCCGGATCAGGTAGCGCAGTGCGATCTTCTGGCCCCGGCGCAACCCCAGCTTCGAGGGCGGCTCGGCGGCGGCGTTGGCCGAGATCGTGATCTTCTGATCGAGCGACAGCTCGCCGTGTTCGACCGCTTCGAAGACAACGTAGAGCGTCATCATCTTGGTGAGCGAGGCGGGGTGAAGGCGGGTGTCGGCGTTGCGCGAGTGGAGCACCTCGCCGGTGCGCGCGTCCATCACCATGGCGGCGTAGGGGGCCGCCTGACCCGCTGCCGGCACAAGCGCCAGCGCGATGAGAATCACCGGGAGTGTGGGAACGCGGCGGAAGGCCCGCCGCAGCCAGGTTATACGATACATTTCAGCTCTGCCTCATTCCGCCGGGTTGACCCGATCTGTGATCTGCGCGCTCAAGTTAGCACATGAACAGATTCGCGAAAACCCTTTGAATTAAAGGAAAATCACGCCCGGTGCGTGTCGTTTCCCCGGCAGTATCCAGATATTGTGGTTAATCCCCGATTAAACCCTAGGGATTTTCTTCCGCCTCGATGCGCCGGACAAGCTCGGTGAGCGCGCCCAACTCATTGATCCGGCGGAATCGCGGGCTCGTCTCGGGGGCGTCCGCGGCTTCGAGCGACCAGAGTAATTCATGGGGCACATGCACGCCCCAGCCCCCGATCTCCACCACCGGCAGGATATCGGACCTGATCGAATTGCCCGACATCAGCGCGTCCTCGGCCGCAGCGCCGTGGCGGGCGAAGATCTCGGCGTAGGTTTCCGGTTTTTTCTCACTGACGATCTCGATCGCGTGGAAATGATCGCCCAGCCCCGATTGCGCCAGCTTGCGCTCCTGATCGAGCAGATCGCCCTTGGTAATCAGCAAAAGTCGGTGGCTCCGGGTCAGGGTGCTGATGGTGTCCTCGACCCCGTCGAGCAGGTCGATCGGATGGCGCAGCATCTCGTGCCCAAGGTCCAGCAGCTCGGAGATCACCGCGCCGGAGACGCGCCCCTCCGTTACCTCCACCGCGGTTTCGATCATCGACAGAACGAAGCCCTTGATCCCGTAGCCATAGACCACGAGATTGCGCCGCTCGGCCGCCTCCAGCCGGGCCATGAGGTTCTCCGGCGCGGCCGTATCGGCGAGCAGCTCGGCGAAACGGGCCTGGCTCAGCTGGAAAAACCGCTCGTTGTGCCAGAGCGTGTCGTCCGCATCGAAGGCAATGATGGAAAGCGGTTTTGGCACAACTTCGCCCCTTTTGCGTTGCGGCCCCTTTTCTGGCGCCGTGCATCGGCTATATAGAAGCCTCCAGCGCGCAGAGTTCCAGAAAAAAGCAGCTCCATGATGCAGCAGCCTTACATGTCTAAGGATCGTGACGATCCCGGGTCCGACGGGGCGACGATCGTCGATACCAAACCCAAGACCAAGCGCCCGCCGCTGTACAAGGTGCTGCTGCTCAATGACGATTATACCCCGATGGAATTCGTGGTCCATGTTCTGGAGCGGTTCTTCGGGATGAACCATGCGCAGGCGTTCGAGATCATGCTGACGGTCCACAAGAAGGGCCTCGCGGTGGTCGGCGTCTTTTCCCATGAGGTGGCGGAAACCAAGGTCACGCAGGTGATGGATTTCGCGCGCCGGCATCAGCATCCGCTGCAATGCACGATGGAAAAGGAATAGCGCGCCCGCGCGTCCCCCATGGCTGAAACCCGTCTTACTCTGGCGCTTTCCGGTGGCCAGGCCGTTTTGCCCGATGCCGGCATGATTGCCGTGCTCGGCCCCCCGCCGGGCTATGATCTGCGCGCCTTTCCCAAAGATCGCACGGTGATCGTCACGCGGTTCCGGCCGGCTTTTGACGAGGCTGCGGCGCAGGGGTTTGCTGTGGCAGAGGCGCTGCCGGAAGCGGTGGCGGCCACGGTGCTTGTCGTGCCCCGGGCCAAGGATCTTACGCGCGGCAGTGTCGCAGAGGCGGCGCGCGCGGGCGGGGCGATCATCGTGGACGGGGCCAAGACCGACGGGGTCGATACGCTCTACCGCGAGGTCGCGCGCCGGGCGGAGGTCTCTCCGGCCTGGTCCAAGGCGCACGGAAAGGTGTTCACCATCGCAGCGGGCCAGTCCTTCGAGGATTGGACGCGCGCGCCTGCCGCCAATGCGGACGGGTATCTGACCGCGCCGGGCGTCTTCTCCGCCGATGGGATCGACCGTGCCTCGGCGCTTCTGGCCGATGCCCTGCCCGCCAAGCTCGGGGGCCGGGTTGCCGATCTCGGCGCGGGGTGGGGGTATCTCTCGGCGCGCGCCCTGCAAGGGCGGGATGAAATCCGCGCGCTGCATCTCGTCGAGGCCGACAACGCGGCGCTCGACTGCGCGCGCGCCAACGTCAGCGATCCTCGAGGGCAGTTTCACTGGGCCGACGCGACGGAATGGGCCGCCCCCGAGCCGCTGGACGCGATCATGACCAACCCGCCCTTCCACACCGGCCGCAGCGCCGACCCCGCGCTCGGTGTGGCGTTTATCCGGTCAGCGGCGCGTAACCTTGCGCCAAGAGGCCAGCTTTTTCTGGTCGCCAACCGCCATTTGCCCTATGAACGGAGCCTTATGGACGAGTTTGCCACCTGTGTTGAAATCGCTGGAGACAAGGGGTTCAAGGTGCTTCACGCCACGCGCCCCCGCCGGAAATAGGAGACTCACGTGACCTACTCGATTGCCGGGAAAACGGCGATTGTCACCGGCGCGGCCAATGGCGTCGGGCTTGCGATCGGCCGCCACTTCGCCGAGCGCGGCGCGCGTGTCATGTTCGCGGACATGGACGAGGAGCGGCTTGTGGACGAGCTCGGCGAGCGCTCGGACGAGCCGGGCGACACGGCCTATTTCGCGGGTGATCTGCGTGAAAAGCTGACGGTGGCCAACCTGCTCTCCGCGACCATCGATCACTTCGAGCGGATCGACATCCTCGTGAATGCAAGCCGTCAGGTCATGCCCTGCGATCCGCTGGACGGCGATTGCGTGACGCTGGAGACCCTGCTCGAGCAGAACGTCATCGCCTCGTATCGCCTGACGCAGGCGGTGGCGCGCAAGATGATCAAACAGGCCGATGGCGATGATGAGGGCTTCGTCGGCTCCATCGTCAACATCTCCTCCATCGCCGCGCGGCGCACGCATCCTGACCTGCTGGCCTATTCCGTGAGCTCGGCCGCGCTCGATCAGCTCACCCGGTCGATGGCCGTCGCCCTTGCGGCGCACCGGATTCGCGTCAACGCGGTGGCCTTCGGCTCGGTCATGAGCCGCAGCCTTCAGGAGACGCTCAAGGACAACAGCGAGTATCGCGACGATATCGAGAAACACACCCCCCTATCGCGCATCGCCAACCCGGCGGAGGTCGCCGAAGCGGTGCAGTTCCTGTGCTCCGAGGCCGCGGGCTTCGTCACCGGCCAGATCCTGACGGTCGATGGCGGCCGCACCTTGCTGGACCCGGTCGCCGCACCGGCGCACTGACCTGGGCCGGGGCGCCTCAGCCTTCCGGGTGTGCGGCGCGGCAGGAGGCGATCGTGCTGCGGGCGGCGCGGTCGAGGGTGGCGCGCTGATCGTGTAGCTGTGCGAGGATCTCTCGCTGCTCATCGAGATTGACGGCAACGGGGATGTCGCGCGAATACTCCCGTTCCACGCGGCAGGTCCGCCGCTTGCCCTCCTCATCGTAACACCGCTCGAACTTCGTCCGGGTGTAGGTCTCTTCCTCGATGGCATAGCCGCGCTCGATCAACGCGGTCTTTTCCTGAATCAACCGATCCACCACGCGCAAATCCGTTGTCGCGCGCGACACGCATTGCTCATAGGGCGAGGCGCAGGCCGCAAGCAGCAAGACCGGGGCGGCAACAAGGGCGGATCTCAGCATCAGACTTCTCCACTGGCTTTCGCGAAGATAGTCGCGCGCAGGCGCGATGGGTAGGGCGCGCGCCGCACGTCGGTCGGCTCGGCGGAACTTGGCCGGGGGCCGGAGGGGGCCTCAGGAGCCGGGGAAGCGCGCCCGGCAGGCGGCGCGGTCGGCATCGAGCCGCGCGCTGAGCATCTTGCCCCGGGCGACCAGCTGATCGGCCATGCGCTTTTCCTGCTCGATATCCACCGCGCGGCTCTCCTCGGTCGTGTAGGAGCGCTCCTCGGTGCAGTACTTGTCGCGCCCGTTGTCCAGCGTGCCGCAGATGTAGCGGAAGTCGTAGTCGGTCTCCACCTCTTCCACCGCATAGCCGCGCGCGATGTTGGCGAGACGCTGTTCGAGCAGCGCAGCGACCTCGGCGAGCTCCGCCTCGGCATCGATCATGCATTGCTCATAGGGCGAGGCGCAGGCGCTGAGCATCAGGGCTGAGAGCAGGGCGGCGCGTTTCATCGTCATTTTCCTTCAGGGGCCATCTCCCGATCGCTATGGCGCCGCTCTTAAGAGCCGGTTAACAGGGGCTGACCCAAGCGCGGAGGCCAGGACATGACAGCGATGGAAAGTGAAAAGGCGCGTGCCTCGGGCTGGTTTCGGGCGCTGCGCGACGAGATCGTGGCCCGGTTCGAGGCGCTGGAAGCGGGGCATGAGGCCGGGCCCGGCGCCGGGGCGCTCGCCGGGCGGTTCGATGTGCGCGAGACCCGCCGCGCCGGCGATGGCGGAGGTGGGCTCATGAGCGTGATGAAGGGCGGGCGCGTTTTCGAGAAGGTGGGCGTCAATGTCTCGACCGTTCACGGCACGCTGAGCCCCGCCGCGCAAGCCGCGATGGCCGCGCGCAAGGACATGCCGGGCCTCGCCGATGACCCGCGCTTCTGGGCCAGCGGGATCAGCCTTGTGGCCCACATGCAAAACCCCCATGTTCCCGCCGTCCACATGAACACCCGCATGTTCTGGACTCCCGGCGCCTGGTGGTTCGGGGGCGGCTCGGATCTCAACCCCTGTATCGAGTATGACGAGGACACGAGCGGCTTTCACTGCGTTCAGAAGGCCCATCTGGACCGGCATGACCCGGCGCTCTACCCAAGGCTCAAGGCTTGGGCCGACGAGTATTTCTTTGTCCCCCACCGGGGCCGGGCGCGGGGCGTGGGCGGCATTTTCCTCGATGATCATTGCAGCGGCGACTGGGAGGCCGATTTCGCGCTGATCCAGGATATCGGCCGCGCCTTTCTGCCCGCCTATGTGCCGCTGGTGGAGCGCCGCAAGGCGCAGCCGTGGGGCGAGGCCGAGCGCGAGACGCAGCTCATCCACCGCGGCCTCTACGCCGAATACAACCTCGTCTACGATCGCGGCACGAAATTCGGGCTGGCCACGGGCCATGATCCGGACGCGGTGCTCATGAGCCTGCCGCCGCTGGCGAAATGGGCCTGAGGTGCGCTCCGCGTCCCAACGCCATTGTCCCCCCCTGCCGCGCCAGCTATAGGGCGGGCGACCGATACGCAGGAGGGACCGCCCATGTCGACCGCACAGCTCGAAACCGCCATCGAAGCCGCCTGGGAGGCGCGTGACACGATCACGCCCGCCACCACCGGCGAAACGCGCGAGGCCATCGAGGACACGCTGGGCGCGCTCGACAGCGGTGCGCTCCGCGTCGCCGAAAAGCGCGGCGGCGACTGGCATGTGAACCAGTGGGCGAAAAAGGCCGTGTTGCTCGGCTTCCGCATCAAGGACATGGAACAGCAGCCGGGCGGCCCCCAGGGCGGCGGCTGGTGGGACAAGGTCGACAGCAAGTTCGTCGGCTGGGGCGATAGCCAGTGGAAGGCCGCGGGCTTCCGCGCGGTGCCCAACTGCGTTGTGCGCAAATCGGCCTACATCGCGCCCGGCGTGGTGCTCATGCCCTCCTTCGTCAACCTCGGCGCCTATGTCGATGAGGGCACGATGGTCGACACATGGGCCACGGTCGGCTCCTGCGCCCAGATCGGCAAGAACGTCCACCTCTCGGGCGGCGTCGGCATCGGCGGCGTGCTGGAGCCGATGCAGGCCAACCCGACCATCATCGAAGACAACTGCTTCGTCGGCGCGCGCTCCGAAGTGGTCGAGGGCGTGATCGTGCGCGAAGGCTCGGTCATCGGCATGGGCGTCTTCATCGGCCAGTCCACCAAGATCGTGGATCGCGAAACCGGCGAGGTCAGCTACGGCGAAGTGCCGCCCTATTCGGTCGTGGTGTCGGGCTCGATGCCGTCGAAGAACGGGGTCAACCTCTACTGCGCCGTGATCGTCAAGCGGGTGGACGAAAAGACCCGCTCCAAGACCGGGATCAACGAGCTGCTGCGCGACTGACGCGCGGCGGATCGGACAAGAGCGGGGGCGGGCGCGGGTCCGTTCCCACGCCCGGCGGCGCGGGCGCATTGGGGTCGTTCCAGTTTTAGGGATTGATCCATCCTGCGGGGATCATTCGGAAATCTTTTGCTAAGATTTGACGGTCAAGTCTGCGGCATAGTCTGCAAGCACTTGCGAAAGGACCGATCCCTTGAAAGCGTTGACACTCGCCGTTCTGACCCTCCTGATTCACACAACGGCGGCGCGCGCGGCCTATTTCGAGCATGGCGCCTGGGCGACCGTCAAAATCGGCCATATCTGTCACGTCTATTCGCTCAGATCATCGCGGGAGACGTCCGGTGCCCTTGTCTTCAGCTTTCCGGAACGGGGGTACGACGCCAGTTTCGAATACCGGTATGCCCCCTATCCGGGGGAGGTCGATGATCCCTGGGGGCCAAACGATCCTGTCGTCATCTTCGTTGATGGAGAAGAGAGCTGGATTGGCGAGGAAATGTCGACGGGCTGGGATTCTCGGGGCGATTTCGCGAGCCTGACGACGGGGTTCGTGCCCGACATGATGTCCATGGTGCGGGGCGCGACCGGCATCGTCGAAGTGGCTCTGGATCGCGTGGAGCTGGGCGAGCGGTGGATCTACGGCCAGTTCTCGGCCGAGGGCTTTACGGCTACGGTTGTGAAGGCCGGGGAATGGTGCCTGTTCGATCCGGACAATCTGCCATCTTGGTAACAGTCGGGGCAGGTCAAGTCGCGACGTGGCAGCAGACCAGGTTTTGCCATCGAACAGCGATGCGGATCTGGCAAACACGCTGCATTGGGTGTGAACCATGCGCCCTTGGGGGTCAGGTCGGGTCCTCGGCCAGCAACGCCTGAAGCCCGGTCCGGTAGTCGGGGTGCCGGAGGCGCACGCCAAGCTCGCTTTTGATCAGGTCATTCCGGACGCGTTTGGATTCCGCGTAGAAGCTCCGCGCCATGGGCGTCATATCGGCCGCGTCATAGGTCACGGCGGGCGGAAGCGGCAGCCCGAGCAGTTCGGCTGCAAAAGCTATGACGTCCTGCGGCGGGGCCGGGTCGTCATCGCAAAGGTTGTAGATCGCGCCGGGGCGGGGCTGCGCGATGGAGGCGGCGAGGACCTGTGCGATGTCCTCCACGTGGATGCGCGAGAAGACCTGGCCCTCCTTGATGATCCGCCGCGCCGTCCCGTTGCGCACCTTGGCAAACGGGCCGCGACCGGGGCCGTAGATGCCCGCGAGGCGGAAGATGTGAAGCGGCAAGCCGGGGATCGCGCGCCAGGCCTCTTCGGCCGCCACGCGCCATTGCCCGCGCCGGGTCGAGGGGGTGCACGGGGTCGTCTCATCGACCCAGCCGCCCTGATGATCGCCGTAAACCCCGGTGGTCGAGAGATAGCCGACCCAATCAAATTGCCCCGCCCGCGCCGCGATCTCATCCCCGAGCGCGCCGAGCACCGGATCGCCCTCCGCCGTCGGTCCAGCGGAGATCAGGAGATGGGTCGCGCCATCGAGCGCGGGCCGGATGTCCTCGCCCGGAAAGAGCAGCGGCGTGACCCCGCTCTGCGCGATCGCCTCCGCCTTCTCCGCGCTTCGAGTCGTCCCGATGATGCGCCAGCCTTGCGGCAGCAACAAAGCCCCGAGGGCCCTCGCGGAATAGCCGTGTCCAAAGGAGAGAAGCGTGCGCTGCATGACGTCTGTGATGAACGCTCGGATCGGGTAGATCAAGGGCCCCGGCGGGCGGGCGTGCCGTCATCGGCTTCAAGGCGCGGCGACAGCCCCTTTCCTCTGCCCCCGCCTTGCGCTATGACGCGCGCGCCCCTCCGGACCGCCGGGCGGGCTTGTCACGCAAAGGAGAGCCGTTATGGGCTACAAGGTCGTCGTTGTCGGCGCCACGGGGAACGTGGGCCGGGAAATGCTTAACATTCTGGACGAGCGCCAGTTTCCGGTCGATGAGATCGCCGCGCTCGCGTCGCGCAAGTCGCTGGGGACGGAAGTGAGCTTTGGCGAGACGACACTGAAGACGAAGGACCTCGACACCTTCGACTTTACCGGCTGGGACATCGCGCTCTTCGCCATTGGCTCGGAGGCGACCAAAACCTATGCGCCCAAGGCCGCCAGCCAGGGCTGCGTGGTAATCGACAATTCCTCGCTCTACCGCTACGATCCGGACGTTCCGCTCGTGGTGCCGGAGGTCAACCCCGAGGCCGTCGAGGGCTACGCCAAGAAGAACATCATCGCCAACCCCAACTGCTCCACCGCGCAGATGGTCGTGGCGCTCAAGCCGCTGCATGACCGGGCGAAGATCAAGCGCGTCGTGGTCTCGACCTATCAATCCGTCTCCGGCTCCGGCAAGGAGGCGATCGACGAGCTCTGGGACCAGACGAAATCGATCTACAATCCGACCGACGATTTCAAGCGCAAGGTCTATCCCAAGCAGATCGCCTTCAACGTCATCCCGCACATCGATGTCTTCATGGACGACGGCTCGACCAAGGAAGAGTGGAAGATGGTGGCGGAGACCAAAAAGATCGTCGATTCGTCGATCAAGGTCACGGCGACCTGTGTGCGCGTGCCGGTGTTCGTGGGCCACTCCGAGGCGATCAACATCGAGTTCGAGGAATTCCTCGACGAGGACGAGGCGCGTGACATCCTGCGCGAGGCGCCGGGGATCATGGTGATCGACAAGCGCGAGGACGGCGGCTACGTGACGCCCATCGAATGCGTCGGCGATTTCGCCACCTTCATCAGCCGGATCCGGCAGGACAGCACCATCGACAACGGGCTGAACCTGTGGTGCGTCTCGGACAACCTGCGCAAGGGCGCGGCGCTGAACGCGGTGCAGATCGCGGAGACGCTGGGCAACCGGGTGCTGAAGAAGGCCTGAGCCGACAACTCAAGACACAACCGAAACCCGCCTCACCCCGAGGCGGGTTTTTTGCCGCGCCGGGGCAGGAGGCGCCCGTCGCTCACCACCAGCCCGAGCGCGATGAGCCCGAAGCCCGCTCCAACCGAAGCCGGCAGGGTTTCGTCCAGAACGAGCCAGCCGAGCAGGATCGCCACCGGGGGCACCAGCAGCGTCACCATCAGCAGGTTTGTCGCGCCGGCCAGCGCGAGGATGCGGAAATAGAGCACGTAGGCGAGCGCGGTGGAGAGCACCGCGAGCGCGAAGATCACCGCCCAGGTCTCGAGCGCGAGTGACAGTTTCGGCGGGCCGAGCACGGCGAGTTGGAGCGCAAGACTGAGGCCGGCGCTGGCGCTCACCATGCCGAAGGCGTTGGCGATGGGATCCTGGCCCGAGAGCCGGCTGCGCGACCAGACCCCGGCGAATGCATAGGAGAGCGCGGCCCCGAGGATGGCCAGCTGGCCCAGATCACGCGGATCGAAAGAGGTCAGCGCCGAGGGCCCCATGATCACCGCAACGCCGCCGAGCCCGATCGCGGCCCCGGCCAGCTTGCCCGCCGTGAGCCGCTCGTCCGCGAGCAAGAGCCCCGCGACGATCGCTCCGAAAAACGCCGTGGTGCCGTTGAGAATAGCCGCGAGGCCGCTTTCGATCGAGGTCTGGCCCCAGCCGATGAGCGTGAAGGGGATGACGTTGTTCAAGAGCCCCAGCACCAGGTAGGCGCCCCAGACGCCCCATCCGCGCGGGATGCGCTGACCGCTGGCGCGCAGGATGAGCCACAGGACCGGCACCGCCCATCCGACACGGTGCAGGGTCACCGTCAGAGGCGGCAGGGCGCGCAGGGCGATCTCGAAAAAGAGAAACGAGCTGCCCCACATCAGCGCGAGCAGAAGCAAAAGCGCAAGGCTCAGCGGAGAGAGGCGCGGCGTGGTCATGGCGCCACAGATGGCCGGACGCGCCGGAGCGCGCAATCCGAATCCCGCGCATGCGCGCGCCCCCGCGCTTCAGATCGCTTCAAACTTGCCGGATTTGGGATCGAATTGCGAAAGGCTCCCCGCGCCGATGTCGTTCCACAGCCCGTGCAGCGAGAGTTGCCCGGATTTCACCGCCTCTTCGACGAAGGGAAAGGTCATGAGGTTTTCCAGCGAGACGATGACGGCCTGATGCTCCAGCGCGCGGGCCTGTTCGTCCGGGTCGGCGATATCCTCGATGCGGGCATAGCCGGGGCGCAGGATATCCATCCAGCGGCCGACGAAACTGTCGTTGCCCTCAAGCTGCGGCGCGTGGCCCGAGCACATGTCGAGGCAGCCTTTCACCCCGCCGCAGGCCGAATGCCCCATCACCACCAGATGGGAGACGCGCAGCACCGTGACCGCATATTCCACGGCCGCCGACGTGCCGTGTTGCGCGCCGTCCTGCTCGCAGGGGGGGACGAGCGCCGCGATGTTGCGGTGGATGAAGAACTCGCCCTGATCGGCGCCGAAGATCGAGGTCACATGCACGCGGCTGTCGCAGCAGGAAATGACCATCGCGCGCGGGCGCTGGCCCTCTTCGGCAAGCCGCCGGTACCAGCTGTGGTTCTCGGCGTAGGTGGTCGCTTTCCAGCCCTGGTAGCGCTGGACGAGGTATCCCGGGAGGGGCTTGGCGTGTTGCATGTCTCTCTCCTGATGGTCGTCGCGGGATCAACTATCTTGGATTTTCGGGAAATTCGAGACGCAATTCGCGCGGCCCGGGGGGCGGCTTCAACGATTTGGGAAAGAATTGCATCTAGATCGGGCGTGTGGCCGTGGGGGCCTTTGAAGGAAAGGACAGTGAGTGGGTAAGGTGAGTGAACTCCGACGGACAGAGTGTGCGGGGCTGGAAGCTGCGCCTCTGGAAATACTGACGCGGGTGCTGGATCCCTATCAGGCCGAAGAGGTGCTCTGCAATGCGCTGGAGGAGCTCGCCGTTCGGCTTGGTCATCTGGAGCGCATCTGCGCCGCGCGCGATGAGGCCGGGATCCGGATGGCAGCCTCGGGGGTCTCCAAGGTCGCCGGTCGGCTCGGGATGATCCGGCTGGTGCAGGTGGCGGGTGATTTGCAGCAATCGCTGTCGAATGACGATCAAGTGGCGCGCGCGGCCATCGAGGCGCGGCTGATGCGGCTCGGGGAGGCCTCGCTCATGGCCTTCTGGGAGCGGCAGGAATACGGCTGCTGAGACGGCCTCGGGGCCGGGCCGGCGGGGCGCCGGGGGATCGGTCTTGCGCCGGGCGCGCCGGCGAGGCAGGGTTCGGGCAAACACCCCTTTGCCGGAGCCTCCATGCCTTTGAGTTTTGCCGCGCCTTCTTCCGCCGCCGTGCCTGTGCTGGCGGTGGACACCTCTCAGATTGACGAAACGCTCGCATCGCTCGATGCGCCCCAGGCGGCCGCAGCCCGGTCGCTGGGGTTCACCGGCGCGTTGGGGCAGGCGGCTCTGCTGCTCGATGACGCAGGGCGCCCTGCGCTGGCGCTGGCGGGCTACGGCGATGCCAAATCGCGGGAACGGGGCCGGTTTCACCTTGCCGCCGCGGCGGCGAAACTGCCCGCCGGGGACTATGCCCTCGATGGCGGGGTGCCCGAGAAGGCGCTTGCCTCGGAGGCGCTCGGCTGGCTGCTCTCGCAATATCGCTTTACCCGCTACAAATCCGGCGCGGCAAATGGCGCGCGGCTTGTGGCGCCCGAAGGCATCGATGCGGCTCAGATCGAGGCGATGGCGGCGGGCGAGGCGCTCACACGCGATCTGATCAACACCCCGGCCTCCGACATGGGCCCCGAAGAACTCTCGGCCGCGACCAAGGCGCTGGCGGTGGAGTTCGGGGCGCGCTTCGAGGAAATCGTCGGGGCCGATCTTCTGGACCGGAATTTCCCGATGATCCACGCAGTCGGGCGCGCCTCGCCGCGTGCGCCGCGGCTGCTCGATCTGCGTTGGGGCGCGGCGGGCCCGCAACTGACGCTGGTCGGCAAGGGGGTCTGTTTCGATACGGGCGGGCTCAACCTCAAACCGGGAAGCTCCATGGGCCTGATGAAAAAGGACATGGGCGGTGCGGCGACGGTGCTTGGGCTGGCGCGGATGATCATGGCGCTCGAGCTGCCCCTGCGGCTGCGGGTGCTGATCCCGGCGGTGGAAAACAGCGTTTCGGGCGAAAGTTTCCGGCCTCAAGACATCCTGACGGCGCGCAACGGGCTGACGGTCGAGATCAACAACACCGATGCCGAGGGGCGGCTCGTGCTGGCCGATGCGCTGGCCCTGGCTGCGGAAGAGGCGCCCGATCTGCTGGTGTCGATGGCCACGCTCACCGGCGCTGCGCGGGTGGCCGTCGGACCCGATCTCGCGCCCTTCTATACCGATGACGATGGGCTCGCGGCGGGGCTCTCGGCGGCGGGCGCGGGCGCGGCCGATCCGGTCTGGCGGATGCCGTTTCACCCTGCCTATGAAGCGATAATCGAGCCCGGGATCGCCGATCTCGACAACGCGCCCGCCGGCGGATTTGCCGGGTCGATCACCGCGGCGCTCTTCCTGCGCCGCTTTACCGCCGGCGCGCGCTATGCGCATTTCGACATCTACGGCTGGCAACCCGCGGCGGCGCCCGCCCGGCCCAAGGGCGGGGCCGGTCAGGGCGCCCGCGCCCTGCTGGCCGCGGTGCCAGACGCTCTGGGGCTGTGAGCGATCCCGCGCGCGATCCGCGCCTGACGCCCGCCAACGGCCGCGTGGCCTCCGCCGCCCTGCGCGGACACGTCACCGCCGCGCGATTTGTCGAGGGAGCGGCGCGCCAGATTTCGGCGCCCGTGGCGGATCTCTTGCACGCGCCGCGCGGCAAAAGACAGCGCCAGGTGGTGACGGGCGAGGGTGTCACGGTCTGGGAGATCGAGGACGGTTGGGCCTTTGTCACGCTCGCGCGCTGCGGTTACTGCGGGTACCTGCGCGCGGGGGTTTTGGGGGAAGCTCTGCCGGTGACGCATCGGATCTCTGCGCGGTCGACGCATCTTTATGCGGAGGCGGATTTCAAGGCCGCGGATCTTGCGGCGCTGAGTTATGGCGCGCGGGTCCAGGTTATCGGCACTTCGGGGCGGTTTTGCGAGACGCCACAGGGGTTTTTGCCGTCAGCGCATCTGGAGCCGTTGTCTCGTCCTGCGCTGGATCCGGTTGCGGAGGCGGAGCGGTTTATCGGCACGCCCTACCTCTGGGGCGGGAATTCCGGGTTCGGCATCGATTGTTCCGGCTTGGTGCAGGCCGCCTGTCTCGCCCATGGGATCGCGGCCGCGGGGGATAGCGATCTGCAGGCCGAAGCGTTGGGCGAGGATGTGCCGGCGGGTACGCCGCCCGCGCGCGGGGATTTGCTCTTCTGGACAGGGCATGTGGCCTGGGTGCGTGATGCGGATCACGTGATCCACGCGAATGTGCATCACATGGCCGTCGCGGTTGAGGGGCTGGCCGAAGCGACGGGCCGGATCGCCGCGCAGGGCGACGGGCCGGTCACGCGGCACAAACGGCTGACCTCTGGCTAGACCTCAGGCCGCGAGGCCGCGGGCGCCCATCGACAGGAACTTGGCGCGCCGGTTGTGGATCAGCGTCTTGGCATCGGCCTTGGCGAGATCGTCGAGCATGCTGGTTATCGCCGCGCCGACCGCGTCCATCGCCTGCGCCCGGCTGCGGTGCGCGCCCCCTTGCGGCTCGGCGATGATGCGGTCGATGACGCCGAGCTTCTGCAGATCCTGGGCCGTCAGGCGGAGCGCTTCGGCCGCATCGCGCATCTTGTCGGCATCCTTCCACAGGATCGAGGCGCAGCCCTCCGGCGAGATCACCGAATAAACCGAATGCTCCAGCATCGCCACGCGGTTGGCCGTTGCGAAGGCCACGGCCCCGCCGGAGCCACCTTCGCCGATGATGACCGACACCAGCGGCACGCCGATCTGGACGCACTTCTCGGTGGCGCGGGCGATCGCTTCGGACTGGCCGCGCTCCTCGGCCCCCTTGCCGGGGTAGGCGCCGGGCGTGTCGACGAGCGTGATAACCGGCAGCCGGTGCCGGTCCGCGAGGTCCATCAGGCGCACGGCCTTGCGGTAGCCTTCGGGCCGGGCCATGCCGAAATTGCGCTCGATGCGGCTCTTGGTGTCGTGGCCCTTCTCGTGACCGATGACCACCACGGGCCGGTCGTTGAACCGCGCGAGCCCGCCCATGACCGCGTGGTCCTCGGCGAAGTTCCGATCGCCGGAGAGCGGGGTGTATTCGGAGAAGAGGCGCTCGATGTAATCGCGGCAATGGGGGCGTTCGGGGTGGCGCGCGATGAGGCATTTCTGCCAGGGCGTGAGCTTGGAGTAGAGGTCCTTGAGCATGCTCGCGGCCTTGGTGTCGAGCGCCGCGGCCTCGTCATTGACGTCCATGTCCGCGTTCTGCCGTGCGAGGGCGCGCAGCTCTTCGGCCTTGCCCTCGATCTCGGCCAGAGGTTTCTCGAAGTCGAGATAGTTGTTCATGCGCGTGTGCCTCAGCCCGTCTCCCGTTGGGTTCCGCATATAGGCCAAACCGGGGGCGATGCAACCATGGCGTTACCCGTGCCCCTACCCGAGGCGCAGTACCTGAAGGAGCGTTGCGGCGAGAAGGAGCGCCATTGCCCGGTTGAGCCAGACGAGCCGTCGCGGCGTGTCGAGCAGGCGGGCGGCGAAAATGCCCAGCAGGACCCAGCTCGTGGTGGTGAGCACCGAAACCGAGACGTAAACCCCGGCCACGCGGGCGACGCCGAGGACATCCCGCGAGGCGGCGAAGAGCGTGATTGCCGAGAGCGCCATGGACCACGCCTTGGGGTTGACCCACTGGAATGCGCTGGCCTGCAGGAAGCTCAGCGGGCGCCCTCGGGCATCGGGCTGTGCCGCGCCGGTGGGCTGGGCCGTGGCGATCTTCCAGGCGAGCCAGAGAAGGTAGAGCGCCGAGAGGATACGCAGGACCTCGTAACTGCCCGGCACGCGGTCGAAAAGGCCCATCACTCCGAGGCCAACAAGCGCGACCATCGCCGGAAAGCCGAGCCCCACGCCGGCCATGTGCGGCACGCTGCGCCGGAGGCCGAAATTGGCGCCCGACGCCATGAGCATCAGGTTGTTGGGGCCGGGCGAGAGCGCGGAGGAGAGGCAGAAGCCCACAAGCGGGAGAAGCGTAACCAAGGTCATGGCGCAAGGTTTAACGCCGCGCCCGCGCGATGAAATTGCGATCTCTCGACGTCTGGCGCAATTTGCGCAATAAGATGCCGCCATGGACGCGATTGACCGCAAGATATTGCAGACCCTCACCGCCGACGGGCGGATCTCCAACCAGGCGCTGGCCGAACGGGTCGGGCTGTCTGCGTCGGCCTGTTTGCGGCGGGTGGCGGCGCTGGAGGCGGCGGGCGTGATCGCGGGCTATCGCGCGGTGCTCGATCCGGCCAAGCTGGGGCGCGGGTTTTCGGCCTATGTGGGCGTGGGGCTCACGGAGCATTCGCGCGCGGCGCAGGACGCCTTCGAGCGCGTGGTCGCAACCGCGCCGGAGGTCACGGAATGCCACAACGTGACCGGCACGATCGAATACCTGCTGCGCGTGGATTGCGCGGATCTGGCCGCCTACAAGCGGTTTCACGGTGATGTGCTGGGCACGATTCCGCAGGTCACGCGGCTTGTGACCTATGTGGTCATGGGCTCGCCCAAGGATGGGCGGGCCGGGGTCTAGAGGCCGATGAGTTCCGCCTGACGGACAATCACCTCCGCCTGCCGCACACTGGCGATATCGACCAGCCGCCCCTTGTAGACCGCCGCCCCTTCGCCGCGCGCCTGTGCCTCTTCCATCGCGGCGAGGATCTCGCGCGCCTCGGTGACGGCTGCGTCCGAGGGGGTGAAAACCTCGTTGGCGAGCGCGATCTGCTTGGGGTGAATCGCCCATTTGCCGACCATCCCGAGCACGGCCGAGCGCCGCGCCTGGGCGCGGAATCCCTCGTCGTCGGAGAAATCGCCGAACGGCCCGTCGACGGGCAGGATGCCGTGTGTCCGGCAGGCTGCGACGATGGCGGTCTGGGCCCAGTGCCACGGGTCGGACCAGTATTTCTGGCCCTCGCGTATCATGTAATAGTCTTCCTGCGTGCCACCGATCCCGGTGGTGGCCATGCCCATGGACGCCGCGAAATCCGCGGCCCCGAGGCTCATCGCTTCCAGCCGGGGCGAGGCCGCGGCGATCTCTTCCACATGGGCGATGCCCGCGGCGGTCTCGATGATGACCTCGAAGGCGATGCGCTTCTTGCGCCCCTTGGCAGCTTCGATCGCCGTGACCAGCGCGTCGACCGCATAGAGATCGCCGGCGCAGCCGACCTTGGGAATCATGATCTGGTCCAGCCGCTCGCCGCAGTTCTCCAGCAGGTCCACCACGTCGCGGTACCAATAGGGCGTGTCGAGCCCGTTGATCCGGACGGAGAGTGTCTTGTCGCCCCAATTCACATCGCCGATCGCCTCGATGATGTTGCGCCGCGCCTCGGGCTTGTCCGCCGGGGCGACCGCATCTTCGAGATCGAGGTTGATCACATCGGCCGCGCTGGCGGCCATCTTCTCGAAAATCGCGGGCCGGGAGCCGGGGCCGAAGAGCTGGCAGCGATTCGGGCGCGCGGGCGCGGCGGGCTGGATCTTGAAGCTCATTTCGGGCCTCCGAGTAAGGATGTGTCGCAATAACTGCCTTGGTGGTTATTAAATTGCGCACGCAATCGCAAGGCGGAAAATGTTGCGGCGCAGAAACGGCTGCTGCGCCGCGGCGCGCGGGTGGGGCGCGTCCGCCCGTGTCGCGCCCGTGTCGCTATTGGTCGAATTTGCGTCCCGCCCACACGCGACAGGGCCTCGACCGCATGAGATCGAAGGCTCCGGCTTGACGGCTTCGCCGGCACACGGTTTGTCAGGGGCGACACATTTTTTCGGAGAGATCAATGATCCCGACACCTTACCTTCTGTTTCTTGGGGATGCACCCGATCAACTCGCGGCCAAGGTCGCGCAGGGCATTCGCGACTGGCGCCCGCAAAACGCGGTTGGCCAATTGCGCATGGAAGGTTGCAAGGCGAGCGTGGGCATGCCGGATATGACGCTCGAAGAAGCGCGCGCGGCCGGGGCCAAGACGCTCGTCATCGGGGTGGCCAATCGCGGCGGCGTCATTTCGCAGGCGTGGAAATCGGTGTTGCTGGAGGCGATGGACCTTGGCTTCGACATTGCCTCGGGCCTGCACAATCTGCTTCGCGAAGAGGCCGACCTTGTGGCAAAGGCTGAGGCGACAGGCGTGCATCTCCATGACGTGCGCGTTCCGAGCGAGAGCTATCCCATCGCCAACGGCCTGCCGCGGACGGGCAAGCGCTGTCTTGCCGTCGGGACCGATTGCAGCGTCGGCAAGATGTACACCGGGCTCGCGATGGATCTGGAGATGAAGAACCGGGGGCTCAAATCAAGCTTCCGGCCCACCGGCCAGACCGGCATTCTCATCACCGGCAACGGCGTTCCGCTCGATGCGGTGGTGGCCGATTTCATGGCCGGCGCGGTCGAGTGGCTGACCCCGGATCAGGACCCCGATCACTGGGACCACATCGAAGGGCAGGGGAGCCTGTTTCACATCTCCTTTTCCGGCGTGACCATGGCGCTCATCCACGGCGGGGCGCCCGATGCGCTTGTGCTCGCCCATGAGCCCACGCGCGCGCATCTGCGAGGCCTGCCGGACCGGGCGGTGCCGAGCCTTGAGGCGTTGCGCGATCTGGTGCTGCCGATCGCGCGGATCGCCAATCCGGACGTGCGGATCATTGGGGTTTCGGTCAACACTTCGGCGCTCTCCGAGGAAGAGGCGGTCCGATATCTCGCCGAGGTGGAGTCGCGCATGGGCTTGCCCGCGGTCGATCCGTTCCGGCAGGGCGCGGCCCGGCTGGTCGATGCCTTGATCGCGTCCTGAGGGGGCGGGCGATGCAGATCACCATCCGGCGCGACGTTTTCCGCCTGGCCCAGGCCTTTACCATCTCGCGCGGTTCGCGCACGGCGGCACATGTCCTGACGGTCGAGATCGCCGAGGGCGGGCACATCGGGCGCGGCGAATGCGTGCCCTACGCGCGCTATGATGAGAGCCTTGAGAGCGTAGAGGCCGAGATTCGGGGCCTGCCGGCGGCCTTCGATCGCGCGGGCCTGCAGGACTTGCTGCCCGCCGGCGCGGCGCGCAACGCGGTCGATTGCGCGCTTTGGGATCTGGAGGCCAAGCAAGCGGGCCGCCCGGTCTGGGAGCTTGCGGGCCTGCCCCGCCCTGGCCCGGAGATCACCGCCTACACCCTCTCGCTCAACGCGCCCGAGAAGATGCGCGACCAGGCCCGGGCCAATGCCGCGCGCCCCCTGCTGAAGATCAAGCTCGGCACCGAGGACGATCTGGAGCGGCTGGAGGCCGTGCGGGCCGGGGCGCCGGACGCGCGGATCATCGTGGATGCCAACGAGGGCTGGAGCCCGGAGAGCTACGCCGCGCTCGCGCCGCACCTGATGCGCCTCGGGGTCGAGATGGTCGAGCAGCCGCTGCCCGCGGGCTCCGATGACGCGCTGGCCGAGATGGAGCGGCCGGTGCCGATCTGCGCCGACGAGAGCTGCCATGACCGCGCCAGCCTGCCCGGCCTGCGCGGGAAATACGACATGGTGAACATCAAGCTCGACAAGACCGGCGGTCTGACCGAAGCGCTGGCCCTGCGGGACGCGGCGCTGGCGGAGGGCTATGCGATCATGGTCGGCTGCATGATCGGCTCGTCGCTCGCCATGGCCCCGGCGGCGCTGGTGGCGCAGGGCGCGGCGGTGACGGATCTTGACGCGCCCCTGCTTCTGGCGGAAGACCGCGAGGCGCCGCTGCACTACGATGCGCGCGGCGTCCATCCCGCCCGTCCCGCGCTGTGGGGCTGAGAGCTGACGAAGGAGAAAACGAGATGTCGAGAATTGTCTATGTCAACGGAGACTATGTGCCGGAGGCGGATGCGACGGTGTCCGTCTTCGATCGCGGCTTTCTCATGGCGGACGGGGTCTATGAAGTCACCAGCGTTCTGGGCGGCAAGCTGATCGATTTCGACGGCCACGCGGTCCGGCTCAAGCGGTCGCTCGATGCGCTCGACATGGCCGAGCCGATGAGCAAGGACGCGCTGCTGGAGATCCACCGCGAGCTGGTCATCCGCAACGACCTCACCGACGGGATGATCTACCTCCAGGTCACGCGCGGCGCGCCCGCCGACCGCGATTTTGCCTTTCCGGGGCCGGATGTCGCGCCGACCGTGGTGCTCTTCACCCAGTCCAAGCCCGGCATGGCCGAGGCCCCCGCGGCCAAGACCGGCATCAGCGTCATCTCGATCCCGGACATCCGCTGGGGCCGGCGCGACATCAAGACGGTGCAGCTCCTCTACCCGTCCATGGGCAAGATGATGGCCAAGGCCGCAGGCGCCGATGATGCCTGGATGGTCGAAGACGGGTTCGTGACCGAGGGCACTTCGAACAACGCCTATATCGTCAAGGGCGACAAGATCATCACGCGCGGCCTGTCGACCGACATCCTCCATGGCATCACCCGCGCCGCCGTGCTGCGCTTTGCCCGCGAGGCACAGATGCAGGTCGAGGAGCGCAACTTCACCATCGAAGAGGCGCAGGACGCGGACGAGGCCTTCATCACCTCGGCGAGCACCTTTGTCATGCCCGTGGTCGAAATCGACGGCGCGGCGGTGGGCGCGGGCACGCCCGGCCGGGTCGCGAAGCGCTTGCGCGAGATCTATCTCGAGGAAAGCCGCAAAGCCGCCGTCTGAGGGGCGCATTTCAGGGCGGGAGCGGAGGTCAGGCCGCCTCGTCCGGGCTCTGCATTTCGCTGCGATAGTACAGCAGGATCGCGCCGGCGACGGCGGCGACGAGGGTCG
Source organism: Poseidonocella sedimentorum (assembly GCF_900116005.1). Taxonomy (GTDB): domain Bacteria; phylum Pseudomonadota; class Alphaproteobacteria; order Rhodobacterales; family Rhodobacteraceae; genus Poseidonocella; species Poseidonocella sedimentorum. Next base: position 180,141 of record NZ_FOYI01000005.1, read on the forward strand.
CCTTGGCAAAAAAGCGCAGGGCGGTTTCCCCGCCGAGCAGGCCCTGAATCACGAAGAGCAGGTCGGTCAGCAGGGCGAGCGCCGCGATGAAGCAGGTCAGCGCCGCGAACCAGCGCCGCACGGGCGAGCGCGTGCTGGCCGGATCGGCGAGGGTCAGGCGGCGGACCTTGCGGTCCAGCCAGAGGAAGAGCGGGAAGAACACGATCAGCCCGGCCAGCGCCCGCCGGATCCCCCAGTTGCCGAGGCCGCGCTCGGCAAAGGGATCGCCCAGCCGCGCATCGGCAAGCTCGAACCCAAGGCGCAGGATTGACACCGTGCTGATCACGAGCGCGACGAACATCAGCCCGAAGATCACCGCCTCGCGCGGCGAGGGCCCGGTGCGCGGGCGGGGGACCGGCGGGGTGAACCCGGTTTCGGCCCAGGCCCCGAGCGCGGCGCGAATCTCGCTTTCCGACCAGCCCGCGCCGATCATCGCCGCTTCGATATCGGCCCGGCTGCGCCCGGCGCGCAGGGCCTCTCCGACGAAGCCCACAAGCCGGTCGGCGGGGCGCATCGCGCTCAGCTCTCGCCCACGTTCTTGGCGAAGGACTCCTTGAAGGCCTCCTGTTGCCCGGCACTCGCATCGGTCTGATGGTTGGCTTTCCACTCGGCCATGGTCATGCCGTAGAAGATCTCGCGCGCCTCGTCCTTGCCCATCTCGATGCCGCGCGCGTTGGCGGCCTCCTGGTACCAGCGCGACAGGCAGTTGCGGCAAAAACCGGCGAGGTTCATCATGTCGATGTTCTGCACGTCCGTGCGGTCTTCCATCAGGTGCTGGCGCAAGCGGCGGAAGGCGGCGGCCTCGAGCTCGATCCGGGTCTGGTCATCCATTCTGCATCTCCTCCTGCTCTGTCATCATGGCGCGCGGCAGGGCGCGGTCAAGCACCGAGGCGAGGCGATGCGCCCAGGCGCGCTGGCCGTCCTCGTGTTCGATGAGGTCATTGCGCAGCTCGATCAGCAGGTTCAGCCGGCCGGTTGCCGTCGCGTGGCGGTCGATCGCGTCACCTGGCAGATAGCCCGAGTATGGCTCGTTTACCCCCACGCAGAGCGGCGCGCCGCTTTCCTGCCGCACGGCCTCGGCGATCTCGGGGTCGGTCCGAAGGATGTCGAGCACCGGCCGGGCGAGACGCGTGTCCTCGGCGAAGAGCAGCCCGATCTGCCAGGGCCTGTGGGGCCTCCCGCGCAGCTGCGGCGTGAAGCTGTGGACCGAGACGAGAACCGGATCCTCGATCGCCGCCGCCGTCTCGGCGATCGCGCGGTGATAGGGCCGGTGGCAGCGCTCCAGCCGCCTCTCCTTTTCCGCCGCGTCCGCGTGGCGGTTCGCGGGGATGATCGAGCCGTCAGAGAGCCGCATCAGCACGGTGGGGTCATCCTCGCCGCGGTTCGGATCGATCACGAGGCGGGAGAAGTTGGACAGGACCGCGCTTGCGCCGAGCGCTTCAGCAAGGCGCCGCGTGACCCCTGCCGCGCCGACGTCATAGGCGATGTGGCGCGCCATGTCCGACATTGGCAAGCCCAGCTCGCCGCCGCCGACGAAGGGCGGGACGGTGTTGCTCGCGTGATCGCAGGTCAGCAGCCACCGGCTGGGCGAGGGGGCGGGAATGGTGTAAAAAGGCTGGTATGTCATGTCTGCGTCATATTGCTCGGACACCCCTTAGAGCAGTTGTGCGGGAAATGGAATTGGGTCATAACGCGGCCGAACTTGTTAGCGGTAACGCGTGGGGCAAAGTGAGTGCTCCGCCGCGGTAAAAGCTCCGCCCGCAGGGCGACGGCATCGATCTGCCGGGGCCGCGAGGGGCATCGACACAAAGGGACAACAGGCAGATGAAACGCGACAGGAAGGTCAAGATTGTGGCGACGCTCGGACCGGCGTCGAGCGACTATGAGACGATCCGGGCGCTGCACGAGGCGGGGGCGGATGTGTTCCGCCTCAACATGAGCCACGGCAGCCACGAGGACGTTCAGGCGCGCTACGACATCATCCGCAAGGTCGAGTCGGACCTCAACAGCCCGATCGGCATTCTGGTCGACCTGCAGGGCCCGAAGCTGCGCGTTGGCACCTTTGCCAACGGCGCGTTCGATCTCCAGGCCGGGGCGAAATTCCGCATGGATCTCGATCCCGCGCCGGGCGATGAGAGCCGCGTGTGCCTGCCACACCCGGAGATTTTCGCGGCGCTGGAGCCCGGTGCGCGGCTGCTCGTCAATGACGGCAAGGTGCGGCTCAAGGTGCTCGACTGCGGCAATGATTACGCCGATTGCGAAGTGGTCGCGGGCGGCATGATTTCCGACCGCAAGGGCGTGAACGTGCCCGACGTGGTGCTGCCGCTGGCGGCGCTCTCCAAGAAGGACCGCGCCGATCTCGCCTTTGCCATGACGCTCGAATTCGACTGGCTGGCGCTTTCCTTCGTGCAGCGCAAGGAAGACATCGAAGAGGCGCGCGAACTGACGGGCGGCAAGGTCGCGATCATGACCAAGGTCGAGAAACCGGCGGCGGTGACGGCCTTTGCCGAGATCCTCGACGCGTCTGACGGGATCATGGTGGCGCGGGGCGATCTCGGCGTCGAGATGCCGTTGCAGAACGTACCGACCATTCAGAAGCGCCTCGTGCGGATGTGCCGCAAGGCGGGCAAGCCGGTGGTTGTTGCGACGCAGATGCTGGAGAGCATGATCGAGAGCCCGATGCCGACGCGGGCCGAGGTCTCCGACGTGGCCGCGGCGATCTACGAGGGCACGGATGCGATCATGCTTTCGGCGGAATCGGCGGCCGGCTCCTACCCGATCGAAGCCGTGGGCGTGATGAACGACGTGGCCATCGAGGTCGAGGGCGATCCCAACTATGCGGGCATCCTCGCGGCGTCGCGGTCGGTGGATCGCGCGAGCGTGGCCGATGCGATCGTCTCGGCGGCTCGCGAAATCGCGGAAGCGACCGATATCAAGGCGATCTGCTGCTATACCCAGAGCGGCACCACCGCGTTGCTCACCTCGCGCGAGCGTCCGGGCGTGCCGATCGTCGCGCTCTCTCCGCTTATGGGGACGGCGCGGCGCCTGACGCTGAGCTGGGGGACGACGACGTTCTACTCGCCCGAGATCATGACCCGCTTCAAGCAGGCGGTGACCGGCGCGATACGGGCGGCCTGCGAGTTGGGCTATGCCGAAGAGACCGATTTCATCGTCGTGACCGCGGGCGTGCCGTTCAACCAGACCGGGACGACAAACATCCTGCGCGTCGCGCCCTGCGCCGAACATCTGATCTCGGCCGACGAACACGAAGAGTGAGTCCGAGTGCGTAAGCCAGGGTCTTGGCGCGCACATGGCGCCAAGATCCCCCTTGCCAGCGCTCCGCGTTTGTCGTAGGAGCGCGCTTCGATGCGTGGCCGGCCGGTATGGCATGCCGAGTCGCGCGTTAGACCGACCTCAAGACAGGAGACGGAAATGCCAAAGATGAAGACGAAGTCGAGCGCCAAGAAGCGCTTCAAGACGACCGCAAGCGGCAAGGTCCTTGCCGCCCAGGCGGGCAAACGGCACGGCATGATCAAGCGAACCAGGAAATTCATCCGCGACGCTCGGGGCACCACGACCCTCTCCGCACCGGATGCAAAGATCGTCAAGGGCTATATGCCCTATGACCGCTAAAGGAGCCTGAAGCATGTCCCGAGTTAAAGGTGGTACTACCACACACGCCCGCCACAAGAAGGTCATCAAGGCAGCGAAAGGCTATTACGGCCGCCGCAAGAACACCTTCCGTGTCGCCACGCAGGCCGTCGACAAGGCCAACCAGTACGCCACGCGCGACCGCAAGAACCGCAAGCGGAACTTCCGCGCCCTGTGGATCCAGCGGATCAACGCAGCCGTGCGCAGCCACGACGAGGCGCTGACCTATTCGCGCTTCATCAACGGGCTGACGCTGGCGGGGATCGAAGTGGACCGCAAGGTTCTGGCCGATCTAGCCGTGCACGAGCCCGCCGCGTTCGGCGAGATCGTGACGAAGGCGAAAGCCGCTCTGGCCTGATCGCCCGAGCAATGTGATTTTGAAACGCCGCGGGTCGACCCCGCGGCGTTTCGCGTTTGGGGCTCTTCATAAGCGGAAGGCGCCTTGCGGCGCCTGCGACATGAGCTCGGTCCGGGCCTTGCGGCCCGGCCCAAGCGGCTTGCGCCCCGTGGCTCCTGTCGCTAGTCAGGCGGGCGACGAAGCTGGAGGGTCGGATGGACGATCTGCGCGAAAAATATCTTGCGGCCATTGCGGATGCCGCGGACGAGACGGGGCTCGAAGCGCTGCGGGTGCAGGCCGTCGGGAAGAAGGGTGAGGTCAGCCTCAAGATGCGTGAGCTGGGGCGGATGACCCCGGAGGAGCGCCAGGTCGCAGGCCCGAAGCTCAATGCCCTGAAGGACGAGATCAACGCCGCGCTGGCCGCCAAGAAGGCGGCCCTCGCGGATGCCGCGCTCGATGCGCGGCTCCGCGAGGAGTGGCTGGACGTGACGCTGCCGGTGCGGCCGCAGCGCCGCGGGACGATCCATCCGGTGAGCCAGGTCTGGGAAGAGTGCACCGCGATTTTCGCCGAGATGGGCTTTGCCGTGGCGGAGGGGCCGCAGATCGAGGATGACTGGTACAACTTCGACGCGCTGAACATCCCCGGCCACCACCCCGCCCGCGCCGAGATGGACACGTTTTACATGCACCGCGCCGAGGGCGACAATCGCCCCCCGCATGTTCTTCGCACCCACACTTCGCCGGTCCAGATCCGCACCATGCAGGCGCAGGGCGCGCCGATCCGCATAATTGCGCCCGGCCGCGTCTATCGTGCCGATTATGATCAGACCCACACGCCGATGTTCCATCAGGTCGAGGGGCTTGCGCTCGGCAAGGACATCTCGATGGCCAACCTCAAATGGGTCCTCGAAGAGTTCTTCAGCGCCTATTTCGGCACCGAGGTGAAGACCCGGTTCCGCGCCTCGCATTTCCCCTTCACCGAGCCCTCCGCCGAGGTCGATATTCAGTGTTCGTGGGAAGGGGGCACGGTCAAGGTCGGCGAGGGCGACGACTGGCTCGAAGTGCTGGGCTCCGGCATGGTCCACCCCAAGGTGCTCGAGGCCGGCAACATCGACCCCAACGAGTGGCAGGGCTTTGCCTTCGGCATGGGAATCGACCGGATCGCCATGCTGAAATACGGCATTCCGGACCTCCGCGCCTTCTTCGACAGTGATCTGCGCTGGTTGCGGCACTACGGGTTCAGCGCGCTGAACGTGCCGACGCTGCATGGGGGGCTATGTGAATAGTGTTCAGTTGGTTTGGCAGACAAAAGAGTTAAAGATGCCAAAGCCTTTCGGAAAAGATTAGGACGACATCACCCTGATTTACCAAGAGTGCGAGTTAAAGCGGTCGTGGTAGGTGGGTGGAAAGATGGTGAGGACCAAGGCCACTTTGGCGTTAAACTAGATATCGATTAACGCGCTGTTTGATACGACGACCCCGTCAAATCCCAAAGCCTTCTCCTCAAGGAGAGAATACGATGAAATTCACGCTGTCCTGGCTCAAGGAGCATCTGGAAACCGAAAGCACGCTTGACGAGATCGTCGAGGTTCTGACCGATCTCGGGCTCGAGGTTGAAGGGGTCGAGGATCGCGCGGCCCGTTTGGCGGATTTCACCATCGGCAAGGTGGTGAAGGCCGAGAAGCACCCCGATGCGGACAAGCTCAAGGTCTGTCAGGTCGAGACCGGTGAGGGCGAGACCCAGATCATTTGCGGCGCGCCCAATGCGCGGGAGGGGATCACGGTGGTGATCGCCAGGCCCGGCGTCTATGTGCCCGGCATCGACACGACCATCGGCGTCGGCAAGATCCGCGGCATCGAGAGTTTCGGCATGATGTGTTCCGAGCGCGAGATGGAGCTCTCGGAGGAGCATGACGGGATCATCGAGCTGCCATCCGGCGAGGTCGGCGGGCGGTTCGTCGACTGGCTGGCGCAGAACGATCCGGCCAAGGTGGACCCGGTGATCGAGATCGCGATCACCCCCAACCGCCCCGATGCGCTCGGCGTGCGCGGCATTGCCCGCGATCTCGCGGCGCGCGGGCTCGGGACGCTGAAGCCGCAGGAGATCGCCGCGGTGCCCGGCCAGTTTGCCTCGCCCATCGGGGTTTCGATCGATGAGAATGCGCTCGAAGACTGCCCCCTTTTCTGTGGCCGTGTCATCCGGGGCGTCAAGAACGGCCCGTCGCCGCAGTGGTTGCAGGACAAGCTGACCGCCATCGGCTTGCGCCCGATTTCCGCGCTGGTGGACATCACCAACTTCTTCACCTTCGATCAGAACCGGCCGCTGCACGTCTTCGATGCGGACAAGGTCACGGGCGATCTGCGCGTGCACCGGGCCGCGGGCGGCGAGACGCTGGAGGCGCTCGACGAGAAAACCTACAGGTTCGAGCCCGGCATGCTGGTGATTTCCGATGCCAACGGGCCGGAAAGCATCGCCGGGATCATGGGCGGTGAGGAGACGGGTTGCACCGGTGAGACGGTCAATGTCTTCCTGGAGAGTGCCTATTGGAACCCGGTGCGCATCGCGCTCACGGGCCGCGCGCTCAAGGTCCATTCCGACGCGCGCTACCGCTTTGAACGTGGCGTCGATCCCGCGTTCACGCCCGAGGGGCTGGAGGCCGCGACGGCGATGATCCTCGAGCTGTGCGGCGGCGAGGCGTCGGAGGTGGTGACTGCGGGCAAGGTCCCGGACACGTCGCGCGCCTATCGGCTCAATGCCAAGCGGGTGGAATCGCTCGTGGGGATGGAGATTTCCGAGAGCGCACAGCGCCAGACCCTGACCAAGCTCGGCTTCCGACTGGATGGCGATATGGCCCATGTGCCGAGCTGGCGGCCCGATGTTCTGGGCGAGGCGGATCTGGTCGAAGAGGTCGCGCGGATGGCCTCGCTCACCCGGCTTCAGGGCAAACCCATGCCCCGGCTCTCGGACGGCGTACCCGCCCCGGTCATGACGCCGGCGCAACTGCGCGAGCGCGCGGCGCGGCGGACGACGGCGGCGCTCGGCTACAATGAATGCGTGACCTACAGCTTCATCGACGAGGCGGCGGCCAAGCTTTTCGGCGGCGGCGATGACGGCACCATGCTCGCCAACCCGATCAGCCGCGATCTGAGCCACATGCGCCCCTCGCTTCTGCCGGGCCTGCTGCGGGCCGCGGCGCGCAATCAGGCGCGGGGCGCGGGCAACATGGCGCTCTTCGAGGTCGGCGCGACGTTCCACGGCGGGGAGCCGGAGGAGCAGAGCCTCTCGGTGGCCGGGGTGCTCATCGGACAGACCGGCGACAAGGATGTCCACGGCGCGGCGCGGCCCGTCGATCTCTATGATGCCAAGGCCGATTGCGAGGCGGTGCTGGCCGCGATCGGGGCGCCCGCCAAAGTGCAGATCCTGCGCGGTGGCGAGGGCTGGTGGCATCCGGGCCGGCACGGGCGCATCTGCCTCGGGCCCAAGAAAACGCTGGCGGTCTTCGGCGAGCTGCACCCCAAGGTGCTCAGCGCGCTGGATGTCAAAGGCCCGGCGGTGGGCTTCGTGATCTGGCCAGCCGAAGTGCCCATGGCGCGCAATGCCAGCGTCTCGCGCCCGGCTCTGGAGCTCAATGACCTTCAGGCCGTCGAGCGCGATTTCGCCTTTGTGGTGGACGCGGGCGTCGAGGCGCTCACGCTGCTGAACGCGGCGCAGGGCGCGGACAAGGCGCTGATCGACGAGGTCCGCGTGTTCGACGAATTCATCGGCGGCAGCCTCGGCGAGGGCAAGAAATCCCTCGCGATCACCGTGCGCCTGCAGCCCAGGGACAGCACGCTCAAGGACGCGGATATCGAAGCGGTGTCGGCCAAGATCGTGGAGAAAGTGGCCAAGGCCACCGGTGGCACGTTGCGCGGTTGAGGCGCAAAAAGGAGACAGTCATGACCCTCAAGGTTTATCTTTCCGGCGAAATCCACACCGATTGGCGCGAGCAGATCACTGCGGGCGCCGAGGGGCTCGACGTGGCGTTCCACGGCCCCGTGACCGATCACGCGGCCTCCGATGACTGCGGCGTGGCGATACTCGGCGCCGAGGCCGACAAGTACTGGCACGACCACAAGGGCGCGATGGTCAACGCGATCCGCACGCGCAAGGGGATCGAGGACGCGGATGTCGTCGTCGTCCGGTTCGGCGAGAAGTACAAGCAGTGGAATGCGGCGTTTGACGCGGGCTATGCGGCGGCGCTCGGCAAGTCGCTGATCATCCTGCACGGGCCGGATCACCAGCACGCGCTCAAGGAGGTGGACGCCGCGGCGCTCGCGGTGGCCTCGGAGCCGCGGCAGGTGGTGGAGATCTTGCGCTACGTGCTGACGGGCGCGCTGCCCGGCTGATCGCGCCGACGATTGGCAACCCCGGCGTCAGATCGCCGGGGCGGGAAATGACCTAACGTCGCTTTGCGCCGCCCGCCCATTCTTTACTCAAACTGTGGACATTGCCCCGAAGTCACATTAACCGAGCCCCATCGATGCTGGGTGCTCGTCATGGGACGCATGTCGATCAACAAGTGAATGGCCAAAACGGCCAAGGTTTATTCCGCAAAGGGACAGTGAACATGCTTCAGGAATTCAAGGACTTCATCGCCAAGGGCAACGTCATGGACATGGCCGTTGGTATCATCATCGGCGCGGCCTTCACCGCAATCGTCACCTCGCTCGTGAGCGATCTGATCAACCCGATCATCAGCCTCTTCACCGGCGGTATAGACTTCTCCGGCCTCGGCATCCGCCTGAGCGAAGGCGAAGACGGTGCGATCTTTGCCTATGGCAACTTCATCATGGCGATCATCAACTTCCTCATCATCGCATGGGTCGTCTTCATGCTGGTGAAGATGGTCAACCGCGTCAAGGAATCGGCCACACGCGATGAGGATGTCGCCGAAGAGGTCCCCACGGGCCCCTCCGAGAAAGACCTGCTGATGGATATCCGCGAGCTTCTCAAGAAGTGATCGCGCGGGCCGGCAGGCCATGAAATCGAAACAGACGCCCGGGCCATGGCTCGGGCGTTTTGCGTTGGGGGCCGCGGCTGACTCGCGAAAGGCACCCCCCAAAAACGACAAACCCCCGGGGCGGGGCCGCGGGGGTCGTCTGAGCAAAGCTCTCGTAGAATAAGCTCTTAGAGGAGCCCTTCGCGTTGCGCCTTCTTGCGCGCGAGTTTACGCGCACGGCGGATCGCTTCGGCCTTCTCCCGCGCTTTTTTCTCGGACGGTTTCTCGAAATGTTGCTTGAGCTTCATTTCCCGAAACACACCCTCGCGCTGAAGTTTTTTCTTCAGGGCGCGCAGTGCCTGATCGACGTTGTTGTCGCGAACACTAACCTGCATGTGGTTGTCACCACCTTCCTAGTTTGAGTTGCAAAGATTTGCAGGAGGTGGCCGTATAGCAAGGGTGCCCTAGTTTGTCCAGAGCCGTGCAGGGAAGGTGAAACGATGACCGCAGACGATGAGGATATCCGCGCAAAGCTGCTTGATGCGGCGCTGATGCATGTGCCGTTCGATGGCTGGACCCGGGCCAGTTTCACCGCGGCGGTGCGCGATTCCGGCATCGATCCGGCGCTGGCCGAGGCGATCTGTCCGCGCGGGGCGCTGGACCTCGCGGTCGCCTTTCACCGGCGCGGGGATGCGCAGATGGTGGCGCGGCTGGAGGCGGCGGATCTGGCCGGGATGCGGTTCCGCGACCGGATCGCGGCGGCGGTGCGCTACCGGCTGGAGGCGACGCAAGACAAGGAAGCGGTGCGCCGCGGGGTCACGCTTTTTGCCCTGCCGCCTCATGCGCCGGAAGGGGCCAAGCTGATCTGGGGGACGTGCGATCTCATCTGGACCACGCTGGGCGATAGCTCGGATGATCTCAACTGGTACACCAAGCGCGCCACGCTGTCGGGCGTCTACTCCTCGACGGTGCTCTACTGGCTGGGCGATACCAGCCCCGGGCACCAGCAGACCTGGGAGTTCCTCGATCGGCGGATCGACGACGTGATGCAGATCGAGAAGCTCAAGGCGAAGGCCCGCAAGGCGCCGGTGCTCGGCGCGCTTCTCGCCGGGCCGAACTGGCTGGCCTCACGGGTGCGCGCGCCGAAAGGGCCGGACCGGGACGCGGAGCCGGGCCATTGGGCAAGCGGATCCTGAGGAGCCGGCCTGGATCCAAACCCCCGCGAAACGACGCGCGGCGCCCTCTTTGACCGAGGATTTTGATTCAGATCAAACGTTACCGGCCCGGCGTCGCGTAGAGCGGGGGGCATGGAGCATGATCTTTTTGAAAAGTATGGCCTGTTTTCATCGCGGGTGCCGCGCTACACGAGCTACCCGCCCGCCAACCGGTTCGAAGACGGGATGGGGCATCGCCGTCAGGCCGTCTGGCTGAACGCGCTGGACGATGACGAGACCGTCTCGATTTACATCCACATCCCGTTCTGCCGGCGGCTCTGCTGGTTTTGCGCCTGCCGCACGCAGGGGACACAGACGATGCGGCCGGTGGAGGCCTATGTCGAGCACCTGCTGCGGGAGATAGAGAGCGCGCGGCGGCATCTGGCGCCCGGGATCCGCATGTCGCGGCTGCATCTGGGGGGCGGGACGCCGACGATCCTCGCGCCCGCGCTGATGGACAGGCTGCTCACGGCGGTGTTCTCTGCCTTCGGCACGGCGCCGGACTTCGAGTTTTCGGTCGAGGTCGATCCGACGGACGCGCCCGAAGAGGTGCTCGATGTGTTGCTGGCCCACGGGCTCGACCGCGCCTCCATCGGCATTCAGGATTTCCAGCCGGGTGTGCAGAAGGCGATCGGGCGGATGCAATCCGTCTCCCAGACCGTGCGCGTGGTGAATTACCTCCGGGCGGCCAAGTTGCGGAGCATCAATTTCGATCTGCTTTACGGGTTGCCGCATCAGGACGAGATGAGCCTGATGCAGACGATCGAGACGGTCCTGCGCCTGCGGCCAGACCGGTTGGCGCTTTATGGCTATGCCCATGTGCCCTGGATGTCCAAGCGGCAGGGGATGATCCCGGACGAGGCGCTTCCGGACCCGAAAGCGCGGCTGGAGATGGCCGAACGCGCGGCGGACCGGCTCACCGCCGGGGGGTATGTCGCGATCGGCATCGACCATTTCGCGCAGCCCTCCGATGGCTTGGCGCTCGCGCAGCGGGCCGGGCGGCTCAAGCGGAATTTTCAGGGCTACACCGATGATCCCGCGGAGGTCCTGCTGGGCTTCGGGGCCTCGGCGATCTCGCGCTTCCCGCAAGGCTATGTCCAGAACGCGGTGGCCACGGCGGCCTATCAGGAGCGGATCGGGCGCCACGGTCTGGCCGGCGCCAAGGGCCATGAGATGAGCGTGTCCGATTGCGTGATCGCCACGATGATCGAGGAGGTCATGTGCTACGGGTCGATCCATGTGAGCGATCTGTCGCGGGTGTTTCAGGATGCGCAGGTGCACCCGCAGGCACTGGCCGAAGACCTGCTCCGCCAATTTCCCGATCTGCTGGAGTGGGATGGCGCGGTGCTCCGGGTCGGGCCGCACCATACCCCGTTCATCCGGATCGTCGCGAGTGCGCTCGATGCGGCGAGACCTTCCCCCGACCGCCACAGCCTGGCCGTTTAGGCCGGCCCGATTGACCCAGATCAACGAAGCGCGGCCCCGGGCCCGGTAGCACGGGTCCAAAGACCAACCGGCCACGCGGGCAGATGCAACTTCAGAGGCGTCCATGGATTATCTAAAACTGAGTATTTTGGGGCTGATCGCGCTCTTTGCGGCGATGGGGGCGAACTACGCCCATGACCTGTCCTATCAGGTGCATGCCGTTCTGATCATGCTGATCGCCTCCGCGATGTTCATCTGGGTGCTGCGCAATACCGACGAGCCCAAACCCGTGGCCGACCCGCACACCGGCTATTTCGACGATGTCATCCGCTACGGCGTCATCGCGACGGCCTTCTGGGGGGTGGTCGGCTTCCTCGTGGGCACGTTCATCGCCTTCCAGCTCGCCTTTCCCGAGCTGAATTTCGAATGGGGGCAGCCCTTTACCAACTTCGGCCGCTTGCGCCCGCTGCACACCAGCGCGGTGATTTTCGCCTTTGGCGGCAACGCCCTGATCGCGACCTCCTTCTACGTGGTGCAGCGTACCAGCGGCGTGCGGCTCTTCGGCGGCAAGCTCGCGTGGTTCGTCTTCTGGGGCTACCAGCTCTTCATCGTGCTGGCCGCGACCGGCTACCTGCTGGGCGGGACGCAATCCAAGGAATACGCCGAGCCCGAGTGGTACACCGATCTGTGGCTGACCATCGTCTGGGTCGCCTATCTCGTGGTCTATCTCGGGACCATCGTGGTGCGCCGCGAGCGGCATATCTACGTGGCGAACTGGTTCTACCTGAGCTTCATCATCACCGTGGCGATGCTCCACATCGTCAACAACATCAGCATCCCCGTCAGCATCTGGGGCTCCAAATCCGTGCAGGTTTTCTCCGGGGTGCAGGATGCGATGACGCAGTGGTGGTACGGCCATAATGCCGTGGGCTTCTTCCTCACCGCGGGCTTTCTGGGGATGATGTACTACTTCGTCCCGAAACAGGCGGGCCGCCCGGTCTACAGCTACAAGCTCTCGATCATCCACTTCTGGGCGCTGATCTTCCTCTACATCTGGGCGGGGCCGCACCATCTGCACTATACCGCGCTGCCCGACTGGGCCTCGACGCTGGGCATGGTGTTCTCGATTATCCTCTGGATGCCCTCCTGGGGCGGGATGATCAACGGGCTCATGACGCTGCAGGGCGCGTGGGACAAGCTGCGCACCGATCCGATCATCCGGATGTTCGTCATCTCCCTCGCCTTCTACGGCATGTCGACCTTCGAGGGCCCGATGATGTCGATCCGCGCGGTCAACTCGCTCAGCCACTACACAGACTGGACCATCGGCCACGTGCACTCCGGTGCGCTCGGATGGAACGGCATGGTGACCTTCGGCGCGCTCTACTTCCTCGTGCCGCGGCTCTGGGGACGCAAGGCGATGCACTCGATCTCGGCGATCAATGCCCACTTCTGGCTCGCGACCATCGGCATCGTTCTCTACGCCGCCTCGATGTGGGTGACCGGCATCATGGAGGGGCTGATGTGGCGTGAGGTCGATGACCAGGGTTTCCTCGTGAACTCCTTCGCCGACACCGTGAGCGCCAAGTTCCCGATGTACGTGGTGCGCGGTCTGGGCGGTGTTCTCTACCTCGCCGGTGCATTGGTCATGGTCTGGAACATCTGGGCGACCATCCGCGGCGCCAAGCCCGCCCACGCCCCGCTGCCCCACGCGGCACCGGCTGAATAAGGAACGCGATCATGGCCATTCTCGACAAACACGCGGTTCTTGAAAAAAGCCCGTCGCTGCTGCTGACTTTCTCGCTGCTGGTGGTGACCATCGGGGGGATCGTGGAAATCGCGCCGCTCTTCTGGCTGGAAAGCACGATCGAGGAGGTGGAGGGCGTGCGCCCCTACAGCCCGCTGGAACTCACCGGGCGCGACATCTACGTCCGCGAGGGCTGCTACGTCTGCCACAGCCAGATGATCCGCCCGATGCGCGACGAGGTCGAGCGCTACGGGCACTACAGCCTCGCCGCCGAGAGCATGTATGACCACCCGTTCCAATGGGGCTCCAAGCGCACCGGGCCGGATCTGGCGCGGGTCGGCGGGCGCTATTCCAACGAGTGGCACGTGGATCACTTCACCGATCCGCAATCGGTGGTGCCCGAAAGCGTCATGCCGAAATACGCCTTCCTCGCCCGCGCCCCGATCGAGCCCGATCACATCGAAGCCCTGATGGAGACGCACCGCTTCGTCGGCGTGCCCTACACCGACCAGCAGATCAGCGCGGCCTACGCGGATTTCAATGCCCAGGCCGACCCGGATGCCGATACCGACGGGCTGCTGGAGCGCTATCCCGGCGCGGCCATCGGCAATTTCGACGGGCAGGAGGCGCTGACCGAGATGGATGCGCTCATCGCCTACATGCAGGTGCTGGGCACGATGGTCGATTTCTCGACCTTCACCCCCGAGCCGAGCCGATAGGAGGCGCCGATGGATACCTATTCCCTCTTGCGTGAATTCGCCGACAGCTGGGTCCTTCTGGGCATGGTCCTCTTCTTTCTCGGCGTGGGTCTCTGGGCCTACTGGCCGAGCCTGCGAAGCGACCGGGACGACGCCAGCATGATCCCTTTCCGTAACCAGAGCATTGCGAACCGAGACGATGAGTGATCACAAGAAAATCGATGATGCCACGGGGGTCGAGACGACCGGCCACTCCTGGGACGGGATCGAAGAGCTCAACAACCCGCTGCCGCGCTGGTGGCTCTGGACCTTCTACCTCACGATCATCTGGGGCATCGGCTATACCATCGCCTATCCCGCCTGGCCGATGATCAGCGGGGCGACGGGCGGCGTGCTCGGCTGGTCGACCCGCGCGAATGTGGCCGCCGACATCGAGGCCCACGAGGCGCGCAACGCCGATCTTGCGATCGGGCTGGTCGAGGCCGATCTCGCAGTGATGAGCAGCAGCGACGATCTGCACCGCTACGGCGTGGCGCGCGGGGCGGCGGTCTTTCGCGCGCAATGCAGCCAGTGCCACGGCTCCGGCGCCGCCGGCGCGCGCGGGTATCCCAACCTGCTCGATGACGACTGGCTCTGGGGCGGCGCGATGGACGATATCGCCTACAGCGTCCGCCACGGCATCCGCAACGATACCGATATCGACGCCCGCTACTCGGAAATGCCCGCCTTTGACGAGATGCTCTCGGATGGCGAGATCGAGGCCGTGGTCGAATACGTGGTCTCCCTCTCCAGCGCGGAGGCCGACAGCGCCCTCGCCGCGACGGGCGGGGAGGTCTTCGCCGCGCAATGCGCCGCATGCCATATGGAGGATGGCTCCGGCGACCGCGGTCTCGGAGCGCCCAACCTCGGGGATGCGATCTGGCTCTACGGAGGCGATCGCGCCGCTCTGGAGGAGACGGTCCGCTACGCACGCTTCGGCGTGATGCCGGCCTGGGGTCAGCGGCTCTCCGAGGCCGATGTCCGCGCGGTTTCGGTCTATGTCCACGCCCTGGGCGGTGGCGAATAGACCGAAGCCGCCGGGCATAGCTCTCCCGCCGCGGGCCCCTGTTCAAACCGGGGGCCCGGGCCTCGTTCTCACCGCCCAAACGCCCCCGGGATTGACCTCGATCAATGAGGCGCTGCCGCGCCCCGGCTAGGATGGCGCGACCCAAGGGACCACGCCGCATGACCGATCAGCCAGCCAGCCTCTACGCCGCCCGCGTGCCGATCTTCCCCAAACGTGTCTCCGGCACCTTCCGCCGCCTGAAATGGGGGATCATGCTGGTCACGCTCGGCATCTATTACCTGACGCCCTGGATCCGCTGGGACCGGGGGCCGAACCTGCCCGATCAGGCCGTTCTGGTCGATATCGCCCACAGCCGGTTCTATTTCTTCTGGATCGAGATCTGGCCGCATGAGTTCTATTTCGTGGCCGGGCTCCTGATCATGGCGGGGCTGGGGCTGTTTCTCTTCACCTCGGCTCTTGGCCGAGTCTGGTGCGGCTATACCTGCCCCCAGACGGTCTGGACCGATCTTTTCATCCTTGTGGAGCGCTGGATCGAGGGCGACCGCAACGCCCGCATCCGCCTGCACAACGCCGCGTGGGATCTGCGCAAGGCGCGGCTGCGCCTTTTCAAATGGGCGGTCTGGCTGCTGATCGCGATGGCGACCGGCGGGGCCTGGGTCTTCTACTTCACCGACGCGCCGACGCTGGCGCGCGATCTGCTGACCGCCTCGGCCGATCCGATCGCCTACACCACCATCGCCATCCTGACCGCGACGACCTTCGTCTTCGGCGGGTTCATGCGCGAACAGGTCTGCATCTACATGTGCCCCTGGCCGCGGATTCAGGCCGCGATGATGGACCCCGACACCATCACCGTCGCCTATCGCGACTGGCGCGGCGAGCCGCGGGGCAAGCACCGCAAATCGGCCCAATCCGACCAGCTCGGCGATTGCATTGACTGCAACGCCTGTGTCGCCGTCTGCCCGATGGGGATCGACATCCGCGACGGCCAACAGATGGAATGCATCACCTGCGCGCTCTGCATCGACGCCTGTGATGACATCATGGCCAAGGTCGGCAAGCCGCGCGGGCTGATCGACTATCTGGCGCTTTCCGACGAGCCGGCCGAACGCGCGGGCCAGCCGCCGCGCCCCGTCTGGCAACACATCTACCGCCTGCGCACCATCGCCTACACGGCGCTCTGGGGCGCGATCGGGGTCGGGATGCTCTACGCGCTTTTCATCCGCTCCGACATCGATCTCACCGTCGCGCCCCTGCGCAACCCCACGTTCGTGGTCCAGTCCGACGGCTCGGTGCGCAACATCTATGACGTGCGGCTGCGCAACAAGCTGGGGGAGGCCCGGGTGTTCCGCCTGTCGCTCGGCGCCGAGACCGATCTCGACATCGCCGTGGAGGGCAGCCCCGCGCAGGACATCGAGATCGACGCCGACAGCACCCGGCTGCAACGCATCTACATCACCGCCGAGCCCGGCGCGCCGGCCGCTTCGCAAGATGTGACCGAGCTGCGGCTCTGGGTCGAAGATCTCGCCAGCGGCGCGCGCGCAAGCCGGGCCACGACATTCAACGGAAGGGTGCAACCATGACGGAAATCAAGGGCTGGCACGTGCTGGCGGGCTTCGGGCTCGGCTTCGGGATCATCATCGCGGTCAACCTCACGCTCGCCTTCAACGCGGTGCGCACCTTCCCCGGTCTCGAAGTCCGCAACTCCTACGTCGCGAGCCAGTCGTTTGACGCCGATCGCGCCGCCCAGACCGCGCTCGGCTGGGAGGTCAGCGCCTGGCTCGACGGCGACCGGCTCGTGCTGGAGATCGCGCAGGACGGCCGCCCCGTCGCCCCCCGGATCGAAAGCGCCGTCTTCGGTCGCGCCACCAACGTGACCGAGGATCAGAGCCCCGCCTTCGCCTTCGACGGCACGCGCCACATCGCCGAGGTCCGCGCGGGGCGCGGCAACTGGAACCTCCGGCTCGTCGCCCAAGCCGAGGACGGCACGGTCTTTCAACAGCGCCTCGTGGTGGAGACGCGCCGATGAGCATGGCCTGCCCGGCCTGCACCGCGGCGCCGATCGCCGCCCAGCGGGCGCGGGACGGGGTGGCGGACATGGCCCTGTCGCTGCCGAGCATCCATTGCGCGGGCTGCATCCGCGGGGTGGAGGAGAGCCTCGGCGCGCTGCCCGGCGTGCGGTTCGCGCGGGTGAACCTCTCGCTCAAGCGCGTGTCCGTGGGGACGTCTCTGCCCGAGGACCGGATCATCGCGGCGCTGGCCGAGGCGGGCTTCGAGGCGCATGCGCTCTCCTCCGAGATGCTCGAAGGCGGCGGCGATGCCACGGGCCGCGATCTGCTCTGGCGCATGGGCCTGTCGGGCTTTGCGATGATGAACGTGATGCTGCTGTCCGTCGCCGTCTGGTCCGGCGCGACCGATGCGACCCGCGATTTCTTCCACCTGATCTCCGCCCTCGTGGCGACGCCGGTGGTCGTCTATGCGGGCCAGCCGTTCTTTGCCAGCGCCACGGGCGCCTTGCGCGCGCGCCGGCTCAACATGGATGTCCCGATCTCGCTCGCCATCCTGCTCGCGACCGTCATGTCGCTCTACGAGACGCTGCACAGCGGGGCGCATGCCTATTTCGACGCCGCCCTCTCGCTGACCTTCTTCCTGCTCATCGGGCGCTATCTCGACCACCGCACCCGCGCCGCCGCACGTTCCGCCGCGCGCGAGCTTTCGGCGCTGGAGCAGTTCCGGGCGGACCGGCTCGACGATGCGGGCCGCGCGATCCCGACGCCGATCGCCGATCTCGCCGTGGGCGACCGGCTGCTCATCGCGACGGGGATGCGCCTGCCGGTGGACGGAGAGCTTCTGTCCCAGAGCGCCCAGCTTGACCGCGCCTTCCTCACCGGTGAGAGCGAGACCGTGACCGCCGCCGCGGGCGCGCGGCTCCATGCGGGCGAGGTCAACCTCGGCGCGCCGCTCACCCTGCGCGCCACGGCGGTCGGCGAGGACACCACCTTGCGCCGCATCGCCGCGATGGTCGAGACGGCGGAAAACGCGCGCAACAGCTACACCGATCTGGCTGACCGCGCCGCGGCGATCTATGCGCCCGCGGTGCATCTCCTGGCGCTCGCCGCCTTCCTCGGCTGGGCCTTGTGGGATGGCGACATCCGACACGCGCTCAACGTCGCCATCGCGGTGCTGATCATCACCTGCCCCTGCGCGCTCGGCCTTGCCGTCCCGGCGGTCTCGACGGCGGCGATCTCGCGGCTCTACGGGCGCGGCTACCTCGTCAAATCGGGCAGCGCGCTGGAGCGGCTGGCCGATGCGGACACGGTGGTTTTCGACAAGACCGGCACGCTGACCCTGCCCGGTGTGGCGGTGGAGGGGATCGCGCCGGAGGACCGGCCGATCCTTCTGGGGCTGGCGCAGGCCTCGTCCCACCCGCTCGCCCGCGCGCTGCGCGAGGCTCTGGCGGAGGAGCGCCCGGCGGCGCTCGACCAGATCCACGAAGTCGCGGGACAGGGGATAGAGGGCCAATACCGGGGCCAGGAGGTCCGGCTCGGGAACGATAGCTGGATCGGCGCGCGCGTCGGCGGGTTCGGCTACCGCATCGGCGCGCGCAATGCGCCGCTGGCCAAGCGCGAGCGGCTGCGGCCCGGCGCCGAGGAGGCCGTGGCGGGCCTTCGCGCGACTGGCAAACGGATCGTGATGCTGAGCGGGGACCGGCAGCAGGCGGCCGAGGGCATCGCCCGGGCGCTCGGGATCGAGGAGGTCATCGCCGGGGTCGTCCCGGAGGAAAAACACCGCGTGCTGGAGCGGCTGGCCGCCGAGGGCTGCCGGGTCCTGATGGTGGGCGACGGGCTCAACGATACGCCCTCGCTCGCCGCAGCCCATGTCTCGCTCGCGCCGAGTTCGGCCATCGATGCGGCACGCACCGCGGCCGATATCGTGTTGACGCGCGAGGATATCGGGGCGCTTCCCATGGTCTTGCAAACCGCCGAGCGGGCGCGCCGGCTCTCGATGCAGAATTTCGGGATCGCTCTGGGCTACAACGCCATCGCCGTGCCCGTGGCGCTGGTGGGGCTGGCCACCCCGCTCATCGCCGCGCTGGCGATGTCGGCCTCCTCGCTCACGGTTCTCGCCAATGCGATGCGGGTGCGAAAGGTCAGGTCATGAACGTTCTTCTGGTGCTCATCCCGGTCTCGCTCTTTCTCGGAGGGCTCGGCCTTGCCGGGTTCCTGTGGACGATTCGCAGCCGGCAATATGACGATGACAGCGGCAATGCCGCGCGGATTCTGCTGGACGAGGACGATCCGCCCGAGGGCTGATTCCGCGTGACGCGACAACCTGTGACTCGACAGGGGCGGGGCGCGGATCTAAAAAGAACAAAGCGGGAACTAAAACGGGACCTGGAGGCCGAGTCGCATGGGCCGAGCGCAGCAGCGGCGCATAGTATCGATCTGGTTTCCCCGGCTCGCGAGCGACCGGGTATTGCGCCTGCGCGCCTCTGGGGCGGCGGCGGAAGGGCCCTTCGTGGTGACGCTGAAACAGGCCAATGCCGAGCGGCTCTATTGCCTCAACCCGGCGGCGGCGCGGCAGGGGCTGGAGCCGGGCATGACCTATGCCGACGCGCGCGCCTTCTGTCCCGAGCTGGAGAGCTGCCCGGCCGATCCGGCGGGGGACGCGCGGTTCTTGCGGGTGCTGCGCCGCTGGGCGACGCGCTATTGCCCCTGGGTCGGGCTTGAGGGCGACGACGGGCTGGTGCTCGACATCACCGGCGCGGCGCATCTTTTCGGCGGCGAGGCGATGCTGCTTGTGGACATGCGGCGGCGGCTCAGCCGCGCGGGGCTCTCGGCGCGGATCGGGCTGGGGGATACGCGCGGCGCGGCCTGGGCCCTGGCCCGCCACGGCGAGGGCTGCGCGTCGCCCGGCGCGCCGCTGGAGGCGCTGGCCGGGCTGCCGGTGGCGGCGCTGCGGCTCGACGAGACGACCGTGACCGCGCTGCAACGCCTCGGCCTGCGGACCATCGGCGCGCTCGACGCGGCGGCCCGCGCGCCGCTCGCCCGCCGCTTCGGCCCCGGCCTCATGCTGCGGTTGGATCAGGCGCTCAGCCGCCAGCCCGAAGAGATCACGCCCCAGGCCGAGCCGCCGCATTACGGCGTGCGCATGACCCTGCCCGAGCCGATCGGGCTTGAGGCCGATGTCATGGCCGGCGCGGCCCGCCTGCTGGACCGGCTCTGCGCGCGGCTGGCGGCGCGGGAGGCGGGGGCGCGCGCGCTCTGCCTCACCCTGCGGCGGGTCGATCAGGGGGCCCAGCATGTGGAGCTGCGGCTCGCCCGCCCGCTGCGCGATCCCGAGAGGATCCTGCCGCTTCTGGCGCGCGGGGCGGGGGAGATCGACGCGGGCTTCGGCATCGACCAGCTTCGCCTCGAGGCCACGCAGGTGGCCCCGCTCCCCGCCCGCCAGCTCAGCCATGTCTCCACCGGGCAGGCCGACCGGCTGGACGATCTCATCAGCCGGATCGGGACCCGCGTCGGGCTGGAGCAGATCCGCCGCGTTCTGCCCGCTGACAGTCACATCCCCGAGCGCGCCTATACCGTCGCGGTGGCGGCCTATTCCGAGCCGGGCGGCGGCTGGGCCAGCCCGCGCGCGCGCCCGCTCAGCCTGTTCCCGCCCGAGCCCGTGCCCGGCACCGGCCCGCGCCCGCCGCGGCGCTTTCGCTGGCGGCGACTCTCGCTGGAGGTGCTGCGCGCCACCGGGCCGGAACGGATCGCGCCGGAGTGGTGGCTTTCCGATGAAAGCTGGCGCAGCGGGGTGCGCGATTACTGGCGGGTCGAGACGCGGCAGGGGCGGCGGCTCTGGCTCTTCCACACGCCGCAGGCGCCGGGCTGGTTCGTCGAGGGGGAATTCCCATGAGCTACGCCGAGCTCTGCGCGATGTCGAATTTCACCTTCCTGACCGGGGCTTCGCACCCCGAGGAGCTGGTGGTGCGCGCCGCCGAGCTGGGGCTTTCGGCAATCGCGATCACCGACCGCAATTCGCTGGCCGGGGTGGTGCGGGCCTATCGCGCGCTGAAGGAGCTCGGGCGCGAGACCGGGGCGGGCATTCCCATCCGCTCGCAACACCGGGTGGACCCCTGCTCGCGGCAGGAGATCGGGACGCCGGAGCCGATCGGCCGGCCGGGTCTTGATGCCGAGCCGGGCCTTGATGCCGAAACGGGCCTTGATGCCGAGACGGGGCCCGAGGCCGAGGCGGGACCCGAGCCGGGCGCGCTGCCCAAGCTCATCATCGGCTGCCGGCTGGTGCTGCGCGACAGCCCGGCGGACTGGATCGCCCTGCCCACGGATCGCGCCGCCTATGCCCGGCTGACCCGGCTGCTCACGCTGGGCAAGCGCCGGGCGGAGAAGGGGGAGTGCCATCTCGATCTGGCCGACATGATGGAGGGGTGCGGCGGGATGATCCTCATCGCCCTGCCGCAGGGCGCGCCGGCAGAGGTGGAGCCGCAGCTCCGGCAGGTACAGCGCCGCTTTCCCGGCCATGTCTTCCTCGGGGCCGCCCCGCGCTACGACGGCTCGGACCAGGCCTATCTCGCGACCTGCGCGCGGCTGGCGCTGCGTGCCTCCGCGCCGATGGTGGCGGTGGGCGATGTGCTGATGCACCGCGCCGCGCGGCGCCAGCTGGCCGATGTGCTCACCTGTATGCGCGCGCATATCACCATCGACGAGATCGGCATCCGGGCCTTGCCCAATGCCGAGCGGCGGCTGAAGGGCGCGCGGGACATGGAGCGGGTCTTCCGCGATCATCCCGCCGCGCTGCGCCGGACCTGGGAGATCGCCGCGCGGTGCAGCTTCGATCTGGGCGAGCTCAGTTACGAGTACCCCAACGAGGTCGCCGAGGGGGAGACGCCGCAGGCGCGGCTCACCCGGCTGACGGAGGAGGGGTTGCGCCGGCGCTACCCCGATGGCGCCCCCGAGCGGGTCCATGCGCTGATGGCCAAGGAGCTCGCGCTGGTGGCCGAGCTCGGCTTTCCGGCCTATTTCCTGACCGTCTACGACATCGTCCAGTTCGCCCGCTCGCAGGGCATCCTCTGTCAGGGGCGCGGCTCGGCGGCCAACTCGATCCTGTGCTACCTGCTGGGCATCACCGACGTGGCCCCCGACCAGATCGCCATGGTCTTCGAGCGCTTCATCTCCAAACATCGCGGCGAGCCGCCCGATATCGACGTGGATTTCGAACACGAGCGCCGCGAGGAGGTGATCCAGTGGATCTATGAGAAATACGGCCGCCACCGCGCCGGGCTCTGCGCCACGGTGATCCACTTCCGGAGCCGCGCGGCGATCCGCGAGGTCGGCAAGGTCATGGGGCTGAGCCAGGACGTGACGGCGGGAATCTCGGGCCAGATCTGGGGCATGTCGAGCCGCGGGGCGGACCCAGAGCGCCTGCGCGAGCTGGGGCTCGATCCGGAGGACCGGCGGCTCTCCCAGACCATCCGGCTCATCGGCGAGATCATCGGCTTTCCGCGCCACCTGAGCCAGCACGTGGGCGGCTTTGTCATCACCAAGGGGCGGCTCGACGAACTGGCGCCGATCGAGAATGCCGCGATGGAGGATCGCACGCTCATCGAGTGGGACAAGGACGACATCGACACGCTCGGCATCCTCAAGGTCGATGTGTTGGGGCTGGGGATGCTCTCGTGCATCCGCAAGGCCTTCGCGTTGATGGAGCAGCACGAGGGCCAGACCATGCGCATCGACAACGTCCCGCAGGAGGATCCGGCCACCTACGAGATGCTCTGCGTGGCCGATGCGGTGGGGGTGTTTCAGGTCGAGAGCCGGGCCCAGATGAACTTCCTGCCGCGGATGCTGCCGCGGACGTTCTACGATCTGGTGATCGAGGTCGCCATTGTCCGGCCCGGCCCGATCCAGGGCGGCATGGTCCAGCCCTATATCCGGCGGCGGCAGGGGCTGGAGAAAGCCCAGGCTTTCGGCCCCGCGCTGGAAGAGGTCACGGCCCGGACCCTTGGCGTGCCGCTCTTTCAGGAACAGGCGCTGCAGATCGCTGTCGTGGGCGCGGGCTACAGCGCGGAGGAGGCCGACCACCTGCGCCGCTCCCTCGCCTCCTTCCGCCGCATGGGCACGATCGGCACCCATCGCGACACGTTCATCGCCGGGATGCTGGCCAACGGCTACACCCAAGAGGCCGCCGAGCGCTGTTTCGGCCAGATCGAGGGCTTTGCCGATTACGGCTTCCCCGAGAGCCACGCCGCCGCCTTCGCCATGCTCGCCTATGTCTCGGCCTGGTTGAAATGCCACCACCCGGCGATCTTCGCCTGCGCGCTGCTGAACTCCCAGCCGATGGGCTTTTATGCCCCCGCCCAGATCGTGCGCGACGCGCGCGAGCACCGGGTCGAGGTGCGGCCCATCTGCGTCAACGCCAGCGAGTGGGACAACACGCTGGAGCGCCGGGCCGACGGGGCGCTGGCCCTCAGGCTCGGGTTTCGCCAGATCAAGGGGTTCCGCGAGGAGGACGCGGGCTGGATCGTGGCGGCGCGGGGCAACGGCTACCCCGATCCGGAGGCCGTCTGGCTGCGGGCCGGGGTGGCGCCTGCGGCGCTGGAGCGGCTGGCCGAGGCCGATGCCTTTGCGGGGATGGACCTGACGCGGCGCGATGCGCTGTGGAAGGTCCGCGCGATCCGGGGGCAGGCGCCGCTGCCGCTGTTCAACGACCCGATCGATGGCGAGGGCATCCGCGAGCCGGATGTGGCCCTGCCGGCGATGCATCTGGGCGAGGAGGTGGTGGAGGACTACGTCTCGACCCGGCTCACGCTCAGGGCCCATCCGATGGAGCTCTTGCGCCCCGAGCTGCCCGGCCTCACGCCCCATGACAAGCTCGCCACCGTGCCGCCGGGCGGCTATAGCGTCTGCGGCCTCGTCATCACCCGGCAGCGCCCGGGGACGGCGTCGGGCGTCATCTTCCTCACGCTGGAGGACGAGACCGGGGTGAGCAACATCGTCGTCTGGCCCAAGGTCTATGAGCGCTATCGGCGCAGCGTGATGGGCGGGCGGCTGCTGCGGGTCACGGGGTATCTCCAGCGCGAGGGTATCGTGGTGCATCTCATTGCGCAGCGGATCGAGGACCTTTCGCCCGCGCTGTCGCGTCTGGGCCATCCGATGGACGGGGCCGTGGGGCTCACCGCGCCGCAAGCCGACGACGCCCCGCGCCCGCGGCCCCAACCCCGCGCCATGCACCCCCGCGATCAGGCCAAGCGCCTGTTTCCCAGCCGGGATTTCCACTGACCCCCGCAAACCGGGGCACGCAGGACACGCTCACGATATCGCGCCTCCCGCCGCTTGACGCTGCGCCCGTCCCGCGCATACCCATGGGCCCGGGAGTGCAGAGGAGAGGCTGCGGATGGCGAACGGGACAATGGCGGGGCTGCTGCTTCTGGCGGGGCTGATGGACATGCGCGCGAACCACTGCGGCGCGGATGGCGGCTGCCTTGCGAAAAGCCCGGCAGAGGCGCGGATGGATCTGTCCTATGGCGAGGTGGTCGAGCGCCGCGCGGATCGCCAGAGCGAGATCTACATGCGCTACCAGCTGCCCCAGCTGCGCGGCCCGTTCGGCCTCGCGGCCGGGCTCTCGGCGGCCGAGGATGGAGAGGTCTGGCTCGGTGGCGGCATCACCTACACCTCGCAATTCGCGCGCGACCGCGGCTATTTCCAGATGCACCTGATGCCCGGGCTCTACGCCGAAAACACCGGGTTCGACCTCGGCGGGCCGCTGGAATTCCGCTCCGGGATCGAGATCGGCTACCAGACGGAAAGCGGCCTGCGCTACGGCATCGGCTACGACCATCGCTCCAACGCCGGCCTGTTTGACCAGAACCCCGGGATCGAGACGGTCCAGATCCGCATCGGCTTCCCCATCCCCTGAGGCCGCGCGCTCCAAAGCGCCGGTATTTTGCCTAAAAAAGCGGCAGCGACCAAAGCGCGGGCGGTTTGCGCTTGAGCCCGGCGCGGCTCTCGTTTGAACTGAGCCCGACCGCCCAACTCGATCCAACGCCCAACCCGATCCAACGCCCAACCCGATCAGACGCCCGACCCGCCGCAACACGAAGAGACGAGCATGAAAGCCAAATCCAACGCCTTCGGACCCAAGCTCAAGGAGCTGTTGCAACAGGTCTATCCCGATCTCGATGCGGACATCCTCTCCAGCCAGATCATCGAAACCTTCTGGCCCGAAGGCACCCACCGGCGCATGCGCCCGCGCACCAACGGCAACCGGCTCTGGTCGCAGCGCGACGCGGTGCTCATCACCTATGGCAACTCGCTCGTGGATGGGGCGCACAAGCCGCTCGACGTGCTGCATGATTTCCTGCTCACCCGGCTCAAGGGCGTGGTCAACGGGGTCCATATCCTGCCGTTCTTCCCCTTCACCTCGGACGATGGCTTTGCCGTCACCGATTATCGCAAGGTCGACAGCAACCTCGGGGATTGGGCCGATATCCGGCGGATCGGGCAGGAGTTTCACCTCATGTCCGACCTCGTGCTCAACCACGTCTCGAGCCAGGGGGTCTGGTTCAACGCCTACCTGCAGCGGCAGCCGCCCTATGACCGGTTCTTCTTCGAGGCCGACCCGTCCGAGGATCTTTCGCAAGTCACGCGCCCGCGCACGACGCCGCTTCTCAAGGAGGTCGAGACATCCGACGGGCCGCGCAATGTCTGGTGCACCTTCAGCCATGATCAGGTCGATCTCGATTTCCGCAATCCCGAGGTGCTGCTGGAAATCCTGCGGATCATCCGGCTGCACGTGGATCAGGGGATTCGCATCCTGCGGCTCGACGCGGTGGCCTTCCTGTGGAAGGTGATCGGGACAAACTGCATCCACCTGCCGCAGACCCACGCTATCGTCCAGCTCCTGCGCCACCTGCTGAACTATGAGCTGGAGCCGGTGATCCTGCTCACCGAGACCAACGTGCCCAAGGCCGAGAACCTGAGCTACTTCGGCAAGGGCAACGAGGCGCATGTGGTCTACAATTTCCCGCTGCCGCCGCTCATCCTGCACGCGGTCCTGTCGGGCAACACCAAGTACCTCACGGAATGGCAGCGGGCGATGCCGCCTGCGCCGATGGGCTGCGCCTACCTCAACTTCACCGCGAGCCACGACGGCATCGGGATGCGCCCCGCCGAGGGCGTCTTGCCGCAGCCCGAGATCGACCGGATGATCGCCACCGTCCGCGAGACGGGCGGGCTCGTGTCGATGCGCGCGCTGCCCGATGGCGGCGAGGCGCCCTATGAGCTCAACAGTTCCTTCTTCGAGGCCACCCGGCGCGCGTTTGATGGCGACGAGTCCCACCACGTCGCGCGGTTCATCTGCTCGCAGACGATCGTCATGTCGATGGAGGGCATTCCCGCCTTCTACATCCATTCGATGCTGGCCACGCCCAACGATTTCGAGGGAGTCGAGCGGCGGGGGATGAACCGGGCGATCAACCGCCACCGCTGGGATTACCCCAAGCTCAAGGAGCTGCTGTCGGATCCCGAGACCCAGCACGCGCGGGTGCTCAAGGCGCTGTCGGACCGGCTCCGCATCCGCGCGCAGCAGCCGGCGTTCCACCCCAACGCCACGCATTTCACCCTGCCGCTCGATCACCGCATCTTCGGCAACTGGCGCCAGTCGCTCGACCGGAGCCAGTCGATCTTTTCACTGCACAATGTGAGCCCCGAGACGGTGACCGTCTCGACCGAACTGATGAACCTCATCGAGGACGAAAGCTGGGTCGATCTGCTGTCGGGCGAGCCGTTCGATCCGACGCGCAGCTCGGTCACGCTCGCGCCCTATCAGTGCATGTGGCTCACCAACCGGGCCTGAGCCTCAGCGAAATTCCTCCGCGTCCGCGGCAATCGCGTTGCGGTAATCGGTGAGCAGGTCCGGATCGGCGGCCTGCACCCGGTTCCACGTCGGGATGAACGGCGTCTCCATCGGGTTCTCGATGAAGAGATGCCCGGCCTTGACGATGTTCTCGGCAAAGACCTCGATCGTGCGCTCCTCGGTGTGGCGGTCGATGGCCAGCCCGTTCATCCGCGCGTCGTTGTAATAAGCTTCGAGGAAGTCCAGCGCGCTGCGGTGATAGGTGGCCTTGAGCGTGCGGATCACGTTGGAGGTGAACACGGTGCCATCGGCGGCGAGCTTGCGGTAGACCGCCTTGCAGATGTCGATGGACATGCGGTTGAGCCCGGCGGAGGCGTCTTCGGCGCTCAGCTCCTGGTGCTTGTGGTCATAGGCATCGGAGATTTCCACCTGACAGACCGCGAGCGGCGCAAGGTTGCGCCACGCCTCGGACAGCACCCCGATCTCCAGCCCCCAGTCCGAGGGGATGCGCAGGTCGGGGAGCATCCCGGTGCGCATCGCGAACTCGCCCGAGAGCGGGTAGCGGAAGCTGTGCAGGTAATCGAGGTAATCGCGCGGGCCGATCACCTTCTTGAGCGAAACCAGAAGCGGGCTCACCAGCAGGCGCGTCACCCGCCCGTTCATCTTGCCGTCGCCGACGCGGGGATAGTAGCCCTTGCTGAGCTGGTAGGGGAAATTGGGGTTGGCCACCGGATAGACCAGCCGCGCCAGCATCTCACGGTCATAGGTGAGGATGTCGCAGTCGTGGATCGCCATCACGGCGCTGTCGGCGCAGGAGATGAGATAGCCCATGCAGGACCAGACGTTCTTGCCCTTGCCCGGCTCTTCGGGGGCGAGCCCGAGGGTCTCCAGCCGCTGCCCGATTTCGAGCATCCGCGGGCTGTCGTTCCAGATCACGGTGTGGTCCTGGGGCAGGACGGAGAAGAACTCCCGCGCGTGGCGGTACTGCTCCTCGTTGGCGCGGTCGAGGCCGATGATGATCCGGTGCAGGTATTTGACCTGCGAGAGTTCGTTCAGGATGTTCTGAAGCGCGGGGCCCTCGAGCTCGGAGTAGAGGCAGGGCAGGATCAGCGAGATCTTGCGATTGCGGGAGAAGCTTTCGAGCTCCTTGATCAGGTCCTCGACGGGCCGCGAGCGCAGGTTGTGAAACTCCGCGACACCGCCGCTTTGATGAAAATCCGCCATTTCAGTCTGCTCTCCTGTGCAGTTCGAGCTCTTCCAGAATATCCAGAACAGCCTCGTTCCATCCTTGCGGCCCGGGGGCCTGTGTCCGGCGCACGGTGCCAGCCCGCTCCCCGTCGAGCGGGGGCAGGCCGGGGCCGTGCGTGTTCCTGACGATCACGCCGTGGCTGGCGGTCTCGATCATCTCGATGTCGTTGGGGGCATCGCCAAGCGCGATGGTATGGTCCGGCGCGTGCGCGGCGATCAATTCGCGCATCCGGTCGGCCTTGGTCGCGCCGAAAGAAAGGGTCGCGAAGCGCCCGCCCCGGCGCGAGGAAATTCCCTCCTGCCCGAGCAGGTCGGCAAACCGCGCGAAGCCCTCCTCCGTCCCGGACCAGAGGCCCGGCTCGCTGTGGCACCGCGCCTGTGCCAAGCCCGCGCTTTGCGGGTCCAGTCCCGTGGCCTCGATCACGCCTTGCCTGTCCATATCGCCAAATCCCGTGAAACATGAACGCAGCTCGGCGGGCATCCGTTCCAGCGCGGCGCGGATTTTGCGATAGGCGCTGCGGTCCTCGGCGGCCTCCGTTCCCGGTGTCACCATCTGCGCGCCGTTTTCGGCGATGATCGGGCAGGGGGCGAGCGCGAGTTCCGCATGGAGCGGGGCGATCTCCCGCGCGGTCTTGCTGCTGGCAAGGATCAGCGGGATCTCGAGCGCCGCAAGCGCCTCCAGCGCCGGGCGGGCGGGGGCGTGGCTATAGCTGTCATGATCGAGCAGGGTCCCGTCGAGATCGGTAAACACCATGAGCTTCAAGCATCCGGCTCCTTTATGCATCGCCCGTCGTCGCGCCCCTGATCTCCGCCCTGCCGCAGAGGGCGAATCCGGGGTGTGATGAACCTAGGGTATTTGCCCGGCGGGTGCACCAGCCTAACGTTGGGGAAGCCGCCCCGGTTCCCGCCCCTGCGCTGTCTGCGCGGGCAGAGGGCGGGCTTGGGCATAGGCGTGGGCTTGGGCGCCGCTGCGCGCGTGACAAGCCCGCTTGCACTGCGCCGCGCTTGTCGCTAGAAGCCGCGCGGAGCGCCGCTGTAGCTCAGCTGGTAGAGCACGTCATTCGTAATGATGGGGTCGGGGGTTCGAGTCCCTTCAGCGGCACCACGATTTTCCCAAGAGGTCGGCCCGGTCGCCCGAGTGTCTCCCGCGCGCGTGGGCAACGCGGTTGGGGGCGACGCGGCTCGTGCGGCATCTCATTCGGCCGGGGCGAGCCCGGCGATGAGCTGGCGCAAGCCGACGGCGCCGCCGATGAAGATCGAGACGAGGGCGACGGGCGCGCTGTAGGCGAGCAGCGAGAAGGCCGAGATCCCCTGGCCCACGCTACAGCCGATCGCGATCACCGCGCCGGGGCCCATGAGCGCGGCGCCGAGCATCTGGCGGCGCAATTCGCGCGGATCGTCGCAGGCTTCCCAGCGGAAATGCCCCTTGGATAGCGAGCCCGCCGCCGCGCCGATCACCACCCCGACCACCGAGCCGACGCTGAAGGACAACGCGTTGCCCGAGGCGGTCATCGCGTAGAAGATCGTGTCGCCGATCGGCCCGGCGAAGGTGTGGGTTTCGACTGGTTCGGCGGCAAAACCGGTGGCGGCGATCCAGGCGGTGCCCGCCCAGCCCGAGACCACCGCGAGGCCAACAACCGCGCCCCAGAGGATCATCGCCGGCGCGCCGCGAAAGGCCGCCGAGCTCAGGGACAGCAGGATCAGCATGCCCCCGGCGGCAAGCGCGGTGAGGAGAGGGGGGATGCCGTGGCCGGCGAGCGCGGCCGAGAGTCCTTGCGGACGCGCGGCGCCCACTTCGACCGGAAAGAGCCAGATGCGCAGCGGCGCGAGCGGGCCGGAGAGCACCATATAGGCGCTCAGCCCCATGACCAGCACGATGACGAAACTGCGCAGATCCCCACCGCCCAGACGAGCCAGCGCGCCATAGCCGCAATTGCCGCTCAACGCCATGCCATAGCCGAAGACGAGCCCGCCGAGCACGGTCGCGAGCGGGTTCCAGACCCGGTCGAGATAGACGGTCGCGCCGGCATCGAACGGGCCAAGATGCATGACCAGATGCGCGCCGATGATGGCGGTGCCGATGGCGATACCCCACATGCGCAGGCGCCGGTCATCCGCGCCATAGAGAGCGTCCTCGATCGCGCCGAGCGTGCAGAATCGCCCGATCCGAGCGGCCAGACCGAGAGCGATGCCCCCGAGCAGGCCGATCAGCGCGGCGCTGTTGGCTTCTCCCATGAACTCCAGCATCGTGCCCTCCCAACAGCGGATGCGGATATGCGGCGGTCAGTCCCGCCGGCAGAACAAGTCGTAGACCACCTCCATGATCTGACGCGGACGGTCGTCCGTCAGGCTGTAGTAGATCGTCTTGCCCTCACGGCGCGGCGTGACGAGCCCCTCAAGGCGCAGGCGCGAGAGTTGCTGCGAGACCGCCGCCTGACGCGCGGACAGCAGCTCCTCCAGTTCGGTCACCGATTTCTCGCCGGTGGCCAGATGGCACAGGATCATCATCCGCCCCTCGTGGCTTATCGCCTTGAGGAAATTCGCGGCCTGCTGGGCATTCGCGACCATCTGGTCGAGATCCTCGGCGCACATGTCCTTGGAAAAGACGGGCAGGCGCGATGCGGTGCCATCGGGGCTGTTTTGCTCAATGTTCACAGGGACTGTCATAGCGGGTCAGCTATCTGCCTCCAAGGGTATTCGGGCCTCGACCAGCATGCGCGCGAGCAGGCCCCAGAAGAAATCCTCGCCCGGGTAGCCCTCGATCCGGCTCAGCTCGCGGCCCTCATCGACGAGGATGAAGGTCGGCGTGAAACGGACCGAGCGGGCAAATTCGACATCGGGCTTCGGCCCGTGGATGTCGAAGCGCACAAGCGGCGCGGCCCTGCCCTCGGGCGTATTGGCATAGATCGGCGCGATCTCTCGGTTCCATCGCGCGCACCACGGGCAGCCCACCTCCTCGGCCATGAGGAGCCGCGGCTCGGCGGCCGCGGGGCCGGGCGCCCCGAAGCTCAGCAGCATGGCCAGCAACAGAAGAAGTGGTTTCAACATGGGGCCCCGGATTGCGGCGCGATCAGGATCGCATTGACGAAGGTTGTACCTATATCATAATCTGATTTTTGAATATCTCAAGCCACAGGCGGCCGCAGTCATGTTTGATCTGACCTATTTTGGCGTGCTGGTCGCGGGGCTGCTCTCTTTCTTGTCGCCCTGTATCCTGCCCATCGTCCCGTTCTACCTCAGCTATCTGGCCGGAGTGGGCATGAATCACATCTCCGCCGACGCCCGGCTGTCTCCGGCGGTGCGGCTGCGGGCCGTGCTCGCGGCCTGCGCCTTTGCCTTGGGGATGATCACCGTCTTCGTCGGCCTCGGGGCGACGGCCACGGTCTTCGGCGGGTTGGTGCGTGAGTATTTTGATGTGCTGCGCTGGGTCGCCGCGGCGATCATCATCGCGATGGGGCTGCATTTCCTCGGCGTGCTCCGGATCGGGTTGCTCTACCGGCAGTTCCGCGCCGATGCGGGCGATACCTCGCGCGCGAGCCTGCTGGGCGCCTACGTCATCGGCTTCGCCTTCGCCTTTGGCTGGACGCCCTGCGTCGGCCCCGTCCTCGCCGCGATCCTCTTCACCGCCGCGGGGCAGGAGAGCGCCGGTCAGGGCGCCGCCCTGCTCTTCACCTACGGGCTGGGGATGACACTCCCCTTCATCGCCGCGGCGCTGTTCATCGGGCCGTTCATGGCGTGGATGACGCGGTTTCGCCGCCATCTGGGCCGCATCGAAAAGCTCATGGGCGCGCTGCTCATCGTTTTCGGCGTGCTGATCGCCACCAATTCCGTCAACCATATCGCCCAGTGGATGCTGGAGACCTTCCCGGTCTTCGGCACCATTGGCTGACCGCGAAAGGACTGGATCATGACCCGACTTCTGGCCGCCCTTCTGGCGCTCACCTTTGCCATCACCTCCCCCGCCGGCGCCGAGATCGGCGATGACGGGCTCCACAAGCAGCCCTGGCTCCGCGAGACGTTCAAGGATCTGGGCGAGGATCTGGAGGAGGCGACAGGCGAGGGCAAGCGCCTGATGGTCATGATCGAACAGCGCGGCTGCATCTATTGCAAGAAGATGCACGAGGAGGTCATTGCCGACCCCGAGGTCAAGGCCTTCATCGAGGAGAATTTCTTCGCGGTCCAGATCAACATGTTCGGCGATGTGGAGGTCACCGATTTCGACGGCGAGACCCTCCCGGAGAAGGACATGACCAAACGCTGGGGCGCTTTGTTCACGCCGACGATCTATTTCTTCCCCGAAGAGGTCGGCCCGGACGAGACCGCGCCGCAGGCCGCCGTCGCCCATATGCCGGGCGCCTTCGGCCGCTGGACGACGCTCAACATGCTCAAGTGGGTGGTGGAGAAAGGCTACGAGACCGACGAGCCTTTCCAAAAATACCATGCGCGTAATATTCCGGCGCAGGGCGAGTGATGCTATTGTTTTCCGTGGCTTTTCCGTGCAGAAAAACGGGATCCGGGAAACATCAAAGAATTCATGCTTTTGAATTTGTTGTTGCGCGGCCGGGAACCGCTCGCTTAGAGTGAGGCAACGAACGATAAGAATCGTCTTAGGGAGGATGCATGAAACACGCATCAGTACTCGGGCTGGTGGTGGCGCTCGGCGCGTCCCATGCCTTGGCTGACATCGTCGCGCCGACGGAGGTCGTCTATGAAAACGGCGCCGTCGCAACATCACTGAGCGGTGCGCCGGGCGATCCTGACAGCGGGGCGGAGATCATGAACAAGGGGGCGGGCAATTGCATCGCCTGCCATCAGGTCTCGGCGCTCGACCACCTCGCCTTTCACGGTGAGATCGGCCCGCCGCTCGACGGGGTCGCCGATCGCTGGAGCGAGGCAGAGCTGCGCGGGATCGTCGCCAATGCCAAGCTGACCTTCGACGGCTCGATGATGCCGTCCTTCTACAAGACCGAAGGGTTCGTG
The DNA here is from genome assembly GCF_900116005.1 of Poseidonocella sedimentorum. Classification (GTDB taxonomy): domain Bacteria; phylum Pseudomonadota; class Alphaproteobacteria; order Rhodobacterales; family Rhodobacteraceae; genus Poseidonocella; species Poseidonocella sedimentorum. The sequence continues at coordinate 213,381 of NZ_FOYI01000005.1, forward strand.
CGCCTCGGCAATGCCTATACCGGCAAGGCCCACGCCGATGGCGAGGTTGCGCCCCTTCTGAGCGCGCAGGAGATCGAGGACGTTGTATCGTTCCTCCTGACCCTGACCGAAGACTAACTGGACCAAATGGAGGGATCCATGGAACTCACACGGCGCAAGATGCTCGCGATCGGGTCCGGCACGCTGGCCATCGCCGCATTGCCCGGACTGCCGGCCTTCGCCTCGGCCACCGACGATGCCATCGCGGCCTTTACCGGCGGCGCGGATCTGGTGGAGGGCGGGGTCACGATCAACGCCCCGGAAATCGCGGAGAACGGCAATACCGTCCCGATCGACGTGTCGGCGCCCGGCGCCGTGTCGATCGCGCTTTTTGCCGCTGGCAACCCGGTGCCCAACGTGGCCACCTTCACCTTCGGCCCGCTCGCGGCAAGCCAGTCCGCCGCGACTCGCATTCGCCTTGCGGGGACGCAAGACGTGATCGCGGTGGCGCAGATGGCGGACGGCTCGTTCGCCAAGGCGTCGGCCAACGTCAAGGTAACCATCGGCGGGTGCGGCGGCTGAGGCCGCGAACAGGAGGACAAGAACATGGCATCAGGTGTCAAACCCCGGGTGAAAGTCCCCAAGACCGCAGCGGCGGGCGAGGCGATCACTATCAAGACGCTCATCAGCCACACGATGGAGAGCGGTCAGCGCAAGGATTCCGACGGCAATCCGATCCCGCGCTCGATCATCAACCGGTTCGTGGCGGCCTTTGACGGCGAGACCGTGATCGATGTGGCCCTCGAGCCCGCGATCTCGACCAACCCCTATTTCGAGTTTCAGGCCACGGTTCCGGCCTCGGGCGAATTCACCTTCACATGGTACGATGACGACGGGGATGTCTATGAGGCCGCCCAATCGATTTCGGTAACCTGAGGACGACACGACCGCGCGCCCCGGTGGCGGGGCGCGTGCCAGCCAGACCATGGCCAGCCAAGGGAGGACTTCATATATGGGCATCAGACCTATCGCGCTGATCATCGCGGGGCTTGCCGCCGCAGGCACGGCCTGGGCGCAGGACAGCGACGAGATGAACATCGAGGGGCTGGAGATCGTCACCGAAACCGAGGCTCCGGAGCATCTGGAGAATCTGCGGACGATTTATTCCGGCTGGCGCTTCCGCACCGACGAGACCCAGTCGCTTCAGCTTGACGACTTCGAGAACCCGGCGTTTGTCTTCATCGATCAGGCGCTCGACGCCTTTGACGAGGCGGGGGCCAATGGCAACGCCTGCTCGACCTGCCACGAGAACGGGCCGGAAGAGTTCGCGGGCTTCACCGCCGCGATGCCCAAGGTGATGGATGGCAAGCTCACCACCACCGAGGATTTCCTCAACGGGCACCGCGCCGAGACGCAAGGCGAAGAGCCGTGGAAATGGTCCAGCCAGGACATGCAGCAGATGGTCGCCCTCATCGGGCTCCAGTCGCGGGGCATGCCGGTGGATGTGGCCATCGACGGCGAGGCCGCGCCCTACTGGGAGCTCGGCAAGGAGATGTACTACACGCGCTACGGCCAGCTTGAGCTGAGCTGCGCCAATTGCCACGAAGACAACTACGGCATGATGATCCGCGCGGACCACCTCTCGCAGGGCCAGACCAACGGTTTCCCGACCTACCGTCTGAAGCAGGCCAAGCTCATCTCGCGCCACAACCGGTTCCGCGGCTGCATCCGCGACACCCGCGCCGAGACCTTCGCCGAGGGCTCTGACGAGTTCCGTGCGCTGGAGCTTTACGTCGCCTCGCGCGCCAACGGCCTTTCGGTCGAGACGCCCGCAGTCCGACAGTAGACGACCAAGGCCCCCGCAGGCTCCGGCCTCGCGGGGGTTTTTCGCCCCCAAGGCATTCACAAATGCGCATATGATAAGAGGATGCACACCATGATCTCGCGCCGCGACTTTCTCCAGGTCGGCATGTCCGCCGCCGCGCTCCTTGGCGCTTCCGGGTTCGGAACCTGGTCGCGGCTCGCGGCGCAGCAGGCCCTGACGCAGGATCAGCTGCTGGACTTTGACACATTCGGCAACGTGTCGCTGATCCACATCACCGACATCCACGCCCAGCTCAAGCCCATCTACTTCCGCGAACCTTCGGTCAACATCGGCGTGGGCTCCAATCGCGGCGAGGTCCCCCATGTGACCGGCGCGGAATTTCGCAGGCTCTACGGGATCGATGATGGCTCGCCCGCGCATTACGCGCTCTCCTCGGGGGATTTCTCGGCGCTGGCCCGCGGCTATGGCCGCATGGGCGGGCTCGACCGGGTGGCCACGGTGATCAACGCCATCCGCGCCGACCGGCCCGATGCGATCCTGCTCGATGGCGGCGATACCTGGCACGGGTCCTACACCTGTTACCAAACCCAGGCGCAGGACATGGTCAACGTCATGAACGCGCTCAAGCCCGACGCGATGACCTTCCACTGGGAGTTCACGCTGGGCAGCGACCGCGTCGCCGAGCTGGTCGAGGGGCTGCCCTTCGCCGCGCTTGGCCAGAACATCTTCGACGCCGAGTGGGACGAGCCCGCCGAGCTCTTCCCGCCCTACACCTTCTTCGAACGCGGCGGCACCAAGATCGCGGTCATCGGGCAGGCCTTCCCCTACATGCCCATCGCCAACCCCGGCTGGATGTTCCCCGAATACGCCTTCGGCATCCGCGACGAGAACATGCAGGCGATGGTCGATGAGGTCCGCGCACAAGGGGCGGAGTGCGTCGTGGTTCTGTCGCACAACGGGTTCGACGTGGACAAGAAGATGGCCACGGTCGTCACGGGGATCGACGTGATCCTCTCGGGCCACACCCATGACGCGCTGCCCGATCCGGTGCTCGCGGGCGAGACTCTGATCTTCCCGTCGGGCTCCAACGGCAAGTTCGTCACCCGCATCGACCTCGACATCCGCGACGGCCGGATGATGGGCTATCGCTCCAAGCTGATCCCGATCTTCTCCGACGTGATCGCGCCCGACCCGGAGGTTGCCGCCCTGATCGACGCCGAGCGCGCGCCGCATCTGGACCGGCTCACCGAGGTGATCGGCCAGACGGAGGGGCTGCTTTATCGGCGCGGCAACTTCAACGGAAGCTGGGATGACCTCATCTGCGACGCGCTCCTGAGCGAGCGGGAGGCCGAGATTGCGCTCTCGCCCGGCGTCCGCTGGGGCCCCTCGCTCATCCCGGGTCAGGACATCACCCGCGAGGACATCTGGAACGTGACCTCGATGAGCTATGGCGAGGCCTACCGCACCGAAATGACCGGCGATTTCCTCAAGCTCGTGCTGGAAGACGTGGCCGACAACATCTTCAACCCCGACCCCTATTATCAGCAGGGCGGCGACATGGTCCGCACCGGCGGGCTCGGCTACGCGATCGATATCACCAAACCGCAGGGCAGCCGGATTTCCAACATGACACACCTCGCCACCGGCGAGCCGATCGATCCGGGCAAAAGCTACGTTGTCGCCGGCTGGGCCTCGGTCAACGAGGGAACGGAAGGGCCTCAGATCTGGGACGTGGTCGAAAACCACATCCGCGCCCAAGGCACCGTCGCGGTCACGCCGCGCGACGATGTCGTGGTGACCGGGCTCTGAGCCAGCACACAGGGAGACATGTGAGATGGACGGATTTTTCAAACCTTCGCGCCGGGCCTTCCTGCGGGGCGGGGCGGCGATGGCCGCGGGCGGCGCCGCGGGGGCCGTTGCCGCCGAGAGCGCGCCCGACCCGCTGATCACCGAGCTTCAGGACTGGGCCTCCTACACCGGGGTGGGCGTCGACGAGGTGCCTTACGGGATGCCGATCGAGTTTGAGTCCCACGTGGTGCGGCGCAATGTCGAATGGCTCACCGCCTCGCCGATCTCCTCGATCAACTTCACGCCGATCCACGCGCTGGAAGGCACCATCACACCGCAGGGCTGCGCCTTCGAGCGCCACCATTCCGGCGCGATTTCGCTGCGCAAGGAGGACTATCGGCTGATGATCAACGGGCTGGTCGAGCGGCCCCTCGTCTTCAGCTATGCCGATCTGGAACGCTTCCCGCGCGAAACCCATGTCTATTTCTGCGAATGCGCGGCCAACACCGGCATGGAATGGGCGGGCGCGCAGCTCAACGGCGCGCAGTTCACCCACGGCATGATCCACAACATGGAATACACCGGCATCCCCCTGCGCGCGCTGCTGCGGGAGGCGGGGGCGGATATGTCTTCGGACAAGTGGGTTTATGTCGAGGGGGCGGATGCCTCGTCCAACGGCCGCTCGATCCCGATGGAGAAGGCGCTCGACGATGTGCTCGTGGCGTTCAAGGCCAATGGCGAGGCGCTGCGCTTGGAGCATGGCTACCCGGTGCGCCTCGTGGTCCCCGGCTGGGAAGGCAACATGTGGGTCAAGTGGCTCCGCCGGATCGAGGTGCTCGACCGGGCGGTCGAGAGCCGGGAGGAGACGTCGAAATACACCGATGTGCTCGAAGACGGCACCGCGCGGAAATGGACATGGGTGATGGATGCCAAATCCGTCATCACCTCGCCCAGCCCGCAGATGCCGATCCCCCACGGGCCCGGCCCGTTGGTAATTTCCGGGCTCGCCTGGTCCGGCCATGGGCGGATCGCCCGGGTCGATGTCTCGCGCGATGGCGGCATCACATGGGAGGCCGCGCGGCTCGGGCGGCAGGGCGACAGCAAGGCGCTGACGCGGTTCTATCTCGATATCGACTGGGACGGGGCGCCGATGCTCCTGCAGGCCCGCGCGATGGACGAGACGGGTTATGTCCAGCCGACGAAAGAGCAGCTGCGCGAGGTGCGTGGCGAGAACTCGGTCTATCACAACAACTGCATCCAGACCTGGTACGTGAACGCGGAAGGGATCGCTGAAAATGTCGAAACCTCTTAGTCAAATCTTCCTGCCGGCCTTTGGCGGGACGGCGCTGGCGCTCTCCGGGGCGATCGCGCTCGTCAATCGTGACTACGGGCAGGACCGGATCGAAACGCTGGAAGCGGGTCTTGCCGCCGCGCGGAACGAGGCGCGCGCCGCACAAACCGCCGCCGGAGACGGCACCGCGCGCATCGCCGAGCTTGAAACGCTCGTCGCCGAGGCCGCCGCCGCGTCCCGTTCAGCACCCATCCAGGCCGCCGCCGCGCCGCTGCCCGATGGCGCCTTCGGGCTTGGGCGCGAAGCGCATCCGGAGGAAATCGCGGCCTGGGATGTGGACGTGTTGCCCGACGGGCGGGGTCTGCCCCCGGGGGCGGGCGATGTGGAGACCGGCGAGGAGCTTTTCGCCGAGAGCTGCGCCTCCTGCCACGGCGATTTCGCCGAAGGGGTCGGCAACTGGCCGGTCCTCGCGGGCGGGTTCGACACGCTCGACCGCGAGGATCCGGTCAAGACGGTCGGCTCCTACTGGCCCTATCTCTCCACCGCCTGGGACTACATCCACCGCTCCATGCCGTTCGGCGAAGCGGGCACGCTGAGTGCCGACGACACCTATGCCATCGTGGCCTACATCCTCTATTCCAACGACCTCGTGGACGATGATTTCGAGCTGAGCGACGCCAATTTTGCTCAGGTCGAGATGCACAATAGTGACGGGTTCATCGTCGATGATCGCCCGGAAACGGAATACCCCGCATGGCGGGCCGAGCCGTGCATGCAAGAGTGCAAGGATGAGGCGCGGATCACGATGCGATCGGTCTTCCTCGTGGGCACGCCGCCCGAGGGGGGCTCTGAGTCGATCCCGAACCCGAACCGGGATGTGGCCCTGCCGTCCTTCACCGCCGATGGACCGTCGTTCATTCCCGCTGCTGCCCCGGCGGAGGCACCTACCGCCGCCGCAGAGGCCGCCGCGCCCGCCGAAGTGGAAACCGCCGACGCCGACGCCGGCGACGCGCTGGTCGCTGCCGGCGAGCAGGTGTTCCGCAAATGCAAGGCCTGCCATCAGGTCGGCGAGGGGGCGGTGAACCGCTCTGGCCCGCATCTCAACGGGTTGCTTGGTCGGGAGATGGGCAGCGTCGACGGCTTCAAATACTCCGATGTCTTCCGAGCGGCGCAAGCGGAGGGGCGCGTCTGGGACGAGGCCGCCCTCGCGGAGTTCCTCGCCAAGCCGCGCGCCTACATGCCGGGGACGAAAATGTCCTTCTCGGGCCTGCGGTCGGAGGAGGATCTCGCCGCGATCTCCGCCTATCTCGCCAGTTTTGGAGAGGGCTCCTGATGCGCGCGCCGCGTGCCGCGCTGATCTGCGCGCTGCCGCTGCTCGCCACGGTGGCGGGCGCCGAGCTTGGGGGCGACGCGAAGGCGGGCGAACAGGTCTTCCGCAGATGTATCGCCTGCCATCAGGTCGGGCCGGACGCGCGCCACCGCACCGGGCCGCAGCTCAATGACATCCTCGGCGCCCCCGCCGCGTCGCAGGGCGACTACCGCTATTCGCCGGCGATGGCGAAGGCCGGCGCGGAGGAGCTGATCTGGACGGCCGAGGCGCTGAACCGGTTCCTCGCCTCCCCGCGCGCCTACATGCCGGGCACGAAAATGGGATTTCGCGGCCTCGCCGCGCCCGAGGATCGCGCCGATGTCATCGCCTATCTCGCCAGCTTCTCCGAAGGCACCGCGGCCCCGCAGGCGGCGGGTTTTGCCCTCTCCCCGGAAGTGCTCGCGCTGGACGGGGACGCGGAGTACGGCGCCTATCTCGCCGCGGAATGCACCACCTGCCATCAGGCCGACGGTGACAATGACGGCATTCCCGCTATCATCAACATGCAGCAGGAGGCGTTTGTCACGGCAATGCATGCCTACAAACAAAAACACCGTGCCAACCCCGCCATGCAGCTGATCGCCAGCCGGCTCGGAGATGAGGAGATCGCCGCGCTCGCTGCGCATTTCACGACCCTCGGCAACTGAGGGCAGATGGGGAGGAGACCGGAATGAAACTCGACAGACGAATGTTTATCGGCACCGGGGCTGCCGCTACGGCGAGCCTTGCCGCGCCGATGCTGCGCGCCGATGGCCACGCAAAGCCGCGGGTCGTGGTGATCGGCGGCGGCGCGGGCGGGGCGACCGCCGCGCGCTATATCGCCAAGGACAGCGAGGGGGCGATCTCTGTCACCCTCATCGAGCCGACGCGGACCTACTACACCTGCTTTTTCTCCAACCTCTACCTCGGCGGTTTCAAGGAGATCGGTGATCTGGCCCACAGCTACGGCGGCCTCGCCGCGAGCGGCGTCAACGTGGTCCATGATTGGGCCGTCGGGGTGGATCGCGATGCCAGGACCGTGGCGCTCGCGGGGGGCGGATCGGTGGGCTATGACAAGCTCATCCTCTCGCCGGGGATCGATTTCGTCGAGGGCGCGGTCCCGGGCTGGGATCTCTCCGCGCAAAACGCGATGCCCCACGCCTACAAGGCCGGCTCCCAGACCGAGCTGCTGCGCGCGCAGCTTCGCGCCATGCCCCAGGGCGGGACATTCGCGATGGTCGCGCCGCCCAACCCCTACCGCTGCCCGCCGGGCCCCTATGAGCGGGTCTCGATGGTGGCGCATTACCTCAAGGCCAATAATCCGACCGCCAAGATCCTCATCGCCGATCCCAAGGAGGGCTTTTCCAAACAGGCGCTCTTCGAAGAGGGCTGGGCGGCGCATTACAGCGGAATGATCGAGCGCATCGGGCCCGATTTCGGCGGCGGCGACGCGTCGGTCGATCCCGTGGCCATGACCCTGACGATCGACGGCGACGAGACGCCGGTCGATGTCTGCAACGTCATACCGGCGATGAAGGCGGGCCGGATCGCAGAGCTCGCGGGCGTGACCGATGGCAACTGGGCGCCGGTCAATGCCGCCGACATGTCGTCAAAGGCCGATCCGGACATCCACGTGCTCGGCGACGCGAGCCAGCAGGGCGATATGCCCAAGTCGGGCTTTTCGGCCAACAGCCAGGCCAAGGTCTGCGCCAATGCGGTGCGCGGCGCGCTGACCGGAAGCCGCGTCTTCCCGGCGCGTTTCTCCAACACCTGCTGGTCCTTGATCGATATCAATGACGGGGTGAAAGTTGGCGCTACCTATGAGGCGACCGATGAGAAAATCGCGAAGGTAGACGGGTTTGTCAGCCAGACCGGAGAAAGCGCGGAGGTCCGGCAGGCCACCTACGAGGAATCCGAGGGCTGGTACGCGGGGATCACCGCCGACATGTTCGGCGCCTGAACCGTGCGCCCGATGCTCCGGCGGGCGATCCGCCGGGGCCACAGCGAAGATGGAGGGAATGATGCGCAAACTGGCAATTGCACTGGCGCTCGTCGCCGGGCCGGCCATGGCCGAGGACGCGATCGTCACCGGCTATGACGGCAGTTTCGAGGATGCGGCCTTTGCGGTCGAGAACGCCATCGTCAACGCGGGGCTGGTGATCGACTATGTGAGCCACGTGGGCGAGATGCTCAACCGCACCGGCGCGGACGTGGGCTCCGACGCCGCTCTCTATACCCAGGCCGATGTGTTTCTCTTCTGCTCGGCGGTGGTGAGCCGCCAGGTGATGGAGGCCGATCCGCTCAACCTCGTGCATTGCCCCTATGGCATCGCCGTGGCGGAGACCGCGGAGGGCGTCTTGATCCTGCACCGCGATTACCCCGAAGGCGCGATGCAGGCGGTCGAGGACCTTCTGGCCGGGATCGTCGCCGAGGCCGCGGCGTTCTGATGGATTACGCAGGTTTCTTCCGCTCCGAGCTCGATGCCCTGCGCGAGAGCGGCAACTATCGCCATTTCGCCGAACTGGAGCGCCGCTGCGGGGCGTTCCCCCGGGCGCAGTTTCATGGCGGGCCAGCCGCTGACGAGGTGACGATCTGGTGCTCCAACGACTATCTCGGCATGGGCCAGCACCCCGATGTGCTGGCCGCGATGCACGAGGCGCTGGACACGACCGGCGCCGGCGCGGGCGGGACGCGCAACATCTCCGGCACGACCCACGCCCATGTCCTGCTCGAAGCCGAGCTTGCCGATCTGCACGGCAAGGAGGCCGCGCTGCTCTTTACCTCGGGCTATGTCTCCAACTGGGCCACACTCGGCACTTTGGGCGCGCGCATCCCCGGGCTCACGATCCTGTCGGACAGCCTCAACCACGCCTCGATGATCGAGGGGATCCGCCATTCCCGGGCGGACCGGGTCATCTGGGCCCATAACGATCTGGCCGATCTCGAAGCCAAACTTGCCGCCCTGCCGCTGGATGCCCCGAAGCTCATCGCCTTCGAATCCGTCTATTCCATGGATGGCGACATCGCGCCCATCGCCGCGATCTGCGATCTGGCCGAGCGGTATAACGCGATGACCTATCTCGACGAGGTCCACGCGGTCGGGCTCTACGGGCCGCGCGGTGGCGGGATCGCCGAGCGCGAGGGGCTGATGGACCGGATCACCGTGATCGAGGGGACGCTGGGCAAGGCCTTCGGCGTCATGGGCGGCTATATCGCGGCCTCGGCGGATCTGTGCGATTTCATCCGCTCCCATGCCAGCGGGTTCATCTTCACCACCGCGCTGCCCCCCGCCGTGGCGGCCGGGGCGCTGGCCTCGGTGCGCCATCTCAAGGCCTCTGGCGCCGAGCGCGCGGCGCATCAGGATCGGGTCGCAAACCTGCGCGCCCGGCTCGACGAGATCGGCCTGCCGCATCAGGAAAACCCGAGCCATATCATCCCGGTGATGGTCGGCTGTCCGGTGAAATGCAAATACATCACCGACCGTCTGCTCGCCGATTACGGGATCTACATCCAGCCGATCAATTACCCCACGGTGCCCAAGGGGACCGAGCGGCTCAGGATCACGCCCTCGCCGGTGCACAGCGCGGCGCAGACGGATCAGCTCGTGGGCGCGCTTGAAGAGCTCTGGGCGCAATGCCAGCTCGCGCGGCTGCCGATGGCGGCGCAGTAGGGCGCTCAGCCCCCCGGGATGAAGCGGTAGCCCGCGCCATCCCGCGCCGCCCGGCCGATCCCGCCATTGGGCAAGTGAAATCCCACGAAGGGCATCTGCTCGGTTGCGAGCCGGTCCAGCAGCGCCGTACGGGTGGCCGCCGCGGTCGCGCCGTCCTGATCCGAGCCGCTTTCCCAGTCAGGCTGGCGGAAGGCGACATGGTGGTTGCCGATGGCATCGCCGATGACGAGCGCCGCGTCGCTCCCTTGCCGTACTTCGAAACTCATGTGCCCCGGGGTGTGGCCAAAGCTGGCCATGGCCGCGATTCCCGGCAGGATCTCGGCGCCATCGTCAAACAGCGTGACACTGTTTTCGATGACCTCCATCCGCCGCCGGGCCCCGACCGCGAAGGCCGCGCGCGCCTCGCCGATGGTGGTCACCGTCTCGGGGTTCCACCAGTAGTCCCACTCGCGCCGCCCCATGAAATATTGCGCTTGGGTGAAGAGCGGATCGCCGAAATCGTCGAGCAGCCCCCAGATATGATCGGGATGGGCATGGGTGAAGGCGACATGGGTGATGTCCTCGGGGCTGAGCCCCAGGGCGGCGAGGCTGTCGGTGATCGTGCCCGCGCTCGGCATGAAATCGGGGCCCGAGCCCACATCGAAGAGAACGCGCGTCTCGCCGTCCTCGAAGAGCGCGAGGTTGCATTCGGGGGTGAGCTGGGGGCCGGTGAGGCCGAACTCGGCGCGCAGCGGGGCGAGCGCGTCCTGCGGCATGGGGCCGAAGATGAACTCCGCGGGCAGGGTCAGATGCCCGTCGCTGACCGTCCTGAGCGTCGCGCCGCCCAGGGCAAGCTCGGCCACGGCAAAGCGCGGCAGGGCGGCGGCAAGCGGGGCGGCGGCGGCGCCGTGAAGCACCTGGCGGCGTGAAAGCTTCATGAGACCTCCCATCAAATTCTCATGATTGAATATGACGTAAGCCGCGCGCCGACGCAAGGAAATCGCGGGCGCGCCGGTGGTCAGTGGGCGAGAAGTACGGGCAGCTCGGTCTGTTCGATGAGCGTGCGGCTGGTGCCGCCGAACACCGCCTGTCGCAGGCGCGCATGGCCGTAGCCCCCCGCGACGATGAGCCCGGCACCGGTTTCGCGCGCGTGATCGAGGATCGCGCCGCCGATCTCGCGTTTGCCGGCGGGAAGCTGGGTCAGTGTCACGCTGCAGCCGTGATGGCTCAGCCACGCCGCCGCGCCCGCGCCCGGCTCGATCCGGCCGCCGGCGACATCCTGCGCCGGTTGGTCGAAACAGACGATCCCGACCTCGCGCGCGGCTTTCAGACAGGGGAGCGCCAGATGCGCGGCCCGCGCACAGGCAAGGCTCTCGTCCCAGGCCAGCAGGACGCGCTCCGGCGCGAGGCCCGGGAGCGTGTTGATCACCGCCGGGATGGGCGCGTCGAAGAGCACGGCCTGCAGCATTTGCGCGAAAGCGCCATCCTGCTCGCGCAGCTCCGGCGCGAAGAAGGCCGCATCGGCCGTCCGGGCCGCCTGCGCGATGCTCTCGCGCAGGTCGGGTTGCGACACAAAGAGCGGGCGGATGTCGGCCGACGCGCCTTCCTGATCCATGATGGCGTCGATCTCGGCGATCCGCGCCTCCAGCGCCTTGCGCCGCGCGCCGATCTCCTCGGGCCATTCTTCGGGGATGGAAATCGTGCCGTAGGGCAGAGCCGCATAGGCCGCGACCGGCAGCGACGGGAAGGCGGCGTGCACGAGGATCGTCAGGTGCAGATCACGCGCAAGCGCGATGCCGGCCGCCTCGCGCAGGAGGGCGTCTGGCGTGGTGAGGGCGATGCAGAAAAGCGCGGTGTCTCGGGACATGGGGTGATCCTTTTGCGGGGTGGTGCGGGTCGATGCTGGCACGCGCCGGCGCCCGGCACCCTGACATAGATCAAGAGGCGTCAGCGTTTCAGCCGGGCCCGCGCCTTGCGGTAGGACGAGCGGTTGAGGGCGATGAACTGCTCCAGCGCGCGCCCCAGAACGCCGCCGCTCTGGTGCTTGAGGTAGAGATAGCCCGCCGCGCTGGAGGCAAAGCCGCCGATCGCGTTGAGGATGAGATCACCCATCGTGTCGTCGAGCCCGGATTTCTGCATGTTGAGCCCGAATGTCTGGTCCATCCCGTATTCGAACACCTCCCACAGCGCGCCGATCATCATCGCGACGCAAAAGCTGATGAAGGCCAGCGCGGAGGGAGGCGCGGCGAAGCGGTCGCCGTCGAAGAGCATGAAGACAAAGAGAAATCCGATGAGGCCGAAGCCCACCGCCGCCGAGCCATGCAGCGCCAGATCCCACCACCAGACCCGGTTGTAGAAGTCAAAAAGCTCGCCCAGCACGAGGGAGGCGAAGATGAACGCCGTGGTGGCGACGAGGAAGGGCATCGGCAGGCGCAGCGAAAAGCGCTGTGCGAGGAGCGGCGGCAGAAAGGAGAGCACCAGCGAGGCGAGGCTTACGAAGGCCAGCGAAAAGCGGCCCAGCACGAGCGAGACCAGCGTGCCCAGGAGCAGCGCCGACCAGATCACCCGCATCACCGGCCCGCTGGTCCGGAGCGCCGTCCGGATCGCCGTGTGAATCGTCTCGCGCAGCCCGCTGCGTTTGGGCCCTGCTTGCCGCTGTTCCACCTGTGCCTCCTGAAATCCACATCGTTGATCGCTATATCATATATATGTCAGAGCAGCAGATCCGCATCGTGAGCTACAATATTCGCAAGGCCCGGGGGTTGGACCAGCGCCGGGATCCGGGGCGGATCCTCGATGTGATCAACGCGCTGGAGGGCGATATCGTCGTGCTGCAAGAGGCCGACCGGCGCCTCGGCGTGCGCAAACCGGCGCTGCCGCCGGCGATGATCGAGGCCCAAAGCGACTATCGGATCGCGCCGGTCGCGCGCAACGGGGTGAGCCTCGGCTGGCATGGCAATGCGGTGCTGGTCCGGCCCGGGATCGAGGTCGCTGAGGTGGCGCATCTTGCGCTGCCGGGGCTGGAGCCGCGCGGCGCGGTGATGCTGCGGCTTGGCGGCGCGCTCGATCTGTCGCTGGTGGCGACACATCTGGCGCTGCGGCGGCGGGACAGGCTTGCGCAACAGGCGACCATCGCCGCGGCGGTCCCCGAAGAGCGCCCCGCGATCATCGCCGGCGATTTCAACGAATGGGCCCCGCGTTCGGGCTTCGAGACGCCCGGCGCGCGCTATACCGTCCATGCTCCGGGACGCAGCTTCCATGCCTCGCGCCCCGTGGCGGCGCTCGACCGATTTGCCCTCAGTCCCGAGATTGACCTCCGCGATGCCGGGGTCGACACCGGCCCCACCGCCGCGCGCGCCTCGGACCACTTGCCGATCTGGTGCCGGGTGTCAGTGCCCGCCGAAGGCACCGCCCAAGCGGGATAAGCGCGGCGTCAGGAGCCTGCGGGCACTTTCGTGGCCTCGCGGTGAATTTCCTCCATCGCCTTGCCGCAGATCTCGACGAGCTTTCCGGTCTCGTCGCGGTAATCGTCCAGCGCCTTTTGCAAAAACCGCGCCTGGATGTGCTGCATCCGGTCCGCCGTGCCTGCGTGCAGCAGCTCATGGTGAAGCCGGACATCCTCCCGGACACGTCCGGCGAGGAAGGCGAGCCATTCGGCGCCCATGTCGCTCGTCGCCTCCAGCCAGCGCACCCCGAGCCAAGACACAGGGCCGAGCCCGGCGGCCTGGATCTCGGTGAAGGTGCGGATGATCGCATCGGGGTCGAGCGGCGATTGCGGCTCGGCGGCGCTTTCGTCTTGCTTGCGTGATGGGCTCATGTGTTCTCTCCTCCGGGACAGGGCCCCACAATACAGCCGCGCCCCGCCGCCGGTTTGATCTGCGTCAATGGCCTGTGGCTCGCGCTGGGGCATCGGGGGAGTATGACAGAGCATTTCCATCCCGGTCTCAGCCCCGAAGAGGTCACCGCTGCGCGGGCCGCGCACGGGGACAACGCGCTTCCCAAACTCCCGCCCCAGCCGTGGTGGCGCGCGCTGCTGCGCCAGTTCGAAAGCCCGCTGATCGTGATCCTCGGTCTCGCGGCGCTGGCGGCGGGGATGCTGGGCGAGATGGTCGATGCAGTCGTGATCGGGGCGGTGATCGTGCTCAACGCAGTGCTCGGTTTCGCACAGGAATGGCGGGCGGAGCGGGCGCTCGCAGCCTTGACCGCGATGCTGGTGCCCACCGCGACGGTGCGCCGCGCGGGACTTGCGCGCGCGGTACCGGCGACCGAGATCGTCCCGGGCGATATCCTTCTGCTGGCGGCGGGGGACCGGATCGCGGCCGATGGCGCGCTTGTCTCGGCGGCCGATTGCGAGGTGGATGAGAGCATCCTGACGGGCGAATCCCTGCCGGTAAGGAAACTGCTCGGCGCCGAGATTTCGGCCGGGACCTCCGTCGTGTCGGGCCGCGCCGAGGCGCGGGTGACGGCGACGGGGCCGCGCACCGCCTTTGCCGAGATCGCCCGGCTGACCGGCGGGGTCGACCGCCGCCCGACGCAGCTTCAGATCGCCCTCGGTGCGCTCGCGCGGTGGCTCGGGCTTGCCGCCATCGCCGTGGGCGGCGGGGTCGCGCTTCTGGGGATCATGGTCGGCAAGGACGTGTTCACGATGGTCCTGACGGCGATCTCCCTTGCGGTCGCCATGGTGCCCGAGGGGCTGCCCGCCGTGGTGACGATCACGCTCGCGCTCGGGGCGCGGGCGATGGTGCGCAAACAGGCGCTCGTGCGACGGATGCAGGCGATCGAGACGCTCGGCGCGGCCTCCGTGATCTGCACCGACAAGACCGGGACGCTGACCGAGAACAAGATGACGGCAACGCGGCTCTGGGCCGCCGGGCTGGAGGCCGAGGTCACCGATCCCGAGGCGCGCGCAGGGCTCGCGCCGGTCTTGCCGCGGATGGCCGAGGTCTGCCGCTCCTGCACCCACGCGAGCCGGCACCGCGGCCTGGATGGCGCGCTGATCGAAAACGGCAGCCCGACCGAGCTTGCGCTGCTTGCGCTTGCCGAAGGGCTGGATGACGCGCCCCGCTCCGGGATGCTCAGCGAGAGGCCCTTCACCAGCGATCGCAAGCGCATGTCGTGCCTCATCGAGACCGGGGCGGGGCCGCGCCTTCTGACCAAGGGCGCCCCCGATGTGCTTTTGGGCCTTGTGAGCCATATCGCGACCGCCGGGGGCGATGTGCCCCTTGACGCGGGCTGGGCCGCGGCGGCGCAGGCGGCGCATGAGCAGCTCGCGGCGGGCGGGATGCGGGTCATCGCACTGGCCGACCGGGCCGCGGTGGATGCGGCGGACACGGCCGAAGAGCGGCTCACTCTGCTTGGCTTCGTCGGGCTCATCGATCCGCCCCGAGCCGAAGTGGCGGGGGCGGTGGCGCGGGCCGGCGCGGCGGGTATCCGGGTGATCATGATCACCGGCGACGGCGCCATCACCGCCCGGGCCATCGCCGGCGCGCTGGACATTCCCGCCGACCATGTGCTGACCGGGGCGCAGCTCGCCGAGATGCCGGATGACGCGCTGGCCGAGGCGCTCGACCGGCCGGTGCTCTTTGCCCGGACCCGCCCGGCCGACAAGCTCCGGATCGTGCAGGCGCTGCAGGCGCGCGGCGCGGTGGTGGCGATGACGGGCGACGGCGTCAACGATGCGCCCGCGCTCAAGCGCGCCGACATCGGCGTGGCGATGGGCCAGCGCGGCACGGACGTGGCGCAAGAAGCGGCGGATGTGATCCTGCTCGACGACAACTTCACCACCATCGTCAATGCCATCGACGAGGGCCGGCGCCAGTTCGCCAATATCCAGAAATTCGTGCGCTACCTGCTGAGCTCCAACGCGGGCGAGGTGCTGGCGCTGGTGGCCAACCTGATCATCGGTGGGCCGCTGATCTTCCTTGCGACCCAGATCCTGTGGATGAACCTCGTGACCGACGGGGTGACCGCCGTGGCGCTCGGGCTGGAGAAGGCCGAGCCGGGCCAGATGCGCGCGCCCCCGCGACAACCGCGCGCGCCGATCCTCGGGCTCTCGGGCTTTGCGATGATCCTCGCCTTCGGGCTCTACACCGGCGGCGCGAGCCTCTTTCTGTTCTACAGCGTCCTTCCCGTCGATCCCGCGCTGGCCAACACGCTGGCCTTCACCGCGATGGTGGTCTTCGAGAAGATGTCGGTCTTTGCCTTCCGCTCGCTGCGCACGCCGGTGACGCGGATCGGCTGGGCGTCCAATCGGCTCCTCATCGGCGCGCTCGTCATCACGCTGGGGCTTCAGGTCTCGGTGGTCTACATTCCCGTGATGCAGCAGATCCTGCACACTGTCCCGCTCGGGCTCATCCATTGGCTCTGGATCGCGGGGCTGTCGCTGCCGCTCGTCGCGCTGCCGGAGCTAGCCAAGGTCGTCACGTTCGCCCGTCAACAGCGGCGTGACCTCCGCTTCCAGCCGGATGCGCGCATCCACGGCGAATAACCCTTCGGGCGAGGCGATCAGCGGGTTGATGTCCATCTCGGCGATCTGGGGCAAGGCGGTGCAGAGGTCCGAGACCGCGACCAGAAGTTCGGCCAGCGCGCGGGCGTCCACGGCCGGCATGTTGCGATAGTCGCCCAGCAGGCGGGCGATCTTCGTGCGGGCGATCAGCTCGGTGGCGCGCCCGGGCGTGAGCGGGAGCAGCGCGGTCGCCACATCGTCGAGCAGCTCCACCAGCGTCCCGCCCGCGCCGAAGGTCAGCACATGGCCAAAGACCGGATCGCGGTTGACCCCGACCAGAAGCTCGCGCGGGTGGGCGGGGGCCAGCATCGGCTCGACCGTGACGCCCTCGATCCGCGCGTCGGGGCGGCGCGCCTGGGCCGCGGCGACGATCTCGCGGAAGGCGGCCTCCACGGCGTCGCCCGTGCGCAGGTTGAGCCGCACGCCCTCGACCTCGGATTTGTGCGAGATGTCGGGCGAGGCGATCTTGAGCACCACCGGCCCGCGCGTTTCGACGAAGCGCCGCACCGCCTCCTGCGCCGTCGCGGCGGGCTGCGGGACGGGGCAGGGGATGCCGGCCGAGGCAAGCAGCCGGCGCGATCCGGTATCGCTCAGGAGCCCGGCGGGCAGCGGGCCAAGCTCGGCCAGAGTGCGGGCCAGACCGCTGGCCTCATCTGGCCCCCGGGGGGCGGCGATCCGCGGTGTTTCGGGCGCGCCGGGGCTGGCGGTGGAGGCTTGCAGCGCGGCGGCGAAGGCTTGAACGGCATTCTCCGGCAGGTCGAAATCGGGCACCCGCTGGCGGCGCAAACGGGCCCGCGCCGAGGCGACGGAGGCCCCGCCGAGAAAGCAGGAGAGCACGGGTTTCTCCGCGCGGTGATGCGCGGCGAGGACGGCATCGGCCACCAGATCCGGCGCGGTCATGGATTGCGGGCTGAGCAAGGTGAGCACCGCGTCGAACCCCTCGCTGTCGAGGCAGGCGTCGATGGTGGCCCGATACTGCGCGGCGGTGGCATCGCCCACGATATCGATCGGATTGCGCCGCGACCAGTTGCGGCTCAGGACGCCGTCGAGCCGCTCGCGCAGATCCTGGGGCAGGGGCGCCGGGTGCAGCCTGCGGTCGGAGAGCCGGTCGGCGGCCAGCACACCCGCGCCGCCGCCGTTGGTCACGATCGCGAGCCGCCCGCCGGGAAGGCGCGGCGCGGCGGTCAACAGCCGGCCCGCGTCGAGCAGCCCGCCGAGCGTGGCGACCTGCACCGCGCCCGCCTCGCGCAGCACCGTGCTGAACACCCGGTCCGAGCCGACCAGCGCGCCGGTGTGGGTGGCGGCGGCCTCTGCGCTTTCGGCGTGCCGTCCTGCCTTGAGCACGATCACCGGCTTGCGGCGGCAGGCCTCGCTCAGCGCAGCGCGGAACCGCGCGCCGTCGCGCACCCCTTCGACATACATCGCGATGACGGTTGTTTCGGGATCGGTGCAGGCCATTTCAAGCGCGTCGGAGAGCCCGAAGTCGTAGGAATTGCCGAGCGAAACCATGAAGCTGAAGCCCAGTCCCTGGCCATCGGCCATGTCCGCCAGCCCCGAGCAGATCGCCCCCGATTGGGACAGGAGCGCAAGCCCGCCGGGCGCTGGCATCGCCGGTTGGAAGGTGGCGTTCATCCGCAGGCGCGGGCGCAGCAGGCCGAGACAGTTGGGGCCGATGAGCCGGATGCCCGCCTCGCGCGCCACGCGCAGGAGCCGCTCGCGGCCCGCCGGCCCGTCGCCGTCGTTGAACCCGGCCGTGATCACGATCGCGGCGCGCGTGCCCACTGCCCCGCAATCGCGCAATGCGGCGGGGACGGCCTGCGGCGGGATCGCAAGCACGGCCAGATCGGCGCGGCGCCCGCCCGCCACCTGCGAGGCGACGCACGGGTGCCCGGCGACGGTCTCGTACTTGGGGTTGATCGCGATGATCTCGCCGCCGAACCCCTGGGTCAGCAGGTTGCGCAGGATATGCGCGGCGGGCGAGGTTTCGCGCTCCGAGGCGCCATAGACGGCGATGGCGGCGGGGTTGAGGAAGGGCTCGAAGGACATGGGCGCTCCATCTGGGTTACGGGCGGCTCGGCCAGGACAACTTGGCCAGGACAGCTTGGCAAAAACAACTCGGGCCACCCTGCCACGGCGGCCCGAACGGGAGTATGACGCGGCCCTCCCGGCCGGCGGGGCTACTTGCTGAAGAGCACCGGCAGGTTGGCCGATTTGAGCAGCGCCGATGTCGTTGCCCCGACGACGAAATCATAGGCCGAGGAGTGGCCGAACGCCCCGGTGGCGATGAGATCGGCGCCCATTTCGAACCCGGTCTGGAGCAGCGCCTGGGCGATGCCGTCGGCGCCGCTGCCATCCACATGGCGCACATCGACGGAGGCCCCGTGCCGGGCGAGCGCGGCGGAGAGATCGAGCAGATCGGCGTCGCGCAGCGCGTCCCCTCCGTGGGGCTGGACCCGCAGCAGCGTGATCTCGGCGCCCGGCCGGGCGAGGGCCAGCGCATCATGCGCGGCGCGCGCCGCCTCGCGGGTGTCGCTCCAGCCGACGAGGATCCGGTTGCCGATCTCCGGCCCCTCATAGCCGTTGGGCACGACGATCACCGGCCGCCCGGAGTGGCGGATCACGGCGCTCTGGACGCGGCGCTGATCGTAGCGGTCCACCTCGCGGTCCTCATGCGCCATGATCACCAGATCCGCCGCGCGCGCGCTTTCGATCATCCGCTCCGACGCCGAGTTGGACTGCGCCTGCAACAGGCGGTATTCGCTCACGAAATCCTCCCCGCGGGTGCGCGTTTCGAACGCCGCCTTGATGCCCTCCGCGGCGTGCTTTTGCTCGGCGTTGAAGGCCTTGAACATCTCGTCGGTGACATGCATCGCGATCCCGGGGTAGATCTCCAGCGCCTCCAGCGTGTGCAGACCGATCAGATGCGCACCGTGCCGCCGGGCGAGCGGGATCGCGGCCCCGAGGATGGCGGGGGTGTGCTGCTCCGTGGTGAGGCAGGTCAGGATGGTCTTGAGTGTCATGGTGGTCCTCCGATGGTCATCGTCCGGGGCGGCTGCCCCGCTGCGGGGCCAGCGACGAGCCGCGCTCCTCGGGCGGCAGCGTCGCGCCTTGCCCTCAGGGTACAACGCGCCCGGGCGGCGGGATTGATCCGCGTCAATCGACGGTTCCGGGGGAGGCGGTCGGGCAGGGCGCCCGCAAACGCGCCGCGCCCGCCCCGGGGAAGGAGGCGGGCGCGGAGGTCCGGTCGATTTTGGGGATTGGCCCGGACGGGGCCGATGCGGCGTTGGCTCAGTTGAGCTGGGACTGGGCCCGTTGGGCCAGCGCATCGGCGGCAAGAATTTCGACCGTGTGGATGCCGCGCAGCCGGATCACGCCGGATTTGCGCAGCGCCGAGAAACAGCGGCTCACGGTCTCGGTGGTCAGCCCGAGGAAATCGGCGATATCGGCCCGGCCCATGGGCAGGGTGATCTCGGGGGCGCCGGCGCCCCGGGTGCCGACCCGCTCGCTCAGGGCGCCGAGGAAGGAGGCGACCTTCTCGGACGCCGATTTGCGGCCCAGCATCATGAAGTGATCCTGCATCCCGCTGATCTCGCGCAAGGCCGCGGCCATGAGCGCCTTGTGCAGGGCCGGATCCGCGCTGCCGTCTTCCAGCAGCCGCCGGGGAATGGGGCGCAGCACCGCATCGCGCAGCGCATCGCAATCGGTATTGTAGAGCCCCTCCGCCGGGAAGCCGATGATATCGCCGGGAAATCCGAAGGCGATGATCTGGCGCCGCCCGTCTTCCAGCACCCGTGTGAGCCGGACCGAGCCGCTTTCGATCAGGTAGAGGTTGTCGACCTCGTCGCCCTCGAAGAAGAGATAGGCCCCCTCGGCGATCCGGGTGCGCGCGCGCGGATGGCCGGCGCTCTGGGGAATGGGGTGGACCCCGGCTGCGGTATCGGTAGAGATCGTGACGTACATCGTGGAACCCTCGGCGTTGCTTGGGTCCTTATTGAACGCGCCATGTAACCCGGAGTAGCGTGCGCACGCGGCATTATGTATCGTTTTGTAACCGGGCCCCGACAGGCATGCACTCCGGACATGCTCCCCGGGATCCGCTCCGGGCCTCAAGAGGGGTGGCGCGTCGCGCAGTACTTGGAGATCGCCATGTCTGAACCACCGATTGCCGTGATCGTCGAGGATGAGGCGAAGATCCGCCGCGTCCTGCGCAACCTTCTGGAAGACGACGGGTTCGAGGTCCGCGAGGCGGAGGACGGGGCGACGGCGCTCGCGCTGCTGGACGCGGCGGCCCCCGCGCTCATCACGCTCGACGTCCAGCTCGGCGGCGAAAGCGGGCTCGATATCCTGCGGGAGATCCGCAAGGTCTCGCGCGTGCCGGTGATCATGGTGACGGGCAAGGATGACGTGATCGACCGCATCGTGGGGCTCGAGATCGGGGCGGATGACTACATCGTCAAACCCTTCCACGTGCGCGAGGTTCTGGCCCGCGTCCACGCGGTCCTGCGGCGGCAGGAGGGGCCGGGCAATGCGCCGGCCGAGGCGGGCGCGGCCGATCCCGGCATCGCGCTCGACGGGCTCACGATCCATCTGGAGCGGCTCGAAGTGCTCGGGCGGGACGGGGCGCCCTGCGCGCTCACCACCGCCGATTTCGCGCTGCTCAAAGTGTTTCTCGACCGGCCCAGACGCGCCCTGTCGCGCGATCAGCTGATGGACCTCATCGGCGGCGCGCAATGGTCGCCGCTGGATCGGACGATCGACAATCAGGTCGCGCGGCTGCGCAAGAAGATCGAGCGCGACCCGGCGCAGCCGCGGCTCATCAAGACGGTGCGCGGTGTGGGCTACATGCTGGCCGAAGACGTGCTCCGGCCCGGCGATCAGGGACGCTCGGCAAAGAGCGCCTGAAGCCGCTCGGCGAGTTCGGCCTGCCGGTAGGGTTTGTTCAGCACCTCCAGATCGCTGGAGGCATCGAACTGCCCGGTGACAACGTCATTGGCGTAGCCCGAGGTGAGCAGGACCCGGATGCCGGGATGCTCCTCGCGCAGTTTGCGCGCAAGATCATAGCCGTTGAGCGCCCCCGGCATCACCAGATCGGTGAACACCGCATCGACCGCGACCCCGCGCTTGATCATCGCATAGGCCGCATCGCCGCTCTCGGCCTCCAGCGTGCGATAGCCAAGGTCCGTGACCCGCTCGATCGACAGCCGCCGGACGCGGGGGTTGTCCTCTACCACCAGCACGGTCTGGCCCCGCCCGCGCGCAGCGGTGGCACCCGGCGCCTCGGCGCCCGTCCCGGCGCCATCCGTGTGATGCAGGGCGGGGAAATAGAGGCCGAAGCTCGTCCCATGGCCGGGCTCGCTGTAGAGCGTGATGTAGCCGCCCGACTGGCGCACGAAGCCGTAGACCATCGCGAGCCCGAGCCCGGTGCCGCCGGTCTCGGACTTGGTGGTGAAGAAGGGCTCGAACGCCCGCCGCTGGGCCTCGGGGCTCATCCCCGTGCCGCTGTCGCGGATCGACAGGCGAATGTAGTCGCCTCGCGCGATGTCGGTTTCCTGGGCCATGTAGCTGTCTTCGATGGAGATGGGCGCGATGGAAATCACCAGCTCGCCGCCCCCCGGCATCGCATCGCGGGCGTTGATCGCAAGGTTGATCAGCGCCGATTGAAGCTGCACCGGGTCGATCTCCACCTCGGCCGGCCCCGGCGGGAACTCGGTGCGGATGCCGTAGGTCTCGCCGATGGAGCGTTGCAGCAGCGCGAGCGTCTCCTCGCACAGCGCGCGCAGATCGGCGCGGACCGGTTTGAGCTGCCCCTTGCGGGCAAAGACCAGCAACCGCGAGGTGAGATCCGCGCCAAGCTCGGCCGATTCCAGCGAATCCCGGATGAGCCGCAATTGTCGCTCATCCGCGCCGCGCATCTCCAGCAGTTCGAGATTGCCGATGATCACCGTCAGCAGGTTGTTGAAATCATGCGCGATGCCGCCCGTGAGCTGGCCGATCGCGTCCAGCCGCTGGGTCCGGGCGAGGGCCTCTTGCGTTGCGCGGCGTTCGGTCAAATCGTGCAGGATGCCGATGAAAAGCTGGAGGCCATCGATCTCGGCGCGGCCCACCGAGAGATGCAGCGGAAAGACCGTCCCGTCGGCGCGGAGCCCCTCCACATCGCGGCCAAGCCCGATGATCCGTTTCTCGCCGGTCTCGATATGGTGGCGCATGAAACCGTCATGCTGCGCGGCCATGGCGGCGGGCATCAGCATATTCACGCGCTGCCCCACCATCTCGGCCTGATCCCGCCCGAACATGGCCGACGCCGCGGGATTGGCCCGCAGGATGGTCCCGTCCGCCTCGGCGACGATCATCGCATCTACCGCCGCCTCAAGGATCGCGCTCAGCAATGCGCTGTCGTGTAGCTTGTCTTTCACGGGCCTGCCCCCTCTTGGCGGGGATACTGCCCGGGGCGGCGGGCGGAGGGCAAGACAAGATCAGGCGCGCGTGCCGCTTTCCCGTTCTGGCGGGTCCAGCGCGCTCAGCAACGCCATGAACCGCGTGAGGTCGGAGAGGGTGAGCACCCCGTCGAGCCGGCGCCCCTCGACCACGAGGAACTTGCGCCGCCCGGTGCGCGCGACGCGAGACAGGACCTCCAGCGCGCCGGTGCCGGGCGCCAATGTCGCGGCATTTTCCAGCGCGACGAAGACGTCGTTGATCTGGGTGGTGTCCCAGTTGTCGCGATCGATGGTGTTGAGCACGGCGCTGTCGATATAGCCCAGAAGCTGCGCGCCCTCGACCACGGGCACGAAGCTCACGCGCCGCGGCAGCATGATCTCCTCGACCAGGGCGCTCAGCGTCATGTGCGGCGAGGCGGTGATCGCGTTCGGGGTCATGAGCGTGCGGGCGGTCTCGGCCCCGAGAAGCTGCTTGGTCCGCGCGCTCTCGATGCTGCTGCGCGCCGCCATCAGGATGAAGACCCCGATCAGCACCTGCCACGCCCCGCCGATCTGGATCCCCTGAAACAGGCCGAGCAGCCCCAGCCCGATCAGCAGGTAGGCAAAGACGACGCCGCTGCCCGCCGCGCGCTCTGTCGCCTTCAGCAGATCGCCGCCGCGCGCCCAGAGCACCGCGCGCAGGATCCGCCCCCCGTCCATCGGAAAGGCGGGCAGCAGGTTGAACAGCGCAAGCACAAGGTTGATCAGCCCCAGATAGGCCGCAATCGCCGAGACCGGCCCCGCCCCGCCCAGCACCGCCAGCAGACGCGACAGAAGCCCAAAGCCCCCCGCGAGCGCGAGGCTCATCGCCGGCCCGGCGATGGCGATCCAGAATTCCTCGCGCGGATGGCGCGGCTCGTCCTCAAGCTCGGCGACCCCGCCGAAGAGAAACAGCGTGATGCGCGGCACGGCGATCCCGTAGAGCCGCGCGACGAGGGCGTGGGCCATCTCGTGCAGCAGGAGCGAGACGAAGAAGAGGACCATTCCGACGCCGCCCATGACCAGATAATCGATCGGGCTGAGGCCGGGCGCGCGCAGGGGAAACACCTGGGTCGAGAGGCTCCAGGTGATCAGCGCGGCGATCAGGATCCAGCTGGCCGCAATGCGGATCTCGATCCCGGCAACGCGCAAGATGGGCTGACTGAGGTTGAACATCGCGGTCTCGCCTTTCAGGGCTGAGGCTAGCGCAGGGGGCGCGGGGCGGGATTGATCTGCGTCAACCAGCGGCGCGGCGGGGGCGCTCACCGGAAGAGGCTCGCAACGAGATAGGCGATGGCCGCCGCGCTCGATCCGATCAGGAAGGTCTCGAGGCCCGAACGCCACCACGGCGCGAGCGACCAGCGGCTCTTGGCCGCGCCGATCAGGAAAAAGACCGCGAGCGTCGAGACGACGGAAATCACGAAGGCGTTCGCGAGCCCCAGAACGAAGGGCAGCAGCGGAACGATCCCGGCGCAGAGGAAGGACAGGAAGGTGGTCAGCGCGGCGCGAATCGGGCGCGGAGCATCGCGCGCCAGCCCGTATTCCTCGGTCAGCATGAGCGCGATCCAGCGTTCCTCGTTGTGGGAAATCGCCTCGGTCGCGCCGTCGAGGATATCGCCCGAGAGGCCCTGTTGCTGCAGGATCTGCCGCAGCTCTTCGAGCTCGCCCGCGCGGTGATCGCGCAAATGGCGGCGTTCGGTGTCGAGCACGCGGCGGCGGTCGTCCAGTTCGGCGCGGGTGCCGGCGAAATTTCCCGCCGCCATGGAGAAGCCGTCGGCGAGGATATTGGCCGCCCCGAGCGCGAGGATGACCCCGTGCGAGAGCCCGGCCCCCTCGACCCCGGCCACGATGGCAAAGGTCGTGACCGCGCCGTCGATCGCGCCATAGACGATGTCCCGAAGCTGGGTGCCGGTGTTGCGCCGGGCCAGCCGTTCGGCGATCTGTGTCGGGGTATGTCCATGCTCGTCGGTCATGGCCGCCACACTCGCACAGGCCCGCGCCCCGCCGGTTGATCAAGGTCAATCGCGCGAGGTGCCGCGGGGGCTAGACTGGTGGCACCGGACGCTCCCCGAAACACCAACCGCCGGACCGCGATGCCCGATCTGAGCCTCATTTCCGCCGCGGCCCTCTTCGCGGTTTCGGCCTTCGCCGTCTGGCAGGCGGGCGCGCGTCTGGCCTATCTCGCCGATGCGCTGGCCGATCGGTTCCATCTGGGAAAATCCATCGTCGGGCTGGTCGCGCTGTCGACCGCGACCTCCCTGCCGGAGATCGCCACAACGCTCAGCGCCGCGGTGAAACAGTCGCAGGACCTGGTGCTCAACAACCTCTTCGGCGGCGTCGCGCTCCAGACCGCGATCCTCGCCATGGCCGATTTCTGGGCGCGCGGGGCGATCACCAACTACCCGCGCAGCGCCAATCATGCGCTCGAAGCGGCGCTCCTCAACCTCATGCTGGGGCTGACGATCGTCCTGCTGGTGATCGGCGGGCGCTGGTCCTTTGGCTGGATCGGGCTCGGCAGCGTGGTGATCGCGCTGGTCTATGCCGGGGCGATCTGGCTGCTGCGCCGCTACGACCGGCAGGGGGGCTGGGTCCCCGTCGATCTGCCGGACTTTGAGCCGGGGGAGGGACCCGTCCCCGGGGATCTGCACCGCCTGCCTTCGTGGCGGCTCCTGTCGCGCGCGTCGGCGTTCTGCGCGCTCATCCTCGTTTTCGGCGTGGGGCTGGTGATCAGCGCGGAGGCGATCGCGACCCAAAGCGGCCTCGGAGCCAGCTTTGTCGGGGTCACGTTTCTGGCCGCTGCCACCTCGCTGCCCGAGCTCACCACGAGCATCGCCGCCGTGCGCATCGGCGCCTATACCCTCGCGATTTCCAATATCTTCGGCAGCAACCTGATCATGATCGTACTCGTCTTCCCGGCGGACCTGCTCTACACCCGCGGGCCGATCCTGCACGCGCCCACGCCGATCCTTTTCGCCTCGCTCGGCTTCGGCATTCTGGTGACGTCGATCTTCCTCATCGGGCTCATCGTGCGGCGCAAGCCGCGGCTGGGAAAGGTGGGGCTCGATTCCGTGTTGGTCCTTGGTGCATTCGTCGCCAGCCTCGCGGTCTATTTTGCGCTGCGCTGAGCGCCTCGCCTAATCTTTCGGTAACCAGTTCTGGCCTAGCGTGCTGCGGGTATTCCCCATCCCCCGCAAGGGGCGCGCAACGCAGGATCCCCATGGCCCGAGAATTGCCCTTCGCCGAACGCAACCTGCGCCGCGCGCGCGTCTATTCGGGCAGGTTGATCCGGGCGGCCTCGCCCGCCGCGCGGGTGCCCCGTGTGATCTTCTTCCATATGCCCAAATGCGGCGGGACCTCGCTCTCCGAGGCGCTCTATGCCACCGTTCCCTTGAGCGAACGCATCGGCGTGCTCGATGCGCGCTCGACCCGGCGGGCGGCGGCGATGATGGCGGCGTGCCGCGATGATCCCTGGCTCTGCCACGAAGACCTGGGGCGCGGGGCCGAGGTCTTTGCCCTGCGCGAGGCGCTCGCGCTGCAGCATATCGCCTGGGACAGCGCGCTCATTCACGGCCACCTGCTCTGCTCGGACCGGCTCGAAGCCTTCGCCCACCAGCGCTACGGTTTCGTCACGCTCCTGCGCGATCCGGTGGAGCGGATGGTCTCGAACTACCTCATGGCCCGGCGCGCCGGCATTGCCCCCGAGGATCCGGACGCCTATCTCGACAGCCCTCTCGCGCGGCATCATGCCCAAGTCTACCTGCGCTATTTCTCCGGCCTTGCCGAGCCGGGCGAGGTGCCGCAGGCGCCCCGGCTTGCGGCCGAGCGGCTCGCGCGTTTCGATCTCATCGGCTTTCTCGACGATCTCGATGGGTTCGCCGCCGCCTATCGCGCCCGGTTCGGCCCCGCCTTGCGGATCCACAGCTACAATCGCGCGCCCTCCGGCGACTCGCCGTTTTCGGCCAGCCAGATGGCCCGCGCCTCCGAGCTCTGCGCCGAGGATGTCGCGCTCTTCGAGGCGGCCCGGGCCGTGGCCGAGGCGATCGCGCCGGCGCGGGAGGCCGGATGATGGAGCCCGCCCCGCTTCTGCTTGGCATCGGCGCCCAGAAATCGGCGACAAGCTGGGTCCATGCCGTGCTCGGCGCCCACCCCGACATCGCCCCCTCGCGGCCCAAGGAAGTCGATTTCTATTCCTACTACTTCGACCGCGGCTATGCCTGGTACGACCGGCATTTCGAGCCGCGTGCGGGCCAGACCCGGTTCGAAGTCTCGCCTTCCTATCTCCATGATCCGCGCGCCGCGCGCCGCGCCCGCGCGCATCGGCCCGACACGCGGGTCATCGCGCTCCTGCGCGATCCGGTGGAGCGCGCCTTTTCCAACCATCTGCACGAGGTCATCAAGGGCCATATCCCGCCGGTGCCCTTCGCCGAGGGGCTCGCCAACAATCCGGCATATGTCGAACAGGGGTTTTACGCGCGCCATCTCATCAGGTGGATGGATGCCTTCCCCCGCGGCCAGATCTGTGTGCTGCTGGCCGAGGAGATCGCGGCCGAGCCGCTCAAGGCGGCAAGGCGGGTCTATGAGTTTGCCGGGATCGCGCCCGATTACCTCCCGCCCGCCCTGCATGAGCGGCGCAACGAGAGCGACCGCGCCGCAGTGCCGCTCCTGCGCTCGGTGCTGCGCGCGGGCGGCGATGCGATGCGTCGCGGTGGGCTGGAGCCAGTGCTCTCGCGGGCCAAGGCCTTGGGGCCGGTGCGCGCGCTGCTCAAGGCCAATTCAGTCGACATGCGCCAGGAGGTCCCGCCGATGGACGCGGTCTCGCGCGCGCGGCTCGATGCGCTCTTTCGCGACGATCTTGCCCAGCTCGCCAGGCTTCTGAGCCGCGACAGCTTCCCCTGGGGCGCATGGGAGCGCCAGTTCGGCGCCTCGGAAACCGCCTGATGCCCGTCGACGCCCCGCTCTTCGCCGCCGCGCGCAGCACGCCCGCCCCGCGCACCGGATATTACACACAGCTCGACAGTTTCCGCGGGATCGCCGCGCTGCTCGTGGTCTGGTTCCATTCGCCCTTCGCCGCCGGCCCGCGCCCCGCGCTCATCGCCTCGGCGGAGCTCTGCGTCGATTTCTTCTTTGTGCTCTCCGGCTTCGTGCTGATGCATGCCTACGGCGCCCGGATCGCGGCGGGGATGAGCTTTCGCCGGTTTGCGCTTCTGCGCCTCGCGCGGCTCTGGCCGCTCCATCTGTTCATGCTCGCGCTTTTCGTCGCCTTCGGCCTCGCACAGGAATTCGCGGCGCTCGCCGGGGTCGGTTCCGGCGCACGGGCGGAAAATACCATCCCGTCGCTGCTCGCCAACATCGCGCTGCTGCAGGGGCTCCGGGTCGAGGGGCCGCTGAGCTGGAACTATCCGTCCTGGAGCATCAGCGTCGAGTTCTACGCCTACCTGCTGTTCTTTGCGGTCATCGCCCTCGCCGGTCGCGCGCGGTTTCTTGCGGCGGGGCTCCTCTGCGGCGCAGGGTACCTCTGGCTTGCGCGCTCCGGTGCTGCGCACCTGGCCGATCCCGCGCTCGGGGTGCCGCGCGTGCTCGCGGGCTTCTTCGCCGGAGTGCTGATCTACGCGCTCCACGCGCGCCTGCCCGATATCCTGCCGCGCGGCGCTCAAAGCGCCTGTGAGGTCGCGATCCTCGCGGCGACGGGCCTGCTCCTCGCCCGGGCAGGCGGCGATGTGGCGCTGCAATTCACCACCATGGGCGCCTTTGCGCTGCTGATCCTCGTCTTTGCCCAGGGCGGCGGCGTGCTCAGCGGGCTCTGCGCCAGTGCCCCGATGCGCCATCTGGGCCGGCTGTCCTTTTCGGTCTACATGAGCCACGCCTTCGTGCTGATGCTCGCCGGCTGGTCGGCGCGGCGGGTCTTCGGCGTCGAGCGGGTGGAGATCCCCGGCCGATCCGCGCCCGTCCTCTGGACGGAGCACGCCGGCCTCATCACCGCCGCGCTTGTCCTGCTCATCCTCGGGCTGAGCCACCTGCTCTACACCCGGATAGAGCGCCCCGGCCAGCGGCTGTTCCAGCGGCTATTCGGTCTGCGCTGAACCCTCTTCCGGCGCGGCTCTCGCGACCCGTCGGGCATAGGCCATGGCGATCACCGCGAGCATGTAGTGACCCGAATGCAGTTTGAAGAAACTGTCCTCCATCAGCGCCAGCCCGCTGACCGCCGCAAAGATCGCCAACCAGATCGCCGCCGAGAGCGAGCGCGCGCGCAGGTAGGCGCGAATGAGGCGGACATAGGTCAGGGCGACCTGTCCCAGAAGCAGCGTGCCCCCGACGAGGCCGAGCGCCACGAAGACCTCCAGATAGGCGTTGTGGAACCCGTTCAGCCCTTCATCCACGTTGGTGTGGATGTAAGAGACGAGGAGGGCGTAGCGCGGGCTTGTCCAGAACGCGTTGAAGCCCACCCCGCCGAGCGGCTCCTGCGCCAGGATGTCGAGCGCGAAGGACCACAGCACCGTGCGGCCGGTCAGCGTGGGGCTCTTGCCCATCGCCTGCAGGACGGTGGTCAGAAGATCGCCCCCCGTGACGGCGAAAATCACGATGGTCGCGAGCAGGAGAACCACGCCCGCGAGCGGCAGCCCGGCGCGCAAGCCGCGCGGCAGGTGGCGCATCCAGATCAGCAGTGCGAGCATCCCCACGACCGCAAAGCCCAGTTGGGCGGTGACCGATTTTGCGAGGACCGCGACGGGAAAGACGGCGGCGGCGAAGATCAGGGCGAGCAGCGACAGGCGCATGTAGGCGCAAAGGCCCAGCAGCGCGAGCGCGGCCCAGAAGGCGGCTTTGCCGACGCCGGTCTTGTGCGGGTAGATGCCGAGGAGCGCGCCGTTGACCTCCCAGACCGGTTGCAAAAAGCCGCTCGAGAGGTTGAGGAGCGACAGGGCGAGC
Organism: Poseidonocella sedimentorum; assembly: GCF_900116005.1. Lineage (GTDB taxonomy): Bacteria > Pseudomonadota > Alphaproteobacteria > Rhodobacterales > Rhodobacteraceae > Poseidonocella > Poseidonocella sedimentorum. The sequence continues at coordinate 243,142 of NZ_FOYI01000005.1, forward strand.
CCGCCGCCTTGCGCGAGGAAGAGCGCCAGAAGGATCTGCCGCGTGGTGAGCACGTGGGCCATGCGCAGCGCGATCAGGGTCGTCATGATGAGCTGGAGCGAGGCATAGCCCGTCCGGCCCGGCGCGACGCTCCAGAGCGTGGAGCAAAGCGCGAGCGCGGGCAGCAGGAAGGCCGCCCAGTCGCGCGTGAGGATGGTGCGGATGCGGCGCATGTCCGACATGAGCCACAGCAGCGTGAGCGCGTAGAAGCCCATCCAGAGGATGTCGGGGTTGGCAAGCCGCTGCGCGCCGGTGTTGGCGGTGAAGAAGATGAGCGCGGTGAGGGCGACATCGGGCGCGCTGCGCGGGAGGGCGATCTTGCGCGGCGGGGTGAGGGCGAGCTGCGTGGCGGGCATTGGGCGCATCATCCGGGCCGCGCCAGGAGGCCGGTGTCGGGCGCGCCCGCCCGGAGGTTGGCCCCCCATTGCGCCGCGTGGAAGATGGCGTAGCCCGCGACCGCGCCCGCCGCCGCACCGGGCGCTCCGCCGAGCCAGCCGCCGAGGGGCACCGCGAGACCGAGCGCGCCGAGGCCGAGTGCGGCGCTCAGGAGCCCGTCGCGGCGGCGCGCCTGAGCCTGGATCACGAGGCCCGCCGGCCCGAAGAGCGCATTGGTCAGCGGGATGCCGAGCAGGATCACGGCCATGTCCATCGCCGGGGCGAAAGGAGCGCCGAGAAGCCACAGCAGGGGCGCGCGCAGGGCCAGAAGGCTCGCCGCACCGCAGATCAGCGCGCCGAGGCGGATGGCCCGGTTGAGGCGCAAAAGCTGCGTCAGACCGGCCGTGTCTGACCGCGAAAGCGCGGCGGAGACCCGCGCCCCAAGGGCGGTATCGGCAGCGGATTGGGCGAAGACGATGAGATTGACGAGCGCGAGCGCGACGGTGATCTGAGCGATCTCCGACGGGGCCAGCGACAGCGCGGCGAGCGCGATGATCAGGTTCACGCGGTTTTCGCCGAGGATCTGTCCCGGTGCGAGGGCGAGCCCGGTGCGCAGATAGCCGCGGGTGTCCGGCGCCGAACCGCGCTGCGGCGGGCGGGGATCTGACGGCAGGCTGAGGTGGTGGGCCGCCGTGAGGGCGAGCCCGGCCAGCAGGTGCAGCAGCAGGAGTTGCAGCAGTACAGGCGCGTGCCCCGCCAGCGCGAAGGCCGCGACGCCGAGGAACACGACGGCGGGCCGGGTGATCAGCCGGGGCAGCGCGCCTTGCAGCACCAGATCTTCCGCGCCGGCGAGGCGGGCTCGCACCCGGCTCAGCGCGTAGAGCGGCGTGGCGCCGAGGGCCAGAGCCACGGGCCAGAGGTCAGGGCGCAAAAGGGCGGCGGCCGCGCAGCCCGCGAGCAAGAGGGCCGATCCGGCGCAGAGGACGTGGAAACAGCGGGCGCGATAGGCGGCATAGTCCGCCGCCGCGTCCGGCCCGCTTCGCCGGGCGGCGTGAAACAGGGCGCCGCCTTCGATGTTGAGCGTGAGCAGCACGGCGGCAAGGAGGCTGACGGACCCGGCGGCGGAGAAGGTGCCGAAGACCTCCGGGGGGGCGAGACGGGCCAGAAGGAGCGTCGTACCCAGCGTCAGGGCGCTGGCGGCAAGGCGCGCCAGCATCATCCAGCCCGCGCGCAGCGAGAGCGCGGCCATCGGCCGGTGCAGCCGCGCGCCGATCACAGGGACCACCCCGCGCAGGCAAGCCCCGAGAGCGCGCGAAACCGGGCGGCGTCCGTTTGCAGATCCTGGCGCAGACGGACCAGCACGCTCTCCGGCAGGTCCGGCGCCGCGCGCGGAGCACCGCGCCCAAGAGCCGATTTCAACCGTGAGCGGAGCCCCTCGCCCATCGCAAGGTTGAGCCGCCGGCCCGCCGCGCTGTCCCGCAGCCCATAGACCCAGGCCGGAAGCTGGCCCAGATCGCCCGCGGCATTCGCGTGGGCCGGGGCGGCGGGCCAGTGGTCGCGCACGCCGAGGAAGGCGGCGACACGGGTCAGCGTCGCGGCACGATCGGTGATCAACCCGTCGAAATCGAGGATCAGCAGTTGCTCGGCCGGAAAGAGTGCGCGCCACGGATCAAGCTGACTGGCATAGCGGCTCACGCTGAGCAAATGCGCGTAGTGGTCGGTCTCGGGCAAGGCGTCCGGCGCGGGCAGCGACCGCCCGCTCAGGATCGCATGACGGTATTGCGAGGCCGCGCGTTTGACCGGATCGCGCGCGATGAAGATCAGCCGGCAGTCGGGCGCGGCCGCGGCCAGCCGCTCCGGCACGCCGGGGAACGCCTCCCGCTTGGTGTAGTTCGGGCAGACCTCGCCGCGCAGCCGGCCCCCGGCGGGAAACATCCGGCGATAGCCCCTGAGGCGCGCGGGGGTCGGGTCGGCGAGGAAGAAATCCGTCTCCTTGCGGCGCGGCATGGCGATTTCGGGGTGACGCGCCAGCGCGGCGTGCAGCGTCGTCGTCCCGGCTTTCATCGCGCCGATGACGGCGAAATCGGGCAGGCCGATCAGGGGGAGGGCGGCGCCGGGTCGGGGCTCAGGCATGGGAGGGGACTCCGGGCTCGACCCGACCGTGCGCAGCGGGCTCGAGCAGCGCAGCGAGCGCGGCCTCCGACTGGCAGAACTGGGTATCGGGCGCGCGCAGGAGGGCGGCGGACGCGGCGCGCAGCCGCGCCGGGGAGAGGCCGTCCAGAAAGCGGACGAGGGTGTCGGGCTCCGCGCGCTCGACAACGAATCCCAAGCCCTCCGCGCGGATTTTCTGCGCGGTCTGCGTTTGCCCCGCGGCCAGCGACGGGCAACCATACCAGCTCGCCTCATAAAGCCGGTTGGGCAGGAGCCAGTCGGAATTCGCGCCGCGTTGCCACAGATCCTGTGCCCAGACGAGATCGCAATCGGCATAGACCCGTTCCAACCCCTCGGGGTAGCTGTAGGGCCCCGCGTAGTGGACATTGGCGCGGCCGGCGATCCGGGCGTCCGGGGCACGGAGGGCATGGCGATGGAGCTGGCCATGGATGCGGATGTCGATCCGCGGGCCCATCCGATCGGCGAGTTGCATCAGCAGATCGAAACTCGGCCCGCAGCGAATCGCGCCGACCCAGCCGAGGCGGAGCGGTGCGCGCGGCGGGATTCGGCGGCGGGGGCGCTGCGGCATGTCGAGCGGCAGGCGATTTTCGAGGATCGCGGCGGCGCCGGTGTATCGCTGCACCGGTGCGAAATAGTGCTCGAGAAAGCCCGGTGAGCTGGTGAGCAGGAGAGCGGATCGCGTCAGCACTTGGCGTTCGAGCCAGCGGGCAAGGCGCGCCTTGGGGCCGCGGGAGGTGAAAATCCCATGAATATCAAGGCATTCGTAGACGATCGGGGGGCGGCGACGCAGCCCGACGCTTGCGCCGAGCGCAAGCAGCGCCATGTCGAGATTGCGCGCGATGAGCAGGTCGGCCCCGGCGAGGCTCCGGCGCATCTCGCCGCTGCGCGCCAATGCCTTGCCCAGAGTGAGCGCCCGGCGGGCGAGCCGCCCTTGCGCCACGCGCCCCAGATCGAGGTTGGGCCAATCGACCGGCGAGTCGGGCGGGGGTTTGCGAAAGGACATCGAGCGGACCTCGTGGCCCAGCCGACGGCAATCGCGGATGCGTCGTTGCTGGGCCGCGTCGTTGAGATCACCGGCGAAAAAGACGATCCTCATGCGCTCTGCCCGTAGATCCGCGCGGCAGGAAGGCGGCAGAGCCCGGCGAGAACGCCGGTGTGAAACGCGCCGCGCAGGACCCAGAATCGGCGCGCCTGCGGGTTGGCCGCGGCGAGGACGCCACGGAGCGCGCAAAACGTCGATTTCGCCCCCGCCGTCAGGGCCAGCCGCGATGCCGAGGGCCACGAGACGGCGATGGCCGCGTAGGATTGCCCCATGCGAAACTTGCGCCGCAGCAGCCAGCGCAGCGTGAGGCGCTCGGCCGCGACGGTCTCGTAGACTACCGCGCCGGGAGCGATGGCGAAGGTCGCGCCGCGCGCCCGGAGGGCAAAGAAAAACGCCGTGTCCTCGCCGCCCGACTGGCCTCTGCCCGGATCGAAGCGCGTGTCCTGCCACGGCGTTCCGGCCCATCGCAGGAGCGCGTTGCAGGTGTGGCCCGTCTCGACGCCCTGCGGCGTGATCACGGGGCGGTTGGAATGGTGATCCTGCGCCTGCATCCAGGCAGGGGCGCGCGCCGGGTAGAGCGCGATGGACGGGCCGAAGACCGCATCGGCGCCGGTTTGCCGCGCCTTGGCGCACAGCTCGCGCAGCCACCCCGGGGTGACGATCTCGTCATCATCCACGAAGGCCAGCCAATCGACCCCCTCCGCCGCATCGAGGCAGGCGTTGCGGGCGATCGAGATGTTGCCCGCGGGGGCGTGCAGGTAGGTCACATCGAAGGGCAGGGCGCCTGCGGCGGCGCGGACGCGATCCCGCGCCGTGGGGGCGGTGTCATTGTCCGCGACGATGACCCGCACCTCGGTGCCCGGTGCGAGGTCAATCGCGGCGAGACTCTTGAGCGTCGCACAGACCGACGGACGGCGGAACGTGGCGATGAGGATCGCGATTTTCATGCGGCGCGGCCCGTGAGTATCTGGCGCAAAAAGCCCCCGGCCCAGGCCATGTGCATCGCCGCCACGGCGGGCCCGGCCCAGAGGCCGCAGGGGGCGCGCAGGCGCCGCATTCCGACAAGCGATGCCCCCAAAAGCAGCAGCCCATAGGCCACCAGAAGGAGCGCGGCCTGCGGCACCTGAAGCGCCGAAATCAGCGCCGCCACCAGGGCGAGCGCGTTGAGCACCGGCGCGATCTGGCGCAGCCGCGGGCGCACCCGGTGCTTGAGCAAAGTGCGCGCGCGGCCCCGCCCGTAACGCCAGTACTGGCGCGCGAGGGCGGCGAGGTCGGGACGCATGATGTAGGTGATCCTCAGCCCTGCCTCCAACCATATCTTGTGGCCCGCGCGGGTGAGGCGCAGGTCGAGCTCGGCGTCCTCGTTGTGGCTGAAATCAGCGTCATATCCGCCGACGGACCGGAAGGCATCGAGCCGCATGGCGGCGTGATGGCCATGGTCGACGAAACGCGAGACGGTGCTGCCGCGATGGGCCGAGCCGCCGTTGCCGAGCAGCGTGCCCGCGATCCAGGCGGCGGCGCGCTGGAAGCCGTTGCTGCCGGCCGCATCCATCACCACCGTGACCGCGCTCGCGCCGCTGCGCTCCATGCTCTCGATCAGCGCACCGATGTAGCCCTCGGGATAGACGCTGTGCGCATCGCAGCGGATGAGGATCTCGTCCTGCGGGCGGGCGCAGCGGCGCACCGCGAGGTTGATCCCCGCGGACTGTAGTCTGGCGGGGTTGTCGAGCCAGCCGAGCGCCGGAAACTCCGCCATCAGCCCCATGACGATGTCTCGCGTTGCATCCTCGCTCCCGCCATCGACGACAACGGCGCGCAGATCGCGCCCCGTTTCGGGACGCGTCAACAAGGACCGAACGCACCGCTCGATATGACGCGCCTCGTTCAGTGTGGGGATCACGAGCAGCACCCCGCCCTCGGGGCGAAGGGCGCAGGGCCTTGGAGACAGGGACATAGGGGACAGACTCATCGTCAGGACATCAGTTGCGGTTGCCCTGAAACTTTCGACAATTCGTTAATTAATAGTTCACCTTGAAACGGCAGGTTTGCCAGCCATAGGACCCTGAAAATCAGGCGTGAACTGACATGGCAAAGCCATCCATTCTTGGCGAGGACGCAACGCAGGAGATCATCGATCTCGGGGCGCTATTCGCGCGGCTGTGGCGCGGGCGGTTTGTGCTCGCCCTGGCGGCGATGGTCGGCTTTGGCCTCGGCGGGGTCTATGCCTATCTTCTGGCCGAACCGGAGTATGAGGCCACGGCGTCTGTCGTGCTGGAGACCCGGTCGGAGAAGGTGGTCGATCTCGACAGTGTGATCGGCGGGCTCTCCAAGGACCTGCCGGCGCTCAATACCGAGGTAGAAGTGCTGCGCAGCCGCCGTCTGCTGGGCCAGGTGGTCGACGCGCTCGCGCTGACCGAGGACGCCGAGTTCAACCCGACGCTGGCCGAACCGGGGCTGAAGGCGCGGCTCAAGTCGCGGGTCATGAGCCTGATCTCAGACGCGGAGCCCGTGGTCGCGCCGCAGCAGGACGCGCAGCGCGAAAAGGCGATCACCCGGCTTCAGAAGCGCACCTCCGTCGCCAATCTTCCGCTCTCGCTGGTCTTTCAGATCAAGGTGGCATCGGCGGAGGCGGATCGCGCGGTTGCCATCGCCGACACCATCGCCCAAACCTACGTGGACCAGCAGATCAGCGTGAAATACGAAGCGACCGAACAGGCCGTCGCCTGGCTCACGGATCGCGTCTCGGACCTCAAGCAATCGCTCAAGATATCCGAGGATCGGATCAAGGCGTTTCGCGCGCGCTCCGATGTGATCGGGCCGGACAGCATCGATCAGCTCGACCGTCAGCTCAAGGCCCTGCGGGGGCGAATCACCGATCAGGAACTCGCCATCGAGGCGGCAAGGGCGCGCTTGACGGCGGCCCGCGAAGAGGCCCGCAGCGCGCCGCCGGTGACCCAACCGCAGCCCGCCTCCACCGCCTCGCTCCTGCGCGCCAGTACCCTGCGCCCGGTCGCTCGGGCCGAAGCCGAAGTCCAGCTCGCCGAGACCCGCCTTCAGGCTCTTGTCTCCGCCGCGGAGGAGCTTGAAGAGACGCTCGCGCGGCAAAACACGGAATTGCAGGAGTTTCAGCAGCTGACCCGCGAGGCCGATGCCTCCAAGCTGCTCTACGAGTATTTCCTCGGCCGGCTGAAGGAGACCTCCGTCCAGCAGGGGTTGCAGCGGCCTGACAGCCGGATCCTGTCCAACGCGGTCTTGCCTGACGGGCCCGCCCGCCCGCAAAAGGCTCGCATTCTGGGGCTGAGCCTCGTGCTCGGGCTCTTCGCCGGGATCGGGCTGCTGGCCCTCTCGGATCTGCGCCAGAAGGGGTTTCGCGATGTGACGGCGCTGCAGGACGCAACCGGCATGACCGTCTTTGGCCAGGTCCCCGAACTGCCCGGCGCCACCCGCAGCGAGCTTCTGTCCCGGCTGGCCAGCGAGCCTTCCTCCATGGCCGCCGAAGCGATTCGCAACATCCGGACCTCGCTCCTGATGTCGCGGCTCGACGATCCGCCCAAGGTGGTCATGATCACCTCCTCGGTCGCCGACGAGGGCAAGACGATCCTGTCGCTGGCGCTGGCGCAGAACATCGCAGCGCTTGGGCAGAAGGTCCTGTTGATCGAGTGCGATGTAAAGCGGCCGAGCTTTGCGCGGGTGCTGCGGTCGGAGCGCAAAGAGGGGCTGCTGTCCGTCGTCTCCGGGCGCACCGAGTTGCAGAACGCCGTCCTGTCTGATGGCGAAACCGGGCTCGATATCCTGATGTGCGAGTCGGCGAATCCGGCTTCGGCCGATATGTTCAGCTCGCGTCAATTCCAGCGGTTCATCGAGGCCGCGCGGGAGAGCTATGATCACATCCTGCTCGATACGCCGCCGGTCCTTCTGGTCCCTGATGCGCGGGTGATTTCGCGGGTGGCCGATGCGATTCTCGTGGCGCTGCGCTGGCAATCGACCAGCCGGCGTAAGCTCAGCGACGGGCTCGCAGCATTGGAGACGGTCAATGCGCGGGCGGCCGGGATCGTTACCACCCGGGTCGATCCGCAGGCGCTCGATTACGGCGCGCATCTCTATGAACTGCGCGAGCCCGGACCCTCCAGCATCGTTGCCTGAGCGTTTAAGGCAAAGTCTTCTAAAATTGCATATTTATTAGAGGCCAGTGGCGTGGGCACCGGGCGGCCGCTTTAAGAACTTGGAAGGGTTAACTCCGCAGGTTCGCAATTGTCCCTGAGCCGGAAACAATCACCTCCGGCTCGCGTCAAACAAGAAGCGGCCCGTCATCATGAAATACGATCCTCACCTTCGCGCTCCTCTCCTTACCTCCGCTGGAACCCCTCTGTTTCAGGCGCGCCCGGTGGGCCGGGCGCCGGGTCAGAGCGGCGGGTGGAAACGCGGGCTCGACATCGTGCTGGCGCTGGCTCTGGTGCTGCCGGTGGCGCTGATCGTCGCGGTGCTCTGGGGTCTGGTGCGTCTCGATGGCGGCCCGGGGTTTTATGGCCATCGCCGGGTCGGCGAGGGAGGACGGGCGTTCAAATGCTGGAAGCTGCGCAGCATGCAAGTGGACGCGGACCGCGCGTTGGAGCGGCATTTGCAGGCGAATCCCGCGGCGGCGCGCGAATGGGCCGCGAGCCAGAAACTGACCCATGACCCCCGCGTTACCCCGCTGGGGCGCATCCTTCGCGCCACGAGCCTCGACGAGTTGCCGCAGCTTTGGAACGTGCTGCGCGGCGAGATGAGCTTCGTCGGGCCGCGTCCGGTGACGGGGCACGAGCTCATGCGCTACGGGGCGCTCGACTGGGCCTATCTGTCGGGAAAGCCGGGAATCACCGGGGCTTGGCAGGTGTCGGGGCGCAATGATCTGAGCTATGAGACGCGCGTGCATCTCGATGCGGCCTACCGCAGCCAGGAAACGCTCCTGACGGATCTCAAGATCATCGCCAAAACCGCCCTTGAGGTGCTCAAGCGCTCGGGCCGTTAACCGTCTTCCCCCTGCGTACGCAGGTGTCAGACAGGCTTAACTCCAAAAAATCTATTTTTCTCCGGTGGTTAGGTGAGCCACCGGCAGCTCTGCCGAAAAGTGACCGATTTCAGGGATGGCGCATCAAGCGCCGTAGGACCACCAAGGGAGCTCATATGGCAGACACTCTCCTCAAAGCCGATCTTCTGGAACGCGTTGTTTCCAAGGGGATCAGGCCGCCCGACGCGGCGCGCCGGTTTTCAGTTCAATCGTTTTCTGTTGGTTTCCTTCCGCCGTGTGCCTGGCGTGCTCTCGAACCGGGAAAGGCAACCTGATGCACGTCGGTCTGTCCATCTGTTGGCTCCAATCACCGAATAATGCGCCCGCTGCGCCGACCAATGCTCTGGTCGCCCCGGGCAATCTTTTTCCCCCGGCCCAGGCCTCGCTCGCCGAGGCGGCCCATGTTGACGGGCGCGGCAACTGGGACACTTCGTCCGGCGCGCTTGTGCCGCTTGGGGTCAACAACAACGATGCGCGCGTGAGCTTTCCCGCGGCGCTCGAACCCGGCAAGCCCTATGCCCTGACCTGGACCGAAACGCTCGGCACGCGCGGCACGCTCAAGGCGCAACTCAGCGGCAACGGCCTCGTGTCGGGCCGCGCCCGGTCGGGCGGAGAGCTTCATCCCAAGCTCGCCTATTTCGCCGCAGCGGATGTCACCGCCGCGTTCCCGCGCTGCTCGTTCAAGCCGGGGGGCGGGTTCGATGCGACGCTCGATGACCTCGCGATCTATGACCTCTCCACCACCGATCCCGCCGTCCATGCCTGCGACGTGGTGCTCTGTCTCGGTGACAGCAACATGTCGAATTCGGTGAGCGAATTTGCCGATGCCGCGACGATCGAGCATGGCTATGATCCCCGGATCTGGTACATGCCCAACCTGCGCACGAGCGGGAGCTTCGATGTGCTGGAGGTCTCACGCCACGTTCCCACGCCGCTGATTGAGCCGGTGGCCTCGGTGCAGGGGCTGCGGGTCTCGCCGATTCAGGCCGTGGCGAGCCGGTTGGTTGCGCGCGCCGCGCAGCGGGGGCGGCCGCTGCTGATGCTGGCGCTGGCCGAGCCGGGGACCGGGTTCAACAACACCGAAGATTGGCGCAAGACCTCCTCCGTCGACACCACCGGCGGCCGGATGTACGCCGACATGATCGACATGGTGGCGGCGCTCAACGCACTCGGGCCCGCGCATGAGATCGTCGGCGCAGTGGTGTCGCTCGGGGCCAACGATACCACCGGCGCGGATTATGCCGATGCCTGGCTGCCCCACGCGGCGCAGTTCGTGACAGACCTGCGCGCGGATCTCGGCGCTCCGAACCTGCCGATCGCGTGGAACGGCTGCGCCGAGGATTACGAGGACACGAGCTTCTCTCCGGCGGATCGTGTGGCCCGGATGCGCGCGGCGCAGGCTGAGCTTGACGAGGCCAGCGGCAGCGCCTTCGCCATTCCCGGGGTCCGCTTCGTGGCGGCGCCGATGGGCAACCTGCTCGATGGCGATACCGAGCAGCCGCATTTCACCGCGCATGGGATGCAGGTCAACGGCCGCGCCCTTGGCGACGGGCTGCTCTCGCTCCTCCCCTGAGCCCTAGAAACTCACCTCGACGCCCGGCAGTTCAAGCGCCTTCAACAGGTCCCTGACCTCCTGCCGGGCGGCGATATGCGACATGCTCAGTTGTCGCACGCCCACATCCCGCAAATCGAGAAGCGTCAGCCCGCGTGGAAACAGTTCGCGGAACACGACCCGTTCGCCGAAGCCCGGCGCGACGCGAAAGCCTATCCGCTTGGCCAGCGCCTCCAGCGCGCGCGACATCTTGCGCTTGTTGATCATCTCCTGCGTGCCGAGCCGGTTGCGCAGCACGATCCAGTCCACCGGCCCCATCCCCGCTTCGGCGCGCGATTGCCGCGCCTGCCAGACCATTTCGGAATAGACGGAGGGGCCCAGCACGGTCTCGCCGGTCTCGTCGGTCTTGGCCAGAAGGTCGAAATCGATGAAGCTGTCGTTGAGGGGCGTGACCAGCGTGTCGGCCATGGAATGGGCGATCTGGCTGAGCCGTGTGTGCGATCCGGGGCAGTCGATCAGCAGGAAATCGCAGGCGCCGTCAAAGTGATCGATCGCGAGGGCGAGGCGCTTGTCATAGGCGTTTTCCCCCGGGGCGAGGGCGCTTTCGTCGATTTCGGGAAGCGGGTGGTACTCAGGGGTCGCGAGCGCGATGCCTTCCTTTTCGCAAAACCGCTTGCGGTTGTGCAGGTATGCCCCGAGCGATCGCTGGCGCAGGTCGAGATCGAGACAGCCCACCCGGTGGCCCAGACGCGCCAGCGCGGTGGAGATATGCATCGAAACGGTGGATTTGCCCGCGCCGCCCTTTTCATTTCCGACGACGATGATATGCGCCATGCCCGATGTCCCTCTTCTCGACGGCTCGCACCGCGTTTTGGCCGCTTTTACGGGCGCTGCGCCTTCAGGAAAAGAAGCAAATGGCTCAAAGCCCGCCCAACCCTGCGCGCGGGCGGCTTATGCCTCAGACGTTCGCGTACTTGACCTAAGGTCATGTGGTGCGGAAGATACCCGCGCCGGACAACGGCAAACAAAAAAATTTTGGGAGGACTTCATGACGACGTATTTCCATACGGCCGCGGCGCTATGCCTTGCGGCGGGGATGGCGTCTGCGCAATCGGCGGACGTGCCCGACAATCTTGACAAGCTGTCGAATTTTCAGAGTACCGGGGTGACCGAGTTCACCTTTATCGAACAGGACGGCCGCTATGCGGAGGGGATCAAGCGCACGCTGGAGCGCATCACCCTGCCGGACGGCTTCAAGATCGAGCTCTACGCCGTGGTGCCGGACGCGCGCCACATGGCCGTGGGCCCGCAGGGCATCGTGACCTTCGTGGGCACGCGCAAGGACAAGGTCTGGGCCGTGACCGACCGCAACAAGGACCGCGTGGCCGACGAGGTGAAGGACTTCGCGCCCTCGCTCACCTTCTCGATCCCCAACGGCCCCTGCTTCAGCCCCGACGGGTTCCTCTACATCGCCGAGCAGAACCGCGTATTGCTCTTCCCGGCGGCGGAATTCTTCTATGAAAGCCCCGATGTCGCGGCCTTCAACCTCGTGGCCAAGGGCGATCTCGTCCCCCCCGAAGAAGAGAGTTTCAACCACACCGCGCGGGTCTGCAAGATCGGGCCGGACGGCAAGATCTACATCTCTCTCGGCCAGCCGTTCAACGTCGCGCCTGCCGACAAGCTCGACCTTTACAACGAGTGGGGCATCGGCGGGATGATCCGGATGAACACCGACGGCACGGGCCGCGAGGTCTATACCTACGGCATCCGCAACTCGGTCGGCCATGACTTCCACCCGGTCACGGGCGAGCTGTGGTTCACCGACAATCAGGTCGACGGAATGGGCGATGACATCCCGCCGGGCGAGCTCAACCGCCAGACCGAGATGGGCCAGAACTTCGGCCACCCGTGGTTCGGCGGCGGCACGGTGCGCACCAATGAGTACAAGGGCGAAGAGGTGCCCGTCGAGGTGGTGCATCCGGTGGTGGATATGGTGGCCCACGCCGCCGATCTCGGCATGAGCTTCTACACCGGGAACATGTTCCCCGAGAAGTACAAGAACGCCATCTTCTCGGCGCAGCACGGCTCATGGAACCGCACCACGCCGGTCGGTGCGCGGGTCATGGTGACCTATGTCGATGCCGAGGGGAACGCGACCTCCGAGCCCTTTGCCGAAGGCTGGATCGACGAGAATGACGAATACCTCGGCCGGCCCGTCGACGTGGCGCAGCTGCGCGATGGCTCGATCCTCGTCTCCGACGATCTGGCTGGCGCGCTCTATCGCATCAGCTACGGCGAATGAAGCGGCTTATGACACTGGCGCTCGGCGGGCTCATGCTCGCCGGGTCGCCCCTTGACGCCGCCGACCCCGACGCGGGCCGGAAGCTGGCGGGCATGTGCCGCACCTGCCACGGGATCGACGGCTACGCCCGCGTCCCCATCGCGCCCCACATCGGCGGCGAGCCGCAGGACTATCTCGAGACCCAGCTCATGGCCTTCAAGACCGGCGCGCGGGAGCATGAGATGATGACGGTTGTGGCGGCTGGCCTGAGCGCCGAACAGATCGCCGACGTCGCCGCGTGGTACGCGGCGCAAACGGTTGTGGCGACACTGCCCGACGGCACCAGCCCGGACGCGGCGCCCCAAGCCTGCGTCTCCTGCCACGGCACCGATGGAATCGCCACCTTCGCGGGCGCCCCCAACCTCGCAGGTGAGACCAACATCTACATCGAAACCCAGCTCAAGGCCTTCCGCATCGGCAAGCGCGCGCACGACATCATGAGCCCCATCGCCGAAGGGATGACCGACGCCGAAATGCGCGAGGTCGCGGACTGGTACGCCGCGGTGTCTTTGGAGATTTCGGGACCGGCGGACTAGGATCAGAGGCGCGCGGTACGATCGAGCCGAAGATGTTCCACCGGGTGAAGGTGACGGCAGCAGCCAGCGAGACAAGGTTCATGAAACGCAGACACATCATCGCCGGCTTTGCACTGGTCCTCGCCCTTGCCGGGCTCTGCAATGGCGCGCCGTCGCAAGCCCAGAGCGTCGATCCGAAGGTGGTCAATGATCTCAACCGCTACATCAACGGCATCGACACGATGCAGGGCAGCTTTGTCCCAGCAAAGCTCCGATGGCCACGTGAGCGAGGGGATCTTCTATCTCAGCCGCCCCGGGCGATTGCGGTTCGAATATTTCGACCCGGTCCCGATCACGCTCTTCGCGGAGGGCACAAGGGCAGGGATCGTGAACCGCACCAAGCAGACGATGACCGTGATCCCGGTCGGCCAGGTGCCGCTCCACATCCTTCTGCGCGACCCCGTCGATCTGGGCCGCGACGGCATGGTCCGGTCGGTCGAGGTTGAGGGCGGTCTTGCCCGGGTCCGGATGGTCGATCCGGGCAGGCCGGACGCCGGCGCGATCACCATGGTGTTCTCGACCGGGCCGGTGGAGCTCCGCGACTGGATCATCACTGACGACCACGGTCGGTCCAGCCGTATATCGCTCCGTAATCTGCGGCGCGGGGTCGTGATAGATCCCCGCCAGTTCATCGGCGCTCGCAACTAGGCCGCCAGCCGGCGACTGTTTTGCCGAAGCCTTTGCCCGTGCCTGCCCTCAAGCCAACGAAAAACGCCGCCCGGGTGGGGCGGCGTTTGATCTTGGGGAATGCCGGGGGCTCTTAGAAGCCGAGGCCTTCGTATTTCTTCTTGAACTTGGAGACGCGGCCGCCGGTGTCCATGAGGCGCGAGTTGCCGCCGGTCCAGGCCGGGTGCACCGTGGGATCCACGTCGAGCGAGAGCGTGTCGCCTTCCGACCCGTAGGTCGAGCGCATCTCGATCATGGTGCCATCGGTCATCTTGACGTTGATGACGTGATAGTCGGGATGGATTTCTTTTTTCATCGCGACGCTCCTTACGCTTCTGCGCCCGCTTTGGGCTTGTAATTGGTGACTTCGGCGATCCGGGCGGATTTGCCGCGCCGCGAGCGGAGGTAGTAGAGCTTGGCGCGGCGGACACGGCCCCGGCGCACAACCTCGATGCTGTCGATGTTGGTCGAGTAGAGCGGGAACACCCGTTCCACACCTTCACCGAAGGAAATCTTGCGAACGGTGAACGAGCCGGCGATGCCTTCGCCGTTCTTGCGGCTGATGCAGACGCCTTCGTAGTTCTGCACCCGGGTGCGCGTGCCCTCGGTCACCTTGTAGCCGACGCGGATCGTGTCGCCGGCTTTGAAATCGGGAATCTCTTTCCCGAGGGAGGCGATCTGTTCGGCCTCCAGCTTTGCGATCAGGTTCATCTGATCTCTCCTATGCTGCTTGCGGTTTGGTCCGCAAAGGTCATTCGCGCCTCAGAGCTCTCGGTCTTCGTTCGGGTCCGCGCGCCTGCGCGCCCGCCAGAGATCAGGTCATCGTTACTTGTGGCCCTTCGCGCTGTCCGTTCCTGCCGCGAGGCGCGATCCGAAGAAGTATCGCTTGAGGCGGCCGCACAGAACAAAGGCGCCCGACTCGGTTTCCCGGGTGGGCGTGCCCGGCTGATAGCCAATGCGGCCCTGTCTGGCAAGGGGGAAGGGCTGGTTTCGGCCCGGAGCCAAGGCGAAGCCGCCGGGCCAGCGGCAGGACGCCCCGAGGCCTGCCGCTTTGCCAGCGCGCGTTGACCTGTGAGGGAAGATGTTCGTGGTACGATAAAGCACGCCGTTCGAAGGGCAGAGCGGCAGACCACGTCCTGCCGCTGGCCCGGCTCAGCGCTTCTTGCGTGCCTCATAGGCGGCCCAAAGGTCCGGGCGGCGGGCTTTGGTAAGCTCTTTCGACTGCGCCTGTCGCCACTCTTCGATCTTGCCGTGGTGGCCCGAAAGCAACACCTCGGGGATCGCGCGGCCCTGCCACTCGGCGGGGCGGGTGTATTGGGGGTGTTCCAGCAGACCGTCCGAGAAGCTTTCCTGCGCGGTGCTTTCGGAATTGCCGAGCACGCCGGGCCGGAGCCGCACGGTCGCGTCGATGAGCGCCTGCGCCGCGATCTCGCCGCCGGTGAGGACGAAATCCCCCAGCGAGACCTCCAGCACCCCGTAGTGATCGAGCACCCGTTGATCGACCCCTTCGAACCGGCCGCAGAGGATCGTCACGCCGTCGGCCTCGCTCAGCGAGTGCATCAGCGCCTGATCCATCCGCCGCCCGCGCGGGGACATGTAGAGCACCGGCCAGACGCCGCGCGCGCCCGCCTGCGCGCTCTCGATCGCGCGGCCCACCACGTCGGGCCGCAGGACCATGCCCGCGCCGCCGCCTGCGGGCGTGTCGTCGACGTTGCGGTGGCGCCCCTCGCCGAATTGGCGCAGGTCAACCGTCTCCAGCCGCCAGAGCCCCTCCTGGAGGGCCTTGCCGGTGAGCGAGCCCCCCAGCACACCGGGGAACAGCTCGGGGAAAAGCGTGATGACCTTTGCCGTCCAGGCGCCCTTGAGCTGCGGCGTCGGCGTCATCAACTCGCGCGGTTTGAGCGAGGCCCCGACCGAGAGGCGGCCGTGCGATTTGGTGGGCGTGACCATCTCAGAACAGCCCTTCGGGCGGGTCGATGATGATGCGCCGCTGATCGAGGTCGACCGTGGGCACAATGGCGCGAGTGAAGGGGACGAGCACGGTGGCCTTGAGCCCCGGTCCCTGCACTTCGAGCAGGTCATCCGCGCCGTGGTTCTGGATCGCCCGGACCTGGCCGAGCTCGGCGCCGCCGGTGTCGAGCACGGTCAGGCCGATGAGATCGGCGTGGTAAAATTCATCGTCGGGCAGGGAGGGGAGCCTGTCTCGGTCAGTATAAAGCTCGGCGCCCTTGAGCGCGTCGGCGTCTTCCTTCTCGGCCACGCCCGAGAGCCGCCCGGCAAACCCGCCCTTGATCGGCCGGATGAGCGTGAGCGTGAGGGCGCGCCCGTCTTCGAGGGTGAGCGGGTTGTAGTCGGCGATGTCCGAGGGCTCGGCGCAGTAGCTCTTGATGCGCACCTCGCCGCGCACGCCAAAGGCCCCGGCGATGGAACCGACGACAACGCGGGCCGCCTCCGGGCCGCTCACGAGCCCGCCCCGAGGCAGAGCCCGGCCGTCATGGTGCCGCCGGTGGCAAGGCATTTTTCAGACGCCTGCTGGCGCTCGAAGAGAACGCCCGCCGCGAAGGCAAAGAGCGCGAAGATCACGAGTCGGATCAGTCCGAACATCGGAGCCTCCCTGATGCGTTGGCGCGAGGCCGGCCCCGCGCGGGGGCCGGCGCAGTTCTGTCAAAGCGGGCGGATTATTCCGCCGCGGCGTCTTCGGCCGGTGCCTCCGCGGCGGCCTTGGCTTCGGCGGCCTTGGCCGCTTTCTCTTCCGCGCGCTCCTTGGCTTTCGCGCCAGGCTCGGCTTTCTTCAGGTTGGCGCGCTCTTTCTTGGAGACAACGCCCGCGGCTTCGAGGAAGCGCGAGACGCGGTCGGTCGGCTGGGCGCCCTCACCGAGCCAGTATTGCACGCGCTCCATGTCCATCTTGACGCGCTCTTCGCTGTCCTTGGGCAGGAGCGGGTTGTAGGTGCCGAGCTTCTCGATGTAGCGCCCGTCGCGCGGCATGCGGCTGTCGGCGACGACGATCCGGTAGAAGGGGCGTTTCTTGGAGCCGCCGCGGGCGAGACGAAGTTTGATAGCCATGTGTTTTCTCCTTTGGATATCAGGGGGTGGCCGGGGAGTCCCGGCCGGTCATTGCTGGTGTTTCTCGTGGTGCTGTATGACTTCCTGAATGATGAAATTCAGGAACGCCTTGGCGAATTCCGGGTCGAGGTCGGCCCGTTTCGCCAGGTCTTCGAGCCGCGCGATCTGGGCCGCTTCGCGGGCCGGATCGGACGGGGGAAGGTCGTGTTCGGCCTTGAGTTTCCCCACGGCCTGAGTGTGTTTGAACCGCTCGCCAAGGGTGTAGACGAGGATCGCGTCGAGCCGGTCGATGCTCTCGCGGTGTCCGGCCAGAAGGGTCGAGGCGCGGGTCACTGGATCTGTCGGCGCATCAGTCAACGGGCATCCCTTTCGGTGTGAAGAGCGGGTCGATGTAATTGGCGATTTCCATCTCGATCCCGTCGGAAATCTGCCCGGAGCGCAGGGCGGCGGGCGAGGGGTGGCGGTAGCACAGGTCATGGCCATCGACGCTGGCGGCCTCAAGGTCGCGCTTGGCGCCGAGCCGTTCGGCCAGCCGGATCGAGTCGAGATTTTTCGGATCGACGTAGCTCACCGCGCCGTCCCAGCCGAGGGTTTCGTAGAAGTGCTTGCGGCAGGCATGGGTCGCCTCCAGCGCGATGCCGCGCCCGGCCACCTCGGGCCAGATGATCCAGGCAAGCTCGCGCTCGGGCCATTTCGCCGGGAACCAGCCGCCGGCCATGCCGAGCGTCCGGTCGCTCTCGCGGTCATGGATCATCCACATGCCGAAGCCGCGAATGTCCCAGTGGCCGATCTCGGCGGCATAGAGCATCCAGGCCTCATAGGCATTGAGCGGCCCGCCCATGAAGCGCGAGCGATAGGAGGAGAAGGTTGCCTTGAAATCGGGGTAATCCCCGGGCTCGGGGCCGCGCAGGATCAGGCGTTGGGTCTCCAGAACGGGGATCGAGACGCTCATGACCGGCCCTCCGGTGCGCAGTAGCGCCAGATGTCCACCGGATCGGCGTCGGGGTTTGGCGTGAATTGCTCGCCGGTGGGCGCGCCGCCAAGGCGGGCGGCCAGCCGCTGGGACGGGAGGTTGTCCGGGTGGATCACCGAGATCAGGCGCTCGCGGCCCAGGGCCCCGAAGTTCCAGCCCATAACCGCGCGGGCGGCTTCCTCGGCGTAGCCCTTGCCGCTCGATCCCTCATAGATGTTGTAGGCCAGCTCCGGCTCGGGCCAAGGCTCCGGCCCCCAGAGGCCGATGAGCCCCACGGGCGCGCCGCTCTGCTTTTCCACCACGGAAAACATGCCGTAGCCCAGCAGATCCCAATGCCCGCGCTGCAGCGCGAGGTAGCGCCAGACCTGCGGGCCGGTCATCCGGCCGCCAGCGAAGGTGGCGCGGTCGGAGGCCCAGAACCGCTTCTCGGCGTCGAGAATGGCAAGCGAGGGCGGCTCAAGGCGCAGCCGCTCGGTCTCGAGCACGGGGAGGGCTTTGGTCATACGGTGCCCTCCTCAGCGATGGCCCAGGCGTCATAGGTGGCGCGGTGGTGGCGCCAGATGCGGACCTCGCCCAGCATTCGGTGCTCGAAGAGCCCCTCCGGCTCGGCACCGAGCCGCTTGGCCAATGCGATGGAGGCGGTGTTGTCATCGGCGATGAGCGAGGTCACCGTGACCCATTTGCGCGTCTTGAACAGCCAGTGGAGCGCGCCGCGGGCTGCCTCGGTCGCGTAGCCGCGCCCCTCGAACCCCTCGATGAGTTGCCAGGCCAGTTCCGGCTCGGGCCAGCCGCGCGGATACCACGGGCCGACGAGGCCGATGTTCACGCCGCGGGATTTTTCGAAGACCGCGAAATGGCCGTAGTCGCGCATTTTCCAATGGCCGATCATGGTGGCGAGCGACCACCAGAGCGCATCGCGATCCTGCGCGGCATCGATGAACCGCGGGGCGCCGGGCAGAAGGTACTGCGCCACGGCATCGAACTCCGGCTCGGCGATCGACGTGAGGAGCAGGCGATCGGTCTCGATCACCGGGTAGAGCGGCGTCTTGGCGATCATCGCGCGCGCACCGCAACCATGCGCACAAGGCCGCGCTGCCGCGCGACGCGTGCTTGCCCCATGACGAGGCGACGCGCCACCCGGGGCGCGGGATATGTGGATCGCGCGGCGATCACTTCTTCTTGCCGAAACCGCTGAGGCCCGGGGGGAGCGCCCCGCCGCCAAGCCCGGGCATACCGCCGCCCATGGCCTTGGCCGCGCGTTCGAGCGCCTTGGGGTCCATGCCCGCGGCCATCTCCTCGGGGGAGGGCGCGCCTTTGCCCATCATGCCCTTCATCGCCTGTTTGAGCATCCCGCCTTTGCCCATCTTGCCCATCTTCTTCATCATGTCGGCCATCTGCCGGTGCATCTTGAGAAGCTTGTTGAGCTCGGAGACCTCGAGCCCCGCGCCCTTGGCGATGCGCTTCTTGCGGCTGGCCTGCAGGATCTGGGGGTTGGCGCGTTCGCGTTTGGTCATGGACTGGATCAGCGCGATCTGGCGTTTGAGCATCTTGTCGTCGATGCCGGCGCCATCCATCTGCTTTTGCATCTTGGCCGCGCCGGGGAGCATGGACATCATGCCCTCCATGCCGCCCATCTTCATCATCTGCTCAAGCTGGCTGCGCAGGTCGTTCATGTTGAACTGACCCTTGGTGAAGCGGCGCATCATGCGTTCGGCCTGCTCGGCCTCCAGCGTTTCCTGCGCCTTTTCCACGAGGCTGACGATATCGCCCATGCCGAGGATCCGGCCGGCGATGCGCGAGGGCTCGAAGGTCTCGATCGCGTCCATCTTCTCGCCGAGGCCGACGAAGCGGATGGGTTTGCCGGTCACGGCGCGCATCGAGAGCGCCGCGCCGCCGCGCCCGTCGCCGTCCATCCGCGTGAGGACCACGCCGGAGACGCCGATCTTGTCGTCGAATTCGGTGGCGACGTTGACCGCGTCCTGACCGGTCAGGCCATCGACCACGAGCAGCGTTTCGCGCGGCTGGGCCACGTCGCGCACGGCGGCGGCCTGGGCGATGAGCTCGGCGTCGATGTGGAGGCGCCCGGCGGTGTCGAGCATGTAGACGTCATAGCCGCCCATCGCCGCTTGGGTCTTGGCGCGTTTGGCGATGGTGACGGGATCCTCGCCCTTGACGATGGGCAGCGTGTCGACGCCGATCTGGGCGCCGAGGATCTGGAGCTGTTCCATTGCCGCGGGGCGGTTCACGTCGAGCGAGGCCATGAGCACGCGCTTGTTCTCGCGCTCCTTGAGCCGCTTAGCGAGCTTGGCGGTGGTGGTGGTCTTGCCCGAGCCCTGCAGGCCGACCATCAGGATCGGCGCGGGCGGGTTATCGATCTTGAGCTTGCCGGGATCCTCGTCGCCGGTGAGCACATGGACAAGCTCGTCATGGACGATCTTGACCACCTGCTGGCCGGGGGTGATCGACTTGGTGACGGCCTGACCGGTCGCTTTGGCCTGCACCGCCTTGACGAAATCGCGCGCGACGGGGAGCGAGACATCCGCCTCCAGCAGCGCCACACGCACCTCGCGCAGGGCGGTCTTGACGTCATCCTCGGAGAGCGCGCCCTGTTTCGTCAGGCGATCAAAGACGCCGGAGAGACGTTCGGACAGATTTTCAAACATGCCTCGGGCTCCTTTCAGCCGCCGTTTCGTGACACCCCGAAGATAGGGGCAGATTGGTCCATGCACAAACGCCCCCACGGGCGCAACGCGCTGGTGGAGGGCGATCCCGGAACAGGGCCCGGGACCGGAAGACACGACGGGCTCCCGGAAGTTGGTGCGCGGATAGCGCGAAATGAGGGGCGAGTCAACGTATGCGGGGGGCGCTTGGCGGAAGGGCGCGGCGGATTGAACGGCGGAAGGCCACGGCAAAAGGCCACGGCGGAATGCCACCCG
The DNA here is from genome assembly GCF_900116005.1 of Poseidonocella sedimentorum. Lineage (GTDB taxonomy): Bacteria > Pseudomonadota > Alphaproteobacteria > Rhodobacterales > Rhodobacteraceae > Poseidonocella > Poseidonocella sedimentorum. The sequence continues at coordinate 263,925 of NZ_FOYI01000005.1, forward strand.
GGGGCCTGCCCTCTTGCATTCCCGAACGGAAGGGGGTTTTAGAGGGGCGGCATGTGGCGTTGCGCACGGATGAGGCCGGATCATGGACAATTGGGATGAGGTGCGCACCGCGTTGCAGGTGGCGCGTCTGGGCACGGTGAGCGGCGCGGCCGAGGTGCTTGGCGTGCACCACGCGACGGTGATCCGCCATGTGGATGCGCTCGAAGGGCGGCTCGGGGTCAAGCTCTTTCAGCGTCATGCGCGCGGCTACACGCCGACCGAGGCCGGGCTGGACCTCATGCGCGTGGCCCAGACCACCGACGAGCAGTTCGGCCAGCTGGCCGGGCGGATCAAGGGCCGGGGCGACTCGGTCTCGGGCGAGCTGGTGGTGACATCGGTCACGCGGCTGTCGAGCCTGCTGGCGCCGGTCATGCACCGTTTCCAGCTTGAACATCCCGAGATCATCCTGCGCTACACCACCGGCAACCGGCTCTACCGGCTGGAATACGGCGAGGCGCATGTGGCGATTCGCGCGGGCCAGGCGCCGGACGAGCCGGACAACGTCGTCCAGCCCTTCGTAACCTTCGACAACGCCCTCTTCGCCAGCCGCGATTACCTTGCGCGCCACGGCCGCCCGACCGGGCCGGAGGATTACGCCAACCACCGTTTTGTCTGCAACGACGACCGCGACACGCGCGCGCCCTTCTATCGCTGGCTCTGGCAGAACGTGCCGGAGGAGAACATCGTCTTCCGCAGCGATGATGACCGGGTGCAGGCCGAAGCGGTCGAGGCGGGGATCGGGATCGGATTTTTCCCGACCCTGATGCAGGCCCCCACCAATGATCTGGTGCAGGTGAGCCCGGCCAATCCGGACTGGGGCGCGCCGCTCTGGCTCGTCACCCATGTCGATCTGCACCGCACGATCAAGGTTCAGGCCTTCGTGAATTTCCTCAAGGAAGAGTCCAAATCCTGGACGATGGGCTGACGGGGGTCGCATGACGGAGCAGGCGCGCGGGCATCTGGCGATGCTGTTGTTTTCGCTGCTTGTGGCGGGCTCGTTCTCGCTCGGCGCGCTGGCCGCGCCGTTGCTCGATCCGGTTGCCTTCAACGCGCTGCGCTTTCTTCTGGCGGCGATCATCCTGGGCGCGATCGCGGCGGCGCGTGGCAAGATCCGGGCCGTGTATTATCGCAGCCTGTGGCGCTATCTGGTCCTCGGGGTGCTCTTCGCCGCCTATTTCGCGCTGATGTTCGAGGGGCTCCGGACGGCCGATCCGGTCCGGGCCTCGGCGATCTTCACGCTCACGCCGGTGATGGCGGCGGGGTTCGGCTGGCTCCTGATGCGGCAACGGACGACGCGGCGGATCGCGCTCGGGCTTGCCCTGGGGGCGCTGGGCGCGCTCTGGGTGATCTTCCGGGCCGACCTCGCGGCGCTGGTGCGCTTCGAGATCGGGCGCGGCGAGATGGTCTATTTCATCGGCTGCGTGGCCCATGCGATCTACACCCCGCTGGTGCCGAAGCTGAACCGGGGCGAGCCGGTGATCGCCTTTTCGCTCGGCGTGCTGATCATGGCCTTCGTGCTGCTGACGCTGATCGGCCTGCCCGCGATCGTGGCGACGGACTGGGCCGGTTTGCCGCCCGTCTTCTGGATCTCGCTGCTCTATCTGGTGGTTTTCGCCAGCGCGATGACCTTTGTGCTCATGCAATACGCGGCGCTGCGCCTGCCCGCGTCGAAGGTCATGGCCTATACCTATATCGTGCCGAGCTGGGTGATCGGCTGGGAGTTGGCGCTGCGCCATGGCGGGCCGACACCGCTGGTGATCGTCGGGATCCTCGTCACAGTCGGCGCCCTGTTGCTGATGCTGAAGGAGTGAGATCCGGTCCGCGCAGCGGCAAACGGTCCAGTGGACCGTTTGAGGATCGAACGCGCGGAGCGCCTTCCGGTCCGCGCAGCGGCAAACGGTCCAGTGG
>NZ_FOYI01000015.1 GCF_900116005.1 Poseidonocella sedimentorum
CTCGAGGAAAGACGGGAAGTACGACCCGGTACGCAGACGCGGAATGCGCAGCTCGACGCTGCCCGCACGGGTCTGCCAGTCTCGGTCGCGGTATCCGTTCCGTTGCGCCAGCCGATCGCTGCTTTTCTCGCCGTAATCGGCACCGGTCTTGGCGCCGACCTCAAGTTCCATCAGCCGCTCGGCTGCGAAGCCGATCATCTCACGCAGCAGGTCGGAATCGGCACTCTTTTCGACAAGCGCACGCAGGTCCATCATAGGTTTGGTCATCGGGTGTCGTCCTTGGTTGAGAGCGATGATCTGGCACATCTCGGCCCGCCCGAGAACACCAAGACCCGACAGGATATCGATGGGACGAACAATATGTGGTGCGGCAGGCTCAACGGTCATGCTGCGGACATTGCACACCATCGTGCAAAACCGCAATTGGCCCCGGGTAGGTCTAAAGCTGAGTGCATATTTTGGAGAACATCAAGGTCCACTTCGGCTGATCTACATCGCAGCGCCGTGGGTCCTAATCGAAGGCGGCTTGGGGCCGGTTGCGTTCGGCGTTCCAGCCACTTTAGGGCACACCGAGGTATCCAACTGGCTCCATCTCTGATCCGTGAACTCGGAGGAGCGCCGTCCCTCTGTCATATTTACGAAGACGATTCCTATTCGGTGGGCGGACCCGCCCCCGGTCAGCGTGTTCAGGTCTCGCTCTATTGCCAGAAGGAAATCCTTCGCCGAGCCTGGATCGTTTCCGATCGGGTCCGGGCGAGGGCTGCGCTTGAAAGCGTGCACCGTCCCCGCCGAAGCGGAACGATGAGCGTCACCTGAGTCTCATCGGCGAACCGTCGGCGCCATCTATCTCATAGGCGCTGGACCCAAACGGATCTTGTGACTGAGAATAAGAAAGGCCGCGAATGATCCACGGCCTTCTTTTGGTCTCGCCGTATCAGAAGAGTCGATTGCTCTGGCTCCGGGCTGGCCCTATGTCAAAAGGCAGGAGCCAGCCTTCGAAACGAACTTTGCGTCCCGGTTACGTCTCAAGCCTCAATGTGCGCGTTTTGCTTGGAAAATGTGCGCAAAACTCCCCAAAAAGCGCAAACTTTGCTTGGCGGCACATCTGACTACTTCTGAAGCGACCAGCAATTTATGGCCATCAGCCGCTCCTAAGTCATTGATATCTGGAGGCGTGGATTCGGAAAAATCTGCCGATTTGTCCTTTTGACAGGCAAATCGTGACCACGAAAAAAAATGGCCCATAATCTGAAAAAAGCCCGTTCCGCTTCCTACAGATTTATAGCTCCCGGTCCCGATCACGGCAAACGAAAAAAGGCCGCCCGATGGGCGGCCTTTGTGTGCAGAGTTGTTTCCTTTTGCCCGTCGGCAGCACTGCCGCGCGGGGATAATTCACGCCGGTTCGATCGTCGGGATAGCTGCTGCGCAGTAGAGATCGAGACCGATTTCTGCCTCACCGAGAACTGGTCGCACGCCGCACTTTTTCAGCGTCGCTACGACGTCTTTCTTCTCGACGTCGTTTGCGTTCGCGACACGTATCTCGGTCGTGTATTCGGATGCGAAGGCCGCAACGGTATCTTCTCTGAACCGAAAAAACCGATGCTGTCGGTTCGGACCCTCGATCACGATGGGTTCAAGTCGCGGGTTTTCCTCCCGGTGCACCAACTCCCATCCGGTGGACTTCGGAAGTTTCAGCCGCGCAAAAGCTTGCGAGGCGGAGATGCCAGGTAGATGGAGGGCTTTTTGAGTTCGGATTTCGACTGGATCGACGAGGATTGCGGCATAGCCTTCGACCTCACCGATACGCGCAACATTCTGTAGGAAGCCGCCAAGCACGAGATGCACGATCTCCATGCAGGACAGTCTCGCCTTCTCGGCGGCCTTGGAAATCGGGACCATCCCCTCGACCGCCTTGTCAGTGGGCCGTGTGGATGCACGCAGGGCCAGAAGGAACCGCTCAATATCCCGGTTGTCGATCGCTTTTCGAGTCCGCCCAGCAACTCGCTTCCGGCCATCCGCGATCGGATCAAGCATGCCTTCGTCAACGAGCTGTCCTGCCTGGGGCCGTGTGCAGTTCAGCGCCTTCGGCAGTGATATCACGTTCGTGGAGCGCTGGATCGATGCTGCGACCCGGTCGCCCTCGTCCGCGTCAAAAACGTGATAGCCCGTGACCTTGCCGTCAATTGGAACCAGTCCTCGCGCTGCGAGAACGTTCCGAAGCGTCCGCGGATCAAGCTTCGCTTCGGACGCGAGAGACTCCACGCTGTGAAGGCGACGGCGAGGCAGTCTCTCTCCAAGGATCGACGTGCCCGCCGCAACCTCGATCGTCGCGAAGATATGTTCGCGCATGATGCGACGGATGTCGCCCGGGTCCTTCGAGTTCTTGGGCGAAGCGAGCCATCGATACGTCGCGCCCAGGACGTTGCCGCGCTCGGGTTTGATGCCCTGCTTCAGAAAGCGCGATTGCGTGGCTTGAAACGCATCCCGGATGCCGCCCTCCCCTTTCGAGGTCGCCGCGTAGCCGGCACGGCCTGCGGCATCCCAATCGTTGTCGGAGAGCTGGCCAGGTTGCGCCTCCGGTCCAAACTCCAGAAGAACGCCCAGCATCTCGGTCGCACGGACAGCCTGCTCGAGTGTCTGACTGTCGAGCCAGGTCGGGCCCATGGCTCCATCGAGGCGCGCAATGACGTATTCCTGCAAGGGCGATGGAGATCGCTGCAAAGCCCCGTCCACCAGTTCATCCAGGGCATCATTGCGCTCCGGGACCCGCAGCGCCAGCTGGTGGAACGCGTCATCCCACGCCACCTTTTTCCTGCGAATGAGCGCAAGGCCATGCACGGGACAAGTCCGCACCGGGCGGAGCGTCCAGATCAAGCGCCCACGGCGGGCAAGCGCTGGGTCAGCCCCTCCTGCATCGTCCTCTCGCAGGCACGCCGGGCAGAAAACCGTGTATGGGTTGGCAAAGAATTCCGCGCTCAGCACGTTTCCCCGGAGGTCAAACCAGCGCTTCCCAAGGCTGCGCGCCGAGTTGCGGTGAAGATCGGCCACATCGACGCCCGCCATGGAGGCCAGACGCTCCAAGGCCTGATCTTTGCATGCCAACAGGTCGCTGGCCTTCACCTCTATGTCACGAAGAAATGGGAGAACAGACGACCCGATATGCAGGCTCGCGAGACGGGCTGCGTAGGAGATCGCCGTCTCCTCCGGGTCGAATTCAAGAAAAGGAAACAGAACCGGCATGTTTGGGCCCTTCGTGGTTGAGTGATGTTTTGAGGTGAGAAGGCTCAAGGCGTGCCTATGCGATCAGCTTGATCGACGACCATCGAGGAGACAGAAAGACGTTGTCGCTGACGGAACATGCTTCCTGAGCGAAGAACGCGTCCGCGAAATGCTGGGCAGCCAGCGTGGTATCTCCCCGCAGCAGTGCGATTTCGATGGCGCTGATCATCTGCTCGATACAAAGGCCAAAACGCTTTCGACCTGCATGTATGATGCGTTCAAGAAGGTCGCCGGCTTTGGGCGGTTCGAGACCAACGCGTTCGCAGAAACTGACCATGAGTTTCCAGATCAGATTTGAGTCCGTGGAGGCCGTCACCGGGGGCAGCTCGAACTTCGAATAGCGGCGCTGGACCTGGTGATCGAACGAGATGCTATCCCAGAGGCTCTCGATGCCCGAGAGGATCACGATCACGGCCCCGTCCCCCTGCATCAGGGACTTGAAAGTCTTGAGGATGTGGGGGGCCTCGGACTTCGAGCCATGCGGGAAGAGATCGTGGGCTTCATCGATCCAGAAAACGACCGTGCCCAGCATCTTAAACCGCTCACGCAGCAGCTCCCACATCTCCCATACAGTGCGCTTCTTCTCGCCGCCGGTGTAGCCGGTTGCCTTGAGGGCTTCCTGCGCCACGCTTTTCAGCGTGGCGGGATTGGGAACCGTAATGCTGACCACCGGCCTGCTCGTCTCCGAGGGCTTCAGCCCCGGATGCATAGCAAGGCCGCGCTGCACGAGCGATGTCTTTCCCCCACCTGCACCGTCGACGACAATGATACCGCGCGCCTCGCCCGTGGACGTAAACCTCACAGGTTCTGCGATTGCCGTCTGCTCGTTGGTCGCGATCAAACGGTCGAGTGCCGTTGCGAAATAGCCATCACGTTTCGTGGCAATGTAGCTTCCGCGAATACCCGCAACGGCGGCGCGGATCTCCTGTTTGGAGCGTTGTGTGTCGGTGGTCATTATTTGTCCTCGATCTGGATATCTGGGTCGTCCAAATCGTCATCCGAGAGGGGATAACGGTCGGCACCGCCCGAAAATTCGTCCGATTGGGCGGGGACGGAAACGTTGGCGGAAGATTGGTGAACTTTTTTCTGCACACCCCCGTAAACAACTGAGTCCGTTGTCGGCAGGTCATACCCGTAGCTGCGGTCGGCCTCCTGTTTCGGTGTGGCTTCGCGATCGGCCTCGATCTCAAACCCGATGAAGAGGTTCTCCTCCTCTCGAAGCAGCCTCTCTTCGCTCCAGTCCTCAACGAGAAGACCCACCCGCCGCATCGCATTGGCGTTGATGGCCTCGATCTCGGTGATCGCTTGCAAGACAATGCTTTCTTGGAGAACCGCCTCATGTTTGAAACGGGCTTGCAGCGCTCGTCGCGCCAAGAGGTATGATTGGGCGCGGACCCCATCAAAGCTCCTCATGACGGATGGGACTTCGAACCACTCTCCATCGACCTCGACAGCGATAGAACCAAGATCTTCGCCATACCACCGCAACCTGACCTCATGCTTCCGGCGCCTTAGCATCAATCTGGCGAGCGCTTCGGAATGATAGCGGAGCCCGAGAACGGTAATTCCACCTTCGCCGACGACGCGAGTCATTCGGGTGCCGAATGCCATGCGCCGCCGCCGCAGGTCGGCAGCAGGGGCGACACCATACTTCTCGGTCAAACGGTCCCAGCAATTGCCCGGCGTCTCCCCGTCCAGGCCCTCGTGCGGACTACGGTGGTAAATATCTACAACCCAGCGTGTCAGCGCTGCACAGAGGTCGTCAGCGGTCAGGGCAGCCCTTCCCTTCGAGTCATAGTCGCCCCGCTCGATCATGTTGCTGAAGGTGCGCCCCGTCAGGCGCGGCATCAGCTGGATTGACGCCGTCTTGAAGACTCTCTCGACCCGTCCACGCATTTCCGGCAGGCCGCCGGGCGCATGTGCCAGACTGATGCCAAGGTCTTCGGCCGCCACCCTGACGTCGTAGGACACGTATTCGGAGCCGCAATCAGTGAAGATGTAAGGCGTGTGTCCGCGCATGTGCCACGACGAGAGCGAGCCAACAGCATCCGACCAAATGCCCTTATCCTGCATCATCATGTCGAGCGTTTGGATTGTCGCTTGCCCGGAGGGCGTGCGCGACATGCGCATCGCAAGGATGCAGCGGGTCGTCGCGCACATGGCGACGGTGAGCCACCAGCGCTTCTTCTTTCCCGTCAGACCAAGATCTCGTTTTTCCTCGTCAGTCAGGAAATGGAGAATACCGGAGTCGGCCAGCAGCGATATCAGATCGACTTTCCAGGTATCCATTTCAACACGTTGGAGAGGCCGAGTGAGATTAAGACCAATACCGGTCGGAGCATGCTTGCGCCGCGCGGCTTCGGGACCTTTTCGTGCGACGTCGCATTGATAGGGGTCGAGCGCCAAAATGGCTTGACGCACCGTTTCTTTGGAAGGGCGCACGAGTTCCGCAACACCGTTGGCACGACGGCTGGCATTCTCCTTTTCGAAGGCACATTTGACGTCCTTGTAAATTTCAGCCTGCGTTTTCTCTTGCGTCGTCATGTAGCCACGAACGCAATCTGCCAGGATCATCTGGGTGCGTGGGCACAGCCGCCGACTGGTATTGCCTTGCTTGCCAATCCCGTCGAAGAGGCCCGAAATCCCGAACCTCTCGTAGGCAGTCACCCATCGGCGCAGAGTGCGCGCACTGAAATTGGGGACAGCGACGATGCGTTTCTGTCTTTCGCCCTCGTCGTAATGGCTATCGCCCTTGAGCAACTTGGCCGCTCGACCTGTGATAGTATCGAGCATGTCCCCGACGACCTCGTCCGTGCGGTTGACATGCCCTTCTTCTTCCAACTGGAGGAAAGCCAGCACGGCGCCCTCCTTGGCTCTCGCCCGGAGATGCTGCTGCGCAGGTAACATGGAAAGGAGTTCACTGGGTGCCTTGAGGCGCGCCCTGGCGTGTTCAGGAAGGAGGGCTTCCCGTTCATGCCGCACGCGACCAAGTTGGACCAACCGGGCAATTTCGGCACGGCTGAAGCTTTCCGCGACGCCTTCTCCGTCGAGACGCACAAATACGTAGCCTGCTTCCGACGCGTCCACGGGACGATAGGCGATGTCGCCAATCGTTACTTTGTCGTGGGTCTCGAATGCGAAACGCGGGGTTTGCGGGCTTGGCGCAAAGTCCAGCATCAGCCACCCCTCCGACGAACGAGGACCTCGGGCTCGATGCGTTCATGGGCAACGGGTTCGAGTTGATGGCTCCTGATCATCCGAACGACGGCCAGGAAGCCACGGCCGGAGAATCCTGCTGCTGTGACAATGTCTTGAATCTTCGCAGCGCCGTTCATCCCGGCAACCACCTTTTGAACCGCTGCATCGGGCTCCGGGTCGGACAGGCGAACGCTATGGATCAGCTCGGCGTTGTGCACCTCGATTGGGTCAAGATGCTTTTCCGTTATCAGCGATACTTGATCAGCGACGTCTGGGGTGACCTGGCAGGCAAGACACTGCATCTCCGCGAGGAAATCAGGTTTCGCCGCTTGCCGGCTGTTCTTGACGATCAGGACAATCCGCCTTCCGTCGCGCAGTGAAATCCTGAAGTCGAAAAAGTGCCGCCTGGCTTTGCCGGTCTGATCGATCCATTGGAAAAGCACTTGGCTCTCCAGGTCCACGACCTCCTGGCGCGCCAGCATCACGAGCGCTGTTTGCCGCTCGGTGTGGCTCTCGAATTCGATTACCTGGCCTTCATCCTCGCCAACGATGATGCTGCCCGTGAAGTGCTTCTGCACCCCCATCTTGATCCTGCGCGCCGCACTGGACGGTTTCGGGAGAATGAAGTTGCCGTCTGGTGTCAAATACATGTCGAGCTTTCCTCTTCGAGCTGTGTTGTCGTTCGAGGCGGGAAATTTGAATCTTTCGTCCGACGCAGAAGCGATTTCCTGAAAAATCGCACAACCACTTGTTCGGAATTGATTATTTCTATCGATCTCGAGGCGCAGTGCTCGGCGGCGGCCAAGCGCTACGCCGCCCGTTGGCGAGATCGCTGGCGGTTCTATGTTGCGAGAAGGCGCAAGAGAGCACGTTCTGCGGCGACCCTGTCGAGCGTCTGCGCGCGAGCCACGAGGAAGCTCTCGAAAACCTTCTGAACAGCGAGGAGCTCTTCTCCGCGCGGGCTGTAGACCTCGCAATCGCGGACTTCACCGTGCTGGCCGGCGGCATCATAGTGGGTCTCGAAGAAGCGCCGTTCGGTTCCCTGGATCTCGGCGCGCAGGTCAGCTTCCAAAATGCCCCGGACGGCTTCAAGCGAAGCTTCGTCACAGGGATCGAAGGGGTTGCGGTCAGCCAGCCGGCGAAGTGTTCTTTCCACGAAACCGTAGTCCCGGCTGGTCCCACCGAGCCAGACAGAATGAGCTGCCTGCTGGAATTCCCTTCCCAAGCGGATGGCCAGGGTGGCCAGATCGTCGAGCGTGTCACCACGCATGCCCGTTGTGTTCATCGGAAACCTCTTCGGTTGCACTGCCACAATGGCGGTGCGTCAAGGCTCGATCCCCGAGACGGGAACCGAGCGTTCCTTCAGGCTGCGGTGAAGTGATCCACAGCAGCCGTTCTGGCGAGGCCTTGGTCCGTGGCGTCGATCGCGTCGAGGATGTCCGCGAGCATGTCGGTCAGAAGACAGATCGTTTCGACCTCGCGGCACCCGGGATGGATCTCCGAGAAAAGCGCGCTTTCGAGGCATTCCGGATCACCGACATCATCGAGGGAAAGCAGCCGATGGAGCGATGCCAGGTCACGGCGGATACGCGGCGTGATTTTGCCAGCGTCCTGAAGCTGGAGGGCGCAGGAAACAACCTTCGCTTCTGCCGATGCTCCTCCCAGCATTGCAGCGGCTTCGGCCAGCTCGTGGCCGTGGTCGAAAAACAGACAGGCAACAAGGCCAAGGCACTCGTCGCGGGATTCAGTGGGCACAAAGTCGAACATCGACGCGGCTCTTTTTGATTACGCTGCTCCGATGCGGCAGCTTCAAGGACGCCCATTTCCACCTTTCTCGGGGCTTGTTTTGGTTGCTTCGAAAATAAGATTGGCCGGTTCATCAAATGACGAAGCGGATTTTTGATTTTTTTCGGCAGCCTTCGCAATGCCAGTGCAAGATCCAGGCAAGTATTCAGCGCCATGCAAATGTTGAACGCATGCGATCCTGGAGAGGAAGTGCGGCGGGAACGCCCCATTACTCCCCACTGTTCCAAAAACTGAGAAAACCTACGGGCACGATGTCAGTGAGCCAGACACCATCGTCGGCCACAAAGAATAGATGCCCCATTTCATGCATGCGCAACGTCGCGACCTGCAAAACGACAGGCTTCCCATGTCGTCGCCCCACGGCTTCTGCGACCGAAGGCGTCACACTGAGGTGGACTTGCCTCCGTCCCATTGGTCTGAGGCCCTCAGAGAATATGCTGTCGTGGTTCTGGCGAGCAGTTCCGTGATAGAGGTGTTCCGGTGGCGTGTGAGGCCCGAGGCCCAGGTCAACGTCGATCGAGTGCCCTTGAACTGCCCTGATGAACTCGCCGTCAGCAGAGATCGCGAACCGGCTTTTGTCGTTGTTCTCGACGAGGTGTTGCAACTCATCGCGAGACATGGGTCGTCCCGTCTTCTTCATGGCGCGTAGCAACAGTTCGATCTGTGCCCAACCGGCTCGATTGAGCTTCAGCCCGAGCTCTTCAGGTTTGTGCCTCAGAATGAAGCTCAGGAACTTGCTTTGGCGTGACATCATCGCTCCTCCTATGTAAAGGAGAGAATCTTGGCCGGTTCTTCGCAAGCGGAAGGACTTTCTGACGAATGCTTGCCGTTCAGCACCGTTTTCAGTGCTGCAATGGACATTCACTGGCGCGGGCAAAGTCCTTGCCTTTGTGCCCCCAAGGCACAAAGATATGTTCAAGGTCAATGTGGGACGAAGCAAAATGTGGAAACGCATACAACCACTTGTCGCAACTATTTGGCTCTGGTTCCGCTCCAAATCTCTTTTTGTTCAGTGTCTTTTGGTCATACCAATCCTCTGTGCGATAGCTTTTACGGCACTGATCGGCAATGTTGGATTGGCACTGATGGGTGGAGCTATTGCACTCTCAGGACCTATTGTTGGATGGTTGAGTGGTGCTGCTGTTTTGATCCTCGGCAAAGCGACATCAATCATTTGGCGGGACCGAAGCCGTTCAGACTGATTGCCCTGATCGAAAATTCGCTACGCACGGACCGCAACCGTGCGCTTCAAAAGACCGACCATTCGTGGCACGAGCCAGCATTCTCAATTGGCAACACTCGGGGCGAGGAACGGGTGGACTTGTCCTTGGCTCTCTCACCCTCCTGTGCTGCACCCCCACCTAAGCATTTGGAAAGTCTATGACAACGTCCTTGCCGAGGGTCAGACCCACCGCATTGCAGGCCGCTTGAATAATCCTTAGCTTTTCTCGGTTGGCGATATTCGTCCCTATCAGCCAACCATCAAAAATCTCTTCCGCTCGAGCCAAATCTGGACGCTTTGGGTAGATTTCCTCCGGTGAGCGCGCGATGTGATTGCGAGACTTCCCACGCGCGCCATGTGCAATGTCGAGCATTCGATCGGGATACCGTTTCGCAATTTCACCGAGAATCTCCACCAGCGCCGACTTCGCCGTGTTGGTTGTTCTCGTCTCACCGAAAAGCTCGAAAGTAACCTCTCTGCTACCGGAATTGGATGAGTTGTTCGTATTGGACGACATGACGAGGTTTGCGGGAACAGAAGGTCTAACTGAAGCTTCGACAGCTTTTGGCGCCACAGGCTGCTCAACGCTCGACGTGAGAGAAAGTGATTGAAGGAATGCCAAAACAGCAGTGCTGGACGGCCTCACGCCGGAGATCGCTTCAGTTTGATCTTGCAGCAATTCTACAAGCAGCTCTTCCGGTTCCCCTACCAATGATTGCCATGCTTGCGGGATGCTGCGCTGTGCCTCTCGACGAGACCGCAGATCACGGAAGTCCAAATCAACCGCATCTCGGGCTTCACCCGTTCTCACTCTTTCTCTCTGGAGATAACGCCTGAACGTTTCCTCGAGCTGGTTTTCGTCTCGCTCGACGAGGTGGAGCTTTTGAACTCGGCGCTGAGAGTAATCGCCCTCTCCTGGCGGATAATAGAAGCTCCATTCCCGGCCATCCGTGAGCACGCAAATCGGAACACCTTGATGGAAAGCATACTCGAATAGTTGTTTATCTCCGGAACCAGCGCGTCCCACCCCCTTGACCTCAATGAAGACGCTTGGCTGCCTCACGCCACCAAAAAGGGCAAAATCCACCCGACCACCTGGCATTGAAAACTCTGGAACAATCTGAGCGGGGTCAGCGTCATCCCACCCAAGTGACCGAAGGATTGGAAGAACTACACCAACCGAGACCGCAGCCTCATTTTGGTATGCACCTTCCTCAAGTCGGGAACGTATAGATCTGATGAGGGTCTGTAAGGACATTTGCCATCATTGTTGCGGCATGGTTCACTTTGCAAGCCTCCAGAAACATGTCTTGCCGACCCGTATGCCTGTAAGGCCACTCGTTCGGCCCAAATTCGACTTTCGCGTAGGAGCAGGGCGCCGTGCAGCAGCATCCCTGAAGCCGACACTGGTGGACACAGGCTGACTTTGCTCAGAAGGCGGACAGTTCAGGTTACCAAGAAAGAAGCTTCAGGCCGCGTCAAACAGCGATGAGATAGTCTTGGACAGCCAATCTATTACAAGGATAGTCTGTAGATGGAGGAAGTTTTCGAGATATTCATGCCCATTCCCGATTTTTCAGCACACGGCGCTCTGCCGCCGTTCATTTCTGGTCATGCCACAAGTCGAGCCGCGCGGTCACCCTATCCCGCATCCATGCTCGATCTGGTTGAGCGCTTCTGCACATCACCGGACCGCGCCAGACTGTTACGGGGTCTGAACCTCTACAGAAAGCACCTGCACTCGGGTGGGTTTGTTTCAGGGTATCAGTGGATTGACGGCAGCTTCGTAGAGAACGTCGAAAAACTACGAAAGCGCAGCCCAAGTGACATTGATGTCGTGACCCTGTTTAACCGTCCACTGAAATATCAGGCTGACCCCAAATCTTGGCCATCGGATTACGAAGGACACTTGTTCGCAAGGTATTTCGATACGAACGCTATGAAACCCGTGTATAAGTGCGATACCTACGGCATAGACCTCGATGTAGGCTCCCGTGCCCTCGTCCGGAATTCAACATATTGGTTCGGGCTCTTCTCCGACATGCGGGATACGGTCGCAAAAAAAGGAATAATTGAAATTCCTCTTGCATTGGACGCTATGGAGTTCAACGCGGTCGATCTGGCAATAGGGGGTAAGTTCAATGTCTGACCTCCAAAGAATGGCAGAGTTGGAAAGGCAACTGTCGGAGCTCGAAGCTCTTGAGGAGGAAGCCGAGTCTGACGGCGACGTGGTGGGGCGGCTGAGCTTCAAGACAAGGCTGGATATCGTAGCCACGGAACTTGCAGCACTCCGAGCGAGAGATGCTCGGGTCGCGGAAGTGGCTATACTGTTTGACGGTGCCCCTGTTGAGGGAAGCCGCACCATCGACGCGACCTTCGCTGCGCAGGCGCTTACCTACTTTCAGGCAGTTGTAACTCGCCTTTTCGCTTCAAACTTAAAGGGCGAACTTGCGGCGCGCGGAAAAATCAAAGGAGCCGACCTCGCCGCCCTAAACATTCGAGGTATCGCAACAGGCTCATTTGGGTTCATCCTTGAAGAGAAGGACGCACGTCAGGCCAGCGCCGTCAAAACGCCGATCCGCGAGTCTCTTGAGGAGGCTGCGGCCCTATTTGAAGAGTTCACGCAGGAGAATGAGGATGAATTTCTTATCGATGTCGATGACATCAATCCCAGGGTATTCCGCGCACTCGCACAGTTCTTCCGGCACCTTGAAAAGAATGAGGCGGCCTTAAAAGCCAACCTTCCCGACCGTCAGTATTCATTTGATCGGGCAGGAATTGAACGCGCCTACCGACGAATTTCTGAAACAAATGTAAAGATTGAACCAGTCATCTGGGTCGGAACACTTGTTGGACTTTCACCCATTAAGCGCACCTTCGATTTTAAGCGGGATGGTGCACAGGAAATAGTGTCCGGAAAGTTCAGCCATCAAGTAAGCCAAGACTACTTGGAGCGGATCGAGGGCGATCAGGGAATTACATTGGGCGCCCGTTTCACTGCCAAGATCGAGATCGGAACAATCAGAAAGCCTGATGGATCGATTAGCGTCAGTTACACTGTGACCGACCTTGTCGATGCGCCATCGGCGGAAGTGTAGATTTTTGCGCGTGACTTGGCGCCCAATATAGCCCTCAGATGGAACATCCTTTCGAGACCATGCAGTCCTCTGCGCTGCTCAAACCAGGTAGCCCTGGTTAGCTTTTTTGCATTACTGGCCGCCATTCGATGACCATACTGCTCTCCTGTGCCGGAGGCTCCAGCCCGGGACTCTATGAGTCCCAACGGGATTGTGGTGGCATGTAGCGAAACTCAAGAGGTTGAAGGCCTACCGGCTTTTTCTGGGACAATTCCAATGTCAAGCGCTATGAAGGGTTGCTTCGCGCCGGCCCGATGTGGACGTTGCGACCAGCACAAACTTGCCTTTGGTCCATTGCGAGGCGAAGATCCTCTGTCAGCTCAAAATAAACCAGGAGCTGGAACTAAGCATTCCCTTTCGGCCCAAACACACAAGAAATGTTGCGGGGAAGTGAGGGGCGGCGATGTTTGGTCAATAAAATCAGAAAATCTCGGGGATTGCTCTCCCGATGGGTCAACTTTTGCCTCTCTGCTCCCGGAACTCTATGCCTGCGGCCAATCAATCTTAGCGAATTTTTCCCAAGCTTTCTTTGCGTATTCAGGATCAACCGAGTGCGCGAAAGCAATCAACCCCTCAATATGGTTCCTCAATCCGAAAACGCTTTGAAAATGATTTTTCTCAGCATGCTCCACAACCCCCGGCCAGTCAGCACTGACGTGATGTAAGTGTCGTCGCAATTGGTTGCGAAACTTTTTTGAAAGCTGTGGCGTGGGTCCATCCACGAGCAACCCCAAGACAACTCGGCGCGCACCAGGTGGGACAACTTGCGTCTTGGTTAGGTTTGGCTCAAATGAAAATCTGCGGATCACCTTGTAGACTTCAGAAATCACTTTCTGAGCGACTTCGCGAGAAAAGGCATCCGACTTCGTTGAAAACGTCAAGTCGTCCGCGTATCTTGTATACGTGAGCCCGAAACTGTTGGCGACATCCTCAACGGACTTGTCAAAATCAACCATTGCCAAATTTGCGAGCATTGGACTCGTGGGCGCTCCTTGGGGAAGATGGCCGAGAATGTCAACGGCGCTGTAAGCGTGTATGGAAGTATAAATGTGATTCCTGGTTCGCCACTTTTTATATGCCCTATTTCTCCTCCAAGTGGCACTCCCTTTTCGCGTGCATATTCGCGCCAACTCGAACGCGACAAGCGGCTGGTATCCCATATCGGAGAAGACTCGGAAGACATTTTGCTCAGTTACGGATTCAAAAAAATTAATGATATCCAGCTTGATCAACCACCTACAACCACAGTGTAGACTGGCTGCATCAACAATGTTGCTTCCAGCTTGATAAGCCACACTGGCATCATGGGTCCGACCGTGAGCAAGAATATTTCGAGCAATCCATTTTTGCATCTTCATGAGCTGGGGGTCCGGAGCACAAATTATTCTGAACCGTTTTGATGTCTGACCAGGGATGCCGCGTTTATGTATCTTGAATACACGATACTTATCCTCCGTTGATCTCTCGACTACCTCACGGAGGAATTTGTATTTGACATCCGCAGAGTAAGCCAAATGCTTCAGGCTGAATATCGGCTGACAATTCGGGGATTTGACCTGAAGTGCTTTCCCAATAGCTATAGCGGCGTCGACCGTCGCCAGGTCAGATCCCTTACTAATGGCAAATTTCTTGAAGTGCTGAGAGCGCCACGGTTCCATTTACTTCGAGCCCCTTGGGGCGACGACAAGGGAAGACACGTAGGAGACTTCGACGTCAGCGTGTCTTTCCTTGTAGTTTGACGCTGTAGTGAGCTTCATCGCGGGCTTGCGGAATCCTTCACCCGAGGCCGTGTGCTCTTTCAAGCATTCGCCTATCCGCTGCCAGTCTACACTGGCCGCGTTTGCTAAATGGTTCACTTTGGCGCTCTCAACTGACTCGGAACATAGTAGGGTTTATCGGCACTTGGAAGTGTTTTGACGGGGGGAGCTGCTCGTCTGAGATACTTTAACTCACTATGTGCCTTCGGGGTCAAAACATATTTTGCATTGATCCAGCCGGCCGCTACGCATCTACGGATAATATCTTCGCTTTCTGCGATGCTCAAACCGGTCCTCGCAGATACGACCACGGCCGTTCTCGGTTTCTTTTTGAGCGCTGTGAGCACAAGTGAAAACATGACCTCTTCAGGTTTCACATCGTGCTGCGAGGCCAACTCCGCCAGCCGGGACTCCCGCATCTTCTCGAGCTTGGCTATTGCCTGAGCGTGCCGGTCTTCTGCTATAGCCAGTGATCCAGGTTTTAATACGCGCCCTTGGAAGAGCGGCACCCAATTACGGCCTGCTTTGTGAAATAGTCTTGGAGCATTGTTGGGCATTCCGTGAGAGAATACGATCAGCGCGCCGATCCCAGAGTGCCCAAGACGCGGGATTGATTTGCTTTCGTAGTCCTTTGGACCATATTTGCAGCAAAGATCGAGGAAATCGTCATTTCTGTAGCCCTGCAAGTCAAAAACTGTTGGGCAAGCTTCAAGGATTGATACGGTCGGTTTACATGCGTGTTTTTCGAGCTTATCAATTCCGGCTTCCGCTGCGGAAAAAGCTACGACTTCAAAACTAATGAACTTCCCGGAGCGCCAACTTTTTACTGAAGCAAGACGCCACGCCGATTGAAGATAGCGAGACGCCTGACACCCTGAACCCACGAAATCGGTTACTAAGATAAACTTTCGAATTTTCTTGTTACGTATCAAATCTGGGCCGGGATGATCGTAGGCGATTTCTGGATTTCCGCGGACATATTGGGTAATTATATTGGCCACGATGCCCTCGCTGCCTGTTTCCGGATACTTCTTATTTTCTGATTGAACCGGATTGGGTCCTATACCGTAGGCCCTCTTTACTTTCGTTGTGGTTTCTTTGAAAAGACGATTTGGCTGGCCATTCCATTTCCGCACACTGCGTTCAGCATAGAGCGCTACCGGTTGGCCGCACGCCCTGACTCGCTCTTCAATGAGACGAAAAACACCATCTCGAAACTCGTCAGCACCGACTCTGCGAACGTTCTTGAGCATGTCGGCGGCCAAGACTTCGTCATCATCAAACTGACGCAACCAAGATATTTCGTTTGCGCTAAAGTCCTGTGTATCCAATGAGCTTGTCCGTCCAAGGTCCGGTTCGTGGATTTGAGTGTAAACTCTTTCAAGATTGTCTGACACTTTTCACGCCTCCTGGGAAGGTCTGAGAAAGGCCAAGCTACCGCTCAAGACCTCACTTCAGTGGCGCGCACCTCTTCACAATGTTCAAACGAGCCGTGATCCGTGATGTCAGTCGCGCTGGCCGTTGAACGGTTCGGTTCTGGCGATAGCGCCAGCATCCAGTAGCGGCTGCCCCCTATTGGCATCCGTGAAGTTGGGAAAGGACACCAAATGCTTGGAAAATGGCCATCTGGACGAGCCAAATGGCCAAAATTTGGTGGTTAATTCAACTTCACGCGCGCTCCATCAGCCACACTTCGAATGTCCGCAGCTCCCGCACGTCATACATCCCTCGACCATGCGCATGTCATACTGCCCACAGCTCGGACAGGCCGGCCCCTTAGGCGCGTCGAGGTTAACAACCTGCGCCTGCGGGTCGCTCTTGAGCCCCAAACCCTCGCCTTCGATGAAGCCGATCGAAATCAGATGCGTCTCGATCACTCCGCCGATCGCCGCCAAGATCGAAGGAATGTACTTGCCCTGCATCCACGCCCCGCCGCGCGGATCGAAGACCGCCTTGAGCTCCTCCACCACGAAGGACACATCGCCCCCCCGCCGGAACACCGCCGAGATCATCCGCGTGAGCGCCACCGTCCAGGCGAAGTGCTCCATGTTCTTGGAGTTGATGAAGACCTCGAATGGCCGCCGCCGACCGCCAACAAGAATATCGTTCACGGTCAAGTAGATGGCATGTTCGCTATCGGGCCATTTGAGCTTGTAGGTCTGCCCCTCGAGCGCTTGTGGCCGGTCGAGCGGGTCGGACATATAGATGACATCTGCGCCCTGATCCGCCTCCGGTGCGGTCTCGGAGGTCTCCGAAACGCTCAGGACCGACCCGGTCACCTCATTCGGCCGATAGGTCGTGCACCCTTTGCAGCCCGTCTCATAGGCCTGCATGTAGACGTCCTTGAACGCCTCAAAACCGATATCTTCGGGGCAGTTGATCGTCTTGGAAATCGAACTGTCGACCCACTTTTGCGCCGCCGCCTGCATCTTGACATGATCGGAGGGCGCAAGCGTCTGAGCGTTCACGAAGTAGTCGGGAAGCTCCTTGTCGCCAAACTTCTCACGCCACATTTGCACGGCATAATCAACGACTTCCTCTTCCGTACGCGAGCCGTCCTTCTGCAAGACCTTGCGCGTGTAGGCATAGGCAAAGACCGGTTCGATGCCCGAGGACACATTGCCCGCATAGAGCGAAATCGTCCCGGTGGGCGCAATCGAGGTCAAAAGCGCATTGCGGATCCCGTGCTCGGCGATCTCTGCACGAAGGTCCTCATCCATGCCCTGCATCGTGCCGCTGCCAAGATAGCCCTCTGCGTCAAAGAGCGGAAAGGCGCCTTTCTCCTTCGCCAGTTGCACCGAAGCGCGGTAGGCGGCGCGGGCGATGCTGTGCAACCAGCGCTCGGTCTGACGCGCCGCTTCGTCCGAGCCGTAGCGCAGCCCGGTCATCAGGAGCGCGTCGGCGAGGCCCGTGACCCCGAGGCCGATGCGGCGTTTGGCGTGCGCCTCATCCGCTTGTTCTTTCAGTGGAAATCTGGACGCGTCGACGACATTGTCCATCATCCGCACGGCCGTGGCGACCAGATCATTCAGCGCGGTTTCATCGAGTGCGGCGGCGTCTTCGAACGGGTCCGTGACCAGCCGCGCGAGGTTGATCGAGCCGAGCAGACAGGCCCCGTAGGGCGGCAGCGGCTGCTCGCCGCAGGGATTGGTCGCCGCGATGGTCTCGCAGTAGTTGAGGTTGTTGGCCTCGTTGATCCGGTCGATGAAGATCACACCCGGCTCGGCATAATCATAGGTCGCGCGCATGATCTTGTTCCACAAATCGCGCGCCGGCAGCGTTTTGAACACCCGCCCGTCGAACTCGAGATCCCAGCTCCCGTCCGCCTTCACCGCCTGCATGAAATCATCGGTGACCAGCACCGAGAGGTTGAACATCCGGAGCCGGGCGGAATCTGCTTTGGCGGAAATAAAGTCTTCAATATCAGGGTGATCGCAGCGCATCGTGGCCATCATCGCACCGCGACGCGAGCCCGCTGACATGATCGTGCGACACATCGCGTCCCACACATCCATGAAGCTCAGGGGCCCCGAGGCGTCGGCCGCCACGCCTTTCACATCGGCGCCGCGCGGGCGGATGGTGGAGAAGTCGTAGCCGATGCCGCCGCCCTGCTGCATGGTGAGCGCGGCTTCCTTGAGCATGTCGAAAATGCCGCCCATGCTGTCGGGGATCGTGCCCATGACGAAGCAGTTGAAGAGGGTGACGGACCGCCCCGTCCCAGCCCCGGCGGTGATCCGGCCTGCGGGCAGAAACTTGAAGTCTTCCAAGGCTTTGTAGAAGGTGTCTTCCCAGTCCTCGGGCGCTTTCTCGACGCTCGCGAGCGCCCGCGCAATGCGGCGCCAGCTGTCCTCGACGGTGGTGTCGATGGGCGAGCCGTCGGCAGACTTGAAGCGATATTTCATATCCCAGATCGAGGCGGCGATGGGGGCGGCGAAGCGCGACATGGCAAGCGATTCCCTTGGCTGATGAGGCATCCAATCTACCTTACCTCTCGGGGCAGTTACAACTGCTTGCCTGTCCTGCTGAATAACCTACAATATTTTGTGGGGCCTGTGGATGAACCTGTGGAAGAATCTGTGAGCAAAATCAATCTGATCAAACTGAGCGTCGGCACCGAGAGCGTCGAGGACCTGATCCACTGGCAGGCGTCGGGCCGCAGCGTGAGTGAGGACGGGCTGCCGCGCCATGTCACGCGGATGTGGCCCAAGCGCGAGGCCGAGCTGCTTCAGGGCGGCTCGATCTATTGGGTGATCAAGGGAAATATCCTTGCGCGGCAACGCGTTGTGCGTCTCGATGAGGTGATCCGGCAAGATGGGATCCGCCGCTGCGGCATCGTGCTTGACCGCGAGGTGATGCTCACCCGCCCTGCCCCGCGCCGCCCGTTTCAGGGCTGGCGCTATCTCAAACCAGAGGACGCGCCGGCCGATCTGCCCGCGTCTCGCGCCGCGGAAACCGCTCTTCCGGCCGATCTCGACGCCGCGCTCACCGAAATCGGTATTCTCTGACCGCTCCCACATCTGCGCATCGCGATGACGTCGCGCCAATGGGCCCCCGTCTTGCGCGACCCCGTCTTGCGCGACTCTGCTCAGAAGCCGAAGAGCGACGTGAGATTGTTGCCGAAGGCAGAGCGCCCGCCGTCGATCACAGAGCCGGCAACGCTCGATTGCGGCGGGCTCACGGCACTCTGCGCGCCGAAGGGAAGGCTCAGGCCGAGGCGGATCTCGTGGCCGTCGCCGTCGAACTCCTCGCCACCGCCTTCGAGCCGCAGGTTGCGGTCGACATATTCAACGCTCGCCATCAGCGGCAGCCCCGCGACACCCCCGAGATCGTATCCCGCGCCGATGCCCAGAGCCGTGCCGCTGTACTCATCAATGCCGCCGAGGTCATCGAGGCTTGCGCGGGTGATCCCGCCGAAGAGCGTCAACTGGCCGCGGCTGTAGGCACCGCCGAGGCCGAGGACGTTGATCCCCTCGCCATCGATCTCGGTGCGGCCCCAGAGCCCCCCGATGACCGCTTCCGGCATCGGGCGCGCCGCATAGCGCGCGCCGTATTCCGTGCCGGTGTCTTCGCCCTCAAGATCGCCGATCGCTTCGATGCGGCCGTAGTAAACCTCAAAATCGGAGAAGGAATAATCGTAGCCGCCGGTCACCCCGTAGGAATTGAACCGCAGATCGTCATCGGGCCCGGAAAAGCCCGTGCGCTCGAAGTAGACCCCAAGTTCGCCGCCATAATTGTAGCGATAGCGCGGCGCAACGCTGAAGCCGGAGAGATCAAGCTCGCCGTCGGCCTCCAGTGTTTCCAGATCAAGCCGCAACTCGGCGCCGAACCCCGCATCGGGCCGCCGACCGAAAGCCACATCGCCGGACAGCATGAGACTGCGACGGTCGAAATCCTCGCCCTCGATCTCACCGTTGCCATAGCCGAGCGTCGCCGTGCCGGAATAGAGGGGCGCTTCGCTCGCGCGTCCGAGCACGTTTTGGCCCGACACCTCGCCCGTGGGCAGGGTCTGCGCGGCGAGCGACGACCCGATCACTGCGGGCACGAGGGCGACGAGACGATGTCTGAACGGGGTGTTGGACACGGGAAAATTCCTTGCGCACTTGAATAATGGTCAGCCACCGATAGCGCCGGGCCCCCGTTCTGACGAGGCATTTCTTGTCGCGGCGCCCCGAGGCCCGCGCAGTGTTGCAACCGCATCACGCGGAGGAAAGCGCAGGCTCAGCGCGGCGCGCGGTCGATGCCCAGCATCTCCTGCAACTGTGCGAGGGTGGCGCGATCCGTCTCGTCAAAGGCGGCGCGGCGCGACTTGAACAGCGTCGCCTGGCTGCGGAGGATCAGCCCGTCTTCGAGAATGCGCAGGTGGTTGGCGCGCAAGGTCTCGCCCGTCGAGGTGATGTCGGCGATGGCCTCGGCGGTCTCGTTCTTGACGGTCCCCTCGGTCGCGCCCTGGCTGTCCACGAGCCGGTAATCGGCCACGCCCTCGGCCTGGAGGAAATCGCGCACCAGCCGGTGGTATTTCGTCGCGATCCGAAGGCGGCGGCCATGGGTGGCGCGGAAAGCGCGGGCGGCGGCGTCGAGATCTTCGAGCGTCGTCACATCGACCCAGAAGGCCGGCACCGCGAGGATGAGGTTGGCCTCGCCAAACCCCATAGGCGCGAGCGGTTTGACCTGCTGCTCCCAGTTGGCGAGCTTTTCCTCGATGAGATCATTGCCGGTCACGCCGAGGTGAATGCGCCCCGCGACAAGCTCGCGCGGGATCTCGCCCGCCGAAAGCAGCACCAGTTCGACCCCGTCGATCCCCTCCACCTCGGCCGCATATTCGCGCTCCGAGCCGGTGCGGCGCAGCGCGATGCCGCGTTTTCCGAACCACTGGAAGGTCTTCTCCATGAGCCTGCCCTTGGAGGGCACGCCGAGCTTGAGGGTCATCGCGCGGCCTCCAGTTCGAGCTTGAGCCCGGGGCGGATCACGCCGCCCACGGCCGGGATCTCGCGCCCCTGCCCCAACTGGCGGGTGAGCGCGTCGTAGCGCCCGCCGGTGGCGACGGGCGGCAGGTCGGGACGGCCCTCGGCGAAAAAGCCGAAGACGAACCCGTCGTAATATTCCATCGAGCTGCGCCCGTAGCTTGCTTCGAAACCGAGCGCGTCGAGCGCGATGCCGCGGCGGGCGAGCGCTTCCATCCGGTCTTCCATCCGCGACACGCTGGCGCTGATCGCGGGCAAATCGACAGCCAGATCGCGCAGGTGTTCCAGCGCGAAGGGCATGGTTTCCTCGATGGCAAGCAGCGCGTCGAGCATCTCACACTCGTGGGACGAAAGCGGCGGCTCGGAGGCGTCTTCTTGCAATGCCTTGATCCGGCTCAGGATTTCCCCTTCGGAGCGGAGCCCGATGGCGGGGGCGATCCCGCTCAGCGGATCGGCGGCGGTGAGCAACGCAAGCCGCGCGGGCGGGACAGGCGCACGGCCCGAGAACCGCTCGATCAGCGCGCGAAAGCGGCGCGGATGCCAGATGTGGCGGGCGAGCGCGGCCTTGCGAGCCTCGCTGGTGCGCAGCCCGGCGACGGCCGCCGAAAGCATCCCGATATCGCCCGTCATGCGGCGCAGGGAGAGGCCCGCGAGCGCCGCGTCGATCGCCGCGAAAACCTCCGCTTCGGCATCGGCGGGCGCGCTGCGGTCGAAGATCTCGAACCCCACCTGGAGGTATTCGTTGGCCCGGTCCGGGTCGCTCTCCTGCCGCCGGAAGACCTCGCCGGCATAGGTGTAGCGCGCGGGCTCGGCGCCCTCGGCCATGTGCATCTGGACGACCGGGACGGTGAAATCGGGGCGCAGCATCTGCTCGCCGCGCAGCGCGTCGTCGGTCACATAGGCCCGGCCCCGGATATCCTCGCCGTAGAGGTCGAGCAGGGTCTCGGCCGGCTGGAGCACGGGCGTCTCGACCGGCACGGCGCCGAGCGCTTCGAACCGGGCGCGGAGGCGCGCGGCCTCGGCGAGAATGTCGGCACGGGTCGGCATCAGGCGGGGCTCTCGGGGCTCTGGCTGTCGAGGATCTCGCGGACCTTGGCCACGAGCGCATCGCGCGACACCTCGACCTGGCTCGGGCGCTCCTTCCATTCTTCAAGCGTCGCGTTTTCGGCGATTTTTGCGCCGAGGATGAGGTCCTTGATCTGAACCACGCCGCGCGCGTGTTCATCGCCGCCCTGGATGATCGCCACTGGTGCTGCGCGGCGGTCGGCGTATTTGAGCTGGTTGCCGAAGTTCTTGGGATTGCCGAGATACACCTCGGCGCGGATGCCCGCAGACCGCAACTCGGCCACCATCGACTGGTAATCCGCCATGCGGTCGCGGTCCATCACCGTGACGACCACGGGGCCGCATTCGATGCTTTCGATCCGGCCCTTTTCGCGCAGCGCGGCGAGCAGCCGGTCGACCCCGATGGAGACCCCCACGGCGGGGACCTTCTGGCCGGTGAAGCGCGCCACGAGGTCATCGTAGCGCCCGCCCCCGGCCACCGAGCCGAACTGGCGCGGGCGGCCTTTTTCGTCGAGGATCTCAAAAGTCAGCTCGGCCTCGAAGACCGGGCCGGTGTAATAGCCGAGGCCGCGCACGACCGAGGGGTCGATCACGATCCGGTCGGGGCCGTAGCCTTGGGCGGCCAGCAGGGAGGCGATCTTTTCGAGTTCCTCCAGGCCATCCAAACCTTCATGATACGCACCTATTTCCTGGTGCATATCCAAATTCCCTTCGCCCATAAGGCTCCGAAGATTCGAAAGAGTTTCTTCGTTGTTTTTTCCTCGAGCGAGCATAAACGAAAGAACGCGTCCTGCGTCGACCTCTGATAGCCCCACACCTTCGATAAAGGCTCCTGACTGATCTTTTCGGCCGCTAGTGAGCAACTCAAAAACGCCGTTACCACCAACTTTGTCAAACTTGTCAATCGTCCGAAGAATCGCTTCAGGGTCCACAAAATCGTAATCGCCGAGATTTAGTTCTGGGTCGCTAAGCGAACGAGGATTCTTACGGAGCTCGCGTGTATGCTCATTGTCAGGAAGTAAGCCTAAGATAATTCCATTCAAAACCTTCCGGTTGTTGATGCGCACAATGTAGTCGCCGCGCGGAATTCCAAGATCTTCCAGCGTGTCCGACAGCATGGCGCAGATCTCGGCATCGGCGGCCATGGAGGCCGTGCCGACCGTATCCGCATCGCATTGATAAAACTGGCGAAACCGCCCCGGCCCCGGCTTTTCGTTGCGCCAGACCGGGCCCATCGCGTAGCGGCGGTAGGGGGTGGGCAGATCGTTGCGGTGCTGGGCGTAGACGCGGGCGAGCGGCGCGGTCAGGTCGTAGCGCAGCGCGAGCCAGTCGCCGCGCCCGCTGTCGTCGTCCTCCTGCCAGGCAAAGACGCCCTCGTTTGGCCGGTCCACATCAGGGAGAAACTTGCCAAGCGCCTCAACCGTCTCCACCGCGGAGCTTTCAAGCGCATCGAAGCCGTAGCGATGATAGACGGCGGCGATCTTGCCCAGCATCTCGGTCCGCGCGCGCACATCGCCGCCGAAATAGTCGCGGAACCCCTTCGGCGTCTGGGCCTTGGGGCGGGTTTGTTTCTTCTGCTTCGCCATCGCGCTCGCGCCTCAGCCGGTCTCGGTCGCCGCAGCCTTTATCGCGACCCGCGCGCAGGGGCAACTGCTTGGGGCCATCCCGCCCCCTTGGCAGCGCGCCCGAGAGCCCCTAAACGGGGGCCATGAGTGAAGACCGCACCCAAGCGTTGGAAGAAACCCTCGCCCACCTGACCCGACAGTTGGAGGAGCTGAGCGATGTCGTTGCCGGCCAGGCGACCGAGATCGCGCTGCTGACACGCCGTGTCCAGATGCTGATGGAGCGCGAAGCCGCCCGCGAGAGCGACGGCGGCGGCGGCAGCGTGGTTCTCGGAGACGAGCGGCCGCCGCATTACTGAGGCGAGCCGGCCCGCAAGGGTCGATCCCGCCGTTTGGGACCGAGCCGCTTCCCACAAAACACCCGCGCGAAAATTTCTGTATACAAAGGTATGCGATTGATCCCGCAGCGCGCCTCGCGTAGAGACAACGCCGAAGCGTCTTTCAGAGGAAACCAGCCATGCCAGACATCATCTACACGAAAGTCGACGAAGCCCCCGAACTGGCCTCCGCGTCTTTCCTGCCGATCATCCGCAAGTTCGCCGAAGCGGCGGGCGTCTCGGTCGGCACCAAGGACATCTCGCTCGCCGGCCGGATCCTCGCCGCCTTCCCCGAGCAACTGCCCGAAGACAAGCGGCAATCGGATGACCTTGCCGAGCTTGGGCAGCTGGTGAAAACCGCTGAGGCCAACGTGATAAAGCTGCCCAACATCTCGGCCTCCGTGCCGCAACTCGTCGCCGCGGTCAAAGAGCTGCAATCCCAAGGCTACCCGATCCCCGACTACCCCGAAAATCCTCAGACCGACGCCGAAAAGGACGCCCGCGCAAAATACGACGCGATCAAGGGCTCGGCGGTGAACCCGGTCCTGCGCGAAGGCAACTCCGACCGCCGCGCGGCCAAGGCCGTCAAAGCTTTCGCCCAGAAAAACCCCCACTCGATGGGCACATGGGACAGCGCGAGCAAGACCGTCGTCTCCTCCATGTCGGGCGATGATTTCCGCTCCAACGAGGTCTCGGCGACGCTCGCGAAGGACGAAACCGTCTCCATCGTGCACGTGGGCAACGACGGGACCGAGACCGTGCTGAAAGACGGGCTCTCCTTCCCCGCCGGCACCGTGGTTGACGCGACCTTCATGTCCGCCAAGGCGCTCTCGGCCTTCATCGAAGAGCAGATCGACGCGACCAAGGACGCAGGCACGCTCTTCTCGCTCCACCTCAAGGCCACGATGATGAAGGTCTCCGACCCGATCCTCTTCGGCCACGCGGTCCGCGCCTGGCTCAAGCCGGTGTTCGAGGCCCATGGCGACAAGCTCGACGCGCTCGGCGTCAACCCCAACCAGGGGCTCGGCGCGCTGCTGGAGAAGGTTTCCGGCGAGCCCGAGATCATGGCGGCCATCGAGGCCGTCACCGCCGAGCGTCCGCCGATGTACATGGTCGACTCCGATCGCGGCATCACCAACCTGCACGTGCCCTCGGACGTCATCATCGACGCCTCCATGCCGGCGCTGATCCGCGCGGGCGGCAAGGGCTGGGGCCCGGATGGCAAGCCGGCCGACACCAACTGCGTCATCCCCGACAACAGCTACGCGCCGATCTATGACGAGGCGATCCGCTTCTTCAAGGAAAACGGCGCGCTGGACGTGACCACCGCCGGCACGGTCCAGAACCTCGGCCTGATGGCGCAGAAGGCAGAGGAATATGGCTCGCACCCGACCACTTTCGAGATCGCATCGGGCGGCACCGTCGAGATGCGCCTCTCGGACGGCTCCTTGCTCCACAGCCACACCGTCGAGGCCGGCGACATCTGGCGCTCGGCCAGCACCCGCAAGGCGCCGATCGAGGACTGGGTCCAGCTCGCCATCGACCGGCAGGCGATCGAGGGCTGTCAGGCGATCTTCTGGCTCGACGCCACCCGCGCCCATGACGCGGAGCTGATCAAATACGTGGAGCCGATCCTCGCGGCCAAGGGCGTCGCCGACAACTTCGCGATCATGTCCCCCGCCGAAGCCACCCGCGTGACGCTCGAAGAGATCACCGCGGGCCGGAACAGCATTGCCATCACCGGCAACGTGCTGCGCGACTACCTGACCGATCTGTTCCCGATCCTCGAGCTCGGCACCTCGGCCAAGATGCTCTCCATCGTCAAGCTGATGCAGGGCGGCGGCCTCTTCGAGACCGGCGCAGGCGGCTCGGCGCCCAAACACGTCCAACAGCTGGCGCAGGAAAACCACCTCCGCTGGGACAGCCTCGGCGAGTTCTGCGCGCTTGGCGAGAGCCTCAAGTTCCTCGGCCAGAGCCGCGGCAACGCCAAGGCGGCGGTGCTCGGTGACGCGGTCGACGCGGCGACCCAAGGCATCCTCGACCATGGCCGCTCGCCGGGCCGCAAGGTCGGCCAGCCCGACAACCGCGACAGCCACTACTGGTTCGCCCGCTACTGGGCCGAAGCGCTGGCGGCACAAGACAGCGACGCCGAGCTCGCCGCCCACTTCGCCCCCATCGCCAAGGCTCTGGCCGAAAACGAAGAGGCCATCGTGAGCGAGATCGCCGCGGCCCAAGGGGACGTCGCCGACCTGGGCGGCTACTACCACACCGACCCGGCCAAAACCGCGGCGGTCATGCGCCCCTCGGCCACGCTGAACGACATCATCGGCTGATCCAACACCAGCCTGACCATCAGGGGCGGCGTTCACGCGCCGCCCTTTTCAGTCCGCGTTGGGACGGAAACAGATCCTCACGCCTTTGCGCAGTGCGACCGCATCGACGACTTGCCGATTGCAGCCCCCCAAATCCTCAACCTGACGCCGCTCTTTCCTCGAATTTTCTTCGGGCGCTCATATGCCCCCTCTGCCGGGCACTCGCGAGAAACAGCTTTTGGGGGCGGTAACGGGTGCCAATCTCTTCGCTCTCAGGGATCATGATAAGCAGTACAGGGCGACGGCCTTCAACACGGTGATCGCGCGCCAGCCACTCTCTACCGCCGAGAAACTCGCCCCCTCTCCTTAAAAATCGAAGCTCGATTGTGCGGGCTCGAAGGGTTCGATGAGATCTTCGCCGTCGCTCTCGCCGGTCAGGGGCCGGACCTGGTAGTACTCGAAGCGTCCGTCCCAGCCGGTGCCGAGGCGGGTTTGGGCGGCGTCGGGGGTGATCTCGCCGGTGAGCCAGTCGTTGATGTCCTCGGGCGTCATGATGACGGGCATGCGGTTGTGGAGATGGGCGATCTGGGGGCTGGGTTTGCGGGTGATGATGGAGCAGGCATAGCCGCCGCCGGGTTCGCGCTCGTAGAACCCCGCGAAGAAGAGCAGCGGCGCGTTGCGTTTCACGGTGATGAAATGCGGCTCCTTGCGGCCCCGCACCTCGGACCATTCGTAATAGCCCAGCGCCGGGATGATGCAGCGTCCGCGCTCCCAGTAGTTGCGCCAATAGTCGATGTTTTCGATCTTGGAATTGATCACCGGGCGGGTGCCGCCGTTGGGGCGCATCTGCCAGCGGGCGGCGCTCAGCAGGAACCCGTCGTCTTGCGCAAAGGCGAGGTTGACCAGATCGGTGGGGCGGGTGTGATAGCTCGGCTTGGCCGTCGGGGCAGAGCCGTCCGGCAGGAGCGTTCCGTAGAGGAAATACTCCATCATCTCCAGCATCTGCTTCTGGGTCAGCTGACCGGCTGCGAAACGTCCACACATGGGGCCAAGGTGTGGCCTGGCCCGGGGCGCGTCAAGAGCAGCGTCGAGGCCGAGGCAACCGATCCGACCTATGAGGGGCGTGCCTCATGGTGCCACGAACATCTTCGATCTGAGGGCAGCGCGAGATGCCAAAAGCGGCAGGCCGTGCGGCTCCTGTCGAAACCGGAGCCGGGACAGGGGCAGGACGGGGACTGCCGCTCCGACCTTTGAGCGGTGTACTTTATGGCGCCACTACCCTCCTTGCTCAGAGGTCAGCGTGAGGTGGCAAAAGCGGCAGGCCGCGGGACGTCCTGCCACTGGCCCGGCGGCTTCGCCTTGGCTCCGGGCCGTGCAGCGCTCCTGTCGAAACGGGAGCGGGGGCGGCGGCAGGACGGGGACTGACGATCCGACATCCGGACGGCGCGCTTTATGGCGCCATAACCATCTTCCTTCTCAGGTCATCGTGAGGCGGCAAAAGCGGCAGG
The DNA here is from genome assembly GCF_900116005.1 of Poseidonocella sedimentorum. Lineage (GTDB taxonomy): Bacteria > Pseudomonadota > Alphaproteobacteria > Rhodobacterales > Rhodobacteraceae > Poseidonocella > Poseidonocella sedimentorum. The sequence goes on from NZ_FOYI01000015.1 coordinate 27,685, forward strand.
CCGCGGGACGTCCTGCCGCTGGCCCGGCGGCTTCGCCTTTGCTCCGGGCCGGTAGCACTCCTGTCGTAACAGGAGCCGAAACGGCGGCAGGACGGGGTCTGCGTGAAGGGGATCGGCGGACCTCATGGCCGCGCGCGAACGCCACAGCCCCCCGGCCCGATGGGCCGAAACAGCTTGAAAACAACTGAAAGGGGGAAAGTGGCGCGGTTGACGGGGCTCGAACCCGCGACCCCCGGCGTGACAGGCCGGTACTCTAACCATCTGAGCTACAACCGCGTGAGGGGTGCTATAGGCCCCCCGGCTTACCCCGTCAATCGGAAAAACCCGATTTTTTTCGCTTTCCTCAGCCTGACGTTTCGGCAGGCGTTTGACGCACGGGCGGGGGCGAAAAAGCGCCCGCCCGGTGCCCCGTCATCCCTCCGGTTCCGCCGCCGGTTTGCGCGATGCGGTTACGTAGTTGACCGACAGATCGCGCGCCGAAAGACGCCAGGACCAAGTAACGGGGTTGAAGACGAAACCCTTGCGGTCCACCGGATCGAGCCCGGCGCCGCGCAACAGCTCATAAAGCTCGTCGGGGGTGATGAACTTGGCCCAGTCATGGGTGCCCTTGGGCAGCCAGCGCATGACGTATTCGGCCCCCACGATCGCCATGGCGAAGCTCTTGGGATTGCGGTTGAGCGTCGAGCAGATCATCAGGCCGCCGGGTTTTAGCAGCGTCTGGCAGGCGGCGAGGAAGGCGGGCGGCGCGGCCACGTGTTCGACCACCTCCATATTGAGCACCACGTCGAAGCGCTCGCCCGCGGCGGCGAGGTCTTCGGCGGTTGAATGGCGATAGTCGATCGTGAGCCCCGATTGCGCGGCGTGGATCTCGGCCACGGGGATGTTGCCCGCGGCGGCATCGACGCCCACCACCTCGGCCCCGAGCCGGGCCATGGGTTCGGACAAAAGCCCCCCGCCACAGCCGATGTCCATCAGCCGCAAGCCTTCGAAGGGCCGGGGCGCGGTGAGGTCGCGCCCGAACTCGGCGACGATCTGTTGGGTTATATAGTCGAGCCGGCAGGGATTGAGCATATGCAGCGGGCGGAACTTGCCGCTCGGGTCCCACCACTCCGCCGCCATGGCTTCGAATTTTGCGACCTCAGCCGGGTCCACCGTCGATTGGACTGCTTGCATTCCGCGCTCCTCATGCTCAAGCTCCGCACCTAAGGCATATAGGGCGGACATGAACAAGATCGCAGGACAAAATCGCGCAGCGGCCCAACTCCATCCCCCGATCGAGCCATTCGATCAGCGGATCCTCGACGTGGGCGACGGGCACAGTCTTTATGTGGAGCAATGTGGCAATCCCGAGGGGATTGCGGTGGTGGTGCTGCATGGCGGCCCGGGCGGCGGGTGCAGCCCGACGATGCGGCGGTATTTCGATCCGTCGATCTACCGGGTGGTGCTGTTCGACCAGCGCGGCTGCGGCCGCTCGCGCCCTCATGCGGAGGTGGAGGCCAACACGACCTGGCATCTGGTGGCCGATATCGAGCGCATCCGCGAGGCCCTCGGGATCGAGGCCTGGGTGGTGTTCGGCGGCAGTTGGGGCGCGACGCTCTCGCTCGTCTATGCCCAGACCCACCCCGAGCGCGCGCTGCACCTTGTCCTGCGGGGCGTCTTCCTGATGACACAGCCCGAGCTCGACTGGTTCTACGGCGGCGGCGCGGGGCATTTCTGGCCAGAGAACTGGGCGCGCTTCACCGACCTGATCCCGCCCTCCGAGCGCGGCGATCTGATCGCGGCCTATGGCCGGCGGTTGTTCTCACCAGACCTCAGCATCCAGACCCGCTATGCCCGGAGTTGGGCCGCCTGGGAAAACGCGCTCGCCTCGATGGGCAACAACGGGACGATGGGCGGCGAGGCCCCGGCCGACTACGCCCGCGCCTTTGCCCGGCTCGAAAACCACTACTTCCGCCATGGCGGGTTCCTCGCCGAGGATCAGCAGATCCTGTCCCGCGTGGGTCGGTTGCGCGGGATCGGCGGGAGCATCGTGCAGGGGCGCTATGACATGATCTGCCCGCCAACCTCGGCCTACATGCTCTCGCAGGCCTGGCCCGAGGCGGAGCTGCGGATGATCGCCGACGCGGGCCACGCGCTCTCCGAGCCGGGCATCACCGCCGAGCTGGTGCGCATCATGGACCATCTGCACAAGCGTCTGCCGCCGTCTGCCCCCTGACGCGGGCCCTGCCAACCGCGCGGGTGCAGTGCGGCGCGTGCCCGCAAACCCTGACTGAGTCACCAGGCGCAGGTTTGGCAGCCCCCTTGGTCCGAACCGGATCTCGGGTCCGCCAAAGCCCCACTTCCCTGAGCCGCCGTTCGCCGGTTGCACGCGCCGCGACCCACCACAGTTTCAGTATTTTGAAATGTGCCTTTACAGTCGGCGGTCAGCCGCTACCCTAAGACGCTCAAGACACGGGCACGGGGCCCAGCGGGGGGTAATCGGTTGAATTCTGTTGTGACGATCATCGCGCAACGGCTCGCGCTCGGATTGCTCACGCTGCTCATTGTGTCGATCGTGATCTTTGCCGCGGTCAACATGCTGCCCGGAGATTTCGCCGAACTTATTCTGGGCCAGGGCGCAACGCCCGAAGCCGTAACCGCGATCCGCAGTGATCTTGGCCTCGATCAGCCGCCCGTCGCGCGCTATTTCACATGGCTCGGCGGGGTGATGCAGGGCGATCTCGGCAATTCCTTCGCCCAGGCGAATTTCGCCAATTTCGCCGGCGCCGACGTGAATTCGGGGCTGACCTCGGTCGCCGACCAGATCCGCCCGCGTTTCGCCAACACCATGTTCCTCGCGCTGGTGACGGCCGCCATCGCGGTGCCGCTCTCGCTCACGCTCGGGGTTCTGGCGGCGCTGTTTCGCAATTCGCTCTTCGACCGGATCGCAAATGTCGGCACGCTGACCTCGATCTCCAGCCCGGAATTTTTCCTCGCCTACGTGCTCATCCTCTTCCTCGCGGTGCTCAACCCGTGGCTGCCGAGCCTGTCGAACATCTATGACGGGATGGGCTTCGGCGAGCGGCTCCAGCGCACACTCCTGCCCGCGCTGACCCTGACGCTCGTGGTGACCGCCCACATGATGCGCATGACCCGCGCCGCGATCATCAACCTGCTGGCCTCGCCCTATATCGAGATGGCGCGGCTCAAGGGGCTCTCGCCGATGCGCGTCATCCTGCGCCATGCGCTGCCCAACGCGCTTGCGCCGATCATCAACGTGGTCGCGCTCAACCTTGCCTATCTCATCACCGGGGTCGTCGTGGTCGAGGTGGTCTTCGTCTACCCCGGCATCGGCCAGCTCTTCGTCGACAGCGTCAAAATCCGCGATATCCCGGTGGTGCAGGCCTGCTGCCTGATCTTCGCCGCGGCCTATATATTGCTGAACCTGACGGCCGATATCCTGTCGATCCTGTCCAACCCGCGGCTGAGGCACCCCAAATGATGCTCGCCTATATCTTTGCCGCGCTTCTGGCGCTCCTCGCGCTTGGCTGGGCCTTCCGCGCCGCGGGCCGCGCGGTCACCGGGGGCGCCCCCTATTTCCGCGACATGCCGCTCTCGATCGGCTTTGGCTACGCGCTCGGCGCGGCGCTCCTGCTCTGGGTGGGCTACGCCTATGTGCTGGCCCGCACCGCCCCGCCCGAGGTCGCCAACAAGCTCTTCTTCCTGCGCGTCGCGGTCGAGGGGCTGGTGCTCTTTTCGGTCGCCGGCTGGCTCTTCCGCCTTGCGGGCCGCCACATCGGCACGGCCGCGAGCCGCAAGCTCTTTCGCGCCATGCCCGTGACCGCCGCCTTCGGGATCCTGACGATCCTCGTCTATGCCTTCGTGGCGATCTTCGCCGGCTGGCTCGCGCCCTTCGGCCAGGCCGAGATTCTGCCGCAGGCCAACGTCATCCCCGGCGGCAACCCTGCGCTCGGCGGCGATCCGGCCTTTCCGCTCGGCACCGACCAGATCGGCCGCGACATCCTCTCGCGCCTCATCTACGGCGCCCAGAATACCGTCGGCATCGCCTTCATCACCACCTGCATCGCCTTCCTTCTGGGCGGTAGCCTCGGCTTTCTCGCCGCGGTGCTCGGCGGCTGGCTCGACCAGCTCCTGTCGCGGATGGTCGATGTGCTGATGGCGATCCCATCGCTCATCTTCGCGCTGCTGCTGATGACCATCGCCAGCGCCTGGGCCGGCTCCGAGCGCTGGCTGCTGACCGTCTACATGATCCTGATCATCGCCGTGATCGACAGCACGCGGGTCTACCGACTGGCGCGCGCCGTGGGCCAGAACATCGTCGTGATGGACTATATCGAAGCGGCGAAACTGCGCGGCGAGCGCCTGCCCTATCTCATCTTCCGCGAGATCCTGCCCAATGCCACGGCGCCGCTGCTGGCCGAGTTCGGCCTGCGCTTCTGCTTTGTCTTCCTGACCATCGCGGCGCTGTCCTTCCTCGGGGTCGGCATCCAGCCCCCCCTCGCCGACTGGGGCACCATGGTCCGCGACCTCGCCGCCTTCATCAACTACGCCGCCTTCGCCCCGCTCGCCGCCTCCACGCCGCTTCTGGCCGCGGGGGCGATCGCGCTGCTGACCGTGGCGGTCAATTTCGTGGTGGACTGGATGCTCTACGCCTCATCGGGGTTGAAGGAATGAGCGACGATCTTCTCCTGAAAATCCGCGATCTGCACATCGAGGGGCGCTCGGACGAAACCTGGACGCCGATCATCAACGGTGTGGATCTCAGCCTCAAGCGCGGCGAAGTGCTCGGGCTCATCGGTGAAAGCGGCGCGGGAAAATCCACCCTGGGGCTCGCCGCCATGGGCTACACCCGCGACGGGGTGCGCATTTCGGGCGGGACAGTGGAGTTCGACGGGATCGATCTGGTCCATGCCAGCGCGGGCGAGAAGCGCGAGCTTCTGGGCAAGCGCATCGCCTATGTGGCGCAATCGGCGGCGGCGAGTTTCAACCCCGCCCACCGGCTCATCGACCAGCACGCCGAGGGCCCCGTCACCCACGGCGTCCAGAACCGGTCGGACAGCGCCGAGGACGGGGTCGAGCTTTACCGCCGCCTCCGCTTGCCCAACCCCGAGGAGATCGGCTTCCGCTATCCGCATCAGGTCTCCGGCGGCCAGCTTCAGCGGGCGATGACGGCCATGGCGATGTCCTGCCGCCCCGACCTGATCATTTTCGACGAGCCGACCACCGCGCTTGACGTGACCACCCAGATCGAGGTTCTGGCGGCGATCCGCGACATCGTCGAGCAATTCGACACCGCCGCGATCTACATCACCCACGATCTCGCCGTGGTGGCCCAGATGGCCGACCGCATCAAGGTCCTGCTGCGCGGCGACGAGGTGGAGACGGCCGACACCCGCGTGATGCTCGACACGCCCCAGGAAGACTACACCAAGAGCCTCTGGGCCGTGCGTGCCTTCCAGCGCCCCACCAAGCCCGCGGTCCTCACCGGCGCGGTGCCGCTTGTCTCGGTGCGCGACGTGACGGCGGGCTATGGCAAGACGACCGTGCTGCGCGATGTGAGCTTCGATATGCACGACGGCCGGACCGTGGCCGTGGTCGGCGAGAGCGGATCGGGCAAATCCACCGCCGCGCGCTGCATCACCGGGCTGCTGCCGCCGCGCTCGGGCGAAGTGCTCTTCCGCGGCGAGCCCCTGCCCGCCGATTACCGCAAGCGCAGCCGCGACCAGCTTCGCCAGATTCAGATGATCTACCAGATGGCCGACACCGCGCTCAATCCGCGCAAGAAGATCGGCGAGATCATCGGTCGGCCGGTGCAGTTCTACACCGGGCTTACGGGCCGCGCGCGGCGCAAGCGGGTGGAGGAGCTGATGGAGCAGATCGAACTGCCCGCCGCGACCTTCCACGACCGCCTACCCTCCGAGCTCTCGGGCGGCCAGAAACAGCGCATCGGCATCGCCCGCGCGCTCGCCGCCGAGCCCAGCTTCATCATCTGCGACGAGGTCACATCGGCGCTCGACCAACTCGTGGCCGAGGGGATCCTGAAGCTTCTTGCCGAGCTGCAGGACCGGCTGGGCCTTGGCTACATGTTCATCACCCATGATCTCGCCACGGTGCGCGCGATTGCCGACGAGGTGGTCGTGATGAAGGAGGGCCGCGTGGTCGAACAGGGTCCCAAGGCCGAGATGTTCCGCCCCCCGCACCACCCCTACACCGACCTGCTTCTGAGCTCGGTGCCGGAGATGGATCCGGACTGGCTCGACGATCTGCTCGAAGAGCGCGGCCGGGCCAACATCGGCGACGCCGCCATCGAGAACATGGACTGACATCGGAGCCGGCTCTATGCTGGCGCCTGTCTGGCGGAGCGCCGCCAAAACCTCGAAATGCCGGCGGGCCTCCGCCGCAACGACCAAAGATTGAGACACAGGGAGACACTCAATGACACGTATCAGCAGACGCGGACTTCTGCGCACCGGTGCCGCTGCCGGCGTCCTGGCCGCGAGCGGCTTGCCGCTGCGGGCCCAGGCCAAGCGCGGCGGACGGCTGCGCGTCGGGCTCAACGGCGCCAACACCTCCGACAGCTGGGACGGGCGGTCCATCGCCGACATGTTCATGATCGCCGCGGCGCACGGGACTGTCTTCGACTGCCTCACCGAAGTGGCCGCCGACGGCTCGCTCGTGGGCGAGCTCGCGACCGACTGGGAAGCCTCGCCCGACGCCAAGACCTGGACCTTCAACCTCCGCTCCGGCGTCACCTTCCACAACGGCAAGGCCTTCGGCGCCGATGACGTGCTCGAATCGCTGCAACTGCATATGGCCGAGGGCTCCAAGTCCGGTGCGCGGCCGATCGTCGAGCCGATCACCGAGATGAAGAAGACCGGCCCGCTGCAGGTCCAGTTCACGCTGGCCAACGGCAACGCCGACTTCCCTTATCTGATGTCCGATTACCACCTGCTGATCTACCCCGCGGGCCAGATCGAAGAGGCCATCTCGCAGGGCATCGGCACCGGGCTCTACGCGGTCGAGAGCTTCGAGCCGGGTGTGCGCTTCGTCGGCAAACGAGTCGACGGCCACTACAAGGACGGCCAGGCGGGCTGGTTCGACGAGGTCGAATTCATCGCCATCAACGACCAGACGGCGCGGATGAACGCGGTGCTCACCGGCCAGGTGGACGCGATCAACCGGATCGACGTCAAGACCGAGGCGTTGCTGAAGGCCAACCCGATGATCCGGGTCGTCGACTCGCCCAACAACCAGCATTTCACCTTCCCGATGCTGACCGACATCGCCCCCTTTGGCGACGTCAACGTGCGCCGCGCGCTCAAGCACGGGATCAACCGGCAAGAGATGGTCGACAAGATCCTCCTCGGCCATGGCTCGGTCGGGGCAGACACGCCCATCGGCCCGGCGAACCAGTATTTCGCCGATCTGGAGCCGCCGGCCTATGATCCGGACAAGTCGAAATTCTACCTCAAGGAAGCCGGGCTCGACAGCATCGACATCGACCTCTCGGCCTCCAGCGCAGCTTTCGACGGCGCGGTCGACGCCGCCCAGCTCTACCAGGCCTCCGCAGCGCCGGGCGGGATCAACATCAACGTGGTTCAGGAACCGGCGGATGGCTACTGGTCCAACGTCTGGATCAAGAAACCCTTCTGCGCCTGCTACTGGGGCGGACGGGCGACCGAGGACTGGATGTTCTCCTCGGCCTATGCCGAGGGCGTGCCGTGGAACGACAGCCAGTGGGACAGCAAGGACAACGCCCGCTTCCAGGAGTTGCTCATCGCCGGCCGTGCCGAACTCGACAGCGCGAAACGCCGTGAGATCTACACCGAAATGCAGGTCATCCTGCGCGACGAGGGCGGCGTGATCATCCCGATGTTCGCCAACTTCGTCGAAGCGGTCAGCACCAAGATCGGCACACCCGATAAAATCGGCAACCTCTGGCAACTCGACAACACGCGATTCGCCGAACGCTGGTGGATGGCGTAAACCGCGCCGCCCCGCCGTTTTCCGATCAATCGGAAAACGGGTCGGAAAATGATCGATCATTTTCCGCGCCCCTGACGGACCCCGGTGCACCTGCATCGGGGTCTTTTCGTCTTGAACACAGGGCCGAGATTGTCTAAACGCCCCGCTACCGGGTGATTAGCTCAGTGGTAGAGCGCTTCGTTCACATCGAAGATGTCAGGAGTTCGAATCTCTTATCACCCACCATGAATTTCCAAACGCGCCCTCCGCCGGGGCGCGTTTTTTCTTGTCCCCATGGCCCCGGCGATTTTCGCCGATGCGACGCCGCGTCCGGGGGTGACAATCCCCGCGTCCTGCGCTCCTCTACGCGCTCAGGAGGAGCCCGCACATGTCCGCACGCTACCCGCATCTCTTCGCCCCGCTCGACCTCGGCGCCGTGAGCTTGCCCAACCGAGTGCTGATGGGCTCGATGCACACCAATCTCGAAGAGACCGGCGATTGGGACCGGATCGCCGAATTCTATGCCGCCCGAGCGCGCGGCGGCGTGGGGCTCATCGTGACCGGCGGGATCGCGCCGAATCCCGAGGGCGCGGTCTTTGCCGGCGCCTCGGGGCTCTTCACCGATGAGGACGTCGCTCATCACCGCAGCGTCACCGAGGCCGTCCACGCCGAGGGCGGGCGCATCGCGATGCAGATCCTCCACGCCGGGCGCTATGGCTACAATCCCGACTGCGTCGCCCCCTCCCCGATCAAATCCCCGATCTCGCCCTTCCCGCCAAAGGCGCTCGACGAGGAGGGGATCGAAAAGCAGATCGCCGATTTCGTCGCCACCGCGCTCCGCGCCCGCGAGGCGGGATATGACGGGGTCGAGATCATGGGGTCCGAGGGCTATTTCATCAATCAGTTCCTCGTCACCCATACCAACAAGCGGACAGACCGCTGGGGCGGCGCCTATGAGAACCGGATGCGCCTGCCGGTCGAGATCGTCTCCCGGATCCGCGACGCGGTGGGCCCCGAGTTCATCATCATCTATCGCCTGTCGATGATCGATCTGATCCCCAACGGCTCGACGCAGAGCGAGGTCGAACAGCTCGCCCACGCCATCGAGGCCGCCGGCGCGAACATGATCAACACCGGCATCGGCTGGCACGAGGCGCGCATCCCCACCATCGCCACGTCGGTGCCGCGCGCGGGCTTTGCCTGGGTCACCAAACGGCTCATGGGCAAGCTCGGCATCCCGCTGATCACATCGAACCGGATCAACACGCCCGACGTGGCGGAGGACGTGCTCGCCGGCGGCTGTGCCGATATGGTCTCCATGGCGCGCCCCTTCCTCGCCGATCCCGACTTCGTCGCCAAGGCCCGCGCGGGCCGGCCCGAGACCATCGCCCCCTGCATCGCCTGCAACCAGGCCTGTCTCGACCACACGTTCCAGGGCAAGATCAGCACCTGCCTCGTCAATCCGCGCGCCTGTTTCGAAACCGAGATCTGCCTCGACCCCACCCCCGCGCCGAAGCGCATCGCTGTCGTCGGGGCGGGCCCCGCTGGCCTCTCGACCGCCATCGCCGCCGCCCGGCGCGGCCATGCGGTTGAGCTGTTCGAGCGCGGGCCCGAGATCGGCGGCCAGCTCAACATGGCCAAGCAGATCCCCGGCAAGGAGGAGTTCCACGGGCTCGTGGAGTGGTTCGCGACGATGCTCGCCGACACCGGCGTGACCTGCCATCTGGACACCGACGCCACGCCCGAGCGGCTCACCGGGTTTGACGAGATCGTCATCGCCACCGGCGTGCTCCCGCGCGATCCGGGCATTCCGGGGCAGGACGGGCCGAACGTGCTGTCCTATATCGATGTCTTGCGCCACAAGGCGCCGGTCGGGCCGCGCGTGGCAATCATCGGCGCGGGCGGCATCGGCTTTGACGTCGCCGAATTCCTCGCTCAGGAGGGGACGAGCCCGACGCTCGTTCCCGCGGCCTGGCGCGCGGAATGGGGGGTGGGCGATCCGGCCAACACACCCGGCGGGCTGGCCGAGACCGGCCCCCAGCCAGAGCCCTCCCCGCGCGAAATCACCCTGCTCCAACGCAAGGCCGAAAAGCCCGGCCGGCGGCTCGGCAAGACCACCGGCTGGATCCACCGCGCCGCGCTGCAGATGAAAAAGGTGAAGATGATCGGCGGCGTGAGCTATGACGCGATCGACGCCGAGGGGCTGCACATCAGCCATGCGCCCGGCCGCGAGGGCCCGGCGCTCATCCCCTGCGATACGATCGTCCTCTGCGCGGGCCAACTGAGCGAGCGAAGCCTGGCCGATGCGCTGATCGCCGGCGGGCAGTCCGTGCATGTCATCGGCGGCGCGGATGTGGCCTCTGAGCTCGATGCCAAACGCGCCATCGATCAGGGAACCCGGCTCGCCGATCGCCTCTGACTTGCGTTTCCGGGCGGCGCACAACCGCGCCAAATACCTCGATATTGTCTTTCGTCCGCCATCTTCTTGCCCGATTTGCCCCGCAAAACCGACGCAAGGACGACGGACAGAAAGGCGAAGAGGCATGGATCGGCTCACGGAAATGGAAGCGTTTGCCACGGTGGTGGATCAAGGCGGGTTCACAGACGCCGCGCGCAAGCTCGGGCTCTCCAAGTCCGCCGTGTCGAAACATGTCTCTTCGCTCGAAACCCGACTGGGCGCGCGGCTGCTGAACCGCACCACGCGCCGCGTCAGTCCAACGGAAATAGGCCTCGCCTATTACGACCGGGCCCGTCGCGTCCTCACAGATGCCAGCGAGGCGGATTCGCTGGTGACCGCAATGCAGGCCGAGCCCTCCGGCACGCTGCGGGTGAGTGTCGCGACGGACTTCGGCGTCAATCATCTCTCGCCTGTTCTGGGAAAATTCCTCGCGCGCTATCCCGAAATTTCCGTCAACCTCGACCTCAGCAACCGGTTCGTGGAACTGATCTCCGAGGGGTTCGACGTGACGGTGCGGATCGGCGATCTCGAAGACAGCTCGCTGCGCGCCCGCAAGATTACCGAGACCACGCGCCGCATGATCGCGAGCCCCGAGTACCTCGCTCGCCACGGCTGGCCCGACCGGATCGACGATCTCAACGCGCACAAGCTCCTGCACTACGCCAACAACGCCAGCAGCGGCGTCTGGCGGCTGATCGCGCCTTCGGGCGAGCGGCGGCTGGTGCGCACCGCCGGCTCGCTCAGCGTCAATGACGGCCAGTCCCTGCTGAATGCTGCCATCGCCGGGCTCGGCATCGCCTACCTGCCGTCCTTCCTCTTTGCAGAGGCGATGACCGAGGGGCTGGTGGAGGACGTGATGCCGGATCTGCCGGAAGATCGCGTGGGCATCTACGCGGTCTATCCCGAAGGCAAGTTCATCCAGCCCAAGGTCCGCGCTTTCATCGATTTTCTGTGCCACGAGTTTGGCGAAGGGGGCACGCCGCGCGCGCCGCAGCTTACGCTCGTGGCTTCGTCGGGCCACTGATCCCTACAACCCCTGATGTCACGGATAAAAGGGCGCGTTCTGGCGCTCTTTTTTTGTTCATCTTGGGCGTCGATGTACTGCGCGCAGTGCGCCATCTCGCAAACTGGCTCTGTTGAATTTCGGGAACCGGCTGTCCCAGATGTCGACTGCGGTCGTTTGCGCGAAGCCGGGCAAGCGTCTGACCGTGGGATAGCGCCGCTTACGATGGAGCGGTGTGCTTGATGTTGCCAAGCACATCGAACTCATGCGGTCGCCCCAAGCCCAACCAGAGCGCCAGCCCGCCGGGACGGGCAGGCGCTTGCCAGGCGGCCCTGCGGGCCTTGTTCCGGGCTAGGGGAAAGCCCCACCGGTGGCAGGTAAAACTAAATGCGGAGTCACCAACTCCACGAAAATGGGCGCCGTAGGGCGCCCTTCTCATTGTCGTTTCAGAGACTTGACCCCGCTCAGTCCAGCGCGGCGTCGCAGCGTGCGCAGGTGGCCGGGTGGGCGTGCTGGCCCACGTCGGGCAGGATCTTCCAGCAGCGCAGGCATTTCTCGCCCTCAGCGCTCTCAAACACCACGCCAACGCCGGGCACTTCGGGCAGGCGGAAGGCTTCCTGCGGGCTCGGATCAGCGGTCACGGCGATGCCCGAGGTGATGCAGATGTCGTCGAAATCGACCGACGTGAGGGCGGCGCACATCGCGTCATCCTCCACATGCACCACCGGCGCGGCCTCCAGCGACGCGCCGATCACCTTCCCGACCCGCTGCACCTCCAGCGCCGCCGTCACCGCGCGGCGCGCTGCGCGCACCTTGGCCCATTTCTCCGCCAGCGCCTCATCGCGCCAGTCGGCGGGCGTGTCCGGGAAATCGGCCAGATGGACCGAGCTGTCCGCCCCGGGGAACCGCTCCAGCCAGACCTCTTCCATGGTGAAGACCAACACCGGCGCGAGCCATGTGGTCAGCCGCTCGAAAAGCAGCTCCATCACCGTGCGCGCGGCCCGGCGGCGGGGCGTATCGCCGTCGCAGTAGAGCGCATCCTTGCGGATGTCGAAGTAAAAGGCCGAAAGCTCCACGGTGCAGAAGTTGAAGAGCGCCTGAAACACCCCCTGGAAATCGTAGGCCGCGTAGCCCTCGCGCACGCGGCTGTCGAGTTCGGCCAACCGGTGCAGCACCCAGCGTTCGAGCTCGGGCATCTCCGCGGGCTTCACCCGGTCGTCCTCACTCACATGCGACAGCGCGCCGAGAAGGAAGCGCATAGTGTTGCGCAGGCGGCGGTAGCTGTCGGCGACGCCCTTGAGGATTTCCGGCCCGATGCGCTGATCGGCGGTGTAATCCGTCTGGGCCACCCAGAGCCGCAGGATATCGGCGCCGTATTGTTTGACCACCTCCTCCGGCAGGATGGTGTTGCCCAGCGATTTGGACATCTTGTTGCCCTTCTCGTCGAGTGTGAACCCGTGGGTCAGCACCCCGCGATAGGGCGCGCGGCCCTTGGTGCCGCAGGCCTGCAGCATCGAGGAATGGAACCAGCCGCGGTGCTGGTCTGTGCCTTCGAGGTAGAGATCGGCGATGCCGTCGGCCACCCCGTCCTCGCGGTCGCGCAGGACAAACGCATGGGTCGAGCCGCTGTCGAACCAGACGTCGAGAATGTCGAAGATCTGGGTGTAGGCGTCATGGTCGTGATCGTCGCCGAGGAACCGCGCCTTGGCGCCCTCCTTGTACCACGCATCCGCCCCCTCGGCCTCGAAGGCTTCGAGGATACGCGCGTTTACCGCCGGATCGCGCAGCAGGAAATCGGGATCGGTCGGCAGCGCGCCGGTCTTGACGAAACAGGTGAGCGGCACGCCCCAGGCCCGCTGGCGCGAGAGCACCCAGTCGGGCCGCGCCTCGATCATCGAATGCAGCCGGTTGCGCCCGGTGCGCGGCGTCCATGTCACCAGCTCGTCGATCGAGCGCAGCGCGCGCTCGCGGATCGTGCTGCCCATCTCGTCCTGCCCGTCGCCCACGGGGCGGTCGATGGCGGCGAACCATTGCGGCGTGTTGCGGTAGATGACCGGCGCCTTGGAGCGCCAGCTATGCGGGTAGGAGTGCTTGATCTTGCCGCGCGCGAGCAGCCCGCCGACCTCCACCAGCTTGTCGATCACCGCCTTGTTGGCATCGCCCTCCCCGCCCTTGCGGTTGAGGATATACTTGCCGCCAAAGAACGGCAGATCCGCGCGGAAGCCGCCGTCATCCATGACGTTGTAGGTGATGACCTGATCGAGCATCCCGAGCCCGCGGTACATCTCGTATTCCTCCATCCCGTGGGACGGGGCGCAGTGGACAAAGCCGGTGCCTTCGGTGTCGGTGACGAATTCGGCGGCGCGGAAATCGCGCGGCGCATCCCATTCGCCCTCGCCCCCTTCGGCACCCGCGAGCGGGTGGGTCAAGGTCATGCCGTCGAGCTGGGCGGGGGTCACATCGCGGACGCGGCGGTACATGCCCTCATCCAGCCGGGCGCGGGTCATGACGTCGGCGGCGAGCTTGTCGGCAAGGATGAACCGGTCGCCCACCTTGGCCCAGCTTTCCTCTGGCGTTCCGGTGACCTCATAGAGCCCGTAGTTGATCCCGGCGCCATAGACGACGCCGCGGTTGGACGGGATCGTCCAGGGCGTGGTGGTCCAGATCACCACGTATGCGCCCTCGAAATCCTGCGCGGCCTCGGCCACCAGCGCGGCCACCGCCTCGCGGTCCTCGTCCGTGGCTTCCTCGTCCGACAGCTCCACCTCGGGCAGGTCGAAATCCGCCACGCGGAATTTCACCCAGATGGTGAAACTTTCCTTGTCGTGATACTCCACCTCCGCCTCGGCCAGCGCGGTCTTCTCGACCGGCGACCACATGACCGGCTTGGAGCCCTGATAGAGCGTGCCGTTCATGAGGAACTTCTGGAATTCCTCGGCGATCACCCGCTCGGCATGGAAATCCATGGTGAGATAGGGCCGCTCCCACTTGCCGGTAACGCCGAGCCGCTTGAACTCCTCGCGCTGGATGTCGATCCAGCTTTCGGCGAACTTGCGGCATTCCTGGCGGAAATCGATCACGTCGATCTCGTCCTTGTTGCGGCCTTTCTTGCGGTACTGCTCCTCGATCTTCCACTCGATGGGCAGCCCGTGGCAGTCCCAGCCGGGGACGTAGCGCGCATCGCGCCCCATCATCTGCTGGGAGCGGACGACCATGTCCTTGAGGATCTTGTTGAGAGCGTGGCCGATGTGCAGGTGGCCGTTGGCATAGGGAGGGCCGTCATGAAGGATGAAGGGCGTGCGGTCCCCGGACGTCTCGCGCAGGCGGTCATAGATGCCGATATCGGCCCAGCGGTCGAGCCAGCCGGGCTCGCGCTTGGGCAGTCCCGCGCGCATCGGGAAATCGGTTTTGGGCAGGTTCAGAGTATCTTTGTACTCGGGCGTGTCAGCGCACATGGCGTGGCGTCCTCAGTCGTCTGGAATGTGTTGGGGTGCGGCAGCTTGCGAGAAGCTGGTGCGGCGCGGGAGCCCATGCGCCTTGTCCCGGCATCTCACGCGTGGAGTGCCGGGCATGTAATTCGCTGGATGATCGCGCGGGCGTGCATCATGCGCGCCTTATACCAGCCCGCGCCCGCGCGTCCAGTGGCGCGATGCGCAGGGTTCGCTCCCGGGCCCCGGGCCCTCAGTGCAGCGTAGCGCCGTGGGGGGCTTGCGGCGCGGCGCAGTCGGGCGCCTCGGTGCGCCCCCCCTCGCCCATGACCATCAGGCCCACCAACTCGGCCGAGCTGACCGCGTGGAGTGCAAGATCCGCGCGCACCAGAAGCGAGGCCAGAAGCACCGCTTCATCGCGATCGCCCGAGGCCGCAGCGGCAACGAAATGCGCAAAAATCGCCTCATCCGCGCCCACGCAATCGCAGGCAACCCCATGGCGCATCATCGGCCGGCGGCCATGCTCGATCATGAGCCCCACCAGCGCCTCAAACTGCTTGAGCCCCTGCCGCGCGCGCACCCCGCCAAGCCGCTCGCACATCTCCGCCCAGACTTCGGCCTGATGGTCGGGCCCCGCGCACCACATGCGCAAGGTCCGGATCAACCGCGCCTCGCCCTGCGGCAAGGCTTTCAGCGATCCAACCGGCACCGCGCCGCGCTCATATCCCATGGCTCTGCTCCGCCTCAACTGGCCCCGTAATCGGGTGCCGGCCCTTTCCTGACTTTTTTTGTCATGTTTGTCAATGGCGGGTTTTTGGGCGCGTGCGGCGTTTGGACCAGCATGCCGTCGTACTGACGCTATCCCGCGAGACGTTTCACCCGATTGGTAATCGAAATGTCGGAAATTCGCGTCTACCGGATCACGCCAATGACGGCAGCCAGAGCACGATGGCGGGGAAGGCTACGAGGAGGGCGATGGTGACCGCGTCGGCGATGAAGAAGGGGGTCACGCCGCGGAAGACGTCCTGGACGGAGAGGTCGTCGCGCACGCCGGCGACCACGAAGCAGTTGAGGCCGATGGGTGGGGTGATCAGGCAGAACTCGGCCATTTTCACCACGAGGATCCCGAACCAGACGGCACACATGGGCCCGGACATGCCAAAGGCGCTCTCTTCGGCGGACACGAAATCGCCGCCGTTGAGGGCCATCACGGCGGGGTAGACGACCGGGAGGGTGAGCAGCAGCATGCCGATCGCGTCCATGAACATCCCCAGCACCGCGTAGGCCAGCAGGATGAAGATCAGCGTCAGCATCGGCGGTTGGTCGAGCCCGGTGATCCAGTCGGAGAACGCGCCCGGCAGGTCGGCGAAGCCGAGGAACCGGACGTAGATCAGCACGCCCCAGATGATGGTGAAGATCATCACCGAGAGCTTGGCGGTTTCCAACAGGGCTGATTTGAGCTCGGGCCAGCGCATCCCGTGCGCCACCGCCCAGCAGAAGACGATGAAGGCGCCGATCGCGCCGCCTTCGGTCGGCGTGCCCCAGGCGTCCTCGCCAAAGGGGTTGTAGACAAAGCCGATGATGATCAGCACCACCGCGACGATGGGCAGCGCGGGCGGCAGGGCAGCGAAGCGCTGGCCCCATGTGAAGCCGCGCACCGGGGGGCCGACGCGTTTGAAGAGCACCGCGAGCCCGACGATGAGCGAGCCGTAGACCACCGCCGAGAAGAGCCCGGGGATGAAGCCCGCGAGCAGCAGCTTGCCCACGTCCTGTTCGACGATGATGGCGTAGATCACGAGGATGGCCGAGGGCGGGATGAGCGAGGCGAGCGTGCCACCTGCGGCGACCACCCCGGCGGCGAAGCGTTTGTCGTAGCCCGCCTTGAGCATCTCGGGGATGGCGATGCGGGCGAAGACGGCGGCGGTGGCGACCGAGGCGCCGGAGACCGCGGCAAAGCCCGCCGTGGCGAAGACTGTCGAGACCGCGAGCCCGCCGGGCAGCCAGCCGAGCCAGCGTTTGGCGGCCTCGAAGAGCGCTTTGGTCAGCCCCGCGTAATAGGCGAGGTAGCCGATGAGGATGAAGGTCGGGATCAGCGAGAGCGCCTGATTGGCGACCTTGCCGTGGGGCACCTGCCCCGCCGTCTTGACCGCGACGCCGAGCGCCCAGCCGAACATCTCCGGATCGTAGCCGCGCTTGGACCAGAAGATCCAGATGAGCCCGATGAGCCCGGCAAGCCCCGCCGCAAAGGCCACGCGCATCCCGATGACCACGAGCAGGACCATGAAGCCCGACACCCAGAGACCGATTTCCACAGAGGTCATGATCTCAGCCCCCCTTCGCGTTGAGCGCTTCGGCTTCTTCCGCCGCGACCTGCGCCGCCGAACGGATGAGCGGCACGGCGACGGGCGCCGCGAGCCCCAGAATGAAGGCGCGGGAATAGCCGGCGAGCTGGATCAGCAGCCGCAGCACCATCACCGAAAACGCCATCGGGACGATGAGTTTGGCCGGCCAGAGCGGCAGGGCGATGTCGATCGTGCTGTCACGGCTCCAGAGCGGGGCGGCGAAATCGAAGCTGCGCTGGAAATGGGCCCAGGTCCCCCAAACCAGCAGGATCATGAGCGCGAGCATTGCCAGCACGCCGAGGATCTCCGCCGCCCAGAGCGCCCGGCCCTTCAGCCGCCCGACGACCAGATCCATGCGGATGTGCGTCCCGTCCCGCTGGGCGTAGGCAATGCCGAGAATGGCGATGAACGGCATGAGCTGTTCGATCCAGTCGACATAGCCCGGCACCGGCCGGTTGAGCAGGTTGCGCCCCGTGACCGAGACCACCGCAAAGAGCATGATCGAAAAGACCGCCAGCCCCGAGACGAGCGCAAAGACCCGCTCCAGCCGCGCGAGATCCCGGTCCAGTCTGCTCAGGAAGGATCCGTCTTCCCGTACCGCTCCGCTGTTTGCCATGCCCTGCCCTTCCTGCGCCGTGTGTGGTTGGACGAAGGGCCGCCCGGCTTCCCGGACGGCCCCGCCTCATGTCTCGGACGCGCGGCTCAATTGCCCGCGCGCGTTTGCTCCAGCGTGTCCATCACCAGATCATAGAGCTCCTGCGCGGGCAGGCCCTGGGCGCTCATGTCGGCGATCCATGTCTCGCGGATCGGATCGGCGGCGATCTTGCGGAATTCGGCGAGCTGGTCTTCAGAGATCGTCACCTTCTCGACCCCTTTTTCCGCCAGCACCTCTTCCCAGCGGTCCAGCAGCGCACCGTAGTTTTCGAGGTAGTAGTCGATCGCCTCGGGCACGGACTCGTCGAGGATCGCGCGATGCTCGTCCGAGAGCGCCGCATAGGCGTCGGTGTTGACCACCACCGGGCAATTGACCGTGCCGGGGTTGAGGTTTTCCGTCCACCAGTCGGCTTCGTCAATGGTGCGGAAGCTCAGGTGCGCGTGTTGCGCGAAGGAAACCGTGTCGACCACGCCCGATTCCATCGCCTGATAGGCTTCCGTCGCGGTGACCGAGGTGGGCACGGCGCCAACGGCCGAGAACGCCTGGCCCAGCCCGCCCGTCGCGCGCACGCGCATCCCGTCGAATTCCGCGAGCTCGTCGCGCGGCTCGCCGGTCCCGACGATGTTGTATTGCGGCATCGGCGAGGTCATGAGCAGCTTGGCGTTCCAGCGACCGAGATCGGCGGCGACCGCCGGGTGGGCATAGACCGCGTGGCTCACCGCGACCTCTTCTTCGAGGGTCGACACCCCGAGAAAGGGCAGCTCCAGCACCGTGATCGAGGGGTTCTTGTCGCGGTGATAGCCCGCGCAGAACTGCGCCATCTCGAAGGCCCCGATGGAGATCCCGTCAAGGTTTTCGGTGTTCTTCGACAGCCCGCCGTAGCTCACGTTGATGGTGAACTCGCCGCCGGATTTCTCCGCAACCAGCTCGGCGAGCTTTTCCACATGTTCGGTGAAGGCCCGGCGCGAGCCCCAGAGCGAGGCGTTCCACTCCACGGCCATGGCTTCGGTGACGAGGCCGGCGCTCAGCGCGGCTGCCACTAGGATCGGCATCCTGCGTGTCATCTGATTATCTCTCCCATTTCTGGGCGCCGCTCCCATCGGCGCCCGACAGCCCCGACGCTAGCCCAGCGGCCCCGGCCTGCCAAGCCCCGAGCACTCAGGCCAGCGGGCGCGCCATGGCTTTGTGTTTGACTTGCCCCCACCGCGCACCGATATCGAGAGCCAACACCGCCCGAAGCCCGACGCCCACAACAAGGACCGCCGCCGCCCGTGACCCAGACCTTCGTCCCCGGCCCCGACACCTCGCGGCACTTCCGCGATGCCCTGGGCTGCTTCTCCACCGGCGTGACCATCGTCACCTGCCGCAGCCCCGAGGGCCCGCTCGGCATCACCGTCAACTCCTTCGCCGCGGTCTCGCTCGATCCGCCGCTTGTGCTGTGGTCCCCGGCCAAGGACTCGGACCGGTACGATGCCTTCATGGCCGCCGAGCACTACGCGATCCATGTCATTGGTTCCGATCAGGAAGCCCTCGCCATGAGCTTTGCCCGCAAAGGCGCGGCCTTCGAGGGGCTGGAGGTGTCAGAGAATGACGCGGGCGTGCCGGTGCTGCCGCAGAGCCTCGCGCGGTTCGATTGCCAGATCGCGGCCCGCCATGACGGGGGCGATCATTCGATCCTCGTGGGCCGGGTGCTGCTCGCCCAGCATCGCGGCGGCGAGCCGCTGCTCTTCGTGCGCGGCAAATTCGGCCGGTTCATGGGCGTGAAAGACGGCGGCTGAGCGCAGGCCGCGACCGGTCCTGGAAAGAAAGGCGCCGCCTAAAAATGCGCCTTGGGCTCGTCGGGCTTGCCCGCCGCCAAGGCCATCACCCCGCCGAGCCCCGCAAAGGCGATGGGGAACATGGTGAAGACGTTGAAACCGAAAGCGGCAAAGAGCCCCGCCGCCGAGAGCAGCAGTAGCGCCCCACCCCAGAGCGCACGCGCCTTGGCCATTGCCCCGCCCGCGATCGCGAGCAGCGGCGAGAGGATCGACACCGCCCGCACAAGGCCGGGCTTGTCGAACATGCCGAAGGTCTGCTCGACCCCGTCATAGCGCGCCACAAGCTCGGTATAGCCGAAGCCGAAAAACCCCACGATCATGCCGATCGCCCCGGCAATGATGCCCAATGTCAATGCGGCGTTGCGCATGCCCGCTCTCCTGTCCTGCCCCGGCGCGGCGCCCGGATGTTCGCGCCCCAGATATGCGCTCGGGCGCGATTAGCCAAGCAGCGCGGCCTGCACGTCCTTGCCCCAGCCCAGATGGAGCGCGGTGTCATCGTCGATCAGGGGCCGTTTCATCAGCGCCGGATGGGCCTCCAGCAGCTCCAGCGGCGGACGCGCGCGCTCAGCCTCCGAAAGCCCCCGCCAGGTGGTCGAGCGTGTGTTGAGCAGCGCCGCGCCAAAGGTCTCGAAGGCCCGCGCCCGCAGCTCCGGCGCCATCGGCATATGCCGGATGTCGATCACTTCGGCCCCGTCCAGCGCTTTGGCGGCCTTGCGGCAGGTGTCACAAGTTTTCAGCCCATAGATTCGCATGATTTCTCCTAGTTTGCCCTTAGGTTTGTCCAAGTTTCAGCGATCATTTCAGCCAAGGCATTGAAATCGCTTTACTCGCAAAGCTTGATTTTTTCGACGTGCGTGCAATCCTACGTAGTGTAACCGGTCACAATTTCCGAAATCCGCGAGGTGATCGCGAGAGCTTGGCGCCGGTTTCCGGACCGGGCCGTTCCCGGATTTGAGTGACGACAAGGAGAAGACGATGCCCAACGGCACCGTGAAATGGTTCAACACCACGAAGGGTTACGGGTTCATTGAGCCCGAAACGGGAGAGAAGGATGTGTTCGTCCATATTTCCGCAGTCGAACGATCCGGCCTGACGGGGTTGTCCGACAATCAGAAGGTCAGTTTCGAGTTCGAAGAAGGCCGCGACGGGCGCAAGATGGCCGGACAGCTCAAGCCGCTGTGACGCGTTGAGCCGAACACACCGCGCAAGTCAGTCCGACCGCGCGGCATAGATCATGACCGCTGCCGTCAGCAGCAAGACCCCCTGAACGGAGACATCGCCGATTACCTCTTTGGGCCCGGCCACGGCGGGCGAGCGCGCGCTGTGGTCGGTCACTTGCGTAGAGATGAACGGATCCTGCGCGGCCGGCGCGGGCGCGGCGCTTTGCGCGCGCCCCTCCGCCGACGTCGTCTGGGCCGTCGCGAGCAGCATCGCAAGGCCGACCGCCAGCGCGCGCCGGGTGGCGCGGGGCGTTCTCTGCTCGGGATAGGGTTGGTGAGTGCTGAACTGTGTCATGCCGGCTCGCGCCTCCGGGGTGGGCCAGCCTCTCGTCGCAAGGGCTGGGCTTGATTGATCAGGCCGCCAACGCGGCCGCTCGTCCGGCAACCCGGCCCTGAGCATCGCGGCGCATGCTACAACAGATCGCACAGGACACAAGCGCGCATCCGATGCCTCAGCCGTCATCCTCCGCCCGGCCGCGCCGCGCCCCCTTGGCACGCACCAGCGCACTGCGCAGATCGTGCAGCGCAAGCAGAAGCGGCTCGGTCCCTGCCTCGAGATGCTCGTCCGTCGCTCGGCTCTGAACCCAATGTGCCGTGCGGTTCACATGGTCGATCAGCGCGGGCAAACGGGCGGCGTCCTCGCGGTCGATCTCGGCCCGCCGCGCCTCGAGCCAGCGCGCGATTTGGGCCGCCTCGTCGCGCGCGATCTCGGCCCCGCCAAGCGCGCGCACTTCGCCGCTGCGCATCGCCACGGAGGCCAGCGGCAGAAGCTCCAGCGCCCCGCCCGCCCCCTCGGCCCGGACGCGAAACACCGTCGCGCCATTCTCGCGCCGGCGAAAATAGAGGTCTGGCAACGCGTCGCTCATCCCCGCTCAAGCTCTGCGCAGAATCGCGCGATCCGGGTGCAGGCCTCGGCGAGCACATCGTCCGCCGCCGCGTAGCTTACCCGGAAATGCGGGCTGAGCCCGAAGGCCGCCCCGAAGACGACCGCGACGCCCACGCTCTCCAAAAGCTTGATGCAGAAGACCTCGTCATTCTCGATCACCGTCCCGTCCGGGCAGCGCGCGCCGATGAGCCCGGCGATGGAGGGGTAGACGTAGAACGCCCCCTCCGGCACCGGGCAAGTGATCCCGTCGATCTCATTGAGGGCCGCAACAACAAGATCGCGCCGCCGCCGGAAGAGCCCGGCATTCGCGGCGAGCCCGTCTTGCGGGCCAACCAGCGCGGCCACTGCGGCCCACTGGCTGATCGAACTTGGGTTGGTGGTCGACTGGCTCTGGATCTTGCGCATCGCGGAAATGAGGTGCTCCGGCCCGCCCGCGTAGCCGATGCGCCAGCCGGTCATCGCATAGGCTTTGGAGACGCCGTTGACCGTCAGGACCCGGCCCTTCAGGCGCGGCTCCACCTGCGCAGGGCTGTAGAATTCGAACCCGTCGTAGACGATGTGCTCATACATGTCGTCGGACATGAGCCACACATGCGGATGGCGCAGCAGCACGTCCGTAAGTCCCTTGAGCTCAAGCTTGGTATACCCCGCGCCGCAGGGGTTCGACGGCGAGTTGAAGATGACCCACTTGGTCCGCTCGGTGATCGCCGCCTCCAGCGCCTCGGGCGTGAGCTTGAACCCGCTCGCAAGCGTCGTCTCCGCGATCACCGGAACCCCGCCGCCAAGCCGCACCATGTCGGGATAGCTCACCCAGTAGGGTGCGGGGATCACCACCTCGTCGCCGGGATTGAGCGTCGCCATCAGCGCGTTGTAAAGCACCTGCTTGCCGCCGGTCCCAACGCTGATCTCCGCCGCACTGTACTCCAGCCCGTTGTCCCGCGCGAACTTGGCGCGGATCGCCGATTTCAGCTCGGCGATCCCATCGACGGCGGTGTATTTCGTCCGCCCCTCCTCGATCGCGCGGATCGCGGCGGCCTTGATATGCTCGGGCGTGTCGAAATCGGGCTCGCCCGCCGAAAGGCCGATCACATCCTTCCCCGCGGCTTTCATCTCTTGGGCGAGGACGGTCATCGCCACGGTGGGAGACGGTTTGACGCGGTCAAGCGTCGCGGACAGGAAGGACATGCGCCCGGGCCTCATGGTTTGTAACTGATGCCCGGGTGTCTTAGGGTGCGCCGCGCAGGCAATCAAGGCCACGCCATTCGGCCAGGCAATTCGGCGCCCCGCCCTCCCGGGTCGCGCGCCGCTGCACCAAAAAGGAGAGCAGGTTCCATGGACGGAGACTGGTACAGCACCGAGACCGCCACATTCGGCGATCGGCTCACCGCCGCGCGCGAGGCAACGGGCCTTGCCCAAAAGGAGCTCGCCCGCCGGCTCGGCGTCAAGCTCCGCACGGTCGATGACTGGGAAAACGATCTCTCCGAGCCACGCGCCAACAAGCTGGCGATGATGGCCGGGCTGCTCGGCGTTTCGGTCGGCTGGCTGCTCACCGGCGAAGGCGACGGGCTCGAGCCGCCGCAGGACAGCAGCGACCATGAAAGCGGCGGCGAGGCTGGCGCGATCCTGCTGGAGCTGCGCGAATTGCGCACGCAAATGCTGCTCGGGGCCGAACGGCTCGCGCGGCTGGAAAAACGCCTGCGCCAGATGGGGACGGCGGAATGAGCGCCCCCGAGGCGAGCGAGACACCGCAAAACCGGCTCAAACGGCTGCACATGCGGTCGATCCGGCGCGGCATCCGCGAGATGGACCTGATCCTGTCGCGCTTTGCCGAGACCGACCTGCCCGAGCTCGGCCCTACGGAGCTCGACCTTTACGAGGCGCTGCTGAGTGAGAACGATCAGGATCTTTACCGTTGGGTGACGGGCCAGGCCGCGCCGCCCGAGGTCTATGCACCCTTGATGACGCGGATCGTGACGGGAATCGTGCCCGGTCTGGGTGGCCCACGCGGCGCCTGACCCGGCGTCACAGCCGCGCCCCGGCCCGGCGCCCGTCCCGAAGGCGGCCCGGGCGCCATGCTCCAAGCCCCTTTCTCAAAGCGCTTTTTAACCAGACCGGCCGGGTTCTCCGGGAAAATCTGTCAGCTTTTCCAATACGTTTAACCGAAAATTTCCGAAATCACGCGAAAACTCCGAAGCAAGAAATTGATTTGGAGTAAACCATGAGCGCTCATGACCAGATTGCCTCATTGCCCGAGCTGAGCCTGGGGGGAAGCTATCTCGAAGCCCTCGCGATGGTCGAGCGCCTCCACCGGCTCTTGCTCGACGTGATCAAGGACGAATTCGAGCGGCTCGGTGTGCTGGAGATCAACGCGGTTCAGGGGCTCTTGCTGTTCAACATCGGCGACAACGAGGTGACCGCGGGTGAGCTCAAGACGCGCGGCTACTATCAGGGCAGCAACGTCAGCTACAACCTCAAGAAGCTCGTCGAATGTGGCTTCATGCACCACGAGCGCTGCGAGGTCGATCGCCGCTCGGTGCGCGTCCGCCTCACGGAAAAGGGACGCAAGATCCGCGATGTGGTCCACGATCTCTTCGCCCGGCACGCGGCGGGCATGGAGAGCAAAGGCGTCATGGACGGCCCGACCCTCGAAGACATCACCGCCACGCTGCGCCGGCTGGAGCGCTACTGGTCCGACCAGATCCGCTACATCTACTGAGCCCGCTCCCGGGTGCGTTGCGGGCGCATCCCGCGCGCCCACAGCCGGAGAGGCCGCGCCTCCCCCCTCGCCCGCGCCGCGCGCGGTGCCCTACCTTATCCGCCTCACCAATGCCCGGTGTTGCCCATGCTGGCCCAAGGTTCCTGCGGCGCAAGCGCCTCGCCCCGCTGCAACAGCTCGATCGAGACATTGTCGGGGCTGCGCACAAAGGCCATGTGCCCGTCGCGCGGGGGCCGGTTGATCGTTATCCCCGCATCCATAAGCGTCTGGCAAAGCGCGTAAATATCGTCGACCCGATAGGCCAGATGCCCAAAATGCCGCGAATCCGACGGCAGGCCCTCATCGCCATCCCAGTTGTAGGTCAGCTCGACATCCGCCGTCCCGTCTGCCTGTCCCGGCGGGCACAGGAACACCAGCGTGAAGCGCCCGCCCTCGTTCTCGATGCGGCGCCGCTCGGTGAGCCCGAGAAGCTCGTAAAACTTGATCGACGCGTCCAGATCCTTCACCCGAACCATGGTGTGCAGATATTCTATGCCCATCGGGGCCTCCTTTAGCTGAGACATCCGGCGCAGTCTCCCCGCGCCCGCTGGCGCAGAGCCTAGAGCGTTTCGCGCCGCCGTCCAATCACCAAAACCCACCCGCATGACGCGGTTCCGCAGAGCCGGCCCGCAAGATATAGTGGTCTGCGACTCAACAAAGACCGCACAATCCCGCCCAGAAGGAGCGCCGCACATGACCCTCACCCCCGAGCAGCAGGCCGAGATCGAAGAGCAGCGCGGCACCACGCGGCAAACCCTGCGCGCCACCAGCCCCGGCATGGAGGCCCACCTCTACACCGCCTACCCGGTGCTCGACCACGGGCTCGTCCGGGTCATCGACTACATGGGCGACGACGAAGCCATCTGTCAGGCCGCCCGCGTCTCCTACGGCCGCGGCACCAAGTCGGTCCAGAATGACGAAGGCCTGATCCGCTACCTCATGCGCCACTGGCACTCGACCCCCTTCGAGATGTGCGAAATCAAGCTCCACGTGAAGCTCCCCGTCTTCGTCGCCCGCCAGTGGATCCGCCACCGGACAGCCAACGTCAACGAATACTCCGCCCGCTACTCGATCCTCGACCGCGAATTCTACATCCCCCAGCCCGAACACCTCGCCGCCCAGTCGGTGGTCAACAACCAGGGCCGGGGCGAAGCGCTCTCCGGCGAAGAGGCCGACCGCGTGTTGCGCTACCTGCGCGACGACGCCATGCGCGCCTATGACCACTACGAGGAAATGATCAGCGACGACGGCCAACAAGGCCTCGCCCGCGAACTCGCGCGCATGAACCTGCCCGCCAATATCTACACCCAATGGTACTGGAAGGTGGACCTGCACAACCTGCTGCACTTCCTGCGCCTGCGCGCCGACGCCCACGCCCAATACGAAATCCGCGTCTACGCCGAAGAAATCTGCAAAATCGTCGCCGATTGGGTCCCCTTTGCCTACAAAGCCTTCGAAGACTACCGCATGGGCGGCACCACCCTCTCGGCCACAGCCCTTGATTGCGTCCGCCGAACGCTGAAAGGTGAAGAGATTACACAGGAGAATTCCGGCATGTCCAAAGGGGAATGGCGTGAGTTTGAGGGTTTAATGAGATAGCTATTTATGACTGAAAAAGTTGACAAAAATCTTGCGCGCCTCAAAATTGAGCTTCGAGGCCTCGAAAGAGCAAATAGTGATCTCGCGAATGCAAAAGATAGCACGGATGCTCATTTGGCTTGGGCCAACTTCGTACGGCATTTGAAGCTATCCCTGAACTTGGTTTTTAGAATCGGTAAGGATAACCCCAAACGCCGACCTATAGCTTGGAAAAGAGAAAATTTCGCATCTGCAGACAAATTCGTCAGATTTATGGTCCAGAGCAGAAATCACATTGATCACCCAGAGGACGAATTCAAAAGAGATTTAGTTAGCGGGGAGTTGCTCGACACTCATTTGATTGTTGCACCAGACGCCTCCGGTGGAGGCTTAATGAGAATACCTTTTGGTCAAGACCTTACGATGATAAATTGCAGCTTAAACGGCCATCCAATAAGCGGTACCATTGAATGGGCTGAAAGGCGAATTGCGAAAGTCGTCGGAAACATACCTGCCGTGATACGTAATCGTGATTTTTATGTATCAACGATCACGGACCAAGAGGGAAAATCAATCCCAGTTCCTTTGCACCCAAATCTAAACGTAAAGCAAAGCGCTGGTGAACTTGCCAAATACGGCGTTGCATGGATTGATGAAAGTCTGAATCTTTTACTCACAGATGAACAGAGGGAATTTCTTTCCTTATCAATCTAGCTGATTTTTCTGCAAGATTTTTAAACCTCGGTGGTCAGCACGTCGCGCCAGCTGTGTTTGGGGGCGAATCCGACGAGCTTTTGCGCCTTGGTGATGTCGTAAAACGTCTCCCGTTCGCCCATCTCGCGCGTGACCGGCACACCCTCGTAGTAGCGCCGGCGCACCTCCGCGTTGCTGATCCCCACCGAAAGATCGGGGTTCGCGACGTTGAAAACCTCGTAGCCGAGCCCGTCGGTTTTGAGGCAACAGTCCACCATATGCCCCAGATCGCGCGCATCGATATAAGCGAATATGTTGCGGCGGCGGAGTGACGGGTCCTTCATGAAGGCCGGAAAATTCGCAGCGTATTCATGGGGTTCGATCACGTTGTTGATGCGAAGCCCGTAGATGTCGATGCCCGATCTAGCCTGAAAGCTCCGCCCGCAGGCCTCGTTGGCGACCTTCGACATGGCGTAGCTGTCATGCGGCACGGTGGGGTGCGCCTCGTCCACCGGCAGGTAGTCCGGCTTGAGATCGCCATGGGCAAAGCAGACGGCGTAAGTCGTTTCGCTGGAGGCGAAAATCACCTTCGGGATCCCCAGTTTGACCGCCGCTTCCATGACGTTGTAGGTGCTCATCGTGTTGATGCGAAACGTCTCCTGATCGGGTTTGATCATGATCCGCGGGATGGCCGCGAAATGCACCACCGCGTCAAACCGCGGCGTCGCGGGCTTTTCGAGATCGTCAAAATTCTTCATGGATGTCAGCGCATTAAAGACCGATCCTGAGTCCGTCAGATCGACCTGCAGCGAGTCGCACCCCTCCAGCGGCGCAAGATCGAGGTTCAGCACCTCATGCCCCTGCGCCTGCAGATAGGCGACCGCGTGCCGCCCTGCCTTGCCCGATCCGCCCGTGAATGCAATCCGCATGTGTCCCTCCGTTTTGCCCTCAGCATGGCGCTACGGCAGCGCGCGTCAATCGTCTTTTCCAAGCCCCCGCGCTCTGTCATACTCACCGCAAAACAAAGCCCCAAAAAAGTGAGCAGCCATGGCCGATGACCTCCTGACCGCGACGGATGGCGGGGAATACAACGCCTCGCAGATCGAAGTCCTTGAAGGGCTCGAACCGGTGCGCAAACGCCCCGGCATGTATATCGGCGGCACCGACGAGCGCGCGCTCCATCACATGGTGGCCGAGATCCTCGACAACTCGATGGACGAGGCCGTGGCGGGCCATGCCAACCGCATCGAGATCACGCTGAATGCCGATTTTTCCCTTACGGTTCAAGATAATGGCCGGGGCATTCCGATCGATCCGCACCCCAAGTTTCCGGGCAAGTCGGCGCTTGAGGTGATCCTCTGCACGCTGCATGCGGGGGGCAAGTTTTCGGGCAAGGCCTATGAGACATCGGGCGGGTTGCACGGGGTTGGCGCGTCGGTTGTGAACGCGCTGTCGGACAGTCTGGTGGTGCAGGTAGCGCGGAACCGGGAGCTCTATGAGCAGCGGTTTTCGCGGGGCGTCCCCCAGGGCGGGGTCGAGAAGATCGGCGCTGCGCCCAACCGGCGCGGGACGACCGTGACCTTCCACGCGGACCCCGAGATTTTCGGCCATCATCGCTTCAAGCCCGCGCGCGTTTTCAAGATGGTCCGCTCCAAGGCCTACCTTTTTTCCGGCGTCGAGATCCGTTGGAAGAGCTACATCGATGACGGCGAGACGCCGAACGAGGCGAGCTTCCATTTCCCCGGCGGGCTGTCGGATTACCTCACCGAAACGCTCGGATCCGCCTCCACCTACGCGGACAAGCCCTTTGCCGGTGTGGTTGATTTCAAAGAGAAATTCGGCGTTCCAGGTAAGGTGGAATGGGCAATCAACTGGACGCCCTCACGCGATGGGTTCATCCAGTCCTACTGCAACACGGTGCCCACGCCGGAAGGCGGCACGCATGAGGCCGGCTTTTGGGCTGCGATCCTCAAGGGGATCCGTGCCTATGGCGAGCTGGTGGGCAACAAGAAGGCGGCGCAGATTACGCGCGAGGACCTGACGGCGGGCGGCTGCGCGCTGGTGTCCTGCTTCATCCGCGAGCCGGAATTCGTCGGCCAGACGAAGGACCGGCTGGCGACGACGGAGGCGCAGCGGCTGGTCGAGAACTCTGTGCGCGATCACTTCGACAACTGGCTCGCGGCGGATACGAAATCGGCCGGGTCGATCCTCGATTTCCTCGTCTTGCGGGCAGAAGAGCGCCTTCGGCGGCGGCAGGAGAAGGAAACGGCGCGCAAATCAGCAACGAAGAAACTGCGGCTTCCGGGCAAGTTGGTTGACTGTTCGGCCACGGCGCGGGACGGGACCGAGCTCTTCATCGTGGAGGGCGACTCGGCGGGCGGATCGGCCAAGATGGCGCGCGATCGCAAGACCCAGGCGCTGCTGCCGCTGCGGGGCAAGATCCTCAACGTGCTCGGGGCGGCCTCGTCGAAGCTGGGCACCAACGCCGAAATCAGTGACCTGACCCAGGCGCTCGGCACCGGGCTCGGGACGCGCTTCAACATCGACGATTTACGCTATGACAAGATCATCATCATGACCGACGCGGACGTGGACGGCGCGCATATCGCCTCGCTGCTCATGACGTTTTTCTTCACCCAGATGCGCCCGCTCATCGACCACGGCCACCTCTACCTCGCCTGCCCGCCGCTCTACCGGCTGACCCAAGGCGCGCGCCGGGTCTACTGCCTCGACGAGGCGGAGCGCGACATCTGGCTCGACAAGGGCCTCGGCGGCAAGGGCAAGATCGACGTCTCGCGCTTCAAGGGCCTTGGTGAAATGGACGCCAAGGACCTGAAGGAAACCACGATGGACCCGGGGTCGCGCAAGCTCATCCGGGTGACGATTGACGAGGACGAACCGGGGGAGACCGGGGACCTTGTGGAACGGCTGATGGGGAAAAAGCCGGAACTGCGGTTTCAGTATATTCAGGAAAATGCGCGGTTTGTTGAGGAGTTGGATGTTTAGTCGATGACTAGTTATGGATCATCTCGTTGAAGCCAATCGGGAATTCGTTCGCGCGAGACTTCTAGGCTTTGCAGTTCCGCAGATTTGCCAACTTGCCGTAACCTATCATAAAGTTCCCTCTGCTCTCGCATAACTTTGGCGCCAAAGTATAGCGCCTTGAGGAAGTCTCGTTCGTCGTTCGTTTGTGATATCGGCCTCAAATCCATATCCACATTCATATATTCAGAACAAACCCACTTTATAACCTCGGCAATCTTATCAATAGATATATTGATCATGCGGCGACTAACATCTTCCAATGGGACGCCTCCCTGCATCGTTGCTAGATCTGCGTGGGCAATCAGCTTGTTCGACAAATTTCTGGCAAAATCGCAATTATTCATAGCAGAATCAATTCGCGACTGAAGGATCGGATCTTGTTTGCCAACATAGTTGCTAAAACCACGAACCGTAATCGATTTATTTTCGCCCCGTTTGTCCTGATAGGGGTCGGAAAGCCTTCGCAAGCCTAGCAGGCATCTTTCCATCAGAATCCGCTGTAGTACTAGGGTCAGGACCCATTGATTTCATTGAGGCGTCATGATTCACCGTCCGAAAACAGAGCGGTGACATGTCTGATCTTTTCTGGTTGAGCGACGCGCAGATGGCGCGCCTGGAGCCTTACTTCCCGAAGTCCCACGGCAAGCCACGCGTCGATGATCGTCGTGTTCTGAGCGGGATTATCTTCATCAACCGCAATGGGTTGCGTTGGCGGGATGCTCCGAAGGAATATGGCCCTCACAAGACGCTCTA
>NZ_FOYI01000022.1 GCF_900116005.1 Poseidonocella sedimentorum
CGGGTCTGCCAGTCTCGGTCGCGGTATCCGTTCCGTTGCGCCAGCCGATCGCTGCTTTTCTCGCCGTAATCGGCACCGGTCTTGGCGCCGACCTCAAGTTCCATCAGCCGCTCGGCTGCGAAGCCGATCATCTCACGCAGCAGGTCGGAATCGGCACTCTTTTCGACAAGCGCACGCAGGTCCATCATAGGTTTGGTCATCGGGTGTCGTCCTTGGTTCAGGTTGGTTGTCGCAACCCAACCCTACCGGGAAACCCGATGGCCACCGCCAGCTACACCACGTCCGTGGACGTCACCCAAGTTCGACGAAGTGGTCGCTGAGGCACTGGATCGAATTTCACGCGATCAAGAAGACATTGCTGCTGTATTCAAGCGTCTGAGCTTTGCTGGCATCACGATCAACACGCTCTCTGAGGGCGAGATATCCCAGCTCCATATTGGCCTCAAAGGCACGATGAACGCCCTGTTCCTGAAAGACCTCGCTGACAAGACCCGTCGCGGGTTGCGCGGAAGGGTCGAAAAAGGCCGCTCTGGTGGTGGCAAATGCTTCGGTTATGACGTGGTTGCCGGAGAAGAGCGCGGCCAAAGGGTTGTCAATGAAACGGATGCAGCAGTGGTTCGGCGCATCTTTGAAGACTACGCATCCGGTAAATCCCCCAAGGCCATCGCTTTCCAGCTCAACGAAGAGGGTGTTCCAGGGCCTAGCGGCAAAGGATGGGGGCAAAGCACCATCAACGGCAACAGGCAGCGCGGCACAGGATTATTGAACAATGAGCTTTATGTCGGGCGTCGGGTTTGGAACCGCCTGCGGTATATGAAGGACCCCGAGACCGGCAAACGAGTATCAAAGCTTAACCCTGAAGATCAGTGGATCACGCAGGATGTGCCAGAACTACGCATCATTGATGAAGCTCTTTGGGCGAAGGTCAAAGAACGCCAAGCCTCACTTAACAAGGCAGGAAAACCATTCTGGTCCAAGCAGCGACCCAAAAACTTGTTTTCAGGTCTCGTAAAATGCGGGGAGTGTGGTGGCGGATATTCGATGATCTCGCAAACGCACATGGGGTGCTCTAGCGCCCGCAACAAAGGCATCTGCTCCAACCGCATGGGCATCCACCGCGAAAAGCTGGAAGCTGACGTTCTCAGCGCCCTTGAAGAGCACTTGATGGACCCCGACCTCTGCGCAGTGTTTTGTGATGAGTATACAAAGCACATGAACAAGCTCCGCAGCGAACATGACGCGGCGTTAAATCAGTTCAGGGCAGAACATGAGAGAACAAAGAAGAAGCTGTCGCAAATGGTCGAAGCTATCTGTGACGGTGCGCCCGTCGCGCCAATCAAGGACAAGATGCATGCTTTGGAAAACCGCAGGCTAGAACTTGAAGCCTTGCTGGAGGACGTGGAAGAATCGCCCCCTCTGCTACATCCAAACATGTCTCAAAGATATCGTGCCCAAGTGGGGCCACTGATAGAAACACTGAATTCGAAAGAGCATCGCGCCGAAGCGATTGATGCTGTTCGATCCCTCATCGAGAAGATCGTCCTGACACCTGACGAAAGCGAAAACCGTCTGGTGTCTGATCTTCACGGTAGTCTGGCTGGAATACTGACTCTGTCAGACGAAACGAAGTCCAAGTCGCAACTAACGAACGCTGCACTCGAAGCGCACAAGGCCGCGTTAGGCCTTGTCCAAAACGACGAAAGCGCCCAAGAGGGCACTTCGCAGGTAAAGTTGGTTGCGGGAGTAGGATTTGAACCTACGACCTTCAGGTTATGAGCCTGACGAGCTACCGGGCTGCTCCATCCCGCGTCAACCATTGAGCTTGCCTCTTGGTGTGTCAGGTCATGGCCTGACGAGGCTGGAGCGTTTTGCCCTCTTTGGGAGAGGGTCATCGATAAGGCGGGGTGCTCCGAGCCACGCCTGCGGCCTCTTGTTTTGGTGTTAGAGGCTGCGCATTTTCATCGTAGGAGAGATACGCTTGGTTCTTACTAGGTTTGGCGGCGACCTACTCTCCCACGTCTTAAGACGCAGTACCATCGGCGCTAAGGCACTTAACGGCCGGGTTCGGAATGGAGCCGGGTGTTTTGCTCTCGCTATGACCACCAAACCGAGAAAGAACCAAGTTCCAAGTCAAGAACTCTTTATCGCTCGGGCCTCGAGGAGAGGCGTCGGGCGATATTTATGTGTGTATGCTTTTGATCTGACTGCAGAAGTCTGTCTTCTACTGGATCAAATCAAGCCTATCGGGCCATTAGTACCGGTCAACTGAACGCATTGCTGCGCTTACATCTCCGGCCTATCGACGTGGTGGTCTACCACGGCCCTCAGGGATACCTTGTTTTGAGGGGGGCTTCCCGCTTAGATGCCTTCAGCGGTTATCCTGTCCGATCATAGCTACCCTGCACTGCCGTTGGCACGACAACAGGTCCACCAGTGGATCGTTCACCCCGGTCCTCTCGTACTAGGGGCAACTCCTCTCAAGTATCCTACACCCACGGCAGATAGGGACCGAACTGTCTCACGACGTTCTAAACCCAGCTCACGTACCTCTTTAAACGGCGAACAGCCGTACCCTTGGGACCTGCTCCAGCCCCAGGATGAGATGAGCCGACATCGAGGTGCCAAACACTGCCGTCGATATGGACTCTTGGGCAGTATCAGCCTGTTATCCCCGGCGTACCTTTTATCCGTTGAGCGATGGCCCTTCCACTCGGGACCACCGGATCACTATGGCCGTCTTTCGACTCTGCTCGACTTGTCAGTCTTGCAGTCAGGCTGGCTTCTGCCATTGCACTCAACGAGCGATTTCCGACCGCTCTGAGCCAACCTTCGCGCGCCTCCGTTACGCTTTAGGAGGCGACCGCCCCAGTCAAACTACCCACCACGCAGGGTCCCGGATCCGGATAACGGACCGCGGTTAGACATCAAGAGTGCGAAGGGTGGTATCTCAAGGGAGGCTCCACAGAAACTGGCGTTCCTGATTCAAAGCCTACCACCTATCCTGCACATCACAATCCTGATGCCAGTGCGAAGCTGTAGTAAAGGTGCACGGGGTCTTTCCGTCTAACCGCGGGAAGCCTGCATCTTGACAGGCAATTCAATTTCGCTGAGTCGATGTTGGAGACAGCGGGGAAGTCGTTACGCCATTCGTGCAGGTCGGAACTTACCCGACAAGGAATTTCGCTACCTTAGGACCGTTATAGTTACGGCCGCCGTTTACCTGGGCTTCAATTCAAGGCTCTCACCTCTCCTTTTAACCTTCAGGCACCGGGCAGGCGTCAGACCCTATACGTCGTCTTGCGACTTCGCAGAGCCCTGTGTTTTTAGTAAACAGTCGCCACCCCCTGGTTTGTGCCCCCAGCTCCAAGTTGCCTTGGAACCGGGCCTCCTTCTCGCGAACTTACGGAGGTATTTTGCCGAGTTCCTTCAACATCGTTCTCTCAAGCGCCTTGGTATTCTCTACCAGTCCACCTGTGTCGGTTTGGGGTACGGTCTCATGGAGGGCTATTTCCTGGAACTGATCAGCGGCCCACCCAATCCGATAAGGGTGAACAACCTTCACAATCCGTCACATCCTCCTGGCCTAGGAATATTAACCTAGTTCCCATCGACTACGCCTTTCGGCCTCGCCTTAGGGGCCGGCTTACCCTGCTCAGATTAACTTTAAGCAGGAACCCTTGGACTTTCGGCGACAGGGTCTCTCACCCTGTTTATCGCTACTCATGTCATCATTCTCGCTAGTGATCACTCCACCGGATCCCTCACAGGCCGGCTTCACAGTAAGCCTCGCTCCTCCAACACGCCCGAAGGCGCTAAGGAGGAATGAGACTATGTCACACTACGCTCTGCTACCATGCACTACGTGCATCCTAAGCTTCGGCTCATGGCTTGAGCCCCGTTACATCTTCGCCGCAGGACAACTTATTTAGACCAGTGAGCTGTTACGCTATCTTTAAAGGATGGCTGCTTCTAAGCCAACCTCCTGGTTGTTTTGGTCGTCCCACCTGCTTTCCCACTTAGCCATGAATTGGGGGCCTTAGCTGTAGGTCAGGGTTGTT
Organism: Poseidonocella sedimentorum; assembly: GCF_900116005.1. Taxonomy (GTDB): domain Bacteria; phylum Pseudomonadota; class Alphaproteobacteria; order Rhodobacterales; family Rhodobacteraceae; genus Poseidonocella; species Poseidonocella sedimentorum. Next base: position 4,059 of record NZ_FOYI01000022.1, read on the forward strand.
TCCCTCTCCACTACGGACGTTAGCATCCGCAGTGTGTCTGCCATCTAGTACTCCCGGGTATTCGGAGTTTGGTTAGGATCAGTAAGCCTGTGGGGCCCCATTACCCATCCAGTGCTCTACCCCCCGGGGTATTCGGATGACGCTCTACCTAAATAGATTTCGCAGAGAACCAGCTATCTCCGAGTTTGATTGGCCTTTCACCCCTAGGCACAACTCATCCCGACCTTTTTCAACAGGTGTGGGTTCGGCCCTCCAGTAAGTGTTACCTTACCTTCAGCCTGGTCATGCCTAGATCACTCGGTTTCGGGTCTGATCCATCTAACTCATGCGCCCTATTAAGACTCGCTTTCGCTGCGCCTACACCTAACGGCTTAAGCTTGCTAGATAGACCAAGTCGATGACCCATTATACAAAAGGTACGCCGTCACTTCGCAAGGAAGCTCCGACTGATTGTAGGCGTTCGGTTTCAGGTACTGTTTCACTCCCCTCGTCGGGGTGCTTTTCACCTTTCCCTCACGGTACTGGTTCGCTATCGGTCAGTAAGGAGTACTTAGCCTTCGAGGGTGGTCCCCCGATCTTCAGACAGGATTTCACGTGTCCCGCCCTACTTAATACGTACCTCAAAGCTTCCCATACGGGACTGTCACCCACTATGGTCAATCATTCCAGATTGTTCTGGTCACTTATCGGTCTCGGCTGGTCCCCGTTCGCTCGCCGCTACTAGGGGAGTATCAATTGATGTCCTTTCCTCCGGGTACTTAGATGTTTCAGTTCCCCGGGTTTGCTCTTAAAACCCTATGTATTCAGGTCTTAAGTACCTGTTCTTGCTTACTGATGATCCAACCATTCGAACCTTCGGACTGACGTCCTCAAGTAACAAAGTGGTAGGACAACAATAAACAATCAGGTGGGTTGCCCCATTCGGAAATTCATGGATCAAAGCCTATTCTCGGCTCCCCATGACTTATCGCAGAGTATCACGTCCTTCATCGCCTCTTACTGCCAAGGCATTCACCAAACGCCCTTCTCGCGCTTGATTTGATCCAGAAAAAGAAAGACTTGCGTCTTTATGGCTCAGAAGCTGGAACAACTAAGCCGCATTTTTCTGGTCAAAAGCATACTTTCCCGCGCTTTTCAGTGTCATTCCGCCCCACGGGCGACTTGAGGACATGTCGGTGTCCAAAAGACCCAAAGGGCAAACACCAAAAAGCACATTGGTTAGTGTACTTGACTTGGACAACTCTGTTCGTTTCATCAAGGCAGACGCATGGAAGGTCGAGGAAACAACCATGGCATACGCTCGCATCAGCCCGAAAGCCTCAGCACCCTGAAGAGGTTACCCGCACACTCGCAGGAACCAAACAGTGTTGTAATTTGTATCTCTCTTTACGATGTCAATCGTCCAATTGGACGGATCAGAAGTCAAACGACTGCTGATCGATCAAATCGGATCTTGGTGGAGCCTAGCGGGATCGAACCGCTGACCTCCTGAATGCAAATCAGGCGCTCTCCCAGCTGAGCTAAGGCCCCAAACCGATCCCGAAGGATAATGGTGGGTCGAGGAGGACTTGAACCTCCGACCTCACGCTTATCAGGCGTGCGCTCTAACCACCTGAGCTACCGACCCAAGATACGGGCGGTAACCCGTTTCGTCTGAAGAGATATGAGGACGGCCTGGTCCGTTGATGCGTCCGGCAAAGGTACCGGACTTTTTTGCTAAGTGATCCACGATTTAGGCAAGCCTAAATGCCAGGATCATCCTTAGAAAGGAGGTGATCCAGCCGCAGGTTCCCCTACGGCTACCTTGTTACGACTTCACCCCAGTCGCTGATCCTACCGTGGCCGCCTGCCCCCCGAAGGTTAGCGCAGCGTCGTCAGGTAGAACCAACTCCCATGGTGTGACGGGCGGTGTGTACAAGGCCCGGGAACGTATTCACCGCGTCATGCTGTTACGCGATTACTAGCGATTCCGACTTCATGCTCTCGAGTTGCAGAGAACAATCCGAACTGAGATGCCTTTTGGGGATTAACCCACTGTAGGCACCATTGTAGCACGTGTGTAGCCCAACCCGTAAGGGCCATGAGGACTTGACGTCATCCACACCTTCCTCCCGCTTATCACGGGCAGTTTCTTTAGAGTGCCCAGCCGAACTGCTGGCAACTAAAGATGTGGGTTGCGCTCGTTGCCGGACTTAACCGAACATCTCACGACACGAGCTGACGACAGCCATGCAGCACCTGTCACCGAGTCACCGAAGTGAAAGATCCATCTCTGGACCGGTCCCGGGATGTCAAGGGTTGGTAAGGTTCTGCGCGTTGCTTCGAATTAAACCACATGCTCCACCGCTTGTGCGGGCCCCCGTCAATTCCTTTGAGTTTTAATCTTGCGACCGTACTCCCCAGGCGGAATGCTTAATCCGTTAGGTGTGTCACCGAATAGCATGCTACCCGACGACTGGCATTCATCGTTTACGGTGTGGACTACCAGGGTATCTAATCCTGTTTGCTCCCCACACTTTCGCACCTCAGCGTCAGTATCGAGCCAGTGAGCCGCCTTCGCCACTGGTGTTCCTCCGAATATCTACGAATTTCACCTCTACACTCGGAATTCCACTCACCTCTCTCGAACTCAAGACTGTTAGTTTTGGAGGCAGTTCCGGGGTTGAGCCCCGGGATTTCACCCCCAACTTTCCAATCCGCCTACGCGCGCTTTACGCCCAGTAATTCCGAACAACGCTAACCCCCTCCGTATTACCGCGGCTGCTGGCACGGAGTTAGCCGGGGTTTCTTTACCAGGTACTGTCATTATCATCCCTGGCGAAAGAGCTTTACGACCCTAAGGCCTTCATCACTCACGCGGCATCGCTAGATCAGGCTTGCGCCCATTGTCTAAGATTCCCCACTGCTGCCTCCCGTAGGAGTCTGGGCCGTGTCTCAGTCCCAGTGTTGCTGATCATCCTCTCAAACCAGCTATAGATCGTAGACTTGGTAGGCCATTACCCCACCAACTATCTAATCTAACGCGGGCCGATCCTTCACCGATAAATCTTTCCCCCGAAGGGCGTATGCGGTATTACTCACCGTTTCCAGTGGCTATTCCGCAGTAAAGGGTACGTTCCCACGCGTTACTAACCCGTCCGCCGCTCACTCCGAAGAGTGCGCTCGACTTGCATGTGTTAGGCGTGCCGCCAGCGTTCGTTCTGAGCCAGGATCAAACTCTCAAGTTGAAAAGCTGTTGCCAGCTTATCCTTGACGTTCGAACCTCTGCACATTGTCCCGACCGGCTTGGCCGGGACGTTCACATCCAGGCTGTTCAAGCCCAGATGCGTCTCTGTTTGTTGTGCTTCAGGTTTCATAAGAAACCGAAAGCCGACAAACAGTGAAGCTGACTATCCATCATCGGATCATGGCCGAAACCATTCACCTAGGTAGCGAGTTATATGTGCAGTTGTTTGTCCATCGAATGAACCAAACCGCCCACATATCTCTTCAGATACTATCAATTTCAAAGAGCGTAGAGACAAAAGAAACAGTGTGCGCCTACTAACTTTCGGCGCGCCCCGCCTCGATCACCTCTGATTTTTCTCGCCGCCTCGTTGCCCTCAAGCCCGTCTGGCGCCCCGACCTGCGCCTCAGCGCCGCCGGTGAAGGGGTATTTACGGATAACTCCCAAACCCCGCAACCCCTTTCTACAAAAAATCAGAAAAAA
>NZ_FOYI01000007.1 GCF_900116005.1 Poseidonocella sedimentorum
TCAAGCGAGTGATCGACTACAACGTCAAGGTGCGTGTGAAAGCGGACGGGAGCGGTGTTGATCTGGCGAATGTGAAGATGTCGATGAACCCGTTCGACGAGATTGCCGTCGAGGAGGCGATCCGGCTCAAGGAGAAGGGTGTGGCGAGCGAGGTTGTCGCCGTGTCCATCGGGGTCAAGCAGGCGCAGGAGACGCTGCGCACGGCGCTGGCGATGGGGGCGGACCGGGCGATTCTGGTGGTTGCGGCCGAGGATGTGCACAGCGATATCGAGCCGCTCGCGGTGGCCAAGATCCTCAAGGCGATCGTCGATGAGGAGGCGCCCGAGCTGGTGCTTTGCGGAAAGCAGGCGATCGACAACGACATGAACGCCACCGGCCAGATGCTCTCGGCGCTGCTGGGCTGGTCGCAGGCGACCTTCGCCTCGGAGCTGTCGATCGAGGACGGCGCGGCGCTTGTGACCCGCGAGGTCGATGGCGGCTTGCAGACGATCAAGGTGACCCTTCCGGCGATCGTCTCGGTGGATCTGCGCCTCAACGAGCCGCGCTACGCCTCGCTGCCCAACATCATGAAAGCCAAGAAAAAACCGCTCGACGAGAAGACCGCCGCCGATCTCGGCGTCGACGTGAGCCCGCGCCTTGAGGTGGTCGGGACATCGGAGCCGGCGGCGCGCGCCGCGGGGATCAAGGTCGGCTCGGTCGACGAGCTGATTGGCAAACTCAAAGACGCGGGGGCGATCTGATGGCTGTTCTTCTTCTGGCGGAAATCAACAACGGCGCGCTGGCGATGGATGCCACCGCCAAGGCCGTGACGGCGGCGAAAGCGCTTGGCGATGTGGTGGTTCTGGCGGCGGGCGCGACCTGCGCAGAGGCGGCGGCCGAGGCCGCGACGATCGAGGGCGTGAGCAAGGTGCTCTGCGCCGAGGATCCGCTTTATGGCCACCGTCTGGCCGAGCCGACGGCGGCGCTGATCGTCTCGCTGGCGGGGGCGTATGAGCACATCCTCGCCCCCGCGACGACGGATGCGAAAAACATCCTGCCCCGCGTGGCGGCCCTGCTTGACGTGATGGTCATCACCGACATCACCGGCGTGGTCGATGCGGACACCTTCGAGCGCCCGATCTACGCGGGCAACGCGATCCAGACGGTCAAATCCTCGGACGCCAAGAAGGTCATCTCGGTGCGGACCTCGACCTTCGACGCGGCCCCCGCGGGCGGCAGCGCCCCGGTCGAGACCATCGGCGCGGGCGAAGATCCCGGCCTCTCGTCCTGGGTCGAAGACAAGGTCGCCGCGAGCGACCGGCCGGAGCTGACCTCGGCGGGCGTTGTGGTCTCGGGCGGGCGCGGCGTCGGCTCGGAAGCGGATTTCGCGCTGATCGAAAAGCTGGCCGACAAACTCGGCGCGGCCGTGGGCGCCTCCCGCGCGGCGGTCGATTCCGGCTACGCCCCCAACGACTGGCAAGTGGGCCAGACCGGCAAGGTCGTCGCGCCCGAGCTCTACGTCGCCGTCGGCATCTCCGGCGCGATCCAGCACCTCGCCGGCATGAAGGACAGCAAGATCATCGTCGCAATCAACAAGGACGAAGAGGCCCCCATCTTCCAGGTCGCAGACTTCGGCCTCGTCGCAGACCTCTTCGACGCAATCCCGGAACTCACCGAGAAGCTCGGATGACCGCCCAGCTCATCGATGGCCGGGCCTTCGCCGCCACGCTGCGCGCCCGGGTCCGGGAGCGCGTCGCGGCGCTGGCCCCGGAAGCGGGGCGCGCGCCGGGGCTTGCGGTCGTGCTCGTCGGGCATGATCCGGCCTCGGAGGTCTATGTCCGCTCCAAGGGCCGGCAGGCGCTCGAGGCGGGCATGAAGTCCTTCGAGCACCGCTTGCCCGAGACAACCGGCGAAGATGAGCTGCTCGCGCTGATTGCGCGGCTCAACGCCGATGATCAGGTCCACGGGATCCTCGTCCAGCTTCCCCTGCCCGCGCATCTCGATCCGCGCGCCGTCATCCACGCCATCGCGCCGCAAAAGGATGTGGACGGGTTCCACATTTCCAATGTCGGGATGGTTGGCACCGGGCAGGACGCGATCGTGCCCTGCACGCCGCTTGGCGTCATGATGATGCTGCGCAGCCTCGTCGATGATTTCCGCGGCAAGACCGCCCTCGTGATCGGCCATTCCAACGTGGTCGGCAAACCGATGGCGCGGCTCCTGCTCAACGCGGATTGCACCGTGATGGTCGCGCATAAATCCTCCACCAACATCCCCGAATTGGCGCGGATGGCCGATATCCTCGTGGTGGCCGCGGGCGTGCCCGGGCTGGTCAAGGCGGACTGGATCAAACCCGGCGCGGTGGTGATCGACGTCGGCATCAACCGCGTGGACGGCAACGCCCCCGACGGCCGGGCCCGGCTCGTGGGCGATGTGGATTTCGACCGCGCCCGCGCGGTGGCCGGCGCCATAACCCCCGTGCCTGGCGGCGTGGGGCCGATGACGATCGCCTGCCTTCTGGCCAACACCCTGCGCGCCTATTGCCTTCAGCTCGGCCTGCCCGACGCGCCCCTCCTCTCCGATACCAAGGACCCGGAATGACCCGCTACTGCCTCACCGTCACCTGCCCCACCCGGCGCGGGATCGTCTCTGCGATCTCCGGCTTCCTCGCCGAGCACGCCTGCAACATCACCGACAGCGCCCAGTTCGACGACGAACAGACCGGCCGGTTCTTCATGCGCATCAGCTTCAGCCCCGAAGAGGGCGCGACGCTTGACGCCCTGCGCGCCGGGTTTGCCGCGGTCGCCGAGCCGCTCGACATGGCTTGGGCCTTTCACGACGAGGCGGTGAAGATGAAGGTCATCATCATGGTCTCGCGCTTCGGTCATTGCCTCAATGACCTGCTCTACCGCGTGAAGATCGGCGCGCTGCCGATCGAAATCTCGGCGGTGATTTCCAACCACATGGACTATCAAAAGCAGGTGGTGAACGCCGACATCCCCTTCCATTGCATCAAGGTCACCAAGGACAACAAGCCCGAGGCCGAGGCGGCGATCATGAAGGTTGTGGCCGAGACCGGCGCGGAGCTGGTGGTGCTGGCGCGTTACATGCAGATCCTGTCGGACGAGATGTGCCGGACGATGTCCGGGCGGATCATCAACATTCACCACTCCTTCCTGCCGAGCTTCAAGGGCGCGAACCCCTACAAACAAGCCTATGAGCGTGGGGTGAAGCTGATCGGGGCGACCTCGCATTACGTGACCGCCGATCTCGACGAGGGGCCGATCATCGAGCAGGACATCGTGCGCATCACCCATGCGCAGAGCGCCTCGGACTATGTGAGCCTCGGGCGCGATGTGGAGGCCTCGGTGCTTGCCCGCGCGATCCACGCCCACGCGCATCACCGCGCCTTTCTCAACGGCAACAAGACGGTGGTCTTCCCCGCCTCCCCCGGGAGCTTTTCCTCCGAGCGGATGGGCTAGGCCCCGGCCACGCGCGCGCCCCCGGCCCGCGCCGGGGGCGCCGCGTCAGGCGGCGAAATCGTAGCTGTGCAGGATCTCGATGATCATCGCGGCGGTCCAGGTGAAGTGCGCACCGCCGCAGGGATCGGCGGTGATCGGGTCGTGATACTCGGCAAAGCCGCTGGTCTCGATGAGCCGCAGGCAATCGCCCATGATCCGCCCGATCATCTCCGGCTCGCCCGCGCGCGCGAGCCCGTCCGCGACCATGTAGTTGACGATGAGCCAGACCGGCCCGCGCCAGTAGCGCAGGCCCTCGAACTCCGGCGCGGTCGGATCGTGGCTGGGGATGAGATACTCGCAGCTTTCCGCCAGAACCTTGAGCCGCGCACTGATCCCGGCGGCGCGGTGTTTCGGAATCGGCGCGAAGACCGCGAGGATTCCGCCGATGGAAGGGCTGTCGATCTGCGCGCCGGTGGTCCGGTCGAGGCAGAGGTATTGGCCCAGATCCTCGTTCCAGAGCGTCTCCATCGCGGCCACGCCCGCCTCGGCCATGACGCGGGACTCGGCCGCGATCTGGGGCATGTCGAGCCGCTCGGCAAGCTCGGCGACCTCCTGACAGGCGCGGATCAGGATCGCGTTGAACCCCGGATCGACGACCTGAAACGGCGAGGCGTCGTGCAGTTTGCTGTTGTCCCAACCGAGGCTGCGGAACTTCTTCACCAGCCAGATATAGCGTTTGTACTGCTCATCGGTCGGGCGATGGGCCGGGTTGGCGTGGGTCGTGTCGCGCCGGGTGAACTCGCCCACCCCCTCGGTCGGCACGCGGGTGAAGGCCGCATCCCAATCCACCGAATTGTCGCGCCCCGATTCCCAGGGATGCAGCAGCGCGACGAGCCCGGTGCCCTTCGGATCGCGCGCCCGATAGAACCATTGGTGCCAGGCATGGATCCTGGGCAGCAGCGCCCGCGCCTGCGTATCCGCGAGGGCTTTGTCGCGCGCGCGGGCGTGGATCCGCGCCACCGCAAAGCCGGCCACGGGGGGCTGGGTGATGCCGGTGGTCGGCACCGGGCGCTCCGTGCCCCAGACCTCGGGGCCCGGGAAATAGCCGTCATCGGGCGTGTGGAAGATGATATGCGGGACCATGCCATCCTCCCACTGATGCGCCAGCAGGGTCTCGATCTCGGTCCAGGCGCGGGGCTCGTCGAACTGCGCGAAGCCAAGCGCGCTCAGCGCGGAATCCCAGTTCCACTGGAACGGATAGAGGCCATGGGTCGGCACGGTGTAGGTGCCGCGATCGTTGTCGGCCATGACCTGACGGGCATGAGCGATCATCTCGTGTTTTTGCATGGGGGGTGTCTCAGACGGCGGAAAGGGTGGTTTCGGGGTCGAACCAGCGGATGCGGTCGGGCTGGGGGGCGAGCGTGATCCGGTCGCCGGGGCGGACGGTCATGTCGCTGTCGAGGATCGCGCGGAAGATCTCGCCGTCGATTTCGCAGGTCACCAGAAGATGCGCGCCCAAGGGCTCGATGACCTTGGCCGTCGCGGTGAGCCCCTGCTCGGCGGGGCGCAGATCTTCGGGGCGGATCGCAAACTTGAGCGGCGCGCTGCGGTCGGGCCCGTCGAACAGCTCGCCGGCGACGGCCCATTTGCCCCCACCCTGCGACGTGGCGGGCAGGAAGTTCATCGGCGGGTTGCCGATGAAGCCCGCGACAAACTCCGCCGCCGGGTTGCGATAGACCTCCAGCGGCGTCGCCGCCTGCACGATCTCGCCCTTGTGCATGACGCTGATCCGGTCGGCCATGGACATCGCCTCAACCTGATCGTGGGTCACATAGATCGCGGTGGTGTTGCTCTCGGCCAGAACGCCCTTGAGCTCTGCCCGCATCTCCATCCTGAGAAGCGCATCGAGGTTCGACAGGGGCTCGTCCATCAGGATCACGTCGGGCTCCATCGCGAGCGCCCGCGCCACGGCCACCCGCTGGCGCTGGCCGCCCGAAAGCTCGCCCGAGTAGCGCTTCAGAAGCTGGTCGATCTGCATGAGCCCGGCGGTGCGCTCGACCCGGCGGCGCACCTCGTCATTGGGCAGCTTCTGCATCCTGAGGCCGAAACCGATGTTCTCGAACACGGTCAGGTGCGGAAAGACCGCGTAGTTCTGAAAAACCATCGCGATGCCCCGGTCCTTGGGCGCGAGGTGATCGACCCGCCGCCCGCCGATCCAGACCTCGCCGGTGCTGGCCGTCTCCAGCCCGGCGATGATCCGCAACAGCGTGGTCTTGCCGCAGCCCGAGGCGCCGAGCAGCACCATGAACTCCTGATCGGCAATCGTCAGGTTGATGTCATGCAACGCGGTGTAAGCGCCGAAGGTCTTGGCGACGTTCTTGATTTCAATGACAGCCATTGTCCCGGTTCCTTGTCTCTCGCCCCCCGCCTCAGCGGTTGGCGATGCCCCACATGGCGAAGAGATATTTGCGCACGGCGAAGATGAAGATCAGCGCCGGCACGACGAGGATGAACCCGCCCGCGAATTTCAGGTGCAGCGGCGCTTCGCCCAAAGTCTGTAGCAGGAAGGCGGTGAGCGTGCGGTTCTCGATGGTGAGCACGGCCGCGGCGAAGACCTCGTTCCAGGAGATCACGAAGGCGAAGATCGCGCTGGCGGTGATGCCGGGCAGGATCAGCGGCAGGACCACCTTGGTGAAGGCGGTGAGCCGGGTGCAGCCCAGCGTCCATGCGGCCTCTTCAAGCTCGATCGGGATGCCCGAGAAAAGCGAGTAGGTGATCAGCACGGCGAAGGGGATCGCGAGCGTGGTGTGTACCAGCGCGAGGCCGAAGGCGGTATCGTCGAGCCCGGTGCGGATGAAGAGCACCGCCAGCGGCAGGGCCAGAAGCGGCAGCGGGAAGGCCCGCGTGAGCAGAATGAGCAGCCGGAACAGCTCCTTGCCGCGAAAATCGAACCGCGAGAGCGCGTAGCCCGCTGGCGCCCCGATGACGATGGACATGACCATGGTCATCGCCGCGACGATCACCGAATTCTTCAGCGCGTTCAGCATCCCGGAGAAGTTGGCGAAGAAGGTCAGGCTTCCCAGGTCGAAGGCCGGGATGAAGGATTTCGGGAAGGCGTTCACCGCCTGCGGCGAGGACAGCGTGTTGATCAGCAGGAAGTAGAGCGGGACCAGCACCCAGGCGCAGAGAAACACCACGGTCGCGCCATAGACGATGCGGCCGGCCCGGCGCGCGTCGGGGGCCACGGCATCGGCGGTGACATCGGTCATATCGTGGCTCCTTTCGGGACGCGCAGGACGCGCAGGATGACGAGGGTGAAGGCGATGGAGATGCCGAGCACCACAAGCGCCAGGGCCGCCGCGCCGTTGGAGTTTTGCAGGTCGAACTGATAGGAATAGATCTCGCCCATCAGGACCGGGAAGAGCGTGCCGCCGAGCGCGGCCACCACCGCGAAGACCTCGAAGGCAAGGACCACGCGCAGGATCAGAGCGGTCTGGAGCGAGGGGCGCAGGAGCGGCAGCGTCACCCGCAGGAACCGCTGCCACGGGGAGGCGCCGAAGACCTCGGCGGCCTCATAGTATTCCTTGGGAATGAGCCCGATGCCCGCCACGAGAATCACCAGCATGATCGCCGTCGCGCGCCAGATTTCGGCCAGCGCGATCGCGGTGAAGACCATCAACGGGCTTTGGTAGCTGAGGAAATTCATCGGCTGCTCGGCGAGGCCAAGGCCGGTCATCATCGAGTTGAGGAAGCCCGATTGCTCGAAGATCGCGAGCCAGATGATCCCGGCGGCAAGGTCCGAGATGCCCAGCGGGATCGTCCAGACGTAGAGCACCAGATCGCGCCCCTTCTCCATCCGGTTCACCATCGTCGCCATCAGGAGCGCGAGGGCGAGCTGGACGGGGACAACCACCGCCGCGAGCAGCAGGGTGTTTTTCAGCGAAATCGGGAATTTCCAGTGGCTGGCGACATCCCGGAAATTTTCAAGCGTGAAGCCCGCCCCTTGGGTGAAGGCCTGCTTGGAGACAAGCAGAAAGGGGTAGAGGAAAAACACACACAGAAACAGCGTCACCGGCAGGATCAGCAGATAGGGCAACAATCGAGCGTTCATCACGGTGCTCCTGCGGGCACGGGGGTCAGGCCGGAGGGTGGCGCCTTGCGGCGGGGCGTCCGGGCCGCAGCGGCCCGGAGCGGGTTTCAATCGGTGAGGTTACTCGACCGGGCAGGCGCCTTCGGACGGCGCATCGGGGGCCCAGCAGGGCGCGCCGGTCTCTTCCATGATCTCCGCCAGCGTCTCTTTCTGGTCCTCAAGGACACGCTCGATCGGCTGGCCGGCGAGGATGATGCGCTCGAAAGTGTCGACGAAGACGCGGTTGAAATCGCCGCCCTTGTCGCCCAGCCCCGCGGGCAGCAGCCCCGGGTTGGCATCCGCCGCGCCGCTCATCTTGGCGACCGCATCGCCCGATGCCTTGACCGAGGGCGGCAGGTCATCGGGAAGCTCCACATCGACCACCGGGAAGAAGTTGGTGGCGCGCAGCGTAGCGATCTGGGTTTCGGGCTCCATCATGTAGGCGATGAGCGCCTTGGCGGCATCCATGTCCGGCGCGGTGCGCGGGATGGCGACGCCGGCGAGCACGGGCATGAACCCGCGTCCGGTCGGGCCCGCGGGCGCCGGGAAGGCGACGAAATCGTCAGGGCGCTCGTTGAAGGCCTGCGCAAGTCGCGAGGTGTGGTCGAAGACGATCCACGCATCGCCCGACAGGAGCTGCTCCTGCATGAAGGAGAAGTTGGTCGAGGCCGGGTTGGTGTGGGACCAGAGCTCGCGGAATTTCTCCCAGGCGGTGACCGCTTCGGGCGAGGCGAAGGTGCGCACGACGCCATCGGTGTAGGACGGGTAGAGATAGCCCTGGAAGAAGCGGTGCTTCAGCCCCTTGGGGCCCGCCGGAAAGCCGAATTTCTTCTCGCCGGTGGCCTCTTCGACATTGGCCGTCCAGGCGATGAGCTCATCATAGGTGAGCGCGTCGATATCGGCTCCCTCGGGCAGGTACTCCAGCGCCTCTTTGCTCGCGGCCATGATGTAGCTGGCCTGCATCCACGGGATGTACTGGAGCTGATCGGTGCCGAGCTGGGCCAGCGAATTGAACGTGCCGCTCGCCGAGGCAATGCCGAGATCGCCCAAATCGACCAGATCGTCGGGGTTCATCGCCGAGAAGTTGCCATGCAGCGCGCCGAGAACCTGAATCGTCCCCTGCCCGGCCTGTAGCTCGGCCTGGAGCCGCGTGAGCCATGGGCCGTCCTCGTTGGGCTGGTAATCGACGCCGCCGTCAAAGCCCGACAGCACGGTTTCGCGCATGGCCTGGGCCTCCTCGACCGGACGGGCCTGTGTCGACCAGAACAGCACATCGGCCTGAGCGGCCACGGCCGCGCATTGGATGGCGAGACCTGCGGCCACACCGGCAAGCTTGGTATGAAATGTCATCGGTTCCTCCCTTTGATGACGAAAGCGGCCGGGCTCCCTGCCGGCGTTTTGCCTGATCGCCGCGCGCGTACCTTGCGGCACCCGGCGCGGCTGATCCTCAGCTCGGCCGCGATGGCGCGTTGATCGCACCCCGCCGAATCCTCCCTGACTGACGGAAAGTTGGTATAACGTTATGGCACCTGTCAACGGCTTTTTCGATGCTGCAGCGCGGAAAAATCGCATAATCCGCCCCTATCCAAGCAGGTATCTTGATATTTGAGCCGCCTCAGCGCAGAGTTTGCCTAAACGTTTTATCGCGCAGGAGGGGAAGTGGTCGCGTCATGGGGAGGAAAGTGAGCGGCAAGCCGACCCTGAGCACGGTTGCGAAAGTGACCGGCGTGTCGATCCCGACCGTGAGCCAGGTCCTGCGCGGGACCGGGCGCATCTCCGAGGAGACGCGGGCCAAGGTGCTCGATGCCGCGCGGCAGTTGCACTATGTGCCGAACCAGCGCGCGGCGGCGATGCGCTCGGGCGAGAATCGCGAGATCGGCGTCGTCATCAACCAGTTGCTGAACCCGTTCAACGCCGAGGTGGTCAGCGGGGTGGTCGATCTGCTCGAAGATCATGGCTACCTCGTCTCGATCGTCGACACCCGCGACGATGCCGACCGGCAGGACCGCCAGCTTCAGGCCTTCATCCGCCATGGGCGCGGCGGGTTGCTCTGGGTCCCCGCCTTCGACACGCCCGAGAGCACGTTTGACCTGCTGGCCACCCATGGCATCCCGACCGTGACCTTCCTGCGCCACGTTCAGCGCAAGCTCGACCACGTGGGGATCCGCAACGCCGAGGCGACGGCGCTGGCCACCACCCATCTCGCCGATCTGGGCCATCGGCGGATCGCCTACCTCGGCGGGACGGACATGACCTTCGTGCGCAAGGAGCGGATCGCGGGCTATGAGAGCGTGATCTCCGGGCGCGGGCTGGAGCCTCCGTTGGTTTGGGATTCGCTCGACAACAAGCTTGCCGGGCTCGAAGCGATGATCGCGCTGCTGGACGAGGCGCCCGATCTGACGGCGGTGGTCTGCAATGGCGACATGGTCGCGCTTGGCGCCTGTCTCGCGCTGGCGAAACTGGGGATTCGGCCGGGCCGGGAGGTGTCGGTCGTCGGGTTTGACGACATTCAGGACGCAGCCGTCGCAACGCCGCCGCTCACCACGCTGAGCGTCTCGCCGCGCAAGATCGGCCGCAAATTGGCGCGCACCCTGCTGGATCGGATCGAGGATCCGGACATGCCGCCCACGGTCTCGGAGCTCTCGGCCGAGCTTCTGATCCGCGAAACCACGGGGCCGATGATCCCGCGCGTACCGGCGAAGCAAGACGGCGCCTGACCGCTCAGACGTTCAGCGGATGAAAGCAGGCCGCCTGCGACGCCGTGCCGAGCGGCGTGAGCCGGGGCGTTTCCGTCCGGCATCGCGCGCTTGCCCGGGTGCAGCGATTGGCAAAGGCGCATCCCGGCGGCGGCTTGAGCGGATCGGGCAGTTCGGTGCCCTTGGCCTCGGGCGCCGCGAGGGGGCGGCCGACCTGCGGCGCGCTCTGCGCCAGCAGCTCCGTGTAGGGGTGTTTGGGGGCGGAAAACACCTCCTCCGCCGGGCCGATTTCCACCACCGCGCCGAAATAGAGCACCGCGATCCGGTCACTCACGGCTTCGACCACGGCGAGGTCGTGGCTGATGAAGAGATAGGTGAGGCCGAATTGGGCGCGCAGGTCCGCCAGCAGGTTGAGCACCTGCGCCTGCACCGAGACATCGAGGGCGGAGACGGGCTCGTCGAGGATGAGGATGCGCGCCTCTGCCGCGAGCGCCCGGGCGATCCCAATGCGCTGCGCCTGCCCGCCGGAGAACTCGTGCGGGTAGCGGCTCAGGAATTCCGCCCGCAGGTTGACGCTGTCGAAGATCTCCAGAATGCGCGCCTCGCGGTCGCGGGCGGGCATGTGGTGGAGGTGGCGCAGGGGGGCGTCCATGATCTGGCGGATGGTCTTGCGCGGGTTGAGCGAGGAGATCGGATCCTGAAAGACGTATTGGATGCGCCGACCGAAGACCGCCGGGTCAGCGGTATCGAGCGCGGCCCCCTCGATCTCGATGCGGCCCGTTGTCGGCTCCAGCAGCCCGACCAGCATCCGCGCCAATGTCGACTTGCCGCACCCGGATTCGCCGACGATGCCGAGCGTTTCACCCTGCGCGACGGTGAGCGAGAGCGGGTGGACGGCCTTGACCGAAGCTTTGGGGCGGCCAAACAGCGAGCGGCCCACGGGGAAGGTCTTCGACAGGTCGGTGATCCTGAGGGCCGTGGTCATGAGGCGTGCTCCTGCTCGGTGCCGACCGGGTGCAGACAGCGGACGGATTGCGCAGCGAGGGGCGCGAGCGGGATGTCGCCCGCGCGGCAATCGGGGCGGGTGCGGTCGCAGCGGTCCGCGAAGGCGCAGCCCTCGGGCAGAGCGTCGACCACCGGCGGCAGGCCCGGGATCGCCTCCAGCCGCCGCTTGCCGCCGCCGAGCTCGGGCACGCAGGCCATGAGCCGCGCGGTGTAGGGGTGGCGCGGCGCCGACAGGATCGCGCGCATCGGCCCCTCCTCTACGATGCGCCCCGCATACATGACCGCCACCCGGTCACAAAGCTGGGCGACAACGCCGAAATCATGGGTGATGAAGACGATGGCAAGCCCGCGCGAGCGGCGCAGATCGTCGAGGATGGAGAGCACCTGCGCCTGCACGGTCACATCGAGCGCGGTGGTGGGCTCATCAGCAATGATGATGTCGGGATCGTTGGCCAGCGCCATGGCGATGCCGACCCGCTGGCGCATCCCGCCGGACATCTCGTGGGGGTAGTCGGAAATCCGCTGTTCGGGATTGGGGATGCGTACCGCATCGAGCAACTCGATGGCGCGGACGCGGCCCTCGGTGCGGGAGATCGGGCGGTGGGCGCGGATCGCCTCGATGAGTTGGTCGCCGACCCGGTAGAGCGGGTGCAGGGTCGAGAGCGGATCCTGGAAGATATAGGCCACGCGGCGGCCGCGCATGTCGCGCAGGCGCCGGTAAGGCGCGCCGATGAGGTCTTCGCCGTCCAGATAGGCCGCGCCGCCGGTGATCACCCCGGGCGGCGAGGCGACGAGCCCCATGATCGACAGCGCCGTGACCGACTTGCCCGAGCCGCTCTCGCCGATGATGCCGAGGCATTCGCCGGGCTCTACGTGCAGATCCACCCCGCCGACTGCGCGGTAGACCCGGCCCCGCACGTGAAACTGGGTCTCAAGTGCACGAACATTCAAAAGGCTGTCCCCGGACTTTTCACCATGGTCGGGGATGCTTTGACGATCCACGCGGGTCGTCGCCATGGGTCTCGACAGGGCGCCGCTCTTTAGCCGCGGGTCGAGCGCATCGCGCACCCCGTCGCCCAGCAGGTTGATCGCCATGACGATCACGAGGATCATGAGCCCCGGCACCACGGAGGTATGGGGATGGGTGATGAGCGCCGAGCGCGCCTCGCCCAGCATGGAGCCGAGATCGGCTTGCGGCGGCTGCGAGCCGAGTCCGAGGAAGGAGAGCCCCGCGGTCTCGAGGATCATCCAGCCGATGGTCGTCGACATGGCGATGACGATGACCGGGACCACATTGGGCAGGATTTCCGACAGGATGATGCGCGGGTTGGAGAGCCCCGCCAGGCGGGCGGCCTGAACGAATTCGGTGTTGGCGATGCCGACGGTGATGCCGCGGATGTTGCGCGCGAAAAAGGGCACGTTGACCGCCGCGACAGCGATGAGCGCATTGAGGAGCCCCGGCCCGAGGGCGGCGACGATGGCGAGCGCGAGCAGGATGTAGGGAAAGGCCATGAGCATGTCGACGCCGCGCATGATGACATTGTCGATGCGCCCGCCGTAGAACCCCGCGATGATGCCGATGGCCGCGCCGATGGTGGCCGCGATGAGCGCCGCGGCGATACCCACCGCGAGCGACAGCCGCGTGCCCCAGAGGAGCCGGGAGAGCAGATCGCGGCCCAAGTGGTCCGTGCCCAGCAGCGCGCCGTCCGAGAGCGCCGGGCGGAAGCGGTTCGAGGTGTCGGTCACGTCCGGGTCAGCCAGCGGCAGGAGCGGCGTGACGAGCGCGAGCAGGACGACGAGCGACAGCACGATCCCGCCCGCGAGCGCCAGCCGGTTGCGGGCCAGCAGGCGAAAGAAGGCCGTCACGTCTTGATCCTCGGATCGAGCAGGCTCTGGGCCACGTCGACGGCGATGTTGAAGAGCACGTAGCAGGCGGCGACAAAAACGACGCCCCCCTGCACCAGCAGAAGATCGCGCTTGAGGATCGCGTCGACCAGCATCCGGCCCACGCCGGGCCATTGGAAGACCATCTCGATGTAGACCGCGCCGGAGAGGACGAAGCCGGCCTGAATGCCGAGCACCGGGATGATCGCCACCATCGCCGCCTTGAGCGCGTGGCGCCAGATGACGCCGCGCTCATGCACGCCCTTGGCCCGCGCGGTGCGGATGAAATCCTGTCGCAGGACCTCTAGCATCGCCGAGCGCGAAAGCCGCGCGATGACCCCCGTCGCCACCACCGCGAGCGCGGTGGCCGGCATCGCCAGATGGGACAGCAGGACGCCAAGCGTCCGGTCGCCATAGATCGGCCACATGCCCGACACCGGGAACCAGCGCAGGTTCACGGCGAAGAAGAGGATCATCATCATCCCGAGGAAAAACGACGGGATCGAGATGCCGAGCAGCACCGCGAAGGTGATCGCCTTGTCGGCCAGCCCGTATTGATTGGCGGCCGATACCACCCCCGCCGCGACGCCAAGCACCGCGCAGACCAAGAAGGCCACCCCGGCGAGCACGAGCGTTGCGTTGAAGCGCTCCAGCACCTCGTCGAGCACCGGGCGGTTGAGCGCGAAAGAGGTGCCGAAATCGCCGGTGAGCATGTTGCCGAGCCAGATGAAATATTGCTGGACCAAGGATTTATCGAGGCCGAGATCGCGGTTGAGCTTCTCGACGTTTTCCGGCGTCGCATAGCTGCCGAGGATCGCCGTCGCCGGATCGCCGGGGATGAGCGCCATGATCAGGAAGACGATGACGGAGATGCCCAAGAGCACCGGGATCGCCGAGAGAAGCCGCTTGAGGATGTAGCCGGTCACCTTGCGCTCCTTTCGCTGCTCGGTCTGGGCGGCGGGGCGCGCCGTGCTGGCCGCCCCGCCGCCATTGCTTCAGTTCTTCACCACCTCGTCGAGCAGCAGGAAGAAGGACGGCTGCAGCGCAAAGCCCTCCACCCGGTCGCTCGTGACGGCGTTCTGCTTCCAGTTGGCCACGAAGACCCAAGGCGCGTCTTCCTGAACGATGGTCTGCATCTCGCGGTAGAGCCGCGCGCGCTCGTCTTGATCCGTCGCCACGCGGGCCGCTTCGAGCAGCGCGTCAACCTCGGGGTTGGAGTAATAGCCCGAGTTGAACCCGCCCTTGTCGGGCCAGGCTTCGGTGCGCAGCGCGAGGAAGGGGAGCGTGTCGGGGTCATTGGTCATCCAGGCCATTTCGGCCATGTCCGCCTTGCCCTCCAGCCCGGGGTTCACCTCGCCGAGGAAAGTGTTCCACTCGTAGGTCTCGATCGTCACGTCGAAGCCCACGGCCTCCAGATCGGCCTGAATCGCCGTGCCCATGGCGATCGGATCGAGCATGCCCGAGCCGCCTTCGGTCACGTAGAACGTCAGCTCCGCGCCCTCGGCCCCGGCCTCGGCCAAGAGCGCGCGCGCCTTGTCCGGATCGAAGGGATAGGGCTCCAGATCGGGGTTGTAGGCCCAGGCGAAGGCGGGCGGCGTCGGCCCGGCGGCGACCTCGGCGGTGCCTTCCAGCACCTCGTTCACCAGCGCTTCCTTGTTGACCGCGTAATTCGCCGCTTGCCGGACGCGCACATCGGCGAAGGGCCCCTCCTTGGCGTTGAGGATCAGGAACCAGACATGCGGGCCGGCCTGTTCATGCAGGGTGTAGGCATCGCCCTGAAACTCCGACAGCGCCACGGGGGGCACCTCGACCATGAGGTCGATCCCGCCCGCGAGCATCTCGGCGGTGCGGGTGTTGGCATCGGTGATCGGGCGGAAGACCACGGCCTGAAGCTCCGGCGCGCCGTCCCAGTAATCGGGGTTGGCCTCGATCACGACCGCCTCATTCGAGCGCCATTCCGCGAAGGTGAAGGGCCCCGTGCCCGAGGGGTTGCGCCCAAACTCCGCGCCATGCTCGGCCACGGCCGCGGGCGAGACGATGAGCCCAGTGGGATAGGCGAGGTTGGACAGGAACGGCGCGTAAGGGCCATTGAGCGTGAATTGCACGGTCATCTCGTCCACCACCTCGGTCGAGACCACCGAGGAGAAGAAGAAGGAGAGCGGGAAGGGGCCGGTGTCGTGAAACGGGTGATCCTCGCTCAGCATCCGGTCGAAGTTGAACTTGACCGCCTCGGCGTTGAAGGGCGTGCCGTCGTGGAAGCTCACCCCTTCGCGCAGGCTGAAGGTATAGACCGTGCCGTCCTCGCTGATGTCCCAATCGGTCGCGAGCGCCGGCTCTACCTCCAGCGTCCCGTCCTTGTAGCGCACCAGCCCGTCATAGACGTTCATCAGGATGCGGAAATCGTTGACCGCGGTGACCGCCGCCGGGTCGAGCGCCTTGGGCTCGGCGATCTGGCCAACGATCAGGACGCCCGGCGGCGTCTGCGCCAATGCGCCGCCAGAGGCCCCCAGCGTGAGGGCGAGCGCAGTGCCGGCCGCCAGAAGGCCCCGGCGGGTGGCATAAAAGAGTGACATGTCGTTTTCCTCTCCTGTTGTTTCGTCATTTATTTATCATGATAAATTGCATCAGGCCAAATTGTCATGATAAATTCAAGCCTGACGATGGCTGGAGCCCCAGATGACGATTTCGATCCTCGCATTCGACGAAAAAACCGGCGCTTACGGCGGGGCGGCCACAACGGGCAGTCTTTGCGTCGGGGGCTGGGTGTTGCGGGGCGATGCGCGGGCGGGGCTTACGGCGTCGCAAGGCTCGCTCCCGAGCACGATGTGGGGGGGCGATGTGCTTGAGCTGATGCACGGCGGGATGGCGGCGGAGTCGGCGGTGCAGGCGGTCGTCATGGCCGATACCGGGCGCGCCGAACGTCAGCTTTCGGCCCTCGATCCCGGCGGCCAGACAGCCACTTTCACCGGAGACAACAGCCTGCCCACGGCGGGCACCCGGCAGGCGCGGCACGTGGTGGTCGCGGGAAATCTGCTGGCCTCGGAGGCCGTGCTCGATGCCTGCATCGACGGGTTCGCCGCCGCCGCGGGCCCGCTCGATCTGCGCCTTCTTGCGGCGCTTGATGCCGCGGACCGCGCGGGGGGCGACAGCCGCGGACTTCTCTCCGCCGCGCTGCTCATGGTGGCGCGCGACAGTGCGCCCCTGAGCCTTCGCATCGACCATTCGGACACCCCGCTTGAGGCCCTCACCACGCTCCATCGCCACGCGACCACGGGCGATTATGCCCGCTGGGCCGCCCATGTCCCGACCCTGGACGATCCGCAGGCCGCGACGCCGTTTCCCGGCTGATCACTCGGCGATGAACCGCTTGAGGACCTGCGCCTCCTGCGCCTCCATGAGCCCGCGCGCCATCTCCATATGGCTACGCATCACCGCGCGCGCGCCGGCGCCATCGCCTCGCCGCAGGGCCTCGATCAGCTCGATCTGATGCCGCCGCCCCTTGGCCCAAAGGTCGTGGTTGGGCGCCGCATAGAGCCGCTTGTAGACCGTCAGATCGGTGAGGATCTGCGCCATGAACCCGATGAAAAAGCCCAAGAGCGCGTTGCCCCCGAAATCCGAGAGCCGGGCGTGAAACCTCAGCGAGGCCACGTGTTGGCGGCGCTCTTCCTCGGCGCTCGTGGCGGCCTCGGCATAGCTTTCCATGATGGCTTCGAGCTCGGCCAGCTGCGCCTCGGTGAGCTGCCCTGCAAGGCTCGCGGCAAGCTCCGGCTCCAGCGCGATCCGGACCTGATAGATGTCGTCGATGCTCACGTCGCGGAAATAGAAGTAGTTGGCCAGCAGCGCCGTGGCCCGCTCGCGCGACACCGCGCCGACGAAACTGCCGCCCCCGGGGCCGGTTTTCGTCTCGACCAGCCCTTGCGCCTGCAAGAGCCGCATGGCCTCGCGGATCGTCCCCTTGGACATGCCGAACTGTTCGATCAACGCGGCCTCGCCCGGGAGCCGGTCCCCCGGCTGGAGCCCGTGTTCCACGACCCAGTCCTTGATCGCCTCGGCCACGCGCAGCGGGCGCGACTGGCGGGCGCGGGTCTTGAGGTCGGGGGGCTCGCGTGCGGTCATCGGCTTTCGGTCTTCGGCTCCTGTGTCGCCCCCTTGGGGCACTCGCGCTCGGGCGGTCCGCCAAGGAAGCCCGGACGGCGGGGGGAATTCAAGGCCAAGTTGCGCGCCCCGGTGCGCTGGCCGGTGCGGGCGGTCCGAGAGTCCGCGCCCCTGCCCCGGTATTCGGCGCGGGCATGACATCGCCATTGCGGGCTGCTATGGCCGCAAAAAGCGCGCGGCTCCGCCCCCCCCTCAAGCCCTGGATGCGACCCATGTTCAAGACCCATGCCGAGCTGACGCAGCTCCCTTTCGAGACTTTGGCCCGAGCGTTGCGGGGGCTGGCGCAGGAAACCGGTGCGACGGTGCTGGAGGACGGGGATGCGGCGCTGCGGCTCGAGGGGCCCCATGGCCGGTTCGGGATCCGCGCGCGCGGCGCGGGGCTGCGGATCGAGCTGGAGAGCGCGCGGCGCGATCATCTCGTCTCGCTGCGTGAGGGGCTGGCGGTGCAGGTTGCGGCGCTGAGCCCGGAGCTTGGCGCGGCGCTGCGGTGGGCGGAGCCGGTGGCGGGGGCCGAGGCCGGTGCGCTGCCGACGAATTTCCAGTTCGCGACCCTCAGCGAGAGCGCCCCCCTCGGGGCGGATTTCTGGCGCCTGACCCTGCGGCCCGACCGGCCCGAGGCCTTTGGGCCCGAGGCGATCCATTTCCGCTTCGCCCTGCCCGCGCCGGACAATGACGCTCCGGAGTGGCCGCGCCTGTCGGAAACCGGGGCCCTGCGCTGGCCGGAGGGGGACAAGGCGCTGCACCGCCCGGTCTATACCACGCGGGCGATAGCGGGCGGCGCGATGATCGTGGACATCTATCGCCACCCCGGCGGGCGGATGAGCGATTGGGCGGCGGGTGCGCGCCCGGGCGCGCGCGTGGCGTTGATCGGGCCCGGCGGTGCGGGGCTCGTCGCGGCGCAGGAACTGATCATGGGGGCCGATGAGACGGGCTATCCGGCGGTGGCGCGGATCGTCGAGGCCCTGCCCGAGGGCGCGCGCGCGACGGTGTTTTTGCGCAATCGCAGCGGGGCGCGGGATTACCCGATGCCCTCGCATCCGGGCCTTGACCTGCGCTGGTTCGCGCCGGGCGAGGATCTCGTGGGCGCGTTGGAGGCGCGGATCACGGACGCGCCCGGGAGTTATCTGTGGTTCGGCGGGCCCAAACGCGAGGTGGCGGCGCTGCGCGCGGGCGTTGCGCCGCTGGAACTCGGCAAGGGCCGGAGCTACCTCGCGGGGTTCTGGTCGGAGGGCTGATCCACGGGGGATCCGGACGCGCGCTCCTCGAAAACGAGGGCGATGAGCCGGGCGTCGGGGGCGACGGTCTCGGGATCGAACGCCTGCGTGAAGATGAGCCGGCCATCGGCGCGCAGCTCGGCGATCGGCAGGGCATTTGGCCAGCGGGCATTGAAATCCGCGGCGGTGAACTGCTCGGTCAAGCCCGAGACCTTGACGCTCGCCCCCGCACGCAGGCTTTGCTCCAGCGCGTCGAAGTTGCGCCCCTCTCCGAGCGAACGGCCCGACAGGCCCGAGGGCAGCGCATGGCGCTCGCGGTGTTCCTTGGAGCGCTCCAGCCGCCAGACCCGGTCGCGCCCGAATTCGGGGCCGAGGTCGGAGACGACGAGCGTGTTGTAGGCATCATTGGCCGAGGCGGCGAGGATGGTGGAGAACTCAAGGAATTCAACCGAGTGTTCGGCGGCCTCTCCGAGGATATCGCCGTAGTAGCTGGGCAGACCGGCGGCGCGCGCGCGCCGCAGCGCGCCGTGGTTGGCGTCGGTCACGAGCACGGTGAGCCCGGCCCCCGCCAGCGCCTCGCCGAGCGCGGTGGTGAAGCGCGAGCCGCCCACCAGCAGCACCCCCGGAATATCCCCGCCCGAAAGCCCCATGGCGCGGGCCATGGGCGCGAGGGTAAAGCCATGCAGCACGACCGTGCCGGCCACGAGGACGAAGGCGAGCGGCCCCACCAGCCCACCATCGGCGATACCCACCGCCGCCATGCGCTCACCGAAAAGCCCCGCCACGGCGACGAGCACAACCCCGCGCGGCCCGGTGAAGCCGACGAGCAGCCGCTCGCGCCACGGGATGTCTGTGCCCAGCAGGGCGGCGAGCACGGTGATCGGGCGCGCGATGAGGATGATCAGCGCGAGGAACAGCACCGCGCGCCAGGTGAGCTGGCCCAGTTCGGCGACATCGAGCGAGGCGGCAAGCAGGATGAAGAGGCCCGAGACGAGGAGCACGGTGGCGTGTTCCTTGAAGCGGCGCAGTTCGGTGTAGGAGGGCAGACCCGCGTTGGCGATGACGATCCCGGCGACGGTCACGGCGAGCAGGCCGCTCTCATGCAGGACCATGTCGGAGAGCGCGAACCCGGCGATGACGGCGGTGAAGAGCACCGGAACCTTCATGAATTCCGGCACCAGCGCGTCGCGGAAGGCCTTGACGATGGCCCAACCGATCGCCCAGCCGAGCGCCCCGGCAAAGAGCACTCCGACCACCAGCGCGCCGAAGCCCGGCTCGTCTGCGCCGCGGGCGGCGATGACCACCTGGAAGGCGAGGACGGCGGCGAGAGCGCCGATGGGATCGTTGACGATCGCCTCCCATTGCAGCAGCGCGGCGGGGCGTTTGCGCAGCCGCGCGTGGCGCAGGAGCGGGGCGATCACGGTCGGCCCGGTGACGATCATGATGCCGCCGAAGACGCAGGAAACCTCCCAGCTCACCCCCGCGCCGAAGCGCAGGGCCAGCGCCGAGAGCAGCCAACCGAGCGGCGCACCGATCACCACCAGCCGGAAGACCCCGGCCCCGGCCCCGGCGAGTTTCTTGAAATCGAGCGTGAGCCCGCCTTCGAAGAGGATGATCGCGACGGCCAGCGCGATGAGCGGTTGCAGCAAGCTGCCGAACTGGGCGGCGGGGTCGAGGATGCCGGTCACCGGCCCGACGAGGATGCCGAAAACCAGCAGCAACACGATGGCCGGAAGCTGGAAGCGCCAGGCCGCCCATTGCGCCGCGACGCCGGCAATGCCGACAAGCGCGACGGCGGGCACCGTGCCGATCAGGGTCGATGTGGTCTCAAGGGCCATGGGTGCCGGGTCTGCTCGTTTTACCTCGGGTCATATGATCTCATCTTCGTAGAACATGGGATCATCGGTCAACTGCGCGTTGAGATCCTCCACCGCATCCTCCGCATCGCCCACCGATTTGACCCGGCCCAGGTGGAAGACCGCGTCGCCCTCGTTGACCACCGGCATGACCGCGCGCCCGACGATGATGCCGCTGAAGGGCGCCTCGATGTCCTCCTCCTGCTCGCCGAAGGGATCGGAGACGGTGGCCAGCACCGTGCCGCGGCGCACCAGCGCGCCATCGGATTTGTAGATACGCAGCAGCCCGCCCATCGGCGCGCGGAGCCATTTGCTCGACGGGCAGAACTGCGGCTCGGCCTTGGGGCGCGAGATGCCCTTGGCCGGCACCATGCCCAGATGCCGCAGCACCCGCAGGATCCCGGCGACGCCGGCGCGGATCGACAGCTCGTCAAAGCGCAGCCCCTCGCCCGCCTCGAAGAGCAGCACGTCGCGCCCGATCTCGCGGGCGGCCGCCCGGAGCGAGCCCTCGCGCAGGGCCGAGCGCATGACGATGGGCGCGCCGAACACCTCGGCCAGCTCCTGCATCCGCGCGTCATCGGGCGAGATCCGGACCTGGGGGTAGTTGGTCCGGTGAATCGCGGCGGAGTGCAGGTCGATCCCGAGATCGGCCCGGGCGACGATCTGGGTCATGAACTGATGCGCCAGCCGCGCCGCGAGCGAGCCGCCGGCGCTGCCCGGAAAGACGCGGTTGAGATCGCGACGGTCGGGCAGGTAGCGCGAATGGTTGAGAAAGCCGAAGGTGTTGACGATCGGGACGGCCAGCAGCGTGCCCCGCAGCCCCGCGAGCCCCGGCGTATTGAGCACGCGCCGGATGATCTCCACCCCGATGACCTCATCGCCATGCACACCCGCGCTGAGAAAGACCACCGGCCCCGCCCGTTTGCCGTGGCGCACATGGACCGAGAGGCTCACCGGCGTGTGGTCCGACAAGACACTCACCGGCAGATCGACCGTCTGGCGCGCCCCCGGGGCGATCGCCGCGCCGCCGATTTCGAAGGCGCCGCGCGGCGCGCTCACCCCTTGCCCCGCGTCTTGGTCGTGCCCTTGGCGATGGCCTTCTCCAGATAGGCGATCATCATTCCGGCGATGTCCTTGCCCGTCGCCTTCTCGACCCCTTCGAGCCCGGGCGATGAGTTGACCTCCATCACCACCGGCCCGTGATTGGCGCGCAGCATGTCGACCCCGCAGGCATTGAGCCCCATGGATTTGGCCGCGCGCACCGCCGTGGCGCGCTCCTCGGCCGAAAGCCGGATCAGCTCGGCCGAGCCGCCCCGGTGCAGGTTGGAGCGGAACTCCCCCTCCGCCCCGGTGCGTTTCATCGCCGCGACCACCTTGCCGCCGATGACGATGGCGCGGATGTCCGTCCCGCCGGCTTCCTTGATGAATTCCTGGATGAGAATGTTCGTGTTGGTGGCGCGAAACGCCTCGATCACCGATTTTGCCGAGCGGTCGGTATCGGCCAGCACCACGCCGAGCCCTTGTGTCCCCTCCAGCAGCTTGATCACCAGCGGCGCGCCGCCGGCAAGCTTGAGCACCTCCTCGGTCTGCTTGGCATCATGGGCGAAGGTGGTGACCGGCAGGCCGATCCCGTCCCGCGCCAGAAGCTGCATCGAGCGAAGCTTGTCGCGGCTGCGCCCGATGGCGACGCTTTCGTTGAGCGGAAAGACCCCCATCATCTCGAACTGGCGCAGCACCGCCGTGCCGTAAAATGTTACCGAAGCGCCGATGCGCGGGATGACCGCGTCATACCCGGTGAGCTTTTCGCCCTTGTAGTAGATCGACGGGCGGCGCGAGGCGATGTTCATGTAACAGCGCAGCGTGTCGATGATGTCGAGCTCGTGGCCCCGTTCCTCCGCCGCCTCCTTGAGCCGCCGGTGAGTATAGAGCTCGGGGTTGCGGGCGAGCATGGCGATTTTCATGGGGATCACTCCTCTGGAGGGGTCTTGGCCGTGGCGAGAAAGGACCGCCCCGTGTGGACGGCGATGTTGTGGCGGCGCAGCGCGGTGCGCCCGACGATCATTGGAAACAGCATGTTGGTGCGGTCGCTGAGCGAGACATCGATGATCCAGAGCCGCGCGCCCATGCGCAGATGCGTGCGGATGACGAAGCGGTCCTCGGGCGCGCCGGAGGTGTTCTTGATCGCGCGCTCGGCGTGGATCGGTGCCTCGAGCGGCCGGTCGCAGAGCCCGTGACCGCTATCGGCCATGAAAGAGACCCATGGGGCGCCATCGCGCTCGAACTGTTGGATATCGGTCGCGTGCAGCGCCGAGGTCCGCGCGCCGGTGTCGATCTTGACCTTGAGCCCGCCGAGCCCGAGATCGGGCAGATCGATCCGCTCCATCCAGCCGATGACGCGCGGCGCCCGCGCGGGGCCGGCCCGTCTCTTGGACTTGCGTGCGGGCTCGGGCGCGCGACCGGGCGCGCGATCAGAGGCGGATCCGGTCACTGTCTCTCTCCCTCGGGGCTGTGACGGTTGGGCGGGGCGGTGGCGCCCGGGATCGGGCGGATGCGATCACCCTGCCAGAATCCCGGCAGCAATCAAGCGCGTCGCGAGGCTCGCCCTAGCGCGAAACTCTGCCCGTGGGAATTGCGAAATGCTCGTGGCCCGACGCCGGGGGCCCCGTCAGCCCGTCGCCTCTCCCGGCCGGAGATCGACCAGCGGGGCAAACCCGCCAAAGATCATCCGCGCCCCGTCAAACGGCATCGGGTGGCGCTCGTTGTCCCACCGGGGATCGGCGGTCTCGGGGTTTTCCATCCAGCCCATCATCGTCTTCTGCGCGGCATCGCGCGTGGCCTTGTCCGGCCATTCAACCCAGGACAGGACCACCGTCTCCTCCGCCGTGGCCTGCACCGCGCGGGCAAAATCGGTGATCTTGCCATCGGGCACATCGTCGCCCCAACATTCTACCACGCGCAGCGCGCCGAGATCGGCAAACACGCCGTCGGCATTGAGGGCATGGTCGATGAAGGCCTGTTTGTTGGCGGTGGGCACCGCAATGACGAATCCGTCAATATAGCTCATGATCTCGCGCGCCTCCCTGCGCTGCTCCCTGTGCCCGAGCCCGGCTCTGTGGCCGGTGGGCACGGTTGGCAGTCTACACCAGCGGGCGGCGCGCGGAACAGGAAGTTTCTCAGATCCGCTCGCGCGAGAGCGCGCTCAGGAAAAGCAATCGGGGCTGAGCATCGCGGCGATATCCGCGCCACCTACCGCGACGAGGCCGAGCGCCTCCGCGGTGCGCGCCGCGTCGGCACGGCCCGCCACCTCGCCCTCACTGTCGAGCATGGTGCAGATCGCGGCCACCGGGGGCAGCCCCGCCGCCGCCAGAAGGCGCAAGGCAAGCCCCGCCTGCCCGCTCGGCCGCGCGTCGCTCACCTGCGGAAAGATATGGCCCGGCGTGATGATGTCCCGCGGCCCGCCAGTGGCGGCGGCGCGGATCGTCAGGGCCCGGTCCTCGGCGGAAATGCCCGTCGAGGTGCCGGCGGCGGCCTCGATCGAGCTGGTGTAGAGCGGCGCGTCGCGGCGGCCCTGGCGCGGCTGGAGCCCCAGGCCAAGCTCGGCGGCGCGGCGATGGGTGATGACCATGCCCACCAGCCCGCGCGCATGGGCCGCCATGAGGGTGATCTGGTCCGGCGTGATGCATTCGGCGCGCGCAAGGACAAAGGGCCCCTCGGCGCTGCCGGTAATGACCACGGGCGCACCCGCGCTCAGGGCCCGGACCGCCTCACTCAAGGCCCCGTCCGGGGCGGCGGTGTAATCGTGTGGGGTATCGGTGGCAACGAGCGCGAGCGGCATGGATCAGGCCTCCAATTCGTGGAACTTGCGGGCGAAATAGGCCAACGCGGGGGTCTGAGGTGCCTCGGTGATTCCGATGATCCGGCAGAAGAGGACCTCGTGGCTGCCCACTACGGCGCGGCTGCTCACCCGGCAATCGAAGCTCACCACCGCGCCGGTCAGGATCGGCGCCCCGGAGGCGCCGGTCGTCCAGCTCGCCTCGGCAAACCGCGCCTCCATCGGGGTCTTGCCGCCGAACAGCATCGCCAGATCCCGGTGGCCGGGCCCGGCGGTGTTGATGCAGACCGCGTCGTTTTCGAGGAAGGCCGGCGCGGCGGAGGAAGCGCGGTTGACGCAGACCAGAAGCGTGGGCGGATCGGCGGTCACCGAACAGACCGCCGAAGCCGTCAGCCCCGCGCGCCCGGCGGGACCATCTGTGGTGACGATGTTGACCGCGCCCGCAAGCAGGGCCATGCCCGACTTGAACGCCTCAAGCGACACGCTCTGGGGCGCGTCGATTTCGGCGGGGTCTTTCAAGAGCGTTGCGTCGTCTGCCATCAGTGGTCCTCCAGGTCAGGGCCGTCGGTATCGTTGCCCCGAGCCTAGCCGCGCAGCCCGCGCAATTCGCATGAATTCGCGCGCAGGGGGGCCTGAGATTTTGTCATGCCGCGCTGCTCGCCTCGGCGCTGTCTTCGGCGCTCTCTTCGGCGGCGATCGCCCCGCCGATTTCGCCCGCGATGAGCCGCGCTGCGGCAAGCGCGGTCCGGTCGGTGAACCGCCGGGTGATCACGCTGATCCCCATCGGCATTCCAGCCGGACCGGTAAAGCCGGGGATCGACACCACCGGGACGGACATCAGCGTCCAGAGCCCGTTCATCGACGGATCGCCGGTCGAATCGAGCCCCACGGGCGCCTCGCCGCAGGCCGAGGGCGCGATCACCGCGTCATAGCCCGCGAGCAGCTCATCCATCGCCGCGCGGCAGGCATCGGCGCACCGATAGGCCGCCCGCGCCTCCTGAGGCGTCTGCCCCGCCGTGTTGGCCACCATGGCGCGAAATTCCGGATGCAGCGCCGCGCCCTGCGCCCGATCCTCGTTGAGAAAGGCCGCCCGCCCCTCGCGCAGCAGGATCGCCGCATGTGCCGCATCGATCCCGTCGAAGATCTCCGGCAAGGTCACGTCCGAAACCTCCGCCCCGGCGGCGCGCAGCTGCTCCGCCGACCGCGCCAGTGCAGTGCGCATCGCGGGCGCCACCTGGCCCCAGAGCGGCGGGCGCACCACCCCGATCCGCAGGCCCCGGACCTGTGCCGGCTCGGGCGCGGGATCGAGGTCGAAGACATCGGCCAGAAGGGTGAAATCCGCCGGATCGCGGGCGTAGAATCCGATGGTGTCACAGGTCAGCGAATAGAGCTTGAGCCCCTCGCGCGAGATCGCGCCCCAACTCGGCTTCCACCCCCAGACGCCGTTGAAGCTGGCCGGGCGGATCGTCGAGCCGCCGGTCTGTGTCCCCAGCCCGATCGTCGCCATCCCGGCCGCGACGGCAGCCGCGGATCCAGAGGAGGAGCCCCCCGGCGTGCGGGCCGCATCGTGGGGATTGCGGGTCATCGCGCCGCGTTGCGTGGCGGCGAATTCGGTGGTCACGGATTTCGACAGGATAACCGCCCCCGACTGGCGCAGCGTGTCGACGCAGGCCGCATCGACCCCCGTCATTGCGCCTGCGTAGCGCGCGGTGTTGTGGCCCGTGGGCATGTCCTTCGTCGCGATCACGTCCTTGACCGTCACCGGCACCCCGGCCAGCGCACCGCGCGTGCCCCTATCCGCCGACGCGTCGATGGCCCAGGCCTGCGCGCGGGCGAGTTCGGGATCGAAAAACGCAAAGGCCCGGAGCGCGGGCTCGCGCCTTTGGATCACGTCAAGCGTTGCGTCGAAAACGTCTTCGGCGCTGCGGCGTCCGGCGGCGAGATCGCGGGCGATGGCGGTGGCGGTCAATCTGTCTGGCATGGTGCTCCCCCGGGGCTTGTCCCCATCAACGGCTTGCCCCCATCAAACACCGCCCGCGCGGCGAGGGGCAGCGCAAGTTTCTGCGGTGCCGGGCTGAGCTTTTCTCAGCTTGGTCACGCCATCGCGAGGGCGGCCTCGGGCCGGACAGCCTCCTGAAGCCAGTTCTTGAATTTCTGGAGCGTCTCGTCGCTCTTGGGCTTGCTCGGACACTGGACGTAATAGGGCGTGCGGACCGGGTAGCACTCGGCCACCGCAACCAGCCGCCCGTCTTCCAGCGCCTTCTGCACCAGCAGTGACCGGCCCAGCAGGACACCGACCCCCGAGAGCGCGGCCTCGACCGCCTGGCCCGACTGGTTGAAGCGTAGCCCGTGGGAATGGTCGCGCCGGTCGATGCCGAACTCGGACATGTAGCGGGCCCAGTCGGGCAGATCGCCCTCGTAGCCGCCGGGCGCGCGATCCACGTGGATCAGCGGGGCCTCGCGCAGGATCCGCTCCGGATCGCCGTCGAAGCGCTCGGCCAGCTCGACCGCGCAGACCGGCGTCGAGGCCTCCTCGACCAGCGGCTCGGACTGGAACCCCGACACGCCTTGCGACCACGGGCAGATCTTGATGTCGCTGTCATGCTGCTCTGCGTCGCGCCGGTTGAGATAGGTGCGCAAGCTGAGATCGACATCCGGCTGCGCCTCGATGAACCGGCCGAGCCGCGGCACGAGCCAGAGCGAGGCCAGCGAGGCGGGCGCGGAGACCGAGAGCTTGCGGTGCTCATGATCGCGTACCGCGGCGAGCGATTTGACCGAATCGTCGATCAGATCGAGCGCCTGGGTGATCTGGCGGACATGCAGCGTCGCTTCCGGTGTCGGGTAGACGCGGCTGTTCTTGCGCTCGAAAAGTTCGACCTGAAGGAAATCTTCCAGAAGGCGGATCTGATGGCTCACCGCGGTCGGGGTCACGCAAAGCTCATTGGCCGCCTTGGCGACCGAATTGTTGCGCGCCACGGCCTCGAAGGCCCGGATTGCGTTGAGTGGGACGCGTTTGCGCATGGTACTTAAACTCCACTTGGCTCTCCCCACTCCGATCTGGCCATGCGCCGCGGTTCGCGGTCAAAACCTCCCTTGTGTCTATTAGGTACGGACTTACTCAGCCGCCCGCTTTGCCTTCGTTTTGGGCGCATTTCCTGGCAATCGACCTCAAACGCGGCACTTGGCGCGCAGCGTTCAGACCATGGCCAAGGATGATTCGGCTTCGGGCGCCGCCTTGGCATAGGCGCCGGAATCACCGGCGATGACGGCCATCGCGGCCGATTCCGTGATCACATCGCAGATCTTGAACTGCATGTCGAAGAGCGCGGCGGCGTGGCTCATTTCGATCCGGTCGAAGACGCCGTCCTCGATCACCATGACCCGGTAGCCCATGGCCGATCCATCCACCGCCGTCGCGCGCACGCAGCCAGAGGTGGAGTTGCCGATCAGCAGCAGGCTGTCGACGCCCAGCTCTTGGAGGATGAGGTGGAGGTTGGTGAAGGCAAAACAAGAAGGTGTCTGTTTTTCCAGCAATATATCGCTCGGTGCCATCGCGACTTCGGGCGCGATTTCGGAGCGCGGATCGCTCGCGGCAAAGACGCCGCCGGCGGATTTTTCCAGCCCGGTGTAGCTGTGAAACACGTGTTTCGAATAGATCACCGGCATCCCGGACCCGCGCGCGGCCGCCAGCAAGCGCTGCTGCACCGGGATCGCCGCCCAGGCATGCGGCCCGCAGGCACCGGGGTAGCGGTCGCGCTGCTCGTAAATCGGCATGTCATCGCCAATCGCGGTGATCTGCATGTCGATCGACAAAAGCGCGGTCTTGCGGCCGGGCCCCTGCGCCTTGCGCAGATTGCCGCCTGCAAGCACCTTTGTGTCATCCTCGGTGAGGAACCTGTCCCAAACCCGCGCGCCTTGCTCTTCCATCCGAAGCCTCCGTTTTCATGTCTGGACATAGTCTAGACCAGCCGCCTCGGCTGCGGGCATGAGTTTTGCTCACCCGCCCGATGAACACTCCGCTTCGAGCCATTCGCCGAGATCCGCGATCAGGTCTTCGGACCAGTCCGGCCCGACGATCTGGACCGAGAGCGGGCCGTCCGCCGTCCGGGCCACGGGCAACGAAAGGGCGGGAAAACCGAGGAAGCTGATCGGCCGGGTGAAATGCACCATCTTTCCGATCATCGCGGCCACCCCCTGCCCGCCGCCGACGTCGTGCTCCGCCGCAAGGGGCGGGACATCATGCAGCGTCGGCATGACGAAGAGATCGACCTCATCGAACACGCGGCGCATCATTTCGGCGCGCGCGCGGCTGCGCAGTTGCAGGGCGCGCACATAGGCAAAGCCGGGGATCGCCACCGCCTGCGCGAGCCGGGAGCGGAGCTGGTCGCCGTAGCTCTCGGGCGCCCGCGCGAGCCGGTCCGCATGGACCGCCGCGGCCTCGCTCATGGCGATGGCATTGGCCGCCTCGCCCAGCGTTGTGAGCAGGTCGAGCCCGACCTCGCGGGTCCGCGCCACGGCGCTGACGCGCTCGCGCACCGCGCCCATCGCCGCCGTCATCGCCCGGCTCGCGGGCGCCATGACCGCGCCCGAAGCGAAGCCGATCCGAAGGCCCTTGCCGAGCGCTTCCCCCCGCGGCCGCATCGCCGGCGCGTAGCGGCAGATCGGATCGCGCCCGTCCGGCCCGGCGATGATCGAGAGCACGAGCCGCGCCTCGGCCACAGTCGCCGCGAGCGGGCCGACGGTATCCTGGCTGAAGGACAGCGGCATCACGCCGGTCATCGGCACGCGCCCCTGCGTCGGTTTGAACCCGACGACACCGTTGCAGGCCGCGGGCAGCCGGATCGAGCCGCCGGTGTCGGAGCCGAGCGCCGCGCGCACCAACCCCGCACCGACCGCCGCCCCGGAACCCGAGGACGAACCGCCGGAGATCGCGCCTGCCCTCGCAGAGTTGCGCGGGATGCCCCAGTGATGGTTGTGGCCCGTGGGGCCCATCGCGAATTCCGACATGCGCAGCCGGCCCATGTCGATCTGCCCCGCCGCGTCGAGCCGGGCGAGGACGGTGCTTGTCTCGCTTGCTTTCATGCCGGCGCCGGTCTTGGCCCCGAACCCGGTCACCTGTCCCGCGCGGTCGTACATGTCCTTGTGCGCGAGCGGCACCCCATGCAGCGGCCCCGCCGACTGGCCGCGCGCCGCCAGCTGATCGAGCGTGCGCGCCTGTGCCCGCGCGGTCGCAGCCTCGACGCTGGAGACGATGGTGGGCTCCGCCGCCAAGGCCTTGAGCGCCGGCTCCATCCGGGCTGCCGCGTCCTTGCCCGCAAGCCGCGCGGCGGCGATCTGTGCAAGTGTCGCACTCATACCTGGCCCTCGCGCGGATCGATGGCGACCAGCGCCGGAAGCCGGGCATCGCTGCGCAACAGCGGATGATCCATGATCCCCTCCATCGTCCGTTTGGCCTGATCGGGGAGAATCGCCTCTTCGGCCGGCGAAAGCGCGCGGCCTGCGAGAATGTCGGTGAGTTTCTGCATGGGTCTTCTTTGTTTTCCGAGCCAGTACGCCGCGCGTGACAGGGCGGCGATGCTGTGCAATCATCGTGATATGTGCGGACTTACTAAGAGGTCAGACCCATGTCAGGTCAAGCGGCTGATTTGACCGTCGCCTTTGCAGACGGGACCCCGCTCTATCTCCAGGTGGCGCAACATGTCCAGAAATTGATCGATGACGGGACCTATCCGGTGGGGTCGCTCCTGCCGCGCGAGTCCGATCTGGCCGAAGCCCTTGGCGTTTCGCGCCACACGATCCGGCAAGCGATCAGTCAATTGCGCCAGCGCGGATTGCTCACCGCGCGCAAGGGGGTCGGGACCCGCGTCGAAGCGCCGCAGGATGACTGGCGCTCCCGGTTCTCGGCCAATTCGCGCGGCGGGCTCTTCGATTTCGCCCGCGCCACCGAGCTTCACTTCAAGACCCGCAAGACCGTCGAGGCACGGGGCCAAATCGCGGCCGAGATGGGCGTCCGGCCGGGACGGAAATTTCACTATCTCAGCGGGCCTCGCTATTACGCGGGGGATGCCAAGCCCTTCTGCGTCAACGAAGTTTATCTCGATCCGCGCCTGCGCCACGTGGTCGATGACATCCCGATCCTGCGCGTTGCGCTCTTCAATCTCGTCGAGGAGGCGACCGGCGACCGGGTCATGGAAATCCAGCAGGACGTGCGCGCCGCCTACATGCCCGACCACGTGGCCCATTGGCTCGATCGTGAGCCCGGCGACCTCGCGCTCAAGATGACGCGCCGCTATCTGGGATCGGGCGCGCGGCTGCTGGAATACGCGGTCCAGTACCACCCCGGCGACAACTTCGCCTACCACACCACGCTCTCCTCCATCTGAGCCGGGTTTGCGCCGCGCGTAAATTCCGGGCAGATGCTGCGCCAGTCCTGCCCGCGCCGCCGCCTTGGCGCGCAGATGAGTTTTTTTGAGCCAGGAGCGGAGTTTTCCTCCATCGTATCGACGCAAACGACCTGTCAAGGTCCGTACAAACGACGGACCATTCAGGAGACAACAGATGGACATGGGCGTATTCATCCCGATCGGGAACAATGGCTGGCTGATTTCCAAGACCGCGCCGCAGTACAAGCCGAGTTTCGAGCTCAACAAGCAGATCGTGCAGAAGGCCGAGGGCTACGGGCTCGACTTCGCGCTCTCGATGATCAAGTACCGCGGCTTTGGCGGCGAGACCGAGTTCTGGGACTACAACCTTGAGAGCTTCACGCTCATGTCCGCGCTGGCGGCCGTGACGTCCAAGATCAAGCTCTTCGCCTCCACAGCGATCCTCACACTGCCGCCCGCCGTGGTGGCGCGCATGGCCTCGACCATCGATTCCGTCGCCCCCGGGCGCTTCGGCGTCAACATCGTGACCGGCTGGGCGCCGAACGAATACACGCAGATGGGCGTCTGGCCCGGCAATGAGTATTTCGGATACCGCTACGACTACGCGACCGAATACTGCACCGTGATGCAGGACCTCTGGGGCACCGGCAGCTCGGATTTCAAGGGCGAGCACTTCGAGATGGAAGACTGTATGCTCAAGCCGCAGCCGGAGAAACAGATCGAGCTCGTGGCCGCGGGCCAGTCCGAGCGGGGGATGCAGTTCTCGGCCGAATACGCCAACTATTCCTTTGTCATGGGCCAGGGCGTCAACACGCCGACCAAGTTCACCCCGGTCTGCGAGCAGCTTCTCGCGGCGGCGGAGAAGACGGGCCGCGATGTGGGGGCGTATGTGCTCTTCATGATCATCGCCGGCGAGACCGACGAGGCGGCGCAGGCGAAATGGCAAAGCTACCGCGAAGGGGCCGATCTGGAGGCGCTCTCCTACATGGGTGTGCAGGGCGCGCAGGATGATCAGGCCGGCGACAATGCCACCGCGCGGGCGATCAACCTCCCCGAGGGGGCCGTCAACTTCAACATGGGCACGCTGGTCGGCTCCTACGAGAGCATTGCCGCGATGCTTGACGAGGCCGCCGCGGTGCACGGGGTCAAGGGTATCATGATGGTGTTTGACGATTTCCTCATCGGGCTTGACGAGTTCGGCACCAAGATTCAGCCGCTGATGGCCTCGCGCCAAAGCATCGCCGTCGCGGCGGAATAAGCCCGCGGGCTTGGGGGAAGGACGGGCCGTTCCGGTTTCGGTGCGGCCCGCTTTCCTGTCTGAAGGAGGGATCCCATGATGGATGATGCGGCGCTTTGCCGGCTGAGCGCGCGCGCGGCGCGGGCGGCGATCCGGTCGGGCGAGATCACGGCGCTGGCGCTGGTGCGGGCCTGTCTCGGGCGGATTGCCGAGCGGGACAAGGAGGTACGCGCCTGGATCAGCCTCAACCCCGAGGCGGAGGCCGAGGCGGCGGCGATAAGCGCCGATGATCCGCGCCCGCTTGCCGGAATTCCCATCGCCATCAAGGACATGATCGCCACGCGCGATCTGCCGACGAGCTACAATTCACCCCTGTTCGGCGGGCATCACACGGGGGCCGACGCGGCCTGCGTCGCGACGCTCCGCGCGGCGGGCGCGATCATCCTTGGCAAGACCGACACGACCGAGTTCGCCGCCTGCGGACGCGATGCGGCGACGGGCAACCCCGCAGATCCGGACCGGACCCCGGGCGGCTCCAGCGCGGGGAGCGCGGCGGCAGTGGCGGATTTCCACGTCCCTCTCGCCCTGGGCACGCAGACCGGCGGCTCGACCATCCGCCCGGCAAGCTTTTGCGGCGATGTGGCGCTCAAACCGAGCTGGGGGCTCATCAGCACCGAGGGGGTCGGCCGTTATGCGGTCAGCTTCGATACGGTCGGGCTCATCGCCCGCGCGGTGGAGGATCTTGCGCTGCTGGCGGAGGTCTATGCGCTGCCTGCGTCTCCGTCCCTGCCCGGCCGCCGGTTGCGCCTCGGGATCACCCGGACGCCCTTCGCCGCGCTGCTGGAGCCGGAAACCCGGGCCCTCTTCGATGCGCTCCCGGAGCGGCTCGCGCCCGTGGCCGAGGTGGCGCCTTTTGCCTTGCCAGACGGGTTCGAGGAGGCCGACGATCTGCACCGCTGCGTGCAGATGTGCGAGGGGGCGAATGCGTTTCTCCACCTCGCGCGGAGCCGCCGCGCGCTGCTGCACCGGGATTTTCACGACCGGGTTGAGATGAAGATGGGCTTCGCACCGCAGGATCAATTCGCGGCGCGCGATCGGCTGGCCGCGCTGCGCATGGCGCTTGAACGGGCGCTCCAACCGGTCGACGCGATCATCGCGCCGTCGGCGCCCGGCTTTGCGCCCCTGGGCCGCGCGCCGGGCAACCCGAAGTTCAACGCGCTCTGGACGGCGGTGCAAGTGCCGGTTCTGGGGCTGCCGGTGTCCGGGACGGACCTGCCGCTCGGGCTCTCGCTCATCGCGCCGCGGGGCGCGGACCGGCGGCTTCTTGAGATCGCCGCGCGGCTGGCCCCGGCGCTCTGACGCCGAGGCCGACGGCTTCATTCCGAGAGGAACTTGCCGCGGTGAAAGATCAGCGGCGCGCCGGTCCCGGCGGCCCGGACGCCCTTCACGAGCCCGATGACGATGGAGATATCGCCCTCCTCGACCACCTGGCTCACCTCACAGTCAAAGACCCCGAGCGCGTCCTTCAGGACCGGCGCCCCGGTTGCCAGCACGCCCCATTTTTCCGCCTCGAAAACCTTCTCGCCCTTGCCGCCAAAGGCATTGGCCATCTCGGCATGGCCCTCGGGCAGGAAGTTCACCGCGAAGTGGCCCTTCTCGAGAACGCCCGCAAGCGCCGAGGTCTTCTTGTCGATCGAGACAAGCATGGTCGGCGGACTCGCCGTCACATGGGCGGCTGAAAGCCCCAGAAAGCCGTTCGGGCCATCCGCGCTGTCGGTCGTGACCAGCGTCGCGCCGATGGGCCGCTCGCCGAGGGTGCGCCAGAAATCCCCCATCCCGATCTCATCGCCGGTCTTTTCCAGTCCCGGCGCGCTGCTATCGTCTTTCATGATTCATCCTGCTTTTCGTCTTGTGTTTCATTCCGCCGCGATCGCCGCGAGCCGGTCGGCGCGGCAGGCCATCAGCGGCTGGACCCGTTCGGCAAAGGTATCCATCGCGTCGTAGTAGTCGTCGAAGACGAGCATGATGCCCTTGGTCCCCGCAACCTCCGCCGCCTCATCCAGCATCCGCGCCACGTTTTCAAAAGAGCCGATCAGCGCGCCCACGTTCATGTTGACGGTCCGGTCCTCGCGCTGCATCGCCTTGTTGACCCCGTCACCCGCCACGTCCTCGGCCGCGCGGCCCATGACATTGGCGGCGGCCTCAACGTCGAGCCCCGCCTGATAGCTCTCCCACCGGGCGAACGCCGCCTCGTCTGTCTCGTCGGCGATGATCATGAAGAGCACATAGGCCCCCACATCGCGGCCGGTCTTGCGCGTGGCTTCGAGCAGCTTGTAGTTCTTGTCGGCATGGGCGGTCGGCGTGTTGATCCCGTCGCCGAGGCAGAAGTTGTAATCGCCCCACTGGGCGGCAAACTCCATGCCACGATCCGACTGGCCGGCGCAGACGATGGGGATCTGGCCGCCCGAAGGCTTGGGCAGGACCATGCAATCCTCCATCGTGAAATGCTCGCCCGCGTAGTCGATCCGTCCTTCGGACCAGAGCCGGCGCATCACCTCGACATATTCGGTGGCGTAATCGTAGCGATAGCCGAAGTAGTCATTTCCCGGCCAGAGGCCCATCTGGGAATACTCCATCGCCTGCCAGCCTGAGACGATATTGACGCCGAACCGCCCCGGGATGCAATTGTCGATCGTGACCGCCATCCGCGCCACCACGGCGGGCGGCAGGGTCAGAACGGCGGTGGAGGCAAAGAGCTTGATCCGGCTTGTCGAGGGCGCGATGGTGGCGATCATCGTGAAGCTCTCGAGGTTGTAGTTCCAGAACTCCGTCTCGCCGTCGAACCCGTGCAGCTTGATCATTGACAGGGCAAATTCCATCCCCATCGCCTCGGCCCGCAGCACTACGGATTTGTTGAGCTCATAGCTGGGCTTGTACTGCGGCGCGTTGCGCGACAGCAGCCAGCCGTTGTTGCCGATGGGCAGAAAGACACCGATCTCCATGGGTCAGCCGACCTGTTGTTCTTCGCGCTTGCGCACGAGTTGCGAGAGCGCCACCGCCGAGACCAGCGCGCCGCCGTAGAACAGGTTCTGAACGAAGCTCTGGATGCCGAGCATGGTGAGCCCGGTGATGCCGATGACGATGAAATAGACCGCGACGACCGAGCCCACCGGGTTGAACCGGCCCGGCGTGATCGCGGTGGCCCCGAGGAAGGCCGCGGCGAAGGCGGGCAGCAGGAAGGTGTTGCCCGAGTTCGGGTCCGCCGCGCCGATCGTCCCGGCATAGAGCACACCGGCGAGCGCCGCGATCATCGCCGAGGCCATGAGCGAGGCAAAGCGCACCCGGTCCACCTGGATGCCCGAGAGCCGGGCGACCTCGCGGCCCCGCCCCACGAAGAGCAGCCGACGGCCCATGGCGGTGAAGCCGAAGACGTACCAGATCGCGGCGGCCATGAGGATGGCGTAGTAAAACGCGAGCGGAATGCCGAGAAACCGCGTGCCCACCACGGCCATGACGAGGGCGAAATCGATGCCGCCGATGGTCGCGGAGTTGGACATCCAGAGCGTCAACCCGTTGATGAAGGTGCCCATGCCGAGCGTGACGATGAGGCTCGGGATGCGGAAGTAGAGGATGAAGAAGGCGTTGGCCGCGCCGGCGATGGCGCCGACACAGAGCGCCGCGAGGATCGCCACGGGCAGCGCCACGCCCATGCGCGCGTTCAACACCGCGATGGTCATGGCCGAGATGGTGAGAATGGCCGCGACGGAGAGGTCGAAGTCGCCGGTGGTCAGCGGGATGATGAGCGCAAGGGTGAGGAACACCAGCACCGCCTGCGAGCCGAGCATTGTCGAGACGTTGGCCCATGTGAAGAAGGTGGTCGGCAGGAGCATCGCAAAGATACAGAAGAGCACGACGAGCGCCGCGACCAGCGCGTAGCTTTCGGCGAGCCCGGCCCAGTTGATCTCGCGCCAGCGCGGCGCGGCGGCGGGGGGAGTGATGTCGGGCGCGGTCATGCCACCTCCTGTGTTTGGTCTGTGGCGGGCGCGTGGGCCCGCAGGGTTTCTTCGGAAATGCTGTCCTTGGTGATCGCCGCGCCGGTCAGTTCGGAGACGATCCGACCCTTGGAGAAGACCAGAACGCGGTGGCAGATCTGGGCCAGCTGTTCGGCATCGGTGGAGGCCACGAGCACGGCCGTGCCCTTGCGGCTGGCTTCGTCGATGGCGTGAAAGAGCTTCTGGCGCGCGCCCACGTCGACGCCCTGGGTCGGCTCGTCTAGCATCAGGAGCCGCGGCGCGGTCTGGAGCCATTTGGCCATGAGTACCTTCTGCGCATTGCCCCCCGAGAGCGAGGAGAGCGCCTGCGCTGGCCTATTGGGGCGGATGTCGTATTTCCGCCCCAGATCAGAGACATGCGCATTGATCTTGGGCCAATTCATACCGAGCAGGGACCGGAACTCGCCCATCACCGGCAGCGCCATGTTCTCGGCGATCGAGAGCGAGCCGACACCGGCCTTGCCGAGCCGATCGGCGGGCAGGTAGGCGATGGATTGCGCCATGGCGCGGGCCGGGGTGATGGCCTCGACCGCGAGGCTCTTGCCGCCGATTTCCACCGACCCCTCGCTGCCCGGCAGCGCGCCGAAGATCGCTTCGGGCACCCGGTCGAACCCCGACCCGATAAGCCCGGTGAGGCCGAGCACCTCGCCCTCGCGGATGTCGAAGGTCACGTCGCGCGCCACATCGGCGCTCAGCTTGCGGACCGAGGCGGTGACGGGCCGGTCGGGCGCCTGGCCCCGCGCGGTCTGAAACATGGTCACGCGCTCGCCGACGATCAGCTCGATGAAGCGCTCGTGATCGGCCTCGGCGGAAACCACCGTCCCGGCCAGCCTGCCATCACGCAGGATCGTCGCGCGGTCGGTGATCTCGCGGATCTCGTCGATGTCGTGGGCCACGAAGATGACGCTCGCGCCGCCGGCCACCACGGCGCGCACCAGCGTGAAGAGCTGATCCACGCCGGATTTCGGCAAGAAGGGCGTCGGCTCGTCGAGAATGAGCAGCCCGCGCCCCTCGCCCGCAGTGACGCGCACCTCCTCGAAGGCGCGGCAGATCGCGATCAGCGCGCGGTCGGCCTGGGGCAGATCGGACACCAGGGTCATCGGGTCGATGTGAATGTCGAAACGCTCGAAGATCTCCGCCACCTGGCGCCGCGCCTTGCCCCAGCGGATGTTCCACTGTTGCGTCACCGCGAGATCGTTGAGCAGCATGTTTTCCAGCACCGTGAGCGACGGCATCAGCGCGAGGTTCTGGTGGACGAAGGAGATGCCCCGCCGCCGCGCGCCGCCGGCCGGCATTGGCAGGGGCGCGGCCTCGCCGTACATGATCAGCTCCGCGCCGGGCTCAGGATCATGCAGCCCGGCGAGGGTCTTGATGAAGGTCGACTTGCCAGAGCCGTTGGCGCCGAGCAGCCCGTGGACCTCGCCGGGCATGACCGCGAGCGAGACGTCGTCGAGCACCTTGGTCGTGCCGAAAATCTTGGAGACCTTGCGCGCCAGCAGCGCGGGGGCCTCCCCCGGCTTGCGCCGGGGAAGACCGTCCTTGAGATCGGCGAAGGGGTCTTTCGCCGATGTCATCATTCGAGGCCCCAGAGCGCGCGGAACCCGCCCACATGCGCATCGCCATAGCCCTTGTCGAGCTCGGCGGGCACGCCCGCGGTCTCGGCATTGGCGGCGTCGAAGATGTAGAACGGGATGTAGAGCTCATCCGGCACATCGCCCACCTCGCACAGATCGCGCATATAGGCATCCAGCGAGGAGCGCGCGATCCAGCCAAGGCTCTCGCCCACGTCCATCTCCACATCGCCGTTCCGGATCATGTCGATGATGAAGGGCGTGCCGTTGAACGAGGCGATGGGCAGGTCCATCCGGCCGGTGATGGCGCGGGCGGGAAGCATGAATTGCGACATCGAATCGTAGATCGGGAAGAGGTAGTTGATCGACGGATCCTGCAGCAGCGCCGATTGCGTCGTGGTCTGGATCTTGGTCGCCCATTCCGCGACGGGCACGTTGTAGTAGGTCGCCTTGCAGTCCGGACAGAGCTCGGCCAACTTGGCCTCGAAGCTCTTCCAGTAGGGCTGCGAGGGCGGCACGTCATCGGAGCCGATGACCAGCACGTTGGCGTCGCCCTCGGTCTTGGTCACGATCCAGGCGGCGATGATTTCGCCCACCCGCGAGAAGGACAGCGGCAGAGAGACATCCACATTGGGCTCGGCCGTCTCATCGGTCACGTCGCGGTGGTGGCTGGCGAAGACCTTGAGGCCCGCGTCCTTGGCCGCCGCAACCTGAGGCGCGAGCGCGTTGGGGTCGATCCCGGCCATCAGGTCGACCGCGTCGTAGCCGTTGGAGATGGCGTATTCGATGCCCTGGACCCACTGCGTCGGCTGGCCCTGGTTCTGCCAGGTGCGAACCTCGAAGCCCACCTCTTCGGCCGCGGCCACCATGCCTTCCTCGATGCCCGACACGAACGGGATGGCCGAGGAGGTGGGGATCGACAGGATGCGTTTGCCCGCCATGCAGGAGGCCGCGTCGAACGGCGCGCCCGGCGCCTCGAAGCTGGGCAGGACGGAGTGCGCCTCGACGATGGCGCGCGCCGCTTCGAGATCGGCCTCGGCCCATGCTGCGCCGGTCAGGCACGCCGTCGCGAGGGCGGTCCCGAGACCCAGTCGCGCGGCGGATGTGAGGTGGTATTTGGTCATTGAGCTACCCTTGTTGAACGTCTGTCTGCCGGGGCCGGAGGGCCCCGCGCCTGCC
Organism: Poseidonocella sedimentorum; assembly: GCF_900116005.1. GTDB lineage: Bacteria > Pseudomonadota > Alphaproteobacteria > Rhodobacterales > Rhodobacteraceae > Poseidonocella > Poseidonocella sedimentorum. Next base: position 38,634 of record NZ_FOYI01000007.1, read on the forward strand.
CGATCTCTCCCCTCTGTGCGGCCCGGTTTAGGGGCCCCGGGATCGGGTTGCGGCATGGGATGATGAGAGGACGGCGTGCGCTCTGCGGTCAATGTTAAGTTCGTACATATGCAGGCTGAGAAAAACTAACGGGCGGGCGAATTGACTCGCGCCGCCGCTCGGATGATGCATGTCAGGCGATGTGCCGCGAGAGGGGTCAGACCGGCGCATTGCAGCGATGCAGTGCAAAAAAGTCCGGATTTATCAAAGTGACAACAGTCGACCCTTCCCTCCACGCGACGACCACACCCAAGCGCAAACCCGACGGTCCGGGGCTCTATGGCGCGCTCTCGCTGACCACGCTGTCGCAGATCGCGGCGACGTCTTCCGTCCTCGCGCTCACGACGATTCCGACCATCGTTGCCGACGCTTTGGGCATCGCGCCCTATCTCATCGGCTATCAAGTCTCGCTGATCTACGCGTCGGGGGTCTTCTTCTCGATGCTGGCCTCCGGGATGGTCAAGCGGCTCGGCGCGGGGCGCGTGGGACAGCTCGCCATCGTGGCCGCCGGTGTCGGTTTCCTGCTCATGGCCACCGGCACGCTCGCGGGCATCGCGGCGGGCTCGGTGCTCATCGGCGTCGGCTATGCGCTCAACAACCCGTCGTCCTCGCATATTCTGACCAAGCTCGCCCCCCGCGCGCGGCGCAACCTGATCTTCTCGATCAAGCAGGCCGGGGTCCCGCTCGGGGGGATGATGGCCGCGCTGGCGATCCCGCCGCTGGCCCAGCGGTTCGGCTGGCAGGTGACGCTGATGCTCTTCGCGCTCTTCCCGCTCGCCCTCGCGGCCATGTACCAATGGGTCGGGGCCGCGTGGAACCGCGAACGGGTGCGCGGCGTGCCCGTCACGCGCGGCATCTGGGCCGGCCAGCGCGCGGTCTGGCGCGATCCCAACCTGCGCGCGCTGGCGGTCATCGGCTTCCTGTTTTCGGGGGTGCAGCTATCGATCTCGACCTTCGTTGTCACCATGCTGATCCAGCAATTCGGCTGGTCCCCCCTGACGGCGGCCTCGGTCGCGGCGGTGCTGCAGGGGTTCGGCGCGGTGGGGCGGGTCTTCTGGGGCTTCATGGCCGACTGGCTCAACTCGGGCTTTCTCGTGCTCGCCATCATCGGCGGGCTGACCGGGCTCTGCGCGGTGAGCTTTGCGGTCTTCGGCTGGCTGCCCGCCCTCGGGCTCGGGGTCGTGGTGATCTCCGGCCTCGCCGGGTCGGGCTGGAACGGCGTCCTTCTGGCCGAAACCGCGAGCGCCAGCCCCGGCGCGGGCACGCTCACCGGCGAGGTCCTGACCTACACCTTCGTGGGCGTGATGGTCGGGCCCGCCGCCTTCGCCACGGTCTACGCGCTTCTGGGCAGCTTCACCCTGACCTTCAGCCTGTTCTCGACCCTCGCCTTCCTCGGCGGCGCACTCGCCTTCCTGCGCTACTGGAAATGCCGCCCCTGACCGGTGCAAAACGCCCGCCGCCGCATCCGCGCCCCCGGCTCCGAGTGTCCGGCGCTCCTTTTCTCTCCTCCATTGAGCGCCCTGTTGGCCCCCGTCTTCGCGCCGGGGGCCAACTATTTCTCAGCCCTCCCGGCGCAATAACTCCGCGCGCATTTTTTCTGCGGCGCGCCTGAAGATTTCCTCATGGAAACGTCCGGAACCGCGCGTTGACAGCGGCGGAAGCGATCACTCATCCTTACCCCATGAGGCGCCGGCTCCACGCCCGGATCCGCGCCGCGACCTCAGGTTGGCCAAGCGGGCAGCACACAAGATCCGCGCCCCAACCCGATATCCAAACCGATCGCTCGCAAGCGATTTGACCGGTCAGGCCCTGCCTGCACCGCAACAGGGGACCCTTGCCTGATGACATTGAAACAGACGCCTGATTTCTCGCGCCGCAGCTTCCTGAAGGGCTCGGCCGGGACTTTTGCCGCCAGCGGGTTTTCCGCCCTCGGCTTTGAGTTGATGGGCGCGGCCCCGGTGGCGGCCCAGAGCAAACCGCTCGTGGTGGCCGCCCTCGCGACGCCGCAATCGCTCGACACCGAATTCGACGGCTCGCTCGGCACGATCGACATGATCGGCTGCCTCTATGACAGCCTCATCGCCTTCGAGACCGTCCCCGATCCGGCCTTTGACACCGTCCGGCGCGAGGACGTGGCCGACTACCCCGAGCTGCCCGGCAATGTGAACATTGTCGGCAAGCTCGCCGAGAGCTGGACCGTGGGCGAGGACGGCTCCTGGGCGGAGTTCAAGCTGCGCGAGGGGGTGCTGTCGAACTGGGGCAACGAGCTCACGGCGGCGGATGTGGTCTGGACCTGGGAGCGCAAGTTCGCGCTCGGCGCAATCGGCGGGTTCTTTACCTCGCTGCTGTCGATGAGTGGGCCCGAGAACATCACGGCGGTGGACACATACACCGTGCGCTTTGAGCTGCCCCAGCCCAACCCGCTGCTGATGAAGCTGCAGCTCAACCTCTACAACAACATCCTCGATTCCACGAAATGCAAGGAGATGGCCACCGAGGACGACCCCTGGGCGCGCGATTTCCTGGCAAACGAGAGCGCAGGCTTCGGCCCCTACCGGCTGGCGGCGCTGGCGCGCGGGCAGCAGGCCGTGCTGGAGGGGCGCGAGGATTACTACGCGGGCGCCCCGGCGATCCGGCAGATCATCTACAAGGAGGTGCCGACTTCGGCGACGCGGGTCTCGCTGCTGCAGGGCGGCGCGGTCGACATCGCGCTGACGCTCCAGCCGCTGGAGATCGAACGGCTCGCCTCCGCGCCCGGCGTGGTGACCGAAACGGTCGATGCCTCGCCGATGTTCTGGATCGAGCTCAACACCGCCTTCGAGCCTTTCGACAAGCCCGAGGTGCGCCAGGCGATGAACTATGCCTTCCCCCGCACGCAGGTGCTGGAGGCGATCTATCGCGGCAACGCCAAGCCGATGACCGGCGCGATGCCCGACATCTATCCCGGTTTCAAGCCAACCGCAGAGTTCACCGATGATCTCGGCAAGGCGCGCGAGCTTCTCGCCTCCGTGGGCCTCGGCGACGGGTTCTCCAGCGTGCTGGCCTATAACGCGGGCGATCCCATTCAGGAGCCGATGGCAATCCTGTTCCAGACCTCCCTGCGGGAAATCGGGGTGGAGATCTCGCTCAAGAAGATCCCCGCGGGCACCTTCTTCAACGAGGTGTCGGGCCGCACCCAGCCGATGATCTTCTTCTCCGACACGCCGTGGTGCCCCGATCCCGGCTACGCGATGCAGCTCTATTTCGACAGCGAGACCTTCTCGAACTACTCCAACTACGCCAATCCCCGGGTGGATGAGCTTCTGGGGCAGGCCGCGCTGTCCGCCGACAATGCCGAGCGCTTCGCGATGATGGCCGAGGCGCAGGAGCTGATCGGGGCCGAGGCGCCGTGGATCTTCATCGCCTACCCCGGCTACACGCTCGCGCGCCGCGAGAGCCTCAAGGGCTTCACCTACTACACCTCCAACAACCTGCGCTTTCAGGATTTCAGCTACGGCTGATCTCCCCCCCGCGCAACGGTGGGCCGCCCCCAGACCCCGGGCGGCCCGCCCCTTCCCCAATGAGCCACCGAACGCAGAGGTAGACATCATGGCGGTACACGAAATGCCCCTGACCACGCGCAAAAGCGGGTTCCTCGTCACGGCGCGCGCCCGGCTCCGCCCCAGCCTGAGCTTCGTGGCGACCGTGGCCCGTCTCCGGCCCGGCTTCGCCGCCGGCTACGTGATCGTGGGGACCGTGCTGCTGCTGACCCTCTTCGCGCCCTGGCTCTCCCCCTACGACCCGGTCCGCGCGGACCCGACGCAATACCTCCTACCGCCCTCGCCGCAGCATTGGCTGGGCACCGACAACACCGGCATGGATGTGGCCACCCGCATCATCTACGCCCCCCGGATCGACCTCGTCATCGCGCTCTTGGGGACCTTCGTCTCCGCCGCCATCGGCGCGCCGCTCGGGGCGCTCGTGGGCTACTACGACGGCCGCCGCCCAGCGCAGGCCGCCATCGCCACGGGTGTGATGCGCATCGCCGACGTACTCCAGGCCTTCCCCGTCTTCGTCTTCGCCATCTGCCTCGTTGCCGTCTTCGGCCAGTCGATCGGCTCCATCGTCGCCGCCATCGCCTTCGTCAACATCCCCATCTACCTGCGCCTGATGCGGACCCAGGTGCTGACCCTGCGCGGTATGCGCTTTGTCGAGGCGGCCTATGTGGCCGGCGCGTCAGACATCACCATCCTGCGCCGCCACGTGATCCCCAACGCCATGGCCCCGGCGCTGAGCCAGCTGTCGATCAACGTCGGCATGGCCATCCTCATCACCGCCGCGCTCTCCTTCGTCGGCGCGGGCGTCGAGGCCCCGACCCCGGAATGGGGCTCGATGATCGCCTCGGGGTTCCAGTCGGTCATGACCGGCCAGTGGTGGCCCTCGGTCTTCCCCGGCATCGCGCTCGGGCTCACGGTCTTCGGCTTCGCCCTCATCGGCGCGTCGATCGAAGTTCTGGCCGATCCGGTCGAACGCGGACGGCTCCTCAAGGACGCAGGCCAGCGCGGCCGGAAAGGAGCCTGACATGCAGATCGCCCGCTACATCGGCAAACGCCTGCTTTTCGTGATCCCCCAGCTTCTGGGCATCCTCTTCATCAGCTTTTTCATGATCAAGCTCATCCCCGGTGACCCGGCGGTGCTGATGCTCGGCCCCAACGCCACCGAGGAGGCCGTCCTGCGCCTGCGCGCCGAGATGGGGCTCGACAAGCCGGTGATGACCCAGTTCCTGATCTATCTCGGCAACGTGGTGCAGGGCGATCTCGGCATGTCCTGGCAGACGGCCAAACCCGTGCTGTCGGACCTGCTGGAACGCTTCCCGGCGACGCTGGAGCTGGTGATCCTGTCGCTGCTGCTGGCGCTCGCCATCGGCATCCCGCTTGGGGTCGCCTCCTCGATGCGCAAGTCCGGCCCGATCCGAAAAATCGCCGATTACTACGGGCTTCTGGCCGGGGCGATCCCAGACTTCTGGTTGGCGCTGGTGCTGATCTTCGTCTTCTACTCGATCCTGCAATGGGTGCCCGCCCCGCTCGGGCGCTATTCGATCATGCTGATCCCGCCCCAGCCGATCACCGGCTCGATCCTGATCGACAGCCTGCTCCAACGCCGGTTCGACGTGTTCACATCCGCCCTCGCGCAGCTCATCCTGCCCGTGGCGACGCTCGGCCTCGTCAACGCCGGGCCGATCCTCAAGATCACCCAGTCGACCATGGATCGCGCGCTGGCCTCCGATTACATGGCCTATGCCCGGATGTCGGGCCTGCCGCGCCGGACCGTGCGGCGGCAAGCGATCCGCGCCTCGCTGCCCAACATCATCACCATCGTCTCGATCCTCTTCAGCTTCCTCATCGGCGGCGCCGTGCTGGTCGAGATCGTCTTCGGCTGGGGCGGCGCGGGGCAATACGCGGTCGCGGGGGTGCTCAATGCCGACATCAACCCGGTGCTCGGCTTCGTGATCTTCGCCGCGATCCTCTCGCTCGTCGTCTACCTGATCGTCGACCTGCTCTACTTCGCCCTCGATCCGCGGACGCGCGGATGACACCCGGAGCCAGCATGAAACTCAGCCCCTCCCCCCTCACCGCACAAAGCGAGGCCGCCGCCCCGGTGATCGACCTGCGCGGCATGACCGTCACCTACCCGCGCCGCGACGGCGCACCGGAGGCCGTCCTCACGGGCGTCGACCTCTCCATTGCGCCGGGCGAAATGGTTGGGCTCGTGGGGGAGACCGGGGCGGGCAAGACCCTGCTGGCCCGCGCGGTCATGGGGGCGATCCCAGGCGGCGGCGCACTCGCGGCGGGCGAGATGCGCTACAACGGCCAGCCCATCGCGGACATCGGCGAGGATCAGAGCCCCGTGCGCCCCGGCCGCGACATCGCGATGATCGTCTCCAACCCGCGCAAGGAGCTCAACCCGGTCCTGACCGTGGGCCAACAGATCACCAACGTGATCCGCCATCATCTCGGGCTGGGCCGAGAGGCTGCGCGCGCCCGGGCGCTTGAGATGCTGCGCGCGGTGTCGATCCCGGACCCGGAGCGGCGCATGGACGCCTGGCCGCATGAGCTCTCGGGCGGGATGGCGCAGCGGGTGGTGATCGCCATCGCGCTGGCCTGCGATCCCGGTCTGGTGATCTCCGACGACGCGACCTCCGCGCTCGACGTGACGGTGCAACTTCAGGTGCTGGAGTTGCTCAAAGCGCTGGTCGAGGACAAGGGCGTCGCCGCGCTCTTCATCACCCGCGACATTGCACTCACCGCGCACTACTGCGACCGGCTCGTGATCCTCTACAAGGGCGAGGTGGTGGAAGAGGCGCCGACCGCCGCCTTCTTCGATCGCCCGCAGCATCCCTACTCCATCCTGCTCATGGCCGCCTTTGCCCATTCCGCCGCCCTGCGCGACGGATGGTCCGCCCCGCCGCTTGACGCCGGTGCGCGCCCCGCCTGCCGCTTCGCGGGCCGCTGCGTGCGCCGCCAGCCGCGCTGCTTCGCCGAGGCGCCCGCCCTGCGCCCGACCGGCGCTGGCCGCCGCGTGCGCTGCCACTTTCCGGTGGAGGGCTGAAACATGGCGCTGCTCTCGGTTCAGGACGTGGTCAAGCATTTCCCCATCTCCGGCTCGTCCAAGGTGGTGCAGGCGCTCAACGGCGTGACACTGGAAATCGAACGGGGCGAGACCGTTTCGCTGGTGGGCGAAAGCGGCTCGGGCAAGACCACGGTGGGCCGCGCCGTGGTGGGCCTTCTCGACGTCACATCCGGCGCGATCGTCTTCGACGGGATGCGGATGGGCGGCAAACGCGACATCCGCTCGCGCGACGTGCGCGGGCGCATCCAGTTCGTGTTTCAGGAACCGGCCGAAAGCTTCAACCCGCGCGAGGCGGTGGGCCTTGCGATGATGGAGCCGCTCAAATACCTGCGCGTGAATGCCCATGACCGCGCCCGCCGCCTGGGCGAGGTGCTGCAGCTGATCGGGATGCCCGAGAGCGCGGCCCGCGCCTTGCCGTCGGACCTCTCGCCGGGAATGCTGCAACGCGCCGCCGTCGGGCGGGCGATCATGTCCCGGCCCGATCTGGTCGTCCTCGACGAGCCGACCTCTGCGCTCGATCCGACCTCACGGGCCGAGATCGTCGACCTGCTGATGCGGCTCCAGCGCGAGATGGAAACCGCCTATCTCTTCATCTCGCATGACCTCTCGACCGTGCGCGCCCTCTCGGACCGCATCGCCGTGCTCTACCTCGGCTCGGTGATGGAAAACGGCCCGGCGCGCGATGTCTTCGCCAATCCGCGCCACCCCTACTCGGTCGGGCTCATGGCCTCGGTGCTGCTGCCGCATCCCGGCCTCAAGGCGCCCGAGCGGCTCAAGCTGGAGGGCGAAATCCCCTCGCCGGTCGATCTGCCGCCCGGGTGCCCCCTCGCCTCGCGCTGTCCTTTCGTGGAGCCCGCCTGCCGGGCGGCGAAACCGATGTCGGAGTATCCCGCGCCGGGCCATCTGGTGCATTGCATCCGCCACGAGACCGTCGCCGCCAACGTCACCACCGGCGCCGACCAGTTCGCCGAGTTTCGCGCCCTCTCGGACGCGATGCTGGCCCGGGGCCTGCCCACCGATCCCATCTACAATGGAGCCACAACATGACGCGCAAACTCGATGGGCGCACCGCCCTCATCACCGGCGGCGCAAGCGGGATCGGGCTGGCCATCGCCACGCTCTTCGCCCGCGAAGGCGCCAAGGTCGGCGTACTCGATCTCGCCCCGAATATGCCGGACACGGCCGCATCCGAGCTCAACGCCACCGGCGGGCACTGGGCCTACGCGTCCTGTGACGTGAGTGACGCCGAGGCGGTGACAGAGGCCACCACAACCCTCGCCGGCGCGCTCGGGCCAGCCGGGATCGTGGTCAACTGCGCCGGGATCGACGTGATCGCGCCGCTCGAAGAGGTCGATCTCGCGCTCTGGAACCGGATGCTCGCGGTCCACCTCACCGGGACTTTCCTCGTCACGCAAGCTTGCCTGCCCGCGATGCGGGACATGGGCTGGGGCCGGGTGATCAACCTCTCGTCCCAGCTCGGCCACCGCGGCGCGCCGGGCATGGTGCCCTATTGCGCGGCCAAGGCGGGGGTCATGGGCTTCACCAAGGCGCTCGCCTACGAGGTCGCCCCCGACGGGATCACCGCCAACACCCTCAACCCCGGCCCGATCGACACGCCGCTCGTGGCCTCCCTCCCGCAAGAGGTGGTCGGCGCGATCGTCTCTGAACTGCCGCTCGGGCGGCTCGGCACGGTGGCGGAGGTCGCCGGCTCGGCACTGCTTCTGGCCTCGCCCGAGGGCGCTTTCTACACCGGCGCCTCGCTCAACATGAACGGCGGGCACGTGATGCTCTGACCCGGCGCGCCCGGATCTCATTCTTCAAGCACGACAAGGAAAAAGACCATGGATCTCAGCGGACACAAACTCCTCGTGACCGGCGCCCAGCAGGGTATCGGCGCCGCGGTGGCGCTTGCCGGCGCCAACGCCGGCGCCGATGTGGCGCTCAACTATCTCGACGACGAAGCCGCCACCCGCGTCCTCGCGGACAAGATCGAAGCACTCGGCCGCACCGCCGTGCTCGTTCAGGGCGACGTCTCCGTCATCGACAGCATAAGCGATATCGTCTCCACTGCCGCCGAGGCGCTCGGCGGGCTCGACACGCTGTGCAACAACGCCGGGGTCTACCCGCGCCAGCCCTTCCTCGAACTCACCGAAGAGACCTGGGACACCACGCTCGGGATCAACCTCAAGGGCACGGCCTTCATGTCGCAGGCCTTCGCGCGGCACGTCAAAGCCACCGGCGCGAAAAACGCCGCCATCGTCAGCATGTCCTCGCTGGCGTGTCAGGGCTGGGAGAACTCCGCGCATTACGCCGCCTCCAAGGGCGGGATCAATTCCCTGACCAAGAACATGGCGATCGAGCTCGCCCCCTTGGGCATCCGCGTCAACGCCATCGCGCCGGGCGTGATCGACACCGCCCAGCCGCGCGGCGGCTACACCGAAGAGCAGCTCCAGACCCTCGTCGCCGGCTCGCTCGCGGGCCGCTTGGGCGCGCCCTCGGAGGTCGCCGACGTCGCCGTGGCGCTGCTCTCAAGCGCTTCCAGCTTCGTCAACGGTCAGACAATCCACGTCAACGGCGGCGTCTTCTTCGCCTGACCCCCCAGCAAGGATCTCCCTCATGGACATCGGTGTTTTCCTGCCCAACGGGCGCAACGGGTATCTGATCTCCAAGGCCGGCCCGCAGTTCGACCCAAGCTATCGCCATCATCTTGAGATCGTAAAGAAAATGGAAGCCTGCGGCATGGATTTCGGGCTCGCCATGATCAAGTTTTCCGGCTTCGGTGGCGAAACCCAATTCTGGGAGGGGTGCCTCGAAGGCTTCACGCTATGCTCGGCACTTCTCGGCGCCACCGATCGGATCAAGCTCTTCGGCTCGGCCGCCACGATCTTGATGCCGCCGCCGCTCGTCGCGCGCATGGCCGCCACCTGCGACAGCGTCGCGCCGGGGCGGTTCGGGGTCAATATCGTGACCGGCTGGCAACCGGCGGAATACCACCAGATGGGCATGTGGCCGGGCGATGAGTATTTCGGCTACCGCTATGACATGGCCAGCGAATACGTCGATGTGATGCGCGAACTCTGGTCGACCGGCCTGTCCAATTTTAAGGGCGACCACTACCAGCTTGAAAACTGCAAGCTCTCGCCCCGGCCCGAGGGCAAGATCGACATCGTCGCCGCGGGCCAGAGCCCGCGCGGGCTGCGCTTTGCCGCCGAACACGCCGATTATGCCTTCACCTTCTGCACCGGCCTCAACACGCCCACCGCCTTCGCCGCCTCCAACCAGCGGCTCGCCGAGGCCAAGGCCGCATCGGGGCGGGACGTGGGGGCCTATGTGCTGGTGATGGTGATCGCCGACGAGACCGACGCGCTCGCCGAGAAGAAGTGGCAGTACTATGCCGACAACGTGGATGTCGCGGCGGTGGAATGGATGGCCGACCAGTCGGGGCGGGATGCGGGCGCCGATGAGACTGCCTCGGCCAAGCGCATCAATTTGCCCGAGGGGGCGGTGAACATGAACACCGGCGCGTTGATCGGCAGCTATGAGACCGTGGCGCGGATGCTCGACGAAATGGCCGCGGTGCCCGGCACGCGCGGGATCATGCTGTCGTTTGACGACTACGACACCGGGATCGACATCTTCGCCGAGAAGATCCAGCCGCTCATGCGCTGCCGCCAAGACCACCTCGCGGTCGTGGCCTGACCGGCATCGCGCGACCCTCAGGCTCAGAGCTTTCTGAGCTTGCGGGCAAGGCGGCGGAGGTCGGGTTTCGGGCCGGGCTCTTCGGCGAAAAGTGCCCGGTCCAGCGCGTCGATTTCAGCCAGGACCCGGTCACGGCGGCCCGGCGGCATCTCCTGCGCCAGGGACCGCGCGGCCCAGCGGAGGGCGTGCCCGTCCCCGCGCCGCGCGGCCCGGGACAGTCGCCGTTTGGCCGGGTCCGGCAGGAGGCGCGCGAGCTGGGCTCGAAGCTCCGCCCGGGACTTGAGCCGCCGGTTTCGGCCAAAGAGCAGCATCGGCAGGACAGCCCCCGCAACCAGCCCCGCGGCCCCGCCCGCCAGCGGGTAGGCCCAGCCGGTAAACGCCGCGCGCCACGGCTCTTGCGCCCCCTCCCCCGCTGCGGCGGCATAGGCCAGCGGCACGGCGGGCAGGACGACCTCACCCGCGCGCTGCGCGCCCGTGTCGTAGTAGGGGATGCGGATCGCCGGCAGCACGCCGCGCTCCCCGGTCTTGGGCCGCAGTGACCATTCCCAGACCACCGTCGTGACCGGGCCCGCGGGCGTAAGCTCGGTGCTGCGCTCGGGCGGGCGTGAGAAGGAAATGAGCCAAGGCGCCCGGAGCGCGGGCTGCGGCGGCATCATCTGGTCGGTCGCGCCGAGCGCGCGCAGGATGACGCGCCGCCGGACCGTCTCCCCCAGCGGCAGGCCCGCCGGATCGCGGCTCCAGCTTTCGGAAAACTCCACCGCGCGGACCGGCCACCACGGCTCGCCAAGCGCCGGGCTCACCTGGATCGTGACAGGGGCGGAGGTGACCGGGTGCGTGCTCCGCCCGCCGTCCGGTGTGAATATCGTCAGCTGATGGGTGAGCGCGGGGAAGGACAGCGCCCCGGCCGATTGCGGAAAGAGCGCGAGGCGGCGGCGCATGACCTGCGTCGGCAGGCCGTCCACCTGTTCAAGCGTCCAGTCGTCGCGGGCTAGCTGAATCCAGTCGAAATCGGCGCTGTGGGGGATCGGCAGATCTTCGAGCGCGATGCGCACCCGATACTCGCCGCGCAGGGTCGCAAGCAGCATCTGCCCCTCGCGCAGCGGGCCCTCTACCGGATCGAGGATCAGCTCCAGCCGCGCCGCCTCTGCGGGCAAGGGCGTCTGGGCCAGCGCGGGGGCGGCCAGAAGGGCGAGCCACAGGGCGAGCACTCTCACCATGGCACCGGCTCCGGCGGGTGCGAGACGCCCGCCTCAACGCGCGCGTCATATTCGGCCGCGATCCGGCGTTGGAGATAGGTGCCCGGCGCGTCTTCGAGCGCGTCGAGCCAGCCCGCATCGGCGCGCACGGCCTGGGCATCGACCGGGCGGCGGTGGTTGACGCCGGAGATGACGGTCGGCGCGTCCGGGTCCTCGGTGTCGAAGGCGGCGACCTCGGTCCCCGCTTCGGCGACGATCACCCCGATCCGCCCATGGCCCCTCGCCTCGCCGATCACCGGCGGGACAAGCCGCTGCACGACCGCACGGTTGGCCCGCGCCTCGCCATCCCAGCGATCCGCGAAGAGCACCGCGTCGTAATAGGCGACCGAAAGCGCATGGGCGCCGGTGGCGGCGAGGCTCGCGGCGCGGTTGTAGGTCGCCCCGCGCGGCACGCTGGCAAAGAGCGCGTCGGCCTCGGCATAGCGGCCGAGCCGGTAGAGCGCCGCGCCGCGCAGGCCCGCGTCGTCGCTCAGCAGCAGCACAGCGCGGGGCATCCCCGCGAGCCAGGCGAGACGCGCCAGCGTCGGGCTGCCGAAGAGCGTGATGACGGCCAGCGCGAGGGCGGCGAGGACAAGGGAGACCCGGCGGCTCATCCGCGCGCCCTCCGGCGGAAGAGCATCAAGGCGGGCAGGAGCGCGGGCCAGAGAAGCCAGCGGCCATGATCGGCAAAGAGGAGCGAGGCCGCAGCCCCGCTCGCCGCCGGCCGCCCGCCGCCCCGGATGAGCCGCGAGAGCGCCGCGCTGTCCTCGGCATCGGCGAGCCGTCCGCCCCCCGCCTCGGTGAGCGCCAGCAGCGCCGCGCGATCCGGCCCGGGCATTCCGTAGGGCGCGGCTCTGGGCGCGATGTAAACCGCGGAGACCCGCGTGCCCCCGGCGTCGAGGGCGCGCGCCAGATGCGTGGCCTCCGGGCCGAGCCCCGCCCCGTCGGTGAGGACGATCACATCCCCCGCCTGTGCGTTCGCCGCGCCGAGCACCTCTTGCGCGAGCGCAAGCGCCCGGTCCGTCCGGCTGCCCGCGCCCGGCAGCGTCTCGCCGTCCAGAACCGCCAGGGTTGGCGCGAGCAGGGCCGGATCGCTTGTGGGCGGGCTCACGAGGTAGGCCTCGGAGCCATAGAGCCCGAGGGCGACGGGCCGCGTTCCGACCTCGCCCAGTAGCTGCGCCGCCGCGGCCTTGACGTCGTCCAGACTTCCGCCTTCGGTCATCGAACGCGACAGATCGACGAGCAGGAAGACCACGTCGAGATTGCGCAGCGCGGGGGCGTCGTGCTGTCGCGTGGCGGGGCCGGTGAGCGCCAGCGCGGCAAGCCCCGCGACCGCCGCGAAGGGCAAAGCGATCCCAAGGCCGCGCGGCCGCAGGACCTGCCCACGCCCCTCCAGAAACCGCAGGAACTCCGGCGCGATCACCGCGCCCCAACCCGAGAGCGCCCGCCGCCCGCGCATGGCCAGCCACGCCAGAAGCGCGACGAGCGGCAGCGCGGCGAGCCATTCGGGCCGCAGCAGCACCAGACCCTCCAGCCCGGTCATTGCGCCCCCCGCCGCGTCAGCCCAAGCGCCAGCAGCGAGAGCGCCAGCGCGGCGCCCGCGGGCCAGGTCCAGTAGTCGCGCCAGACCTGAAGCGGCGGGGCGGAGGCCGGGCTCGGCTCCAGCGCGTCGATCGCGCGCGTGACCTGCCGCAAGGCGTCCATACCGCGCACGCGAAACATCTCGCCGCCGCTGAGCTCGGCGACCTCGCGCAGGGTGGCCGCGTCGACCGCGTCGCGCGCCGCTGGTCGGCTCTCCAGATCGTCGGGCCCGAGGGCGATGGTGTGGACGCGGATGCCGAGCTCCTGCGCCATCGTGGCCACATCGCGCGGCGCGACGGTCCCGGTGGTGTCGACCCCGTCGGAGAGCAGGATGACAACCCGGCTGGTCGCCTCGGAGCCGCGCAGCCGCCGGAGCGCAAGGCCGAGTCCATCGCTGATCGCGGTGGACTTGCCCGAAATCCCGATCGTCGCCCCGAGGACGGCGCGCGCGACCGAGGCGGTATCGTGGGTGAGCGGGGCCGCGACGAAAGCGCGATCGCCGAAAACGACGAGCCCGACGCGGTCGCCCTCGCGGCCTTCGATGAAGCCCGCGGCGACCTGTTTCACCGCGTCGAGCCGCGAGACGCGCTGGCCGTCGAGGTCGAAATCCTCGGTCTCCATCGAGCCCGAGAGGTCAAGCGCGAGGATGATGTCGCGGCCCGAGGCGAGGCGCAGATCGTGGGTTTCCATCGCGCGCGGGCCGGCGAGCGCGAGCAGCAGGCAGGCCCAGACCAGCCAGCCGAGGAGCTGGAGCAGGCGCGAGCGGTGGCGCGCGGCGCGCCCGGGACGGAGCCCAGCCGCGATGGCGGGCGGCACGTGCAGCGCGCCGGTGGGTGCCGCGACCGGCGGCAGGAGGCGGCGGGCGAACAGCGGAAGCAGCAGAAGGCCGAGGATCAGCGGGTGCTCAAGGCTCATGCGCCGCGCTCCTTGCGGCGGGCGGCGGCGAGGATGGCCGCTTCCAACGGGGCGGTGTCCGGGGCGTGTGCCGGGTCGTAGAGCTGGGCCGAGAGGCCGGCGGGGCGCGGGATTTGGTCGTCGGGGTCCAGTTGGCGGAGGAGGTGTGCGAGGCGGAACAGGCGCTCGTCAGCGGGGAGCTGCGAGGCCGCGGCGAGCGCGCGGCGGGCCTGCGCCTCCGGCGAGGCCTTGCGCGCGGTCAGGGACGGCAGAACCGCACGCAGCAGGAGAGCCAGCAGCAGGCCGAGCGCAAAGGCGATCAGCGCATCCATCGGGCCGAACCGCGCGACCTCCGGCGGCAGTCGGATCGGCGCGAGGGCCTCGACGAGCTCCTCCGGGGTCATCGGGCCGGCTCCGGCGCCCGCATCGTGCCCCCCTTGGGGAGGTGAAACGGCTGGTCGGTCCGGACGTCAACGACCTGGGCGCCGATTCGGTCGAAGAGGTCCGCGCCGCCGGGCCGCGCGGCGGGCAGACGGCCCCAGAGCACGCGGCCGCCGGGATCGGCGAAGGGCAGATCCAGCGCCGGCGGGTCGGCTTGAAGCGGATCGGTAACCGCCAGAAGCATCAGATCGGCGCGGCGCGCCAGCCGGCCGAGCGCGGGCTCCAGCCCCCGTCCCGGATCGTCCAGCCCCGTGGCGAGGATCACGGTCGTGCCCGGACGGATAAGGCGCGCGGCGCCGTGCATGGCACGGTCGAGGGTGAGCGGCTCTTGTGGCGGCGCGTCGTTCAGCGCCGCGCGATGGGCGGCGTCCAGCGCGGCGGCGACCCGCAGCATGGCCGCGTCGCGCGCTCTGGGCGGGTGAAACTCCGGGCCGCCATCCCGGAGGATCATGAGCCCCACGGCCCCGCCCGCGCCCACAACCTGCCAGCCCACAACGGCGAGCGCTTCGGCCGCCGCCACCGAGCGCAGGCGCGCGCGGCTGCCCCAGAGCATCGACGCGCGGAAATCGGCGATGAGCAGCGCGGAGTGGTCCACCTCTTCGAGAAAGGTGCGCAGTTGGAGCCGGCCGCTGCGGGCCGAGGCGCCGGGGTCGATATGGCGCGGATCGTCGCCCGAAACGAAGGGGCGCAAGTCGTGGATGTCAAAGCCGGGCCCGCGCCGGCGCCCAGAGCGCGCGCCGCTCCGGCCCGGGTTGGGAGCGCCGAGGGGCGACGCGCTCGCCCCGCGCAGCGCGATCAGCGCCTCGGCCGTCAGATCGATCCCCTGCCGCGCGGCCATGTTCAGAGCGGCGCGACGGCAGCGAGCGCATCGGCGATGATGCGGCGGGCGCTGTCGCCCTCGGCGCGGGCGCGCCAGGTCGGCACGAGCCGGTGCGCCAGCACGTCGGGCGCAAGGGCGGTCACGTCTTCGGGCAGGGCAAAGCCGCGCCCGGAGAGAAAGGCGCGGGCCCGCGCGGCGGCGGCGAGCGAGAGCGTCCCGCGCGGGGAGACGGGATGCTCGATCCGGCCCTCCAGCGCCCCGCCCTCCCGCGTGCTCATCACGAGGCTCACGATGAAATGCTTGAGCGCGCGCGACAGGTGCACCGCCCCGACCGCCGCGCGCATCTGCTCCAGCGCCTCGGCGCTGAGCGGCCCGATGTGCGGGGCGGGCTGGCCGGTCCGCTCGCCCTCGACCAGATCGAGGATCGCGCGCTCGGTCTCCGCGTCGGGCATGGCCACGTCCACATGGAACAGGAACCGGTCCAGCTGGGCCTCGGGCAGCGGAAAGGTGCCTTCGTGTTCCAGCGAGTTCTGCGTCGCGACGACCATGAAGCCCGGCGGCAGCGCGCGGCTTTGGCCGCCGGCTGTGACCTGCTCCTCGGCCATGGCTTCGAGCAGCGCGGATTGCACCTTGGGCGGCGCGCGGTTGATCTCATCGACGAGCACCAGGCTGCTGAAGACCGGGCCGGGGAGGAAATCCATCGTCGCCTCGGCGGGTTTGAAGACCTCGGTTCCGGTGATGTCGGTCGGCATGAGATCCGGCGTGCACTGGATCCGCGCGAACCGCCCCGGCAGCGCCTCGGCCAGCCGGTGGACCGCGCGTGTCTTGGCCAGCCCCGGCGCGCCTTCGATCAACACGTGCCCGCCGGCAAGCCGCGCGATGAGCAGCCGCTCGACAAGATCGGCGCGGCCGATGAGCCCGGCCTCCATCTCTCGCAGCATCTCTTGAGCCCGCGCGCTCAGGGCGGCGGCCTCCGGTCCGATCCTCTCGATTGCGGTGTCCTCCATGTGCCCCCGGCTCCTTTTGGCCGCAGCAGGGTCGCACGGATCGCGCGGCGGGCGAAGTCGTCCTTTAGGCGGTGGTCCGGCCCGCGGGCGGGGGACGCGGCGTCAGACCAGCGCGCGCATTTCGGTCATCAGCGCCGCGATTTCCGCATCGGTGGCGCCTGGATCGGAGAAC
Organism: Poseidonocella sedimentorum; assembly: GCF_900116005.1. GTDB lineage: Bacteria > Pseudomonadota > Alphaproteobacteria > Rhodobacterales > Rhodobacteraceae > Poseidonocella > Poseidonocella sedimentorum. The sequence goes on from NZ_FOYI01000007.1 coordinate 55,131, forward strand.
CCGCCGCTGTCGTTGTCATAGTAGCGGCCCGAGGCGGTGTCGAAATCCTCCGAAAGGGCAGCGCGGCAGAGGATATCGGCGCCGATATCGAGATCGTTGCCGGGAATGCCGAAGCCCTGCTTGACCATCTTGGTGGCAAGCAGCGAGCCGGGGTTGACGGCGACGAACACCGGCCCGCCGGGACGGGCGCGGGCGAGTGCCACGGTCCAGAGGGTCAGGGCGCGTTTGCTCTGCGAATAGGCGGCCATGTCGCCCAAAGCGATCTCGCCGCGCAGCGCGCGCGGATCGACGGGCGTTTGCGCCGCCGAGGAGAGATTGACCACGCGCGCGCGCGCCGGAAGGATCGGAAGAAGCGCCAGCGTGAGTGCGTAGGGCGCGATCGTGTTGACCTCGAAGCGGATATCCCGGCCGGTCGCGGCGCGGGGCTCGGGGGCCTTGAGCACGCCGGCATTGTTGATCAGCGCATCGATCCGGCGATGCGCCGCGCGCACCGCACTGGCAAGGGCCGCGACGTCGTCGGGCTGCGCAAGATCGGCGCGGTAGCGCTCGGTCGCGCCGCCGATCCGCTCCGCCGCCACGCTAAGCTTCTCGTCGCTCCGCCCATGCAATAGCACGCGATGCCCCGCTGCCACCAGCTTTTCGGCCGTGCGCAGACCGATGCCGTCCGTGGCGCCGGTGATGAGGATGGTCTTGCTCACGTCTACCTCCCAACTTGTCACTCGTTACATCCCGCATAGGGTGTACAGCGCGGGCGCGAAGTCAACCTCCGGGCGTATGCGCTCCGGCACGCCGCCCGCCCCCTGCCCGCCCTCCGCGCCGACCGCCGCGCCGACCGCCGCCGCACCCCGCGCCCTACCCAGCGTACGGTCCTCTTGCCCAAAGCGCTTTCCCTTTACGCTTCGACATGCAAAGCTCGCATCTGTTTGCTGCAAGACGAGCCACGGGATTTCTTGACCGGAGCCACGCCCGAAAGATGACCCGTCGTCGACCCGGCTCCCAGTATGTGTGAGGTTGGGGCGTGATCAGTTCGACTTTTCTGTCTGTCATGCAGAGCATGATCGCTCTGTTGCTCGCCGGGGCGATGCTCTACCCGGTGTTCAGCAAAATGACCTTCGCGGGCAACCCGCCCCTGACCGGGCTGGTCATCGGCCTTGTCTTCAGCATCACCCACGCGGCGATTTCCCTGTCTACCCAGTCATGGGGCAATGCGGCGGTGCTGAGCACCTCGACAGGCCTCGTGCTCTACGCGTCCTATCTTGGCGGGCCGGTCAGCGCGGTGATCGTCGCCACCGCCGCGTCACTCTTGCGCCATTACTTCAATGGCATACCGATCCCGGTCGGCGCATTCGCCCCCACGCTGCTGGCCATCTCGGGGCTCTTGCTGCGCCGGATGAGCCGCCCGGAGGATTGGCCGGGGCTGTGCTGGCGGATGTTACCCAAAGCCGTCGCGGCCTTCATGCTCAGCACCTGCATTGCGATCGGGCTCATTCTGGTCTTCGGGATTATCGAGAACCCCCAAACCCTCTACGACATCTTCCTGCCCTATCTGTTACTGGGCAGCCTCGGGGTCAGCGTGACCTTCCTCGTGATCCGCGCCAGCGCCCAGCTCGCCGCGATCGCCCGCGAAAACGAAACCCGGCTGCGCCAACTTCAGTTCATCTTCGAGACCTGCGGTATCGGCGTCTTTCGCTACGACGGGGCGAAAGGGAGGGTCGATTTCGATGAGAATTTCTCGGCGCTCTACGGCACCGACACCGAGGCGCTCCAACCCACGAGATTCTCGGACAACCAGGTTCACCCCGAAGACCGTGCCAAGATGCGCGCCTATATCCAGGATGAGGTGAACGGCACCGCAAGCCAGGGCAGCCAGGTGTTCCGCAGCTTTTCCCCCGACGGGCGGCTGCGCCACATGCGCTCCTTCTGGAAGCTCGAAAGCCTCACGCCCGACGGAGAGCGCAACATCATCGGGCTGCATATGGATGTCTCCGATGTGATCGCCGCGCGCGAAGAGGGCTCGGAGCGCCAGCGGCAACTCGCGGCGATTGCCGAGAACTTGCCCGGCGTGATCTTTCAGCTCATCTGGCAGGATGGCAAGGCCGGCGAAATGCTCTTCATCAGCCCGAAATGCGCCGAGATCTGGGGCGTCGGGCCGCAGGAGTTGCTCGAAGATCCGATGCGCCTGCTGCCCTGTTTCGAAGAGGGCGAGGAAGTGCAGATGATCGCGGCGGTGAACGAGTCCGTCGCGGCGGGCGGACGGTCCTCCGCGCGGGCCTGGATGTATGATGCGGCGGGCGAGCGGATGGCGGTCGAGCTTCAGGTGGAGGCCACGCCGCGCGGCGACGGCAGTCATCTGGTCAACGGCATCTATCTCGACATCACCAAGGAGATCCAGGCCGAGGCCGAGGCCCGCCGGCAGGGAGAGCTGGCGCAGCAATTTCAGAAGACCGAGGCGCTCGGGCAACTCACCGGCGGGATCGCGCATGACTTCAACAATATCCTCGCGGTGATCCTCGGCAATCTGGAGCTGCTGCACGATCAGGTGCGGGATCCCGGCGATCACGAGCTCATCGACGCCGCCATCCAGGCCAGCCAGCGCGGCGCGGGGCTCACCCGCAGCATGCTCGCCTTTGCCGGGCGCACGCGGCTGGAGCCCGAGGTGCTCGACATCAACGTCGTGGTGCGCGAGGCGCGCAACTGGATGGGCCGGGCGCTGCCGGAATCGGTGGAGGTCGAGACCTCGTTGCTGGCCGGGCTCTGGCCGGTCCGGGTCGATGCGACGTCGCTGGAGAGCGCGCTGCTCAACCTCATCCTGAACGCCCGCGACGCGATGGACGGCCACGGGCGGCTGACGATCGAGACCTCCAACCAGCGGATCGATCAGGAATATGTGGATTCGCGCGGCGAGCAGATCGCCGCGGGCCGCTACGTCATGCTCGCGGTGAGCGACACCGGCAGCGGCATCGACCCGGCCACCGCCGCCCGGATCTTCGAGCCGTTCTACACCACCAAACCGCCCGGCTCCGGCTCCGGCGTCGGGCTCTCGATGGTGCAGGGGTTCATGCGCCAGTCGCACGGCACCGTGCATCTTTACACCGAGCCCGGGCACGGCACGACTTTCAAGCTCTATTTCCCCGCCACCGACGCCAGCGCCGCCGCCGGCGATGAGCCCGCACCCGAGGCGCCCCACGCGCCGGCGGATGGCAAGCGCATCCTGCTGGTGGAGGACGAGGACAGCGTGCGCACGGTGCTGCTGTCGATGCTGGAAGCCGCGGGCTATTCGGTGGTGGTCGCCAAGAACGGCGACAACGCCTTCGACATTTTCCGCACCCAGCCGGAATTTGACCTGATCGTCACCGACATCGTCATGCCCGGCCAGTTGCAGGGCACCCACCTCGCCCGCCGCATCCGCGAGACCAAACCGGAGGCGCGCTTCATCTTCATGTCCGGTTATGCCTCGGAGGCGAGCGTGCATGGCAACGGGCTGCGGCCCGAGGATATGCGCCTGATGAAGCCGGTCCCGCGGGCCGAGCTCTTGCAAGCGGTGGCGGATGCGCTGAGCGACTAGGCGCGCGCCCCTTCCCAATCCCCGATCTGCCGTTTCTCGCGCCCCGCCCCCGGCGCGGCCGTTCATTTTTTCACCGTTTGCGCGCTACCCCCGTCTTTTCGCCTCCATTTGACCATTTGGTAAAAAAATTTGTTGACCGGCTCGAAGACCATGGCTCACAAATGATCCATGACAGCGATCGACACAGACCCCGGCACCGATGCCGCCTTTGCCGCCAGCGCGCCGCTGCCCTCGCTCATGGCCCGAGCGCGCGAGATCCGGGACGCGCAGTGGGGCGATACGGTCACCTATTCGCGCAAGGTCTTCGTGCCGCTGACCAACATGTGCCGCGATACCTGCGGCTATTGCACCTTCGTCAAACACCCCAGCTCGCCCGAGGCCAACATCCTCACCCCCGAGCAGGTTCTGGCCATGGCCAAACGGGGCGAGGAGAAGGGCTGCAAGGAGCTGCTCTTCAGCCTCGGGGAGAAGCCCGAACTGCGCTATGACGCGGCGCGGGAGGGGCTGGCGCGGCTCGGCTATAGCCGCATGACCGACTATCTCGCCGAAATGTGCGCGCTGGTGCTGCGCGAAACCACGCTCCTGCCCCATGTGAACGCCGGCACGCTCGCGGATGACGAGATCGAGGTCCTGCGCCCTGTTGCGGCTTCCATGGGCATGATGCTCGAGACGGTCTCGCGGCGGCTCACCCGCAAGGGCGCGGCCCATCACGCCTGCCCCGACAAGGTGCCGCTGCAACGGCTGCGCACACTGGAGCGGACCGGCGAGCGGCAGGTGCCCTTCACAACCGGCCTGCTGATCGGGATCGGCGAGACATGGGAGGAACGGATCGAGGCGCTCCACGCGATCAACGCCGTCCATGCCCGCCACGGCCATATTCAGGAAGTCATCGTCCAGAACTTCCAGCGCAAGCCCGGCATCGCCATGGAGCATCACCCGGAGCCCACGCTGGACGACATGCTCCGCACCATCGCCGCCGCGCGGATCATCCTCGCCCCCGAGATCAGCCTTCAGGCCCCGCCGAACCTCAGCGCGCGGCATATCGACTACCTGCAGGCCGGGATCAACGACTGGGGCGGCATCTCGCCCGTGACCATCGATTTCATCAACCCGCAGCACGAGTGGCCGGAAATCCGCGCCCTCGCTGCCTCCTGCGAGGGCGCCGGCTTCCGCCTTCAGGAACGGCTCACCGTCTACCCGCGCTTCCTCGCCGAGCGCGACACCTATCTCGACGCGGGGCTGCACGACAGCCTCGACACCATGGCCCGCAAGGATGGCCTTGCCCGCGCCCAATGCCTGGAGGTTGGCTCATGCAGCTCAACGCCACAGACTTCGACCGCCGCCGCACGGTAGCCCTTCAGGCCCGGCTGGAGGCGGCCACCGCCCCGGTCCGGCGCATCCTCAACCGCGCGCTCGCCGGCCGCGAGGTGCGCGAGGACGAGGGCGTTACGCTCTTCCGCACGCGGGGGGCCGATGCCGAAGCCGTCTACGCCACTGCCGACACGCTGCGCTGGCGCGCCAACGGCGACCGGGTGAGCTTCGTCGTCAACCGCAACATCAACTTCACCAACATCTGCTACATGGGCTGCCGCTTCTGCGGCTTCGCCAAGCGGACGGATGAGGACGGCGCGGAGTGGCTCTCGGTCGATCAGGTCGTCGCGCGGGCGCAGGAGGCCTGGGACCGTGGCGGGACGGAGGTCTGCATTCAGGGCGGGCTGCACCCCAAGCTGCCCGGCAGCTACTACCGCGATCTGATCCTCGGGATCAAAGCCGCGCTGCCGGACATGCACATCCACGCCTTCTCGCCCTTCGAAATCTGGTACGGCGCGTCGAAATCGAAGATGTCCTACCGCGATTTCCTGCAGGACCTGAAGGACTGCGGCCTCGGCTCGATCCCCGGCACGGCGGCGGAAATCCTCGACACAGAGGTGCGCCAGCAGCTCACCAAGAACAAGCTCAGCGCCGAGCGTTGGGTCGAGATCATCACCACCGCCCATGAGGTCGGCATCCCGACCACCGCCACGATCATGTATGGCCATGTGGACGGGCCGGAGCATTGGGCCGCGCATATCGCGCTGCTGCGCGACATCCAGAAGAAGACCGGCGGGTTCACCGAACTTGTGCCGCTCAGTTTCGTCCACACCGAAAGCCCGCTCTACACCGAGGCCCCCGACCGGGTCCGCCCGGGGCCAACGGCGGATGAGGTGAGCCTGATGCACGCGGTTTCGCGGATCATGCTGCACGGGCATATCGACAACATTCAGGTCAGCTGGACCAAGCTCGGAGCGGAGCGGGCGCGCGAGATGCTGTCGCGCGGGGTCAATGACCTTGGCGGCACGCTGATGAACGAGAGCATCTCCCGCGCGGCGGGCTCCAAACACGGGCAGGAGATCACGCCTCGGGAGCTGTGCGAGCTGATCCGCTCGGCGGGCCGCATGCCGATGCGGCGCAACACAGTCTACGGCGTGGTCGATGTCTATGACGATCACGATCCCGAAGAACTCGCTCCGCTGGTGGCGCGTCAGGCCGGGGCGCCGCTCGATTTCCTCAAGATGTTCCCCGCCGCGGACGGCGACGCGGCCCCATGAGGCGGCGGCGCGTGACCCTTCTCGCCGGCGGCGTCGGCGGGGCCAAGATGGCCGAGGGCTTTGCCGCCCTTGCGGACGTCGAGCTCACGGTGATCGGCAATGTCGCCGATGACGAGGCGTTTCACGGGCTCTGGGTCTCGCCCGATATCGACACGGTGACCTACACGCTCGCCGGGCTCATCAACCGCGATCAGGGCTGGGGCGTCGCCGACGAGGCGGGCCGCGCGCTGGAGGTGCTGAAGACCTTGGGCGAGGACACGTGGATGTTCCTCGGCGACCGCGATTTCGGGCTCCACATCCACCGCACCGCCCGGCGCGCGCGCGGCGAACGGCCCAGCGTGATCGCCCGGGACGTGGCCCGCGCGTTCGGGGTTGAGGCCGAGATCGTCCTGCCGACGGATGACCGGGTGCAGACCAAGGTAGAGACCGACGCGGGCTGGATCGGGTTTCAGGACTATTTCGTGCGCCAGCAGTGCGCGCCGGAGGTCAAGGCCCTGCGCTATGACGGGATCGAGGCCGCCCGCCCGACGCCCGAAGCGCTCGCCGCCCTCGCCGGCGCGGACCTTATCGTCATCGCCCCGTCGAACCCGCTGGTGAGCATCCGCCCCATCTTGGGCATTCCCGGCATCGCGGAGGCTGTGAAACAGGCCGCCGCACCGGTCGTCGCCGTCTCCCCGCTGATCGCGGGCCGCGTGGTCAAAGGCCCGGCGGACCGGATGATGGCCGCGCTCGGCCACCGGGTCGATGCGGTGGGCATTGCCGAGATCTACGCCGGGCTGGCAGGCAGCTTGGTCATTGACGAGGCCGACGCCGCGCTTGCGGGCGGCGTCCGGGCCGCGGGGCCGGAGCCCGTCATCCGCCCGACGCTCATGACAGACCTCGCGGGCAAGCGCCGCCTCGCGGGCGAAATCCTCGCGCTCTGCCCGGAGCCGGTGGCATGAGCCGCGACACGCTTGTCATCGTTCCGGTCAAGGATCCGGCGCAGGCCAAGACCCGGCTCTCCCCGGTGCTTGCCCCGCCCCGGCGCGCGGAAATCGCGCGGGTTCTTCTGGGGCGCAGCCTGAGCCTTCTGTCGGAGCTGCGCGCGGAGCTTGGCTTCGGCCTCGCGGTGGTCACGCCCTCGGCCGAGATCGCAAGCAAGGCGCGGAAGGCCGGCGCGCTGGCGCTCCCCGATCCCGGGCGCGGCCTCAACGCCGCGCTGGACGCCGCCGCCCGCCACGCCGCCGACGAGGGCTACGCCCAGATCTGCGTCCTGCCTGCTGACCTCGCCGCCCCCCGCGCCGAGGATATCCGCCGCATCATCGCCTTCCCGCGCTCGCCGCGCAGCGTCCTCATCTGTCCGGCCAAGGACGGCGGCACCAATGCGCTGCGCCTCGCGCCCGGCGCCATTGCGTTTCACTACGGCCCCCGCTCCGCCGAGCGCCATGCCTTGGCCGCCCAGAGCGCGGGGCTCACCCCGGTGATCCTGCCGCTGGCGAGCCTTGCCGAGGATGTGGACACCGTGCGCGATCTCACCCGCGCGGCCCATCTGGCCCCCGAATTGCGAGGCTTCGCATGAGCGTCACCCTCACCGCCCTGCCCGGCATCCCCGACATCGCCCCGGGCGACGATCTCGCCGCCATCCTCGGCGATGCGCTGGAGGCCGCGGGGGGCGTTGCGCCCGGCGATATCCTCTGCCTTGCGCACAAGATCGTCTCCAAGGCCGAGGGCTGCGTCATCCGGCTCGCCGATGTGACCCCCTCGCCCCGCGCGCTGGAGCTGGCGGCCGAGCTCAACAAGGAGCCGGAGAAGGTCGAGGTCGTGCTGCGCCAGAGCCGCCGGGTCGTCCGCGCCTTCAAACGCCCGGCCCAGACCCACGGCACGATGATCTGCGAACACAAGCTCGGGCTCATCTCCGCCAATGCCGCGGTGGATGAATCCAACGCCGATCCCGGCACAGTCATCACCCTGCCCGACGACCCCGACGCCAGCGCGCGGGGCCTTGGCGAGGCGCTCGCCGCGCGTTTCGGCATGCCCCTCGGCGTGGTCATCACCGACACGTTCGGGCGCCCTTGGCGGCTGGGGCAGGTCAACGTCGCCATCGGGCTGCATCTCGTCCCGGCCAAGGCCTCCGAGATCGGCAACACCGATGCCTGGGGCAAGCCGCTCGTGGTGACCGAACCTGCGCTTTGCGACGAGATCGCCGCCGCCTCCGGGCTTGTGGTGCAAAAGGCGGCCAAGACGCCCGCCGTGCTTTTCCGCGGGGTCGACTGGACCCCGGACCCATCCGCCGCCGCGGCGCAAATCCTGCGGCCAATCGAGGAGGATATGTTTCGATGACACTCGCAATTCTGGGCGGCACCGGCCCGCAAGGTCAGGGGCTCGCGCTGCGCTTTGCGCGCGCGGGCGTCCCCGTGGCCATCGGCTCGCGCGATGCGGCCCGCGCGGCCGAGATCGCGGCCGAGCTTACCGCCAAACTGCCCGAGGGCAGCGCCGCGATCAGCGGCCACGACACCGACGGCGCGGTCGCCGCGGCCGAAGACATGGTGATCCTCTCGGTGCCGTGGGCGGGCCACAACGCGACGCTGGAGGCCCTCAAGGACAAGCTCGCGGGCAAGATCCTCATCGATATCGTCGTGCCGCTCGCCGCCGATGATCCCAAAAAGGTCGACATGCCGCCCGAAGGCTCGGCGACCGAGGCCGCGCAGGCGATCCTCGGCCCCGAAATCCCGGTCATCGGCGCGCTGCACAACGTCTCGGCGGTGACGCTCAGGACGCTTGAGTGGGACATCAACTGCGACGTGCTCGTCTGCGGCAACAGCCTTGAGGCCCGCAAGAAGGTCATGGCGCTGGTCAGCAAACTCGGCGTCACCGCCTACAACGCGGGCGGCGCGGAGGCCGCGCGCTGCATCGAGGCGCTCACGTCGATCCTCATCCGCATCAACATCTCGAAAGCCGTGCCCTTCACCCATGCGGGGATCCGCATCTGGGCACCAGACCACTGACAGAACCGGAGGACATCCATGGAATTTGGCATCACATTCAAAGGCGTCGTCGAGCCCGACCGCGCCCGCAAACTCGTCGCCCAGGCCGAACAGGCCGGGTTTTCCTACTGCTGGTTCTACGACAGCCACATCCTCTGGCGCGAGAGCTACCCGGCCATGGCGATGTGCATGGAGCACACCAAGACCATGCGCTTCGGGCCTTGCGTGACCAACCCCAACACGCGCGAATGGTCCGCCGCGGCCTCGCTCTTCGGCAGCCTCGCGCATCAGTCGAACGGGCGCTTCGACATCGGCGTCGGCCGGGGCGACAGCGCGGTCCGGGTGATGGGGCGCAAACCGGCGCTCCTCAAGAACATGGATGCCTTCATCGATGTGGTCAAAGGGCTGATCCGCGGCGAGGAACGGCAATACGGCGATGTGCCCAACCCGATCCAGTTTCCCTGGGCCACGGGCTATGAGCTGCCTGTCTGGGTCGCGGCCTACGGGCCCAAGGCGCTCGACAGCGCGGGCCGCATGGGCGACGGGCTGATCCTCCAGATCGCCGAGCCCGCGATCTGCAAATGGCTGGGCGATCAGGCCGTCGAGGCGGGCGAGAAAGCCGGGCGCGACATGTCGAACTATCGCATCATGTCCGCCGCTCCCGCCTATTTCGGCGATATGGAAACCTGCCGCGAGGCGACCCGCTGGTTCCCCGCCATGGTCGGTAACCACGTCGCCGATATCGTCGAGAAATACGGCACCGAGCGCGCCGACATCCCGGATTCGCTCACCGCCTACATCAAGGACCGCAAGGGCTACGATTATTCCAAGCACGGCCAGAGCGACAATCCCTACCTCGACTTCATCACCGATGACATCATCGACGGTTTTGCCGTGCTCGGCACGCCCGATGACCACATCGCCAAGCTCGAAAAGCTCAAGGCCTCCGGGGTGACCCAGTTCAACATCTACCTCGACAACGGGGACGAGGAGAACATCATCGACACCTACGGCAAAGAGGTCATCCCCCACGTGGCATGACCCCGCCGTCGCCGCCCGGACATCGCGTCGGGCGGCGGCCTGCCTCACCGCGCCGTGAGCGCGACCCGGCATTGACTTGACTAAATCACTCAACTATTGGCTTAACGGCTGGCAGATGTCCTCCGGACCTCCCGTTCAGGGGGGCCTCGAGGCATCGCCCGACACCACCTGCCCTCCCCCAAGCCGAGGCCGAACCCGTGCACCAAAGAGACCAAGAGCCGCTCCAGATTTCGCGCGACACGGGCCTTGCGGGCGCGCCGCTGCTTCTGGGCGATGATTACGGGCGGGTCCGGACGGTTGTGACGGCCCCTCTGGCGGATGCATCGCGCGTCGCGCTGCCCGCGGCGGGCCGGCATTTCGGCGCCTTTCCCTTCGCGCGCAATGAGCCGGGCCATCTCTACGAGACCGCCCCCGCGCAGCCCGCCGCGCCGTCGGGCGCGATGACAACCACCGGCCGCACGCTCGACCGTCTCCCCGATCCGGCGCAGTACGGGGCCGCCGTGGCCCGCGCCGCGGCAACGATCCGCCGGGCGCCGCACGCTCTGGAGAAAGTCGTGCTCGCCCGCGCGCTCGACTACCGCACAGACGCCGCGCTCGATCCGGTCCAGATCGCCCTGCGCCTCGCCGCCGACCGTGCGGTGACCAGCTATGCCTTTCCCCTGCCGCAGGGGGCCGGTGCGCCGCCGCGCTGGCTCGTGGGGGCGACGCCGGAGCTGCTCCTGTCCAAAACCGGCCCGCGTATCGCGTCGCATCCGCTGGCCGGCTCGATCCGGCGTCAGGCGGATCCGGCCGCGGATCGCGCCGCCGCCCAGCAACTCCTCGCCTCACGCAAGGATCTCACCGAGCATCGCGTGGTGGTGGAATACATCCACGACCTGCTCGCCCCGCACTGCCGCGATCTGGCCATTCCCGCCAGCCCCGGTCTCGAACAGACCGCCAGCATGTGGCACTTGGGCACGCGGATCGAAGGCCGCCTTCGCGATGACGCCATGCCCTGCCTCGACCTTGTCCACCTGCTCCACCCGACGCCCGCCGTCGCCGGGCATCCGCTCGCTGCCGCGCTGGAGACCATCACCGAGGCCGAGCCCTTCGCGCGCGATTTCTATGCCGGAACGCTGGGCTGGGTCGACGCGCAGAACGACGGCGCCTGGCACGTGACGCTGCGCTGCGCGATCATCGACGGCCAGCGCGCGCGGCTCTTTGCCGGGGCCGGTATCGTCGGCGCCTCGCAGCCCGATGACGAGGTCGCCGAGACCCGCGCCAAGTTCATCGCCATGCGCAGCGCGCTCGGCATTTCCGACAGCCTCTAGCCGCTTCGCCCTCCGACAGACCCGAAGGACCGCCCCGATCATGGCCCTGCCCCGCATCCCCGATTACCCGCTCCCCGCCGCCGATGCCCTGCCTGCCTCCCGCGCGACTTTCGCGCTGGAGCCCGCCCGCGCCGCCCTGCTCATCCACGACATGCAGCGCTACTTCTGCGCGGCTTACGGGGCCGAAGCCTGGGCGCAGGACGGCGCGCTGCTGCAGCGGATCGTGTCCAACATCGCCCGCCTCGCCGTCGCGGCCCGCGCCGCCGGGATGCCGGTTTTCTACACCGCGCAAAAGGGGGATCAGTTTCTCCCCGACCGGGGACTTCAGGCCAATCTCTGGGGCCCCGGAATGCGCGCCGTGCCCGAGCATGAGGAGATCATCCCCCCGCTCGCGCCCCAGCCCGGAGACATTCGCCTCGTCAAGCATCGCTACAGCGCGTTTCAGCGGTCGAACCTTGAGACCCTGATGCGCGCCCGGGGGCGCGACCAGCTGATCGTGACAGGAATTTACGCCCATATCGGCTGCCTCGCGACCGTGGGCGAGGCGTTCCAGCGCGACATCGAGCCGTTTTTCGCCGCCGATGCCCTGGGCGATTTTTCGCAAGACAAACACCAGATGGCGCTCGATTGGGTCGCAAGCTGCGCGGGCGTGGTCCTGTCCGGCGATGCGGCCTGCGCGCGGATCGGAGGGGCGCAATGAGACTGACCGGATTCGAGGGCAGCGCCGGGTTCGTCGCCGGCGCGGGCGGCGGGATCGGGCGCGCGATCGTCGCGGCGCTGGCGGAGGCCGGGGCCACGGTCTTTGCCACCGACCTGCCCGAAGCGATCGCCGATGCACCGGAGATCGACGGGGTCTTCTGGGCGCCGCTGGATGTGACCGATCCCGAGGCGGTCGATGCCGCCGTGGCCGAGGCCGAGGCGCGGCTCGGCCCCTTGCGCCACGGGGTCTTTGCCGCCGGCATCCTCGGCGGCGCGCCGCTGCTGGAGCTCGACGCCGCCCTCTGGCAGAAGGTGATCGACGTGAACCTCACCGGGGGCTTCCATGTCACCCGCGCTCTGGGCCGGGCAATGGCGCCCCACGGCGCGGGCGCGATCCTCGCGGTGGGCTCCAACGCGGCGGGCATCCCGCGCGTGGGCATGGGCGGCTATCCCGCGAGCAAGGCCGCGCTGCATATGCTGATACGCTGCCTCGGGCTGGAGCTCGCGCCGCTCGGCATCCGCTGCAACATCCTCGCTCCGGGCTCAACCCTGACGCCGATGCAGACCGGCATGTGGGCCGATGAGAACGGCGCCGCGCGCATCATCGAAGGCGATCTTTCGATCCACAAGACCGGCATCCCGCTGGGCAAACTCGCCCGCCCCGAAGACATCGCCGAGGCCGCGCTCTTCCTGCTCTCCGATCAGGCCGGGCACGTCACCATGGCCGATCTTTATGTGGATGGCGGGGCGACGCTGAAATCCTGACTAAAACACTTGTTTCGGTTGACTTCACCTGCGGAAAGGAGAACAACCACCCCAGCCCGCGAGCAAACCGGAATGCTTGCCAGCCGCCCCTGACAATCCAGACATCCTGAGAGGTGATTTCATGATCACGACCACGCGTCTCGGCCGAGCCCTTTGCGCCACCACCGCGCTGCTTTGCTGGCTTACCCCCGCCGCAGCCCAAACCGCCTTTGACACTCCAGCAGAGTTTTCCGGTCGCATCGGTTTCAGCACCGCCGATCGCGCGCCGATCTACCCCGGCAGCACCGTCCAGATCACCGGCGCGGGCTTTGCCCCCGGTCAGACCGTCACCATCGAACGCGGCGACGCGGCGCTTGTGCCTGCCCTGACCGCCGACGCCGAAGGCAACGTCTCCGCTGAGTTCACCCTCGACGAGGATGCCGCGCTCGGCTTGCACCCCGTCGTCGTCAAGACCGACGGCCCCGACAGCGCGAGCGTGGTTCAGATCAAGGTCTCCCCTGATATTGCATTCAGCGGCGCGGACCAGTTCGAAATCTCCAAGGTCTCGCTCGGGGGCGGGCTCTACCAGGTCGCGATCTCCGAGAAGAACAACACGCTCTTCGTGACCTCCGCCGTGGGCCGCCCGCCGGTCAGCGACTCGCGCCTGATCAAGCTCGACGCCGAAAGCCTCGAAGTCCTCGCCGAAGCCGCGCCCGCCGATGCACCCGATCGCGGTGACCGCGATGGCGGCGTCTTTGCCGTCTACGGCGTCGGGGTCGACGATGTGAACAACACCGTCTGGGCCACAAACACCCGCCAGAACACCGTCGCGGTCTATTCGCAGGACGATCTGTCCCTGATCAAACAGTTCGAGCCGGGCACCGCATCGCACCCGCGCGACGCGATCGTCGACGCGACCCGCGGCCGGGTCTACGTCTCGATCGCTGACGCGGGCATCAACGTCTATGACGCCGAGGCGCTTGAGCTGGTCGAGACCATCGTGGTGCCCTCGGGTATCCGCCGCGAGACCTTCTCGACCATGTCCATCGCGCTCGACGAGGCGCGCGGCCAGCTCTACACCGTCTCGCGCACCACGCCCGAAGCCGCCCGTATCGACCTGGCCTCCGGCGAGGTGACGATCCTGCCGCTGAACGGCGTTGACCGCGCCTCCGGCGTGGACGTCTCCGAGGACGGCACGAAGCTCTTCGTCGTTTCGCAAGGCAGCGACGATCTGAAGGTGATCAGCGCCGAGGACGGCAGCGAGATGCTCGACGTCGCCGTGGGCGCGCAGGCGCTCAACGTGGTCTATGTCGAGAGCCAGAAGCTGGCCTATGTCGCCAACCGCGCCTCCGACAGCCTCGCCGTGGTCTCCGACAGCGGTGAGATCGTCGCCAACCTGCCCGGCGGGCCCTTCCCCAACTTCGTTGAGGAAAGCGACGCGGGCGTGGTCTACCTCATCAACAAGGCGCGCGGCGAGGCGCCGGACGGCAACACGCTCTGGCGCATCGTGCGCAAGTGATCAAAGGCTGAGGGCGGGCAGACCGCCTCTTGTCCAACGCAAAAACAGACATGGCCGCAGTCTCTGCGGCCATGTTTCGTTTGATCCAAGGCGCGTGCGGCGTGCCGCGTCAGGCTGGCCCGTCGACGGCGACGAACAGCTGCCCGGCCCCGTCGCGCTCGACGCGCGCGCGCACGCGGTAGACCTCGGCCAGAAGCTCCGGCGTCAGGATCTGCTCGGGAGGCCCGTCCGCTGCAACGCGTCCCCGATGCAGCACCACAAGCCGGTCCGCCCAGCGGGCGGCCTGCGTCAGATCATGCAGCACCGCGATCACCACCCGGTCGCGCCGGGCGATGGCGGCCAACTCGGCGAGGATGCGGTATTGCATGGCGAGATCGAGCGCGGCCGTGGGCTCATCGAGCAGCAGCAGCGTCGGGTCGCGCGCCAGCGCCTGGGCAAGGCCCACCGTCTGGCGCTGGCCACCCGAGAGCCGCGCGAGGCCCCGCCCGGCCAGCGCGGCGATGCCGAATTGTGCGAGCAGCGCCTCGGCCCGGCGGATCTGCGCCCCCTGCCCCTCGCGGGTGCCGCCGGCGGCGTTCATCGCGACCAGCAGGCCCTCGAGGACGCTGAGATCCGACCGGCTCTGGAGGTTCTGCGGCATGAAGCCCGCCAGATCCGCCCGCCGCGCGGGCGACATGCCGGAAAGCGGCTCGCCGTCGAACAGAACCTCGCCGCGATAGGGCAGGAACTGGGCGATGGCGCGCAGGAGCGTGGATTTGCCGACCCCGTTCGGCCCGGCGAGCACGGTGAACTCCCCGCGCGCGAAGGGCGCGGCGCTGATCCCGGAGAGCACCTCGCGGCCCGCGAGCCGCAGCGAGACCTCGCGCAGCTCAAGGCTCATGAGAGGCTCCCCGCCCGGCGCAGGATCAGCGCAAAGAAGACCGGCAGGCCGACGAGCGAGGTGACGATCCCGATGGGCAGAAGGATGCCCGGGACCAGCAATTTCGACAGGATCGAGGCGAAGGACATCAGCACCGCGCCGGTGAGGATCGAGGCGGGGGTGAGGAAGCGGTGATCCTCTCCCACAATGATCCGCGCGATATGCGGGCCCGCGAGGCCGACGAAGCCGATCACCCCCACGATGGAGACCGCCGCCGCCGCCAGAAGACTCACCCGGATGAGCGCCCAGCGGCGCAGGCGCGCCACGTCGACGCCAAAGCCCTGTGCCTGATCGGCGCCGATGCGCAGCGCGGTGAGTTGCCACGAGGCGCGCAGCGAGAAGGGCACGGTCAGCACGAGGACAACGGCCACCAGCGCGATCCCCTCCCAGCGGACATTGGCGAGGCTGCCCATCGTCCAGAACACGAGCTGTTGCAGCGCATCGGCGGAGGCCACGAATTGCACCAGCGCCAGCAGCGCGCCGGCGGTGAAGTTGAGCGCGATCCCAAAGAGGATCACCAGCGTCGGCCCGCCGCGAAACCCGGCGGCCATCTGCAGGATCGCGAGCGAGCCGAGGGCAAAGAGGAAGGCGTTGGCCGTCACGCTCCAGATCGCCGGCAGGAACGGCACGCCGATCCCGAGGATGATCGCAACGCCCGCGCCGAGTGCCGCGGAAGAGGAAACGCCGAGCGTGAAGGGTTCTGCCAGCGGGTTTTCGAGGACGGTCTGCATTTCGGTGCCCGCAAGGGAAAGCGCCGCCCCCACCAGCAGCGCCATGATCGCCACCGGCAGGCGCACGCGCCAGACGATGACCTCCGCCCCGCGCGACGCGGCCTCGCCCCCGGTCAGCACCCGCAGGACCTCGCTCACCGGCAGGCCCGACGGCCCCGAGGCGATATCCGCGATCACCCCGATCAGCGCCAGCGCGCCAAGCCCCGCCACCAGCAGGCCCCGCCGCGCGCGCGACAGCCGATACCCCTCGGCCAGCCGGCCCATGTCTTCTGTGTCGGTCATCTGCGCGCGTTACTCGGCCGCGAGCCACCAGGTCCCATCGACGTCGATGGGCGAGAACCGCGCCTGCATCTCGGCGACGGTGGCCTGCGGATCCAGATCGGCGAAGAGCTCGGGGTGGAAGGTCTGGGCGAG
Organism: Poseidonocella sedimentorum; assembly: GCF_900116005.1. Classification (GTDB taxonomy): domain Bacteria; phylum Pseudomonadota; class Alphaproteobacteria; order Rhodobacterales; family Rhodobacteraceae; genus Poseidonocella; species Poseidonocella sedimentorum. The sequence goes on from NZ_FOYI01000007.1 coordinate 71,624, forward strand.
GTATTCGATCAGCGCGATGTGCATCGGGCTGTCGTTGAAAAGATGCCAGAAAGCGTGGGCCTGTCCCAGCTCCACCGCCCGCAAATCGGCGATTCCGGCGCCGGAAAGCAGGGCCTCAAGCCCCGCCCGCGCCTCGTCTTGCGCAACGCCGGCGCCGAGTACCAGCCCGCCGCGCTCGCGCATATGCGCGCCGCCGGTGGCGAGAAACACATCCGGATCGGCGGCGATGACGTTTTCCAGCCCCACGTTGCCCATGATGCCGGGGACGGCATCCTGTCCGAGATTGTGCCCGCCCGCGGCTTCGATAAAGTCGTGAAACACCCCGCCGCCTACGGTCGCGCAGCAGGTTCCCGGCGCGGCATGGACCTGCACGAAAACACGCGGCGCGTCCGGTTGGGCTTCGGCCAGCCGGCCGCGCACCGTGTCGAGACGCTCGGTATAAAAGGCGATCAGGTCGGCGGCGCGATCCTCCGCCCCGAGGGCCTGCCCGAGGATTTCGAGGCTGCGGGTGGTGTTCTCGATCGGGTGGCTGAAGAAATCCACGAAGACGACCGGGATGCCCGCCGCCTCAAGTTGCAGCAGCTGGACCTCCATCGTGGGGTTGCGCGCATCGGTGAGCGACAGGATCACCAGATCGGGCGCCTGCGCGATGGTTGCCTCGACCGAAAGCTCGCGGTTGCCCGCGCCCACCGGGGCGATCTCCTCCAGCGCCGGGAACCGTGCGGCGAAGGCCGCGCGCCGCGCCGGATCGAGCCCCTTGTCCTGCCGCCAGCCAACCACCCGCGCGACCGGATCGTCTAGCAGCATGCCGAGCACCATGATGTGGCGCGCGTCGCCAAGGATCACCGCCTGCGCGGCCTCGGGCAGGCGCACCTCGCGCTCCGTCACATCCGTGATCCGCAGCTCTGCGGCGGCGGGCAGCGCCCAGCCGAGCAGCGCCAGCGTCAAAGCAAGGGCGCGCAGCCCGATCCCGAAGCGATGAGGTGTCGTCATGGTCGATGGCCTCGCTGAGAGTTGTTGCGCCGGTCCGGCAGGCCCCCTAGGGTGCCGCCAACCGGTGGTATCCGACTAAAACAATCACGTACAAGTTTGCGCCCCCATGCACAAGAAACCAATCGCCCCCACGCCGGCGCCGGTGCCGCGTTTTGCCTGCCCCGCCGTGATCCCGGCGGCCCGGCTTGCGCTGCCGCCGCACAAGGGCCGCCTCGCGACGCTGGAGATCCTGCGCGCGCCCTGCGCGAGCCACCGGATCGAGAGCGCCGTCCTGCCCGAACCGCGCCATCCTCTGGCCGCACCGGACGCCGCGCCCTACCGTCTGTTTCGCGCCATCCCGACGGCCCCCGCCCCCGCCGGGGGGCGCCCGGTCCTGACCCTGCTCGATGGCAACGCGGCCTTTGATTTCCTCACGCCCCAGATGCTGGAGGCCGTGCCGGATCTTGCCGTCATCGGCATCGGACAGCAGACGGAAGCGCAGTTTGACCGCCTCGCCCGCGCCCGCGATCTGACCTTTCCCGCCGAGGGCCAGACCGGGCTGGTGCCTGATGCGGGCTACGGCAATCGCCCGGCGGGCGGCGCACCGGGGTTCCTGCCGCTGCTGCTCGGCCCGTTGCGCGCGGCGGCGGAAGACGGGCTCGTGGTCGATCCCGCGCGGCGCGCGATCTGGGGTCATTCGCTCGGAGGGCTCTTCGTGCTCAACCTGATGCTCCAACGGCCGCGGAGCTTCGCGCGTTTCGCGGCCATCAGCCCCTCGCTGTGGTGGAACCCGGAGCGGCTGGAGCGCGTCCTTGCCCGGCATCTCGGCGCGCTCGGGGAGGGGCCCGCGCGCCCGGAGATCTATCTGGGCAGCGGCAACCGCGAGCGGCGGACGGGCGCGGGCGGCCCCGAGCCGACCGACGCCCCGGCGGAGTTTCACGCCCTCGCGCGCCGGCTCGAAGAGAGCGGCCGGGTGGCGCTCAGCACGCAGGTCTACGACGGCGCGGTGCATATCGCGAGCCTGCCGAGCTCGCTCCCCACCGCGCTGCGCTTCGCCGCCGCCTGATCAGCCGCGCGGCGCGAGCATGGCGGCGATCGCGCCCACATGCTCCGGCGCGACCATGTCCTTGTGCAGGCAGTCGAGATCACAGGCCTCAAGCGCGGCGCAATGGGGCGCCCAGAGATCGGAGACAAACCCGCGCTCCGCGTGATCGGCTGCCGCGCGAATGTGGATCACCGGCTCAGCGTAGTGCCGATGCTGATGGGCGCGCATCAGCCGTTTGGTGCCGGTCACGAGCGTCACGACCGCGTCGAGCACATCCCCGGGCAGCGCACCGAGAAGCCGGGAATTCCGCTTCAGAAAACTCATGAGCTTTTCGCGATCATCGAGCTCGGGATGGCCCTCGGGATCGAACCCGGCGATCGCCAGCAGGGCGCGCAGGGCGGTCATCGGATCGGGCTCGGGCTCGTCGCGCCAGACCTCCGCGGGATAGGCGTCGAGCAGCGCGACCGTGCCGGGACGGACCCCGCGCGCGCTGAGCTCGACCGCGAGATCCTGCGCGAGGATGCCGCCGAGGGACCAGCCGACGAGATGCACGCGATCGGCATCCGAGCGGGCGATGATCTCATCGGCGTAGCGGCGCGACAGATCGACCAGCCGCTCGGGCATGGCGGCCCCCGTGAGGACCGGCGATTGCAAGCCGAAGATCGGCCCGTCGTAGGACGCCGAAAGCGCCTTGGCCAGCGCGCGGTAGCCCCAGCAAAGCCCCCCGGCGGGGTGCAGCAGCACGACCGGCGCGCCCCCCTCGCGCCCAGCCACCAGCGGAAACACCGGGCCGAGCCCGGCGAGGGCATCGGCGCGGGTCTCGACGGCGCGGGCGAGCGCGGCGATTTGCGGGGTCTCGAAGAGCTGGCCCAGCGGCACGGCGCGGCCCAGGCGCTCTTCCAGCCGCAGGATCAGATCCAGAGCCGAGAGCGAGTCGCCGCCGAGGGCGAAGAAATCCGCCTCGCGCACCGGGGGCTCGGGCAGGCGCAGCACGGAGACAAAGGCCTCGGCAATGAGCTCTTCGGTCTCTCCCCGCGGCGGCGTCCCCCCCACCCCGCTCAGCGCCGGTTTCGGCAGGGCCTTGCGGTCAAGCTTGCCATTGGCGGTGGTCGGCATCCGCTCCAGCGGGACGATCCGCGCCGGGACCATATGCGCCGGCAAGGCTTGCGCCAGCGCCGCCCGCAGCGCCGCATCGGTCCACTCCGGCCCGGCCACCACATAGCCGACCAGCAGCCGTTGCTGCCCCGGATCATCACGCGCGATCACCACGGCCTCGCGCACGCCGGCAAGGCCCCGCAGCGCGGCTTCGATCTCGCCAAGCTCGACCCGCATCCCCCGGATCTTCACCTGATGATCGTTGCGCCCCAGATAGAGGATCGCGCCATCGCCGCGCCGCCGCGCCATGTCGCCGGTGGCATAGATGCGCGCGCCGGGGCGGAACGGGTCGGGCAGGAAGCGCTCACCCGTCAGATCATCGCGCCCCAGATAGCCGCGCGCGAGTTGGACACCGCCGAGGTAAAGCTGCCCGGCGACGCCCTCGGGCACGGGGCGCATGGCGCCGTCGAGGATGTAGCAGCGCGTGTTCCAGACTGGCCAGCCGATGGGCATCGGCGCGCTTCGATCCTCCGGCCCGGCGGGCCAGAAGGTCACATCAACGGACGCCTCGGTGGGGCCGTAGAGGTTGTGCAGTTCGGCATCGATCCGGGCGTGAAACAGATCGCGGTGATCCGGCGTCAGCTCCTCGCCGGAGCAGAAGACCCGCCGCATCGTGATCCCCTCGCTCTCGGGGTGGCCGAGGAAGGCCGCCAACATCGAGGGGACGAAATGACAGGTGGTGATGCGGTCGTCGCGGATGAGGCGCGCGATGGCCTTGGGGTCGCGGTGGCTCCCCGGCGGGGCGAAGACGAGGCAGGCGCCGCACAGATAGGGCAGGAAGAGCTCCCAGACCGAGACATCGAAGCTCGTCGGGGTCTTTTGCAGGATGCGGTCATCGGCGGTGAAGCCATAGGCCTCGCGCATCCACAGCAGCCGGTTCACGATGGCGCGGTGCTCGATCATCACGCCCTTGGGCGCGCCGGTGGAGCCGGAGGTGAAGAGCACGTAGGACAGCTGATTCGGGGCGACCGGCGGCAGGGGGGCGCCGGTGGGCGCGTCGGGCCACTCTGCGGGGGTGAGCACGGGCGGGGCCACGCGAAAGCCGGGCGGCGCGTCGGCGAGGATGGCGATGGGCGTGGTCTGCGCCAGCAGCCCCTCGATCCGCGCGGGCGGCTGGCCCGGGTCCATCGGCACATAGGCCGCGCCGGCGCGCTGGATCGCGACGAGTGCGACGGCCAGATGCTCCGAGCGGTCCATCAGCACCGCAACGCGCTGGTCCGCCCCCGCGCCAAGCGCCACCAGCCGCTCGGCAAGTGCGCGCGAGCGCCGGTCAAGCTCGGCGTAGCTCAACACGGTCTCGCCGAACCGGACGGCCGGGGCCTCGGGGCTGCGGGCCATCTGCGCTTCGATGAGCGCGGTCAGGGTCGTCTCCGGCGTGATCTCGTCCAGCGCCTGATCCGTGGCGTTGAGCTCCTGGATCAGCCGCGCGTGCTCGCCCTCGGTGACGGTCGGCACCTCCTCCAGACGCGCCGCGCGGGCAGCCCGCTCGAGAAAGGCCAGAAGCCGCGACAGGTGGCCGGCGATCTCCGCTTCGGAATAGAGCGCCGGGTTGGCGTCGATCTCCAGCGTGAGGCCGCTCTTGCCATCGCCCCGGAAGCTGACGGTAAGGTCATCGACCGGCCCGGCGCTGAGGATGTTGAGGCGGCTTTCGAGCCCATGGAATTGCGGCGCGACATCGTAGGGCTGGACGTTGATCAGCGGGCCGTAGAGCCGCTCGTCCACCCGCCGCCGCCCGATCTCGCGGCGGAGCCGTTCGGAGCGGTAGGCCCCATGGCGCCGCGCGAGAGCAATCTCCGCCGCGTCCTCGCGCAGCGCCGCGTCGAGATCGGAGGCCTCGGGAAGGCTCGGCGCATGGGGCAGCACGTTCATCCACATGCACGGGACCCGCGCCGCGCGCGATCCGAACCGGGCCATGAACGGCAGGCCGAAGACCGCGTCGCCGTCGGGCGAGACCCGGCGGAGATAGGCGGCGCTGAGCGAGGTCAGCACATCCGGCCAGGTGAGGCGCAGGCGTTTGGCCCGCTCGGTGATCGCGGTGCAGATGGTGTCGGGGACCCGGCGCGCGAGCCTCAGGAAGCTGCTTGAGCTCAGCACGCCCGCCGCATTTGGCGACGGTGAGGCCGGGGGGCTCAGGCGGTCCGCGCGGTCCAGCCAGAAGGCGCGGTCGGCGGCGTGTTTTTCCCCGGCGCGATAGGCGCGATCCGCCTCCAGCGCGGCAGAATATGGCGCCAGCGCCGGGCCGGCGCTCTGGCCCATCCGTGCCGAATAGAGCGCGGCGACGCGGTTGGTGAGGAGCACCATGCCGAACCCGTCGATCGCGAGGTGGTGGATGCGCTCGTACCACAGATGCCGCGTCGGGCTCAGCCGGTAGAGGCGGAAGGCCGCGAGCGGGTCCCGCGCCGGATCTGTGGGCGCGGCGCTGTCGCGGTCCATGTCGCGCCGGGCGGCGGCCTCCCCATCCGGATCGCCAGTGAGATCGACCACCTCAAGCGCCGGCACCTCCCCGTCGAGCGATTGCCGGGGCGCGCCGCCCACCGACTGAATGCGGAGCCGCAGCGCCTCGGCTTCGGCCATCGCCTCGGCATGGGCAGCGGTGAAGGCGTCCAGATCGAGCGGGCCGTCCAGCGCGATGAATTGGCCGGTGTTGAACAGCGGGTTGGCGGGCGCGAGCTGCTGCGCGAGCCAGAGCCCCTCCTGCGCCTCAAGCAGTTCGTGCAGGGCGCCCGCCGTTGAAACCGCGTCCATCGCTCACCCCTGCCGCGTCTCGAAGGCCGCTTTCCACGCCGCGAGCGTCGTCTCTTCGGCAAAGGACAGGAAATCGAGCTCCATCCCCTGCTCCTGCCACTCGGTCACGAGGGTCATGATGCGCATCGAATCGAGCCCGAGATCGGTGAGGTTATCCTCCATCCCGATCTGGTCGGGGGTGGTGTAGAGCGCCGCGGCGACATCGGCTCTGATACGGTCGAAATCCATTGGCCCCTTGGCCTCCTTCACGCGAAATGACGTTTCTTGAGCGCCGCCCGGAGCGCCTTGCGATCGGTCTTGCCGACGGCGGTTGTCTCGAACCGGTCGGTAAAGACGATCTGATCGGGGACTTTGAACTCGGCGATCCCGCGCCCCCGGATGAAGGCCTTGAGCGCGCGGTCCTCGGCCTTCGCCCCATCGTGCAGCACCACGAAAGCGCAGCTCCGCTCGCCAAGGAACCGGTCGGGCACGGAGACGACGACGGCATCGAACACGGCCTCGTGGGCGATGAGATTGTCCTCGATCTCTTCGGCGGAGACCTTTTCGCCCGCGCGGTTGATGTGGTCCCCCGCCCGGCCCTGCACCTCGAGGTTGCCATCGGGGCGCAGCCGGACGATGTCGCCGGTGCAATAGAACCCCTCGGGAGTGAAGGCGCGCGCGTTGGCCTCCGGCGCGTTGTGATAGGCGCGGATCGTATAGGGCCCGCGGGTGTGCAGCACACCGTGGCCCCCCGTGGCCGGGGCGCCATCCTCGTCGAGCAGCAGGATCTCGTCATCGGGCGAAATCGGGCGGCCCTGGGTGTTCAGGATGACCTCTTCGGGATCGTCGAGCCGGGTGTAGTTCACCAGTCCCTCGGCCATGCCGAAGACCTGTTGCAGCTGGCAGCCGAGCGTCGGGCGGACCTGCGCGGCGGCCTCGGGGGTGAATTTCGCGCCGCCCACAAGCAGCACCTCAAGCGAGTTGAGGTCATGCTTGGCCGCCTTGGCCGCCTGCATCCAAAGAAGCGCGAGCGGCGGGACGAGGCCGGTATGCGTTACCCCCTCGGCGGCGATCAGCGGGAAAGCCGCCCCGGGCGCGGGGCTGGGGCTCATCACCACCTTGGCGCCGACCGAGAGCGCGCCGAAATAGCCCGGGCTCGACATCGGGAAGTTATGCGCCGCGGGCAGCGCGGTCAGCAGGACCGAGCGCGGCGTGACGGCACAGATCCCGGCGGAGGCCTCGAAGCTGTAGATATAGTCGTCATGGGTGCGCGGGATGAGCTTGGGAAAGCCGGTGGTGCCGCCCGAAATCTGCAGGAATGCGACCGAGCCGGGATCGCGCGGCACGGGCGCATCGAGCGGGGCGGTGTCGGCGAGGTCGGCGAGCCGGGACATGCCCGCCTGCGGCGCCCCGTCGATGTAGATCCGCGTGAGGCTGGGGCAAGCCGCGCGCACGGCCTCGGCCAGCGGGCGATAATCGAACCCTTCGTAGCTCTCGGCGCAGATCAGCGCCCGCGCCCCGGACCCGGCCACCAGATGCGCGATCTCGCGGTCGCGGTGGGCAGGCAGCGCGTAGACCGGCACGAGCCCGGCATAGAGCAGCCCAAGGACCACCGGCAGGAAGGCCGGACCGTTGGGAAGCTGAACCAGCACGCGATCCCCCGGCGCAAACCCGTCGCCGAGAAACCCCGCCGCATAGGCCCGGGCCAGATTGCGCAGCTCGTCATAGCTCAGCCGCAATGTCCCCGCGACGAGCGCCTCGCGCGGGCCATGGGCGGCGGCGATCTCGTCGAGCCAGCCCCCGAAACTTACCCCGCGCCAATAGCCGCGGGCACGGTAGCGCGCGGCGCAGGGGGCGGGCCAAAGCTGCTGGGGACAGGTCTGGGTCGGGTCGGGCATCGGCGGGGTACCAGGTGTGGCGCGGTGGCGGTCAGGAATTCCAGAGTGTTTTACTTGAAACGTCGGAGAGTGTCTTGCAGCCTGTCAGCGCCATTGCAACCTCCAATTCGGTCCGCAGGATCTCCAGCGCGTGGGAAACCCCCACCGCGCCGCCCACTGCGAGCGCCGCAAGGAGCGGCAGGCCGACCAGAACCGCATCGGCGCCGAGCGCGCGCGCCTTGAGCACATCCGTACCCCGTCGGATCCCGCCATCCATGAGAATCGCCGGCTGCGGACCGAGGGCCGCGCGGATCGCCGGCAAAGCGTCGAGCGCGGAGAGCCCGCTGTCGAGCACGCGGCCACCGTGATTGGAGACGATCACCCCCTGTGCGCCGAGCGAAATGGCGCGGGCGGCATCATCGGGATCGAGGATGCCCTTGAGCAGGATCGGCAGGTCGGTCTGCGCCCGGAGCCACGCGATATCCTCCCATGTCGGGGCGGCGGGCATGAGCCCGTCAAAGACCGCGCTGCCGCCTTCGGCCGGCGGGCTCTCGGGCGCCGGCAGCCCCGCGAGGTTGACCGCCGAGATCCCGCGCGGCAGGGCAAACCCCGCCCGCGCCTCTTCGTTGCGGATTCCGTTGACCGGCGCATCGACCGTCACGACAAGCGCGCGGTAGCCCGCCGCCTCGGCCCGGCGGACCAGCCTCAGGCTCGCCTCCCGCAGGGGCTGGAGATAGAGCTGGAACCACAGCGGGCCGCTGGTCCCGTCGGCGAGGGTCGTCATGTCCATCGACGCCTGGGCCGAGACAACCGCGAGCGCATCGCGCGCCGCGGCCCCGAGCAGCGTCGCCTCCTCCGCGCCGGGATGGGCCAGCTTGTGGAACGCCATGGGCGCCACGATAATCGGATGGGTCAGGCTCTGGCCCAGAAGCGAGAGCCGCGTGTGCCCGCCGGCCACATCGGCCAGCACCCGGGGCCGCAGGCGAAGCCGGTCAAACGCCGCGCGGTTCTCCGCCCGCGTGAGCCCGTCCGCCCCCGACCCGGCGAGATAGGCCCAGGTCGGCGCGGGCAGCGCCCGGGCGGCGGCATCGACGTAATCCTGAAGCGAAACGATCTTGGCCGGGATGGGGCTCATACCTCGGCCCACTGGCGGATCATGTTGTGGTAATGCGCGGTGATGCCGGTCACCGCCGGATCGTCATCGGGGAGCAGCCCGCGGATGCGCATGATCGACTGGTCGAGGTCGTACATCATATGGCGCTGCCAGTCGTCGCGGATCATCGATTGCGCCCAGAAGAACGACGCCCAGCGCGAGCCCTTGGTCACCGGCGTCACCCGGTGCAGCGAGGTCGAGGGATAGACCACCGCGTGGCCCGCCGGCAGCTTGACCTTGTGCTCGCCATAGGTGTCCTTCACGACCAGTTCGCCGCCCTCGTACTCATCGGGTTCGGTGAGGAAGACGGTGGTCGAGACATCCGTGCGGATGCGCTGGCCGGTCTGGGGAATGACGCGGATCGAGCCGTCGACATGATCGCCGAAGGTCATGCCCGCGTCGTAGCGGTTGAACATCGGCGGCAGGACCTGAAGCGGCAGAACGGCCGAGGAATAGGTCGGGCTGCGGCCCAGTGCCTGAAGGACCAGCGCGCTGAGCTTCTGGGCCTCGTGGTTGTCGGTCGGGACCTGAAGGTTCTTCTTCACCCCCGCCGCCTGATCGCCCGCCGTGCTGAGCCCGTCGACCCAGTCGGTCCGTTCGAGGACCTGGCGGATATGCGCGGTTTCGTCAGGGGTGAGCAGATCGGGGATGGTGATGAGCATCGGCGCCTCTCGGGTCTCGGGGTTGGAAAACCGGGGCCCGCGCGGGGCCCCGGCCAGTTTCATTCGGCCGGAAGGCCGTGGCTCAGAACGACTTCGTCAGCGTCATCGACACGGTCCGCGCCGGGCCCATGTAGACGAACTGGCCATGGTGGCTGGAGCCGTAGACATCCTCATCGAAGAGGTTGGTGACGTTGACCTGGACGGCCGTGTCCTCGGCAAAGGCGTAGCGCGCCATGGCGTCCACCTGCCAGGACGAGGGGATCAGCCGCGTCTCGTTATTGCCGGCGAAGCGCTCGCCGGTGTAGGTCGCGCCGCCGCCGACCGTGAGGGCGTCGTTCACGTCATAGGTCGACCAGATCGAGAAGCTGTTCTCCGGCACGTTCCGGCTGAAATCGGTGTCCGAGGATTTCGAGCTGTAGTCGATCCGCGAATAGCCGCCCGAGAGCGACCATTTGTCGGTCACCTGCCCCGCGAAGGTCAGCTCGATCCCCTGGGACTGGCTGTCGCCGGCCAGCTCCCAGACATCCTCTTCGACCTCCACGCGCTCGTTGTCCTTCTGGATCCGATAGATCGACGCGCCGAGAAGGAAGCTGTCGTTGACCAGCCATTTCGCCCCGAGCTCGTAGGTGTAAGAGCGTTCGGGATCGAGTTCGACCGTGTCGGTGTTCGCGGAATCGGTCTGGATGCCGGGATTGCCGAGCGCCGGATCGGCCGAGGAGCTGACCACCGCATAGAGCGAGACGTCCTGCCGCGGGTGGTAGACCACGCCGAAGTTGCCGTTGAGGAAGCCCTGCTCCTCTTCAAGCTCCGTCGGGTTGGAACTCGGCCCCGTGAGCGCCATCGCGTCCACCATGTCATAGCGCAGGCCCGCCGTGACCTCCCACTGGGGAGAGAGCGTCATCGTGTCGATGGCATAGAGCGATGTGGTGACCACCTCGCCGAATTTCGAGCGGTCTTCCTCCGAGACGCTTCCATCCCAGGCGGCATTGTAGTTGGGGTTCTCATAGCTCAGGACCGGATCCGTAGGGGCGTCGATCGAGAGCGATCCGCGGTCGGTGGTTTCCTTGGAGAGGTCAACACCAACGACGAAGTTGTGGCTGGCGCCGAAGGCCTCGCGCTCGCCGGACAGTTGCGCGTTGAGCGCGACGGTCCTGGTGAGGCGGTTGCCGTTGCGGTCCTGCGCCTCGACCCCGCCCGCGACGGCGGCGGGCTTGGTCGTCAGGTAGACGTTTTCGTCTTCCGTCACGCGAAGGGTCGACTGGAAAGTGAGCCCATTGGCGAGGTCGTGGTCCACACGAGCATAGGCCGAGCGGGTGATGTTGTCGCGGAAGTCGCGGTCATGCAGGCCGTACCAGTTGTCGTTGTCCACATCGGTGGGCTGATACGGATCGTCGTCCGTGCCGGAGCCGACCGCGAATTCAGCGGGCGTGTTGGCGTTGGTGAAGGAGATGCCGTAGTCCGGCAGGTCGTGCATCTCGTAGTAGTAAAGCCCGGCGGTGATCGAGGTGGTGTTGCTCAGCCGGTAGGTGAGGCTCGGCGCGAAGCCATAGCGCTCGGAGGTCAGGCCCTTGCGGCCGTTGAGGTCATCGGCCTGCTGGCCCATGAGGTTGAGCCGCACCGCGCCGGAGCCGAAATCGCGGTTCACGTCGAGCGTGGCGCGCATGTAGTTCCCGGTCCCGTAGGTGAGCGCGACATCGGCGAAATTGCCGGGCTGGGGCGTCTTGGTGTCGAGGTTGATGGTCCCGCCGGTGGAGCCGCGGCCCGCCGTCGTGCCCGAGGCGCCCTTGTTGACCTGCACCGAGTCGAGGTTGAACGTCTCGTAGCTCACGCGCGAGGAGTTGCGGATCCCGTCGACCGAGATGTCGGAGTTGGCATCGAAGCCGCGGATGATCGGCGCGGTGCCCATCGGGTTGCCGCCCTCGCCCGCCTGAAGCGTGACGCCCGGCGTCGCGCGCAGCACGTCCTCGACCGAATTGAGCCCGCGGTCAGCGATCTCCTCGGCCGACATGGTGTTGACGGTCTGGGGCGTGTCCACGAGCGGCGCGGTGGCCTTGTCGTTGGAGCTCTCAGTGGTGGCATAGCCTGGGCCGCCGCTCGTGATTTCGATCGGATCGAGCTCGATCGCGGCGGTCTGGGCATGGGCGGGGATGGCGCAGGCGGTGGACAGGGCCAGAGTCGGCAGGAGGCCGAGCGTCGTGCCGACTGTTTTCTTTTGGGTCATGGGTATCTCCCTCGAAAGCGTCTTGATGCATTTCGAATGAACCTGTCTGGCTAGGCTGGCTGGAGAGGATCGAAAGCGGTTCCGGAAACAACGTGCGTTGTCGGCGCGGTTATTGTGCGTCCATCGCCGGGAGGCAACAGGGTGCGCGAAATTTTCCGAGTTTTTTTATAGGTTACTTTCATCGTTGTGTCCAAATTGCGACATCGCCGGCCCCGGAGCGGCCGCGTCCGGCCCCTCCCCCCGCGCGCGGCGGCCATGTCGCCCAACCGCGCCAACCCCCTCGCCGGGCGCCTGAATTTCGTTCCGGCTGACGCAAGCGCGCTGGAACAGGGTACCCGAAATTTCGGGCCGGTTTTGACGCTGTCCTTTATTGCCCCGGGCGGTCTTGCCGCGTCGCAAGGGCCTCGTTAGCTCTCTCGCGAAAGGCGGTGCGCGCCTTGGGCTTCGGGTCGTTTGCGACCGGAGGCCAGAGGGCACGCCGCGATTTCGAACCGAACGGATGGACCTAAAACGACACGACCCCGGCGCCCTGCTCGCTCCGATCAGGACCGTCGCGGCGCCCATCACCTGGCAGAAGGAAAGACCACGTGGCATTGCGCATCAACGACACCGTCCCCAACCTCACCGTGACCACCGATCAGGGCACGTTCAGCCTGCATGACTGGATCGGCGACAGCTGGGCGATCCTGTTCAGCCACCCCAAGGATTTCACCCCCGTCTGCACCACCGAGTTCAGCGCCGTGGCGCAGCTCGCTGACGAGTGGGAAAAGCGCGGCACCAAGGTGATCGGCGTTTCGGTCGACGGGGTCGAGGACCACAAGAAATGGAAAGGCGACATCGAGACCTTCGGCGGCGCCGCGGCCGGCTTCCCGATCATCGCCGATGACGGGCTGGAAGTCTCCAAAGCCTTCGACATGCTGCCCGCCGAGGCCTACCTCCCCGATGGCCGCACCCCGGCCGACAGCGCCACCGTGCGCGCCGTCTTCATCATCGGCCCGGACAAGCAGCTCAAGCTCTCCATGACCTACCCGATGACCGTGGGCCGCAACTTCGCAGAGATACTCCGCGCGCTCGACGGGCTCCAGACTTCGACCGGCAAGGGCGTCGCAACCCCCGCGAACTGGACCCCGGGCGGCGACGTGATCATCCCCGCCACGGTCAGCGACGAGGACGCGAAAGCCAAGTTCGGCGATTTCAAAAAGGTCCTGCCCTACCTGCGCACGACCAAAGAGCCGGCATAAGCCCGGCGCCGTCTGCCCAAAAACCCGAGCCGGGCGCCCGCGACGCGCCCGGCCATCCTCATCAAGACCGCACTCGCAGCCCGCAATCGAAGCCCGCAATCGAAGGTAGCCACCGATGCTCGACAGCAAAGCCGACAAGCCCAATCTGATCGTTGAGGGCAAACTGTCCGACAACGAACGGCTCAAGCGTGAGAGCGATTTCCTGCGCGGGACGATCGAAGCGGACTTGCAGGACCCGATCACCGGGGGCTTCAGCGCCGACAATTTCCAGCTCATCCGCTTCCACGGCATGTACCAGCAGGATGACCGCGATATCCGCGCCGAGCGCGCCGCGCAAAAGCTGGAGCCGCTGCACAATGTGATGCTGCGCGCGCGGATGCCCGGCGGGATCATCTCGCCCGAGCAATGGCTCGTCATCGAGAAATTCGCCGAAGAGCACACGATCTACGGCTCCGTCCGGCTGACCACGCGCCAGACCTTCCAGTTCCACGGCGTGTTGAAGCCCGAGATCAAGGACATGCACAAGGTCATCAACTCGGCCGGGATCGATTCCATCGCTACCGCGGGCGACGTGAACCGCAACGTGCTCTGCACCACCAACCCGGTGGAATCCGAGCTGCACGCCGAGGCCTACGAGTGGTCCAAGCGGATCTCCGAGCACCTGCTGCCGAAGACCCGCGCCTATGCCGAGATCTGGCTCGATGGCGAGAAGGTCAAGACCACCGAGGAGCCGATCCTCGGCGAGACCTACCTGCCGCGCAAATTCAAGACCACCGTGAGCATCCCGCCCAATAACGAGGTGGATCTGCACGCCAACGACCTCAACTTCGTGGCCATCGCCGAGGGCGGCAAGCTCATCGGCTGGAATGTGCTGGTGGGCGGCGGGCTCGCCATGACCCACGGCGACACCTCGACCTATCCGCGCAAGGCCGATGATTTCGGCTTCATTCCGCTGGAGGATACGCTCAAGGTCGCCGAACACGTGGTCACCGTCCAGCGCGACTGGGGCAACCGGGTCAACCGCAAGAACGCCAAGACGAAATACACCCTCGACCGCGTCGGCATCGATACGTTCAAGGCCGAGGTGGAGCGCCGCGCGGGCATCACCTTCGCGCCCTCCCGCCCCTATGAATTCACCAGCCGGGGCGACCGGTTCGGCTGGGTCGAAGGGGTCGACGGCAAGCATCACCTGACGCTGTACCTCCTGAGCGGGCGCATCCTCGACTACCCGGGCCGGCCACTGAAGACCGGCCTGCGCAAGATCGCGGAAATCCACAAGGGCGATTTCCGCATGACCGCGAACCAGAACCTCGTCATCGCCGGGGTTGCCGCCAAGGATCGCAAGAAGATCGAAAAGATCGCGCGGGACCACGGGCTGATCGACGACATGATGACGCCGCAGCTCAAGAACTCCATGGCCTGCGTCGCGCTGCCGACCTGCCCGCTCGCCATGGCCGAGGCCGAGCGCTTCCTGCCCGATCTGGTGGCGGCGGTCGAAGGGCTTCTGGTCAAGCACGGCATCCCCGATGATCACATCATCCTGCGCGTTGTGGGCTGCCCCAACGGCTGCGGCCGGGCGATGCTCGCCGAGGCCGGGCTCGTGGGCAAGGGGCCGAACAAATACAACCTCTACCTCGGCGGCAACCGTGTCGGCACGCGGATCCCCAAGCTGCACCTTGAGAACGTGAGCCCCGATGCGATTCTCGAAGAGCTCGACGGGCTCATCGGGCGGTGGGTGGCCGAGCGCGAGGAGAGCGAATGCTTCGGCGATTTCGTCATCCGCGCCGGTGTCGTCACCGCGGTCGAGGTCTCCAAGCGCGACTTTTACGCATAAACCGAAGCGAGGCGAAGTCATGTCATCTGCTGTCAAATCCCAAGTCCAGCCCGAGGCGGCCGTGCGCGGCCCCAAGGTTTTCACCGCGGCCAACGAGTGGCTCGAAGGGCAGGACGCGCAGACGCGCATCACCTGGGCGCTGGAAAACCTGCCGCGCGATCACGTCGTCTCGTCGAGCTTCGGGATCCAGTCGGCGGTCATGCTGCACCTGATGACACGGGCCGTGCCGGATATCCCGGTGCTGCTGTTCGACACCGGCTACCTCTTCCCCGAGACCTATCGTTTCGTCGATGAGCTGACAGAACGGCTCAAGCTCAACCTGCGCGTCTTCCGCGCCGAAATGTCCCCTGCCTGGCAGGAAGCGCGCTTCGGCCAGCTCTGGGAACAGGGCGAGGAAGGGCTCAAGAAATACAACAGCATGAACAAGGTCGAGCCGATGCAGCGGGCGATGTCCAATGTGGGCGCCGGGACCTGGTACAGCGGGCTGCGCCGCGTGCAATCGGACAGCCGCGCCGATCGCAAGATCCTCGAATTCCAGCACGGCCGGGTGAAGTTCCACCCGATCGTCGACTGGAGCAACCGCGACATCCACTTCTACCTCAAGGAGCACGACCTGCCCTATCACCCGCTCTGGGAAAAGGGATATGTCAGCGTCGGCGACACCCACACCACCCGCAAGCTCGAAGACGGCATGCGCGAAGAAGACACGCGCTTCTTCGGCATGTCGCGCGAATGCGGCCTGCACATCGAACAGGAGTAAGCTCATGACCCCGGCGCAAATCCCCGCAGGGATCAACCCCCTTTCGACCGAGCAGGCGCAGCAGTTCACCTCGCTTCTGGGCAGCATGACGCCGATCCAGCAGGCCTGGGTCAGCGGCTATCTCGCGGCCAGCGCGCAAGGCGGGGCCCTCACCGCGCCCGCGCAGGCGCCCGCAGCGGACCCCGCGACCCTGACCGTGCTGTACGGCTCGCAGACCGGCAACGCCAAGCACGTGGCCGCCGATCTGGCCGAGGCCGCCCGCGCGCGGGGGCTGGAGGTCAAGCTGATCGACATGGCCGACTACAAGCCGACCCAGCTCAAATCCGAGAAGTTCATCACCATCGTCGTCTCGACCTATGGCGAGGGCGAGCCGCCGGAGACGGCTGAAAAGTTCTACAATTTCCTCGGCTCGAAGAAGGCGCCCAAGCTCGATGGCGTGCAGGTTGCCGTCCTCGGGCTCGGCGATTCCAGCTACGAGTTCTTCTGCAAGACGGCGGTGGATTTCGAAGAGCGGCTGAGTGCGCTTGGCGCGAAAGTGGCCGTCGAGCGCGCGCTGCTTGATGTGGACTACGACGATCTCGCCGAGGCGTGGATCGGCGGGGCGCTCGATGTGTTCGAGCCCGAGCTGAAAGCCGCCTCCCCGGCGGTCAGCAACGTGGTCCCGATGCCTGGCATGACGCCCGCGCCCGTGGTCTCGCCCTATTCCAAGAAGAGCCCGTTCGAGGCGGAGGTGAGCGTCGTTCAGAAGATCACCGGCCGGGACAGCACCAAGGACGTGCGCCACGTGGAGATCTCGCTTGAGGGCTCCGGCCTGACCTACCAGGCGGGGGATTCGCTGGGGGTCTATTTCCACAACGATCCGGCGGAAGTCGATGCCCTGCTGGCGCTCCTGAAGCTCGATGGCGCGGCCGAAATCACGCTTGGCGGCGAGACCAAGCCCCTGCGCACGGCGCTGATCGAAGATCTGGAGCTCACGCAATCCTACCCCGGATTCGTCGAGAAATACGCCGAGGCCTCCAAGATCGAGGCCCTCTCCGCGCTTGTCGCCGACAAGGCCGAGCTGCGCGCCTATCTCGATGCGCGCCAGATCTACGATGTGCTGCGCGAGCACCCCGCCGAGATCACGCCCCAAGCGCTGGCCGATAGCCTGCGCAAGATGCAGCCGCGCCTCTATTCCATCGCATCCAGCCAGGCAGAGGTCGAGGACGAGGTGCATCTCACCGTCGGCGTCGTCACCTGGGACGCCTTCGAATGCGGCCATTTCGGCGGCTGCTCGGGGCATCTGTCCCAGCGTGTCGCCGAGGGCGATGGCTTGCGCGTGTTCGTGGAAAGCAACGACAATTTCCGCCTGCCGGCCGATCCCGACACGCCCGTCATCATGGTCGGCCCCGGCACCGGGATCGCGCCCTTCCGGGCCTTCCTGCAGGAGCGCGACGCGCAAGGGGCCGAGGGGCGCAACTGGCTCCTCTTCGGCAACCCGCATTTCACGCAGGATTTCCTCTATCAGGTCGAGCTGCAGAGCTATCTCAAGTCCGGCCTGCTGACCAAGCTCGACGTGGCCTTCAGCCGCGATCAGGCCGAGAAGGTCTATGTGCAGGACCGGCTGCGCGAGAACGGGGCCGAGGTCTTCCGCTGGCTCGAAGAGGGCGCGCATCTCTACATTTGCGGCGATGCGAACCGGATGGCCAAGGACGTGCAGACCACGCTGATCGAGGTGTTCAAGACCCACGGCGGCATGGATGACGTGGCGGCCGAGGCCTATCTCGCCGACCTGCGCGACGCCAAACGCTTCCAGCGCGACGTGTACTGACCGGCGCGCGCCCGCCCGGGCGCGCCCGCCCGCCTCAGCCGATGAGGCCCAGCCCCGCGAGGATAAGCCGCGCGGCAATCAGGACCAGCAGTACATCGAGCGCGATGCGGAAGAACCACTCCGCGATGCGGTCTAGAAAGAGCCGGCCGGTGAACGTCCCTGCAAGCCCCGCGAGAATCATCGCCGCGATGAAGAGCCCCCAGTCCGCGAAGGCAAAGCCCAGGGCCCCGAAGACGAGGGTCTTGAGCCCGTGCTGGATCGTCATCAGCGCGGCGTGGGTCGCGACATGGGCGTGGCGCGGCAGGTGGAGCGACTTGGTGTAGCTGGCAACGAAAAGCCCGGTCGCGCCGAAAAACATGGTCAACACGCTGGAGATCAGCCCCGTCAGGAGCGGCGCCCGGCCCACCCACCGCGGCGCGCGGGCAAAGACGGACCAGATGACGAAGGCGCCCACGGCGATCTGGATCACATGGGCCGGCAGGTCCACCACCACGAGCCCGCCCGCAATGCAGCCGACCACCGATCCCAGAGCGAAGGCGGGCAAGGCGGGGCGCGAGACCGCGCCGAGCAACAGGCCCATGCGCCCCGCGTTTGAGCCGAGCTGGACCAGACCGTGAACCGGGATGAGCGCCGCGGGCGGCATCAGGCTAGCCATCACCGCGAGCAGCAGCCCGCCGCCGCCGATGCCGAACGCGACGGTGATGAGCGAAGCGAGAAAGCTCGTCGCCAGCAGCAGAAGCGCGACCGCCGGATCGATCCCGTCTGGCAGGAGCGAGAGCTCCATCAGGGCAAGCGTCGTGGTCATCTGGGCAAGGTCGGGGGCATGGTGGCGCAGCTCCGGGAAAGCTCGCCCGATGGTAGCGGCCACACGGCGAAGCTCAATCGCAAATGCCCTGCCGCGCGCGCTCTTTCAGCCGGCGCGGGGGGCGCCTAGTCGGCGACGGGCACGCCGGCCTCTTTGAAATAGCGGATCGCGCCGGGGTGGTACGGGGTCGTGCTTTCGGGGGCCATGGCCTCGAAATTGGCGCGGTTGAACGCCCCGAACGCAATGCCGAGCGCATCCTTGTTCCGATGCACGACCCTGGTCAGATCGTAGACCAGATCATCGCTCACATCGGCATTGGTCAGCAGCATCCAGGGCACGCGCACCAGCGCCGCATCCCAGCTCTGCAACCCGTTGAGTCCCTCGATGCGCGGCAGCGGCGCGATGAGCCCGGAGGGCAGCACCTCGGCCAGCGCCGCTTCGGCCTCCGCGCCGATCCGGGCCGAGACGTAGCAGAGGCCGCCCCGGGCCTTGAGTCTGACCGCCGCTTCCTGCCCCGCGCTCGCGTTGAGGCTCACCAGCGCGAGATCGACGCGCTCATCGCCGAGCGCCCTGATCCCGCTCACGAAATTGGAAACGGGAACCGATTCGAAATCACGGTAGTCGAGCCCGCCGGTGGCGAGCACGCCGCGAATGTAGAAGGGGATGATGGACGAGGAAGTGTACTCCGAAGCGATCCGCAGATCGCTCCGCCCCGCCAGATCATCGACCGATTGGAGCCCCAGGTCGCAGGGCGCCATGATGCCGGTGGTCAGCTGAAACATCTCGCCCACGAGGCGCACGTTGGGGTGGGCCCGGTCGAAATTGCCGGTGCCGGTATAGGCGAAGACGGCCTCGGCGCCGTTGGCATAGCCGAAATCGATCTCCGCCCCCTGCAACAGCGGCATGTAGCCGACGAGCGGCTGGGTGCGCACCGTGATCCCGCTGTGATTGGCGACGACCGCGACGGCCTGACCCGCGTTGTAGGCCAGCGACCCCGGCGCCCCGGTGGCCATGGTCACGACCTGCGCCGAGGCGGTGGAGCCCAGCGACAGAAGCGCGGCGCTCGCCAGTGTTCTGAAGATGTGCATCGGTTCCTCCCGAGGTTATTGACCTAGCAGCCCGGCTCGGCCTGCGGGTTCCGCATGACCCGGAACTGCGCGATGGCCACGACGGTAAGCGCTGCGCAACTGTGCAACACCAACCCCAGATCGAACAAGCCGATCGGCAGCGACAGCAACCCGAGCACGAGGAACAACCAGCGCAGGAGCGGGCGGAGCGTGCCGGCCCAGAACCCGGTGATGGCGGCGGTGACGGCGCCGATGCCGAAGGCGGTCAGGATCGCCATCATGAGGGATGACTGTAGTGTCCCGGCGAGCAACAGCGCGGGCGTGGTGACGAAGGCGAAGGGCAGGATGAAGGCCGCCCACCCGATTCGCATTGCCGCGAGCCCCGTCTGGAGCGCCCCGGCCCCGGATATCGTCGCCGCGGCGAAGGCGGCGAGAGCGACCGGCGGCGTGATCATGGACAGCATCCCGAAATAGAGGATGAAGAGATGCGCCGAGATGGCCGGCACGCCCGCCTCGACCAGCGAGGGCGCGACGAGCGAAGCCAGCAGGACATAGACGCCGGCCGTCGGCATCCCCATGCCGAGAATGATGCAGATGACGGCCGAGACGAGCAGCAGCAGCAGGACGCTCTGCCCCACAGCATCCACGAGAACCAGCGTCAGCGCGAAGCCAAGACCGGTCACGTTGAGCACGCCGATCACGAAGCCCGCCGCGGCCAGCACGAGGATGAGATCGACCATCGCGATCCCGGACTCGACAAAGACCCGGCCCAGCGTCCGCAGCGTCAACCGCTGGCCCTCATAGCCGCGCAGGAACCCCGCGACGACAAGGGCAAGCGAGGCAAGAAGCGCGCTCTCCCCGGGATCCATCCCCAACCGGAAGAGCGCGAAGAGCAGGATCCCGAAGGGGATCAGGAAATGCCAGCCGGCCTTGAGAACCTCGCCGATGGGCTTGCTGTCATCGACGTTGGCCGAGACCCCGTCGCGGGCGGCGATCAGGTCGACCTGAAGGAAGACGGCGAGGTAGTAGAGCAGAGCCGGGATGAGCGCCGCGCCGGCGACCTGAGCGTAGGGGATTTCGAGGAATTCGGCCATGAGGAAGGCCGCCGCGCCCATGATCGGCGGGGTGAGTTGGCCGCCGGTGGAGGCCACGGCCTCGATCGCGCCCGCGTCTTCCTTGCTGTAGCCCCCGCGCCGCATGAGCGGAATGGTGATGACGCCGGTGGTCGCGACGTTGGCGACCGCCGAGCCGGAGATCGAGCCGAAGATCGCCGATCCGACGATCCCGATCTTGGCCGAGCCCCCGCGCGAGCGCCCGGTGGTCGCCATGGCGAAATCGGTGAAGAAGGTGCCACCGCCAGCGGCAAAAAGGAGGCGGCCGAAGAAGACGAAGAGCAACACGACGATTGTGCCTACGGCGAGCGGGGCCGCGAAGACCGCGGAGTTGTCGAAGCCCACATAGTCCACCAGCCGCTGCGGCGAGAGCGCCCGGCCGATGAGCCGCCCGCCGACGCGATCGGCAAAGAGCGCGTAGACGAGGAAGACAAGCACGATGGTGAAGAGCATCATCCCGGCGCGCCGGCGCACCCCCTCCATCACCGCGAGGACCACCACCGAGCCGATCAGCGTGATCTGCCAGGGGCGGTAGAACTGTTCCCTGAGAAGCCAGACGTAATCATAGGCCGCATAGAGCAACGTTCCCAGGCAGAGCGCGGCGATCGCGATGCCGACCGGGCCCGTCCGCACGCCGGCGCGGCCCGACCAGCCGTAGTGCAGGTAGGTGATCGCGAGCGCGAGGCCGAGTTGGAGCGCGAGATATTGCTGGTGCCGGATCGCGAGGCCGAGCCGGGTCGACAGATCGAGGTTCCACAGGATGCAAAACAGGCACATCGCCGTGGCCAGCGCGGCGATGGCCCACCGCAGCGGGGCCGGCTGGTCGCGCAGGGTCATGCCGCCGCCCCCGGCCAGTGGTGGCGCAACGGGGAGCGCCGCTGCCCGACCGCCGGATTCGGCGCGAGCCGCGGGATCATGTCAACCGGCGCGCCGTCAGCGGGGGTGCGGCGCAAGTCCGCCCCGCAACATGTCGCCGCGCCGATCACCGCCGACAGGCCGCCCGCACGATGGGCCTCGGGCGCCGCTACGGTGGCGGCAAGGGTCTCGGCTCTTGTCTCTTCCATTGCTCTTCCCCAACCGACGTGCCGACGATTTTGCCTCGCCGCGCTTCATTTTCGAAATGAATACTCATGTAATCCTAAACGATTTCTATAGATATTCCTGCCTGAGCGGCGCGGCCGGCCCCGGCCGGAGTCTGCCCACGGCGTGAAAAACCGGCGCAACAGGCTCGGCAAGTCGTTGATGCAATGCTGGAAATCGGGGCGACTGGGCGATCCGGCGGCGTGTGGTCAAAATGACCAGACTGCGCGAGTTCCTGAGAAATTCCGGCCCCATCGCGGGTTTCAACCGCACGGCAGCGCCACGCATGATGGCCCGGCATGACCTTGTGGCCATGCCGGTGCCCTTCGACGTGTCGCCCCTCACCGATCATCTGATCTGGCACAGGCGGCTCGATCCCGATCCCGCACCTGTCGAACAGCGCAATTGAACGCGGGCCAAAGACGCAGGCCGTGCTCAGCCGACGATGAGTTGCTTGAGCTGAAGCGCTTCGTGTTCAAGTTCCTTGAGGCGGAAATTGACGACATCGCCGATCGTCACGATCCCCACCACCCCGTTGTCGGCGGCAACCGGCATGTGCCGGAACCGCCCGGCGGTCATGCGGCGCAGAACCGACAGCAGCGGCTCATCCGGGGTGCAGACCTCGACATCCCGGGTCATGACATCCTCGACACGATTGGGCAGCGTCTTGCCCGGCGTATCGGCGAGCTTGCGAACGATATCGCGCTCCGAGAGAATCCCCACGAGATGCCCCTCGGCATCCATCACCAGAAGCGCGCCGATCCGCTTGTCGCGCAGGATCTCGACCGCGTCGTGGATCGTCTGCTGCGGGCGGATGGAAAATACGGCCTTGTCCTTGGATTGAAGGATCTTCTGGACGTTGGCGGTCTCGGCTGAAGTATTGGTCTGGGCCGATTGGCTGTAGGTCGTGTCCGAAGACTTGTCCTTGCGGCTCGGCGCCTGATACGAAGCTGGCATGAAGGCCCTCCCGAATGGTTGCTTCCCTCTCCCTGTAGCGATCAGCCTACACGACGTTTGACGGATTTAGGAACACCCCAGTTTGGAAGAACTGACACTTACGCCGCTCATCGCCACGCTTTTGTTCGTTCTGGCCTGTCTGGCAGGGCACAGATACCGCCGCGTCTGGAAAGCCGAAGGGCCCCGCTGGCAGCTCTGGCTCTACGGGGTCGTCGCGGCGGTTTGCCTGATGATTCTGGGGTTTGTTCCTCTGACGGCGTGATCGGCGTCACAATCGTCAAGGCAGCAAGCCGGTGCGCCGAGGGCGGGCCGGACCCGGGTTTGCTGGATCAGGCGTCCATTTCCGAGAGCATCTTGCGCGCCCGGGGGCAAAGCAGACGCTCGCGCAGGGGGCTGTCGGGGTCGATGTCCTTGTTGCAGACAAGGCATTGATCCGCATCGGTGATCGCGTTGAGCCCGCCGCAGCTACCCTTGATGGTCTTGCCGGAAAAGATCACCCCGAGCGCCATGCCCGTGACGATCAGAACCAGCAATCCAAAGGTGAGCAAAAAGGTGGCCATGAGTCGCTACCCCGTTCTTGTGTGACCCTGCGCCTCAGGCCTCAGGCCTTGAGCGCCGCAAACCGCGCGCTCTCGGCGCGCGTGTATCCTACATGGTCCGCTTTGCCGTCGCGATCAATGAACATGGCGGCGAGATCACGTTGATTTGCGATCTCAAGGCCCCGCTCCGTCCCGACTGCGAGCAGCGCGGTGGCCCATGCATCGGCCAGCATCGCGTTTTCGGCCAGCACGGTGACCGAGGCGGTGTTGTGCGTCACGGGGCGACCGGTGCGTGCATCGAGGATGTGCGAGTAGCGCGCGCCATCTTTTTCGAAGTAGTTGCGATAGTCGCCGGAGGTGGCCATCCCGAGGTTGGAAATGCTCGCGATATCATAGGCCTGGCGGCTGAGCGCGTCGGGCGATTCGATCCCGATCTGCCAGGGTTGGCCGTCGGCGTTGTTGCCGGATACATAGAGATCGCCACCGATCTCGACCATGAAATCCTTCAGCCCGAAGCCGCGCAGCGCGCCCGCGACCTGATCGACGCCGAAGCCCTTGCCGATGGACGACAGGTAGATCTGTGTCTCGGGGTGCGCCTTGCGGACGGCGCCGCCCTCGATGCTGAGCCCGTGGGTCCCGGCGGCGGCGGCGAGCAGCGCGGCGGAGGGCTCGCGCCCGTCGGCGGCGCCGGTGGCACCAAAGCCCCAGGCCTCGATCGCGGAGCCGAGCGTGATGTCGAACTGCCCGTCGCTCGCGGCGTGCACGTCAAGCGCAGCGGAGACCACCTCGCCCAGCTCGGGAGAGACGGCGATGGGCCCGGTCGTCCGGGCGGCGTTGAAGCGCGAGACTTCCGAGCCGGCATCCCAGTTGGACATCTGCTGGTTCACCTGAGCGAGCGCGGTATCGATCGCGCGAGACACCGCGGCCTTGTCCGCCGCGCCCTCGTGGTCCACCGCGACCACCGAGAAGCTGGTCCCCATGGTGGAGCCGGACAGCTCCAGAACATTCGCGCCACGTTTGCAGGCCGCCAAGGCGAGCGACATGACAATGAAGCTGCGCCGGGAGAATTTCATGCTGGTTGGCACCGTAATCGCCTCCGAGAGATCAATCGCGAACTGTCTCGCATACATTGGGGAGCTTTTCTTTGGTTTCTTAACCCGATTCAACACATAAATGTTGCGAATGAGCAAATCAGTACTTTTGGTCGCGCCAAAAACGTAGCATACCGCGCGCCAGTGACTACCGGAGGCCAAAAGCGTGGGAAGCTTCAAGCTAAAGAAAGGTCTGGATCTGCCCGTCGCCGGGAAACCGGCGCAGGAGATCACGGACGGAAGAGATATTCGCACCGCTGCAGTGATTGCCGCCGACTATATCGGGTTGAAGCCAAGACTGCTTGTGCAGGAAGGCGAGACCGTCGGGATCGGTACACCGCTGTTTTTTCACAAGGACAGCCCGGAGGTGATGATCACATCGCCCGCCGCGGGCCGGGTCCGGGCGGTGAATCGGGGCGCGCGGCGTGTGCTCATCAGCGTCGAGATCGACGTCGATGAGGGCGCACAGCCCCCCCAGGACTTCTCTCAGACGGGTGACATAACGACGCAGGAGGGGCTCGTGGAGCGGCTCTGCGCCTCGGGCCTGTGGACGTCGTTCCGCACGCGGCCCTACTCCAAGGTTCCCGAGCCCGAGAGCCGCCCCGCCGCGATCTTCGTGACCGCGATGGACAGCGAGCCGCTGAGCGGCGATCCGGCCGTGGTGATCGCCGATGCGGGATCGGCCTTCGAGACCGGGCTCGCCGCTGTGGCGACCCTGACCTCCGGGACGACCTATCTCTGCCACGAGACCGGCGCCGCCATGCCCGGCGCGGGCATCGCGGGCGTCGAGCTTGCGGATTTCTCCGGCCCCCACCCCGCCGGCCTCGCGGGCACGCATATTCATTTCCTCCAGCCGCCGACTTCGGCCGAGATGGTCTGGACCATCGGCTATCAGGATGTGATCGCCATCGGCCGGCTGCTGGAAACCGGGCACTACGATCCGCGCCGTGTGATCGCGCTCTCTGGACCGCTTTGCACCAATCCGCGCCTTGTGCGCACGGTTGCGGGCGCGTCGCTGACCGAGCTTGCCGAGGGCGAATACGACGCAAGCGTCCCGGTGCGGCTCATTTCCGGCTCGATCCTCAGCGGGCGTCTCGGCGAAGGGCCCTCGGCCTATCTCGGGCGCTACGCACGACAGATCACCCTCATCGAAGAGGATCACAAACAGATCCCGATGGGCTGGATTCGCCCGATGCCAGGCAAATACGCCGTGCAACCGGTGCTCGGCTCCGCCTTTGCGAAGAAGGTCTACAACCTTACGTCCAACCTCAACGGCGGGCGCCGCGCGATGGTGCCGATCGGCACCTTCGAAGAGATCATGCCGCAAGACTACCTGCCGACGCAGCTTCTGCGCGCGCTGCTGGTGATGGACACCGACCAGGCCCAGGCGCTCGGCGCTCTGGAACTGGATGAGGAAGATCTCGGACTTGTGGGCTTTGCCTGCCCCGCAAAGTATGAATACGGCATGGCGCTTCGCGACTGTCTCACCAAAATCGAAAAGGAGGGCTAGGGCTTGGGTCTTCGCAGCTTCTTTGACCGCATCGAACCGAATTTCGTAAAGGGCGGCAAATACGAGAAACTCTTCCCCGTCTACGAGATGGTGGAGAGCTTCCTCTACACGCCAAAGACGGTCACCACCGCCGCGCCGCACGCGCGCTCCTACATCGATATGAAGCGGATCATGACCTATGTGGTCATCGCGACAATCCCCTGCATCATCCTCGGGCTCTACAACGTCGGCCTCCAGGCCAACTTCGCGCTCGGGAACTTCGATCCGAGCGGCTGGCGCGCCTGGATCCTGAGCGCCTTCGGCATCGGGTTCAACCCGGCCAATCCGCTGGCGAATTTCCTGCACGGGGCGCTCTACTTCCTGCCGATCTACATCACGACGCTGGTCGTGGGCGGCATCTGGGAAGTGATCTTCGCCACCGTGCGCGGCCATGAGGTCAACGAGGGCTTCCTCGTCACCTCGATGCTCTACGCGCTCATCCTGCCCGCGACCGCGCCGCTATGGCAGGTCGCGCTCGGCATCTCCTTCGGCGTGGTGATCGGCAAGGAAGTCTTTGGCGGGACAGGGAAAAACTTCCTCAACCCGGCGCTGACCGGCCGGGCCTTCCTCTACTTCGCCTACCCCGCTCAAATGTCGGGCGATTCGATCTGGGTGCCCGTGGACGGCTACTCCGGCGCGACCGCGCTCTCCATCGGCGCGAGCCAGGGCTACCAGGACCTCGCCGCCAACGGCATGACCTGGGCCAGTTCCTTCATCGGCACGATCCCCGGCTCCATCGGCGAGACCTCGACGCTGGCCTGCCTGATCGGGCTTGCCTTCCTGCTCATCACCAAGATCGCCAACTGGCGGCTCGTGGTGGGCTGCCTCGGCGGCATGATCGGCTTTTCGCTGCTGCTCAACGTCGTCGGCTCCGACAGCAACCCGATGTTCGCCATGCCCTGGTACTGGCATCTGGTGATCGGCGGCTATGCCTTCGGCCTTGTCTTCATGGTGACGGAGCCGGTCTCGGCTTCGCACACCAACGTCGGCCGCTACATCTATGGCGCGCTCATCGGCTTCATGGTGGTGATGATCCGGGTGATCAACCCGGCCTTCCCCGAAGGCATGATGCTCGCCATTCTCTTCGGGAACGTGTTCGCGCCTCTGATCGACTACTTCGTCGTGCAGGCCAACATCAAACGCAGGGCGAAACGACATGTCTGACGAAAACCAGAACCTCGGACCCATCCGCCGTTTCCTCGCCGCTCCGCCGGATTCGGTCTCCAAGACCGTGATCGTCGCCGGGTCGCTGTGCCTTGTGGCCTCGATGATCGTCTCGGCGGTCTCGGTGTCGCTGCGCCCGATCCAGGAGGTCAACAAGCTCAAGGACAAGCAGATCAACATTCTGCAGGTCGCCGGGGTCTACGATCCCGATACCGATGTGGTCGCGGCCTTCCAGGCCTTCGAGCCGCAGGTGCTTGAGCTTGAGACTGGCGCGTTCTCCGACCAGTTCGACCCGGCCACCTTCGACGATCAGGCCGCCGCCGACGATCCGGCCCTCTCGACCGCTCTGGAGGACGATCCCGCTGGTATCGGGCGCCAGGCCGACTATGTGACGGTTTACCTGCTGCGCGACGCGGCGGGCGAGATCGACAAGGTCATCCTGCCGATTCACGGCTATGGCCTCTGGTCGACCCTCTATGGCTTCATCGCCATCGAGGAAAACGGTAACGATATCTACGGGCTGCAATTCTACAGCCACGCCGAGACCCCGGGCCTCGGCGCCGAAGTGGACAACCCGCGCTGGAAGGCGCTCTGGAATGGCAAGAAGCTCACCGACGAGTCGGGCGAGCTGCAGATCACCGTCTCCAAGAGCATCCCGCCCGCGGGCGCGGAATATCACGTGGATGCCCTCGCCGGCGCCACGCTGACTTCGGCCGGTGTCGACAATCTGGTCCGTTTCTGGATGAGCGAGGAAGGCTACGCGCCCTTCCTTGAAAATCTCAAGGCAGGAGAGATCTGATGGCTCAAACACGCAGAGAGATGCTGATCGACCCGCTGGTCGACAACAACCCCATCACGCTTCAGGTTCTGGGCATCTGTTCCGCCCTCGCGGTGACCTCCTCGCTGAAGGTCGCCTTCGTCATGGCCATCGCCGTGACGCTGGTGACGGGCTTCTCGTCGATGTTCATCTCCATGATCCGCAGCCAGATCCCCGGCTCGATCCGGATCATCGTCCAGATGGTGATCATCGCCTCGCTGGTGATCATCGTGGACCAGATCCTCAAGGCCTATGCCTTCGAGATTTCCAAGACGCTCTCGGTCTTCGTCGGCCTGATCATCACCAACTGTATCGTGATGGGCCGCGCCGAAGCCTTCGCCATGAAGAACCCGCCGGTGGCGAGCTTCATCGACGGCGTGGGCAACGGGCTCGGCTACGGGCTGATCCTCATGCTCGTCGGCGTTGTCCGCGAGCTCTTCGGCTCCGGCAGCCTCTTCGGCGTGACCATCCTGCAGACGGTCAACAACGGCGGCTGGTACGTGCCCAACGGGCTTTTGCTGCTGCCGCCCTCGGCCTTCTTCGTCATCGGGCTGCTGATCTGGGCCTTCCGGTCGTGGAAACCCGAGCAGGTCGAAGAGCGCGAATACAAGATCCAAATCGTGGAGGCCCACTGATGGAAGCGCTGATTTCCCTAGCGGTAAAGGCGATCTTCGTCGAAAACCTCGCCCTGTCGTTCTTCCTCGGCATGTGTACCTTCATCGCGGTCTCCAAGAAGATCGCGACCGCCATCGGCCTTGGCATCTCGGTCATGGTGGTGCAGGCGATCACCGTGCCCGCCAACAACCTGATCCTGACCTACCTGCTCGCCCCCGGCGCGCTGAGCTGGGCGGGCTTCGAGAACGTGGACCTGACCTTCCTCGGCCTCATCTCCTATATCGGGGTGATCGCCGCGCTGGTGCAGATCCTCGAGATGGTGCTCGATAAGTACTTCCCGCCGCTCTACAACGCGCTTGGCGTCTTCCTGCCGCTCATCACGGTGAACTGCGCCATCCTCGGCGGCTCGCTCTTCATGGTGGAACGCAGCTACAACTTCGCCGAAAGCGTGACCTATGGCGTCTCTTCCGGCTTCGGCTGGGCGCTGGCCATCACCGCGATGGCGGGCGTGCGCGAGAAGCTGAAATATTCCGACATCCCCGACGGCCTGCAGGGTCTCGGCATCACCTTCATCACCGCGGGTCTGATGGCCATGGCCTTCATGTCCTTCAGCGGCGTGAAACTCTGAGGGAGCCCGACACGACATGGCAACTTTTGGTCTCGGCATTCTCCTCTTCACCCTGATCGTGCTCGCGCTGGTGACGATCATCCTCACCGCGCGCTCCAAGCTGGTCTCGACCGGCAACGTGAACATCACGATCAACGGCGAGAAGACGGTTTCGGTCCCCGCTGGCGGCAAGCTCCTGCAGACGCTCGCCGAACAGCAACTCTTCGTCCCCTCCGCCTGTGGCGGGGGTGGCACCTGCGCGCAGTGCCGCGTCAAGATCCACTCCGGCGGCGGGTCCATCCTGCCCACCGAGGAAAGCCACATCACCAAGCGTGAGGCCGCCTGCGGCGACCGGCTCTCCTGTCAGGTGGCGGTCAAGCAGGACATGGACATCGAGGTCCCCGAGGAGGTCTTCGGCGTCAAGAAATGGGAGTGCACCGTGCGCTCCAACGAAAACGTCGCGACCTTCATCAAGGCGCTGGTTCTGGAGCTGCCAGAGGGCGAGGACGTGAACTTCCGCGCAGGCGGCTACATCCAGATCGAAGCCCCGGCGCATCACGTGAGCTACAAGGATTTCGACGTCGAGGAGGAGTACCGCGAGGATTGGGACAAGTTCAATCTCTGGCAGTACGAATCCACCGTCGCCGAACCGATCGAGCGGGCCTATTCCATGGCCAACTACCCTGATGAAAAGGGTATGATCATGCTCAACGTCCGCGTGGCCTCCCCGCCCCCGGGCTCCGATGGCATCCCCCCGGGCAAGATGTCGAGCTACATCTTCAACCTCAAGCCGGGCGACAAGGTCACGATCTCCGGTCCCTTCGGCGAGTTCTTCGCGCGCGAGACCGAAAAGGAAATGGTCTTCATCGGCGGCGGCGCGGGCATGGCCCCGATGCGCAGCCACATCTTCGACCAGCTCAAGCGCCTGAAGAACAAGGATCGCAAGATCACCTTCTGGTACGGCGCGCGCTCCAAGCGCGAGATGTTCTTCGTCGAGGACTTCGACGAGCTCGCGGCCGAATTCCCCAACTTCACCTGGCACGTGGCGCTCTCCGATGCGCTGCCGGAGGATAACTGGGGCGGCTACACCGGCTTCATCCACAACGTGCTCTACGAGGAATACCTCAAGAACCACCCGGCGCCGGAAGATTGCGAATACTACATGTGTGGCCCGCCGATCATGAACCAGTCGGTGATCAACATGCTGCTCGATCTCGGCGTCGACCGCGAAGACATCATGCTGGACGACTTCGGCGGCTAAGGCCCCGAAAGACTTCCCCCCCGGCGGCGCGGACGCCTCGCCGGGGGATGCCGATAAAGACGACGATCCAGAGGCCGGCGCGGATCGCAAAACCAGCGCCCCACCCCTTCCCTGGAAAACGAAAAGCTCCGAAAGCTCAGGCGTTCGACAGATCGTGCTGGGTGGTGAGGCGCGCACCGGGGCCGATCGTCGGCGGCGCCGCGTTGAGCTGTTCCATCGCAAACCCGGCGGCGGCCTTGTAGCGCGCCATGAACGCCGCGCGTTCGTCGGCCGGGATGACCGCATCGATATCCTCGAACACCCCTCCGCAGCGTTCGTCCAGCAGGTTGAGCAGCCCGAAAGGCCCGTTGCCGCGATTGCGCAGCACAAGTTCCGACACCGGCGCGCAGAGCTGCGCGTCATAGGCGGCCAGAGCGTCCGGCGTGATCCCGTGACGCAGCAGCTGCGACCCGATCACGCGCGCATCGACAATCGCCTGGCTCGCGCCGTTGGAGCCGGTGGGGTACATCGCATGGGCCGCGTCACCCATGAGCGCGACCGCCCCGTCGACCCAGGTGTCCACCGGATCGCGGTCGATCATCGGGTTCTCATAGGCGCAATCGGTTTGCCGCAGCATCTCCGGCACGTTGAGCCAGTCGTAACGGAAGCTCTCGAAATGGTGCAGGAAGCTCTCCACCGTGACGGGCCGGAACCAGCCGTCCTGCTGCCAGCCGCCGGAATTGTCCAGCGTCACCTCGGCGATCCAGTTGACCAGCGAGAGCCCATCCGCATCGGGGCGGGAAATCGGGTAGATCACCATCCGGTGCCGGTGCGTCCCGAGCCCGACGAAAGACGATTGCGTGCGGATCGCGCGGGTGCGCAACGTGCCGCGCCACATGAGCGCGCCGCCCCAGTGGATCGGCGGCTGGTCCGGGTGCATCTGCGCGCGCACCGCCGAATGGATGCCATCCGCCCCGATCAGCAGCCGGCCGGAGACCTCGCGCGACTCGCCATCCGGCCCCTCGACCGTGGCCGTCACCAGCCCCCCGTCCTGCCGATAGCCTGTCACCCGCGTGCCAAGCTGGACCGCCCCGGGCCCGGCCCGTTCGATCAGTCGCTCGTAGAGCAACACATGCAGCGCGCCGCGATGCACGGCATATTGCGGCCAGTGATACCCCGCCTTGGTCCCGCGCGGCTCGGCATAGACCTCGCGCCCGTTCAGGCCCACAAGCGCCCATTCCTCGGCGGGCAGACCGACCCTGTCCAGATCCGCCGCCCCGATCCCGAGATCGTAGAGCTCGCGCACCGCGTTGGGCTGCAGGTTGATGCCAACCCCGAGCGGCTTCATCTCCGGCGCGGCCTCGAAGACCACGCAATCCACGCCGATCTGTTGCAGCGTCAGCGCCATCGCGAGCCCGCCGATCCCGCCCCCGACGATCAGAATCCTGTTGTCGGTCATGGTCACTCCACCTCGCCCAGGAGCCGCAGCGCGTTTTGCTTCAAAATCAGCGGGCGGACCTCATCCTTGAATGGCGCCTCGGCGAAATCCTTGAGCCAGCGGTCCGGCGTGATGGCCGGCCAGTCGGAGCCGAAGAGCATCTTCCGCTTCAGGATCGAGTTGGCATAGCGGGTAAAAATCTCCGGGAAATAGCGCGGCGACCAGCCGGACATGTCGATGTAGACGTTGGGCTTGTGCTGCGCCACGGCGAGCCCCTCTTCGGTCCATGGAAAGGAGGGGTGCGCAAGGACGATCTTCATGTCGGGAAAATCCACCGCCACGTCATCGATATGCATCGGATTGGAGTATTTCAGCCGCATCCCCATGCCGCCGCGCATCCCCGAGCCGACACCGGTCTGGCCGGTGTGAAAGAGCGTGATCACCCCCTCCTCGGCGCAGGCCTCCAGCACGGTGTAGCAGGCCGCGCGGTCGTTGGGGAAAAACCCCTGCATCGTGGGGTGGAACTTGAAGCCGCGCACGCCGAACTCCCGCACCAGCCTGCGCACCTCGCGCGCGCCCGCGCGGCCCTTGTGCGGATCGACCGAGGCGAAGGGGATCAGGATGTCGTCGTTTTCCGCGCAGAGGCTCGCCACCTCCTCGTTGGAGTAGCGCCGGAAGCCAGTCTCGCGCTCCGCGTCCACCGGAAAGATCACCGCCGCGATGTTGCGCGCGCGGTAGTAGGCGGCGGTATCCTGCACCGTCGGCAGCATCCCTTCGGCCCCGGCGGGATTGCGGAAATAGGCCGCCATGCCGGTCTGGAACTCGTTGTACCCGTCATCGCGGCAACTGTCGCAGGGCTCTTCGGCATGGGTGTGGAAGTCGATCGCCTCCACCTTGGAAAAATCGACCATGTCGGGTCCTTTCAGCGGCCTGAGCAGCGGGAGCAGCCGCCCCCCGCGCGAGAATAACGCTATACTGCAAAACTGTTTACCGGTACAACACTTCTCGACCACCCGATGGCCTGACCGGCCCGCTGCAGAAGGGATGCCCATGACAGATCGGCCGATCATCCGGATCGAAATCACAGGCGAGATCGCAGAGCTCATCTTTGATCGCCCGGAAAAGCGCAACGCGATGAACGACGCGCTCATCGACGCGCTGGATGCGTTTTTCTCGGCGCCTCCGGACGGGGTCGCGGCGGTGATCCTGCGCGGTGAAGGCGGGCATTTCTGCGCCGGTCTCGATCTGGCCGAGCACCAGCATCGCGCCCCGGTCGACGGGGTCCATCATTCGCGCAACTGGCACCGGGTCTCGGAGCTGATCGAATACGGCGGCCTGCCGGTGGTCTCGGTGCTGACCGGGGCGGTCATCGGCGGCGGGTTGGAGATCGCGAGCGCGACGCACGTCCGCATCGCCGAGCCTTCCGTACGGTTCGAACTGCCCGAGGGGCGTCGCGGGATCTTCGTCGGCGGCGGGGCCTCGGTCCGCGTGGGCCGCATCCTCGGGGCGGACCGGATGCGCGAGATGATGCTGACCGGGCGCCGCTATGGCGCCGATGAGGGGCT
Source organism: Poseidonocella sedimentorum (assembly GCF_900116005.1). Classification (GTDB taxonomy): domain Bacteria; phylum Pseudomonadota; class Alphaproteobacteria; order Rhodobacterales; family Rhodobacteraceae; genus Poseidonocella; species Poseidonocella sedimentorum. The sequence goes on from NZ_FOYI01000007.1 coordinate 104,724, forward strand.
GCAACTCGGGCTGGCGCATTACGCGGTGGGCGATGGCGAGGGGCTGGACCTCGCGCGCAAGCTGGCCGCGCGGATGGCCGCCAACGCGCCCTTCTCCAACTATCTGATGATCAACGCCTTGCCCCGCATCGCCGACATGGCGCGCGGCGACGGGCTCTTCGCCGAGAGCCTCGCGGCCTCGATGTCCCAGACCTCCGAGGGCGCGCAGGAGGGTATGCGCGCCTTTCTCGAAAAACGGGAGCCGAAGTTTCGCTGAACTCCGCCCGGCGCGGAGGGCCCGCCGATGCGCGATTTCTACCACTCTTAGGACGCGAAGGCACATTTCACAGGCAGGGCTTATGGCGTAACCTGCCACAAGATCGCGGCAACGCGATACCCACGGGAGGATCAGGGAGGACCCCCATGAACACACGACTTTTCACACGCATTCTAGCCGCCGGCGCCCTTGCGGCCGGGATGATCGGCAGCAGCGCAACCGCGCAGGATGTGACGCTCCGGCTGCACCAGTTCCTGCCGCCGCCCGCGCCCGTTCCGTCCATGATTCTCAAGCCCTGGGCCGAGAGCGTCGAGGAAGCCTCCGGCGGGCGGATCGCGTTCCAGCATTTCGACGCCATGTCGCTCGGCGGCCGCCCGCCCGAGCTGATGGATCAGGCGCGCGATGGCGTGGCCGATATAATCATGACGCTCGTGGGCTACACCCCCGGCCGCTTCCCGCGCACCGAAGTGTTCGAGCTGCCCTTCATGATGACCGATCCGGTCGCCACCGCCTCGGCCTTCTGGGAGATGGTCGAGACCGACTGGCAGGAGAGCGAATACGGCGATGTCCAGATCCTCGGCGCCTGGGTTCATGGGCCCGGCTTGATCCACACCAAGGACGGGGTCGAGAGCCTTGAGGACATGAGCGGCGTGACGATGCGCGGCCCGACCCGGATCATCAACAACTTGCTCTCCGAGCTCGGCGCGACGCCGGTCGGGATGCCGCTTCCGGCGATCCCCGAAGCGCTCTCCAAGGGCGTGGTCAAGGGCACTGTGGTGCCGTGGGAGGTCACGAGCTCGATCCGTCTGGCGGAGCTGGTGGAGAACCACACCGAGTTCGCGGGCGACGAGGCGCTCTATACCGCGACCATCGTTCTGGCGATGAACAAGGCCAAGTATGACGCCCTGCCCGATGATCTCAAGGCGATCCTCGACGCGGAATCCGGCGCCAAGCTGTCGGCCTTCGCCACACAGGTCATGTATGACATGGACGCGCCGGCGCGCGAGATCGCCGTAAACGCGGGCAACACCATCGTCGAGCTCGACGAGGCCGAGGTCGCCCGCTGGAAAGAGGCGGCCCAGCCGGTGATCGACGACTGGATCGCCGAGATGAACGACAAGGGCATCGACGGCGCCGCGCTGATCGAACAGGCGCGCGGCCTGATCGCCAAGCACGGCGGCTGATCGCGGCCGCAGCACGACCACCGAGAGGGCCCGCGGGGGCCCTCTCTCCTTTTTCGGTTCGGGGACTTCACGGATGTATCAAGGGCTTCATCGCGCGGCGGAGGCCATCGCCCGCGCCCTGGCGCTGGCCGGCGGGCTGGTGCTGCTGCTCATCGTCGGGATGACCTGCGTGTCGATTGCGGGGCGCGCGCTGGTGCCGCTTGATATCGGCATCGGTCCGATCAAGGGGATCTACGACATGACCGAAATCGCGATGGCCGCGGCGGTATTCGCCTTTCTGCCCTGGGCCCAGTTGCGCGATGCCCATGCCCGGGTCGACCTCTTCCAGCCCGCGATGCCCGCGCGGCTCTCGCTCGGGCTCGACCTGCTGTTCAACATCGGCATGGCCGTGGTCGCCGCGGTCGGAAGCTGGCGGCTCTATCTGGGGATGCAGGACAGGCTCGCCTATGGCGACACCACACTCATCGCCCAGATCCCGGTCTGGCAGGGTTATGCCGCGAGCCTCGTCGGCGCCGTCGGCTTCGTGCTCGTCGCGCTGTTTTGCGTGCTGCGCTCGGCGCGCCGCCTCGCCGGTCTGGAGGGCTGAGCCATGACACCGATCGCCCTCGCGCTCTGGTCCTTCCCCGTCCTTTTGCTGCTCGTCTTCCTGCGCGCGCCCATTGCACTGGCGATGATCGCGGTCGGCGTGCTCGGCAACTACCTCGTCATCGGCACACCCGCGATGGTGCTCAACCAACTCAAGACGATGGTTTACGGCGAGTTCTCCAACTACTCCTTCTCGATCATCCCGCTCTTTCTGCTGATGGGCCAGTTCGCCACGCTCTCGGGCATGTCCGCCTCGCTCTTCCGCGCGGCCGAAAGCTTCCTCGGCCACCGGCGCGGCGGGGTTGCCATGTCGGCGGTCGGAGCCTGCGCGGGGTTCGGAGCGATCTGCGGCTCGTCGCTCGCCACCGCGGCCACCATGGGACAGGTCGCGCTGCCCGAGATGAAGCGCTACGGCTACCCCGGCTCGCTCTCCACCGGCGCCCTCGCCGCGGGGGGCACGCTCGGAATCCTGATCCCGCCGTCGGTCATCCTGGTGATCTACGCGATCCTCGCCGAGCAGAACATCGAGAAGCTCTTCGTCGCGGCGCTCGTGCCCGGCATCCTCGCCGCCATCGGCTACATGGTCGCGATCTCGGTCTGGGTGCGGGTCGCCCCCAACAGCGCCGCGGTCAAACCCCGCGTGCCCTGGGCCGAACGGCTGGTCGCGCTCGGCAAGGTCTGGCCGGTGCTGACGATCTTCCTCGTGGTGGTCGGCGGCATCTATGCCGGGATCTTCACCCCGACCGAAGCCGCCGCCGTCGGCGCGGCAGGCACATTCGTCGCCGCGCTCGCCACGGGCGAGATGAGTTGGGCCCGGCTGCGCGACGCGATTCTCGCGACCGCCTCATCCTCGGCGATGATCTTCATGATCATCCTCGGCGCCAAGCTCTACAACAACTTCCTGTCGCTGACCTTCCTGCCCCAGACCGCCTCCGTCTGGGTCGGCGAACAGGGCTTCTCGCCGTGGCTGGTGCTTACCATCGTGCTGCTGATGTACCTCGCCTTCGGCTGTGTGATGGATTCGCTCTCCATGGTCCTGCTGACCGTGCCGATCATCTATCCGATCATGGCCACGCTCGATTTCGGCATGAGCGCCAATGACTTCGGGCTCTGGTTCGGGATCCTCGTGCTGATCGTGGTGGAGGTGGGGCTGATCACGCCCCCTGTGGGGATGAATCTCTTCATCATCAACTCGATGGCCCGCGACACGCCCATCGGCGAGACCTATCGCGGCGCGATGCCCTTCGTGCTGACGGATATCCTGCGGGTGGTGCTCCTCGCCGGGTTCCCGGCAATCACCCTGTGGCTCGTCCACGTGATCGACGCGCTCTAGAAGGTCAGGACGCCCGGTCCGCCGTCATAGAGCGTCATGATCGCCTCGGCGTTGTTGCCGCGCATCTGGCGCTGGTTGAGCGAGCCCTTCTCGGTCACCTCGCCGCGCTCGAAGCTCGGCGGCTCGGTGAGCACGAGCGCGCGGCGCACCCGGCTGGCCGACCCCGTCGCGGCCCGCGCCGCCGCCGCCAGCCGTTCGGCAAGCGCCGCCTCCCGCGCCTCGGGCGCCATCGCCGCGCCCGCTTCGCTCAGGATGAGCAGCGCCCCGAGCTCCGGTGCGTTCTCGCCCACGATCACCGCATCGCGCACCAGCCCGCCCATCGCATCGACCAGCGCGGCGCGCACCGCGCCGACAGGGACCCATGTCCCGCTTGTCAGTTTGAAGTTCTCCGCCATACGCCCGTCGAAGAAGAACCCCTTGGTGAAATCCTCCGGGTCGGCCGGGCGCAGCGCGTCCCCCAGCTTGTAGAACCCCTCCTCGTCAAAGGCCTCCGCTGTCTTTGCCGGATCGCCCTTGTAGCCGGGCGTGATCGTCGGCCCCTTGAGCCGCGCCTCCAGCTTGCCGCCCTGAGGCACCAGCTTGAGCGTCAGCCCCCGCGCGGGAACGCCCACGTTGCCTGCCCGTTCCTGCACCTCGGTACAGGCCAGCGCGAAGGGGGCGGTCTCGGTTGCGCCGAGCCCCGTGGCCAGCAGCACCTCGCGCCCCGCCGTCCGGCGCGCGACGGCGCGCAGCCGGTCCCATGTGATCTGCGACATGCCGGCCCCCGCGTAGAACATCATGCCCAGATCGCGGAAGAACATCTCGGCCAGCGCGGGCTCCCCTTCGAGCGCCTCGACCAGAAGGTCGTAGCCCAGCGGCACGTTGAAGTACCACGTGCAGGCGATCTCGCGCAGGTTGCGCAGGGTCTCGTCGAAGCGCCCCGAGACGGGGCGGCCATCGTCGATGTAGAACGTGCCGCCGTTGGTCATCACGAGGTAAAAGACCTTGTTGCCCCCCGCCGTGTGGTTCCACGGCGCCCAGTCGAGCACCACGGGCGGGCGCTCTGCCACGAACCGGTAGCAATCGCGGACCATCGCCTGGTTGGCACAGATCATCGAGTGGGTGTTGATGACGGCCTTGGGCGCGCCGGTGGAGCCGGAGGTGAAGAGATACTTGACGATCGTCTCGGGCCCGACGCCCGCGCGCGCCTCCTCGGCCCCTGCCGGATCGCCGCCGCGCAGGGTCTCGAGCCCGATCCGGCCTGGCCCGTCCTCGTTGGAAATCACGTGTCGCCCTCTCGCCGCCAACGCCGCGAGCGCGGGGGCGAAGGCCTCGGGATCGTCGGCGTTGACCGCGCCGGGCCGGAGCGTCCGGGCGATCTCGCGGAGCTTGCGGTGGTCCTTGGAGACCAGCGAATAGGCCGGCGAGACCGGCGCGAAGGGTATGCCGACGCAGGTGCAAGCGAGGCCCAGAAGCGCGTGTTCGAGGCTGTTTTCCGACAGGATCAGGAGCGGCCGGTCCGGCCCCAGCCCGAGCGTCAGGAGCGACGCGCCCATCGCCCGCGCCGCCGCGCGCGCCGCGCCGTAGCTGATCCGCCGCCAGTCGCCGCCGCCCGGCGCGCGCCGGGCGAGGAAGGGACGGTCGGGCGCGGTCTCGGCCCAGTGGTCTAGCGCGTCGGCCAGCGTCGGGCGGTGGTCCGTGAGAGGGTCGTTCTGGCGCATCAGGATGCTGCCATCGCCGCGCTTTTCGATGTCGAAGACCGGCGTCCAGAACCCCGTGCCGCTCATCGCGGCCCCCGTCGGATCGCGCCACCGAACCGCAGGCAATCTCCCGCCATGTTCACCCCTCCCGCGCGCGGATCTTGCGGAGCAGCGTGATCAGCATCTCCCGCTCCTGCTCGGTCATATGCGCCAACAGCGCCGCCTCATGCGCGCGCACCGCATCCTGCGCCGAACGGAGCGCCGCCTGCCCCACATGTGTCGCGACCAGCGCGTGGGACCGGCGATCCCCCGGAACCGCCGTGCGCCGCAGAAACCCGCGCCGTTCCAGATCGTCAACAATCGCCACGAGGCCGGAGCGCTCGATCCCGAGTTTACGCGCCAGCGCGCTTTGGGTGATCTCGGGAAATTGCACGACGAAGGAAAGCGCGGAGAAGGCCCGCGGGCCGAGCCCGTCCTGGCCGAGCGCCTCGCGGAAATCGGCCTGCACGATCACATAGGCGCGCTTGAGGTTATAGCCGATCAGGGTCTCAAGCACCGATCCCGCGCTCTCGGGGCCCGTCTCTGCGCCGTGTCGATCGTCGGCTGTCACCCGCTTGCCTCCCCTGTCCCTCCGGTTTGGCCAAAGCTTAGCGGGGATTGTTTACCTAGTAAACGGACTGCGCCGAACGCGACGCCCCTAGCGGGTGTTGTAGCGATATTTGAAGACGGTCTGCGCCCCAGCCGGCGGCGCGGGAAAGGGCGAGGCGCGCCGCGTGTGATCCAGCGCCAGCCGGTCTAGCTCTGTATCTCCCGAACTTTGCAGGATGCGCACCGCAGAGAGCCCGCCGTTCCGCGCGACCTTGAACTGCACGATCGCCGATCCCTTGCTGCGCGAGCGGGCCTTGCGCGTCCGGCTCAGCTTGCGGTTGACCTTGCCGGGGTAGGCCGCGGCGGCCTTGCGCTCGGTGGCGGCGGTGGCGTTTTCGGTCTGGCCCTGACCCGCATTGGCGGCGGGCGCGGCCGAGGTGCTGGCGGCGGCAGCGCCGCGGACCTCGTCGCGGTCGGCATTGCCCGCGGCCACCGCGGCGGGCTTCGGCGGTTGCTTTTTCGGCTCGGTCTTCTTCGGGGGGGTCCGCGCAATGTCGCGCGGACGGGCGACCGGGCGCAGGTCGGTGTCATCGGGTGTCTGCACGACGGTCTCGGGCTGGGCCTCGATCACCTCGGGCGGCGGCGTCTCGGCCTGCGTTACCGTGGGCGGCGCGACGGGCTGAACCGGCGTCGGCGCGGTCTCGGACGGCGTGATCGGCGCGGAGACCGACGGCGTGACCGGCGCGGGATCCACCGGCGGCGTCGGCGTGACGGGCGAGAGCGGCACGAGCGCGGCCATGGTCATCGGCTCGGCCTCGCCCACAGCCACCGGCGCGGCGGGCGCGGCGCTTTCGGCCTGGGTCAGCACGGGCGCGGGCTCGGCCTGCGCGGTCTCCACCGGGGCGACCTCGGGCGTCACTTCGACCGGCTCGGGCGGCTGCACCTCCTCGGGCGCGGGCGCGTCGGTCACCTCCGGCGCCGCCGGCACCACCGTGCCCGTGACCAGATCGGCAAAGCCGGTCCCGAATTGCGCCTGCATCGGGGGCGCGGAGGTGGCCGCAACCTGCTCCGGCGCCTCGCCATAGCGCACCAGCCCCACCGCATGGGCCGCCACCGAAATCGCAAGAGCAGCCCCGCCGAATATCCGCGCACGCATCAGTCCAGCCCCCGTTCCGTCACAAGAAATATCTGCCCCGCCCCGGCCTCGGTCAGCTCCGCCACCCGCTCCATCAGAAGCTGGGCCGGCAGATCCCGATCCGGCACGAGACGCAACTCCATCGCAGGCGGCTCACCCGCCACGGGCACGGCCGCGTCCTCCACCGGCGCGCTTCGCGCCACTGCGCCGGCCAGGTCGATCGGCTCGCCGCGCCAGGTCATCGACCCGTCCGGCAGCAGCACCACCGCATCGGGCGGCGGACGGCCCTCCAGCTCGGACGTGCTGGTGAGTTGCACGCGTTCGTCCATCGGCGGCGCGATCGTGCTCGTCACCATGAAGAAGATCAGCATGAGAAACACCACGTTGATCAGCGCGATGGTGGGCTCCGGTTTTTGTCGGGCGGCGGGGCGTTTGAGGGCCATCAGCGAAGCACCTGCGTCGAGAGATCCGGAACCGTGTCGAGCGCGATCAGCAGATCGACCAGCCGCTGGGTCGTCACCTCTTCGGTGGTGGTGACCAGCAGCGTCCGCGCCGTGCCCTCCTCAGCCTCGCGCAGCGTCTCGACCGTCTCCTCGATCGAGAGCCCGCGCCCGTTGAGCAGCGCCTCCTCGGGGTTGAGCCGCAGGAACATCACCACCTGATCGCCCGACACGGCCCCGCCCCCGGAAGCCCCGGTGAGCGGAATTTCGGCATAGCGGGTGAAGGTCGAGCTCAGCATGAAGAACAACAGCAGCAGGAAGATGACATCGATGAGCGATGTCATCGAGAGGCGTCGCCGCCGGGAGGGGCGTCTAAGCGGCATCGGAGTGCAGCGTCTCCCCGGGCGCGGGGGCGGCCTGCGTGGTAGGCTGGCTCGGGGCAAAGATCGTCTCGATGGCGGTCTCGGCCACGCCGCGCGCCCGCGCCACGCGCGATTCGAAGAAAGTCAGCATCAGCGAGGTGGGCATCGCCACCGCAAGCCCCGCCGCCGTGGTCAGCAGCGCGACCCAGATCCCGCCCGCGAGGGTCGAGGGATCGACGTTGGCGCCCGCTTCCTGCATCGCTTGAAACGCACCGATCATGCCGAGCACGGTGCCGAAAAGGCCAAGGAGCGGGGCGATCTGGGCGATGCTGTCGAGGATGCGGAAGCCGCGTTCCATCCGGTCAAGCACAGCGCCCGCTTCGGCGACGGCGCGGCCATGGCTGCCGCTGCCGGACGCGGCGCGCGAGAGCACCGGGGCGAGACGGCTGCGGCTCATCTGAAGAGCGGCGCGCGCGCCGGCCCGGTCGCCGAGGTCCCACAGATCGAGCGCGTGGGCGATCTGGCGGTGGCGGCCGACCCCGAGATAGGCGAGCTGCCAGAATTTCCACAGCACCACCGCGAGCGAGACCACAGAGAGCCCGAGCAGCAGCATCACCACCGGCCCTCCAAGCTCCATGATCGCGGCGAGGCGTTCGGTGATCATTTCAAGATAGATCATCCCAGAAGCTCCGCGCTGGTCCGGCTGGAAAGGGTCAATGATTTCAAACAGCTCGCAGGCGTAAGCGAGGCCCCTTCGCAAGAGGCCAACCCGTTGACGAGCACCTGCCCGACCGCGTCGCAGCTCAGGCCCGGCACGTCGAACTGGCGCACACGCGGCCGCCCCTGGGGCAGCGCGCCGAGGTCGAAGATGGTCAGCCGCTCGACCGCGCCTTGCGTGGTAAAGAGCACCGCCTCGAGCGAGACGCCGTCGATATCGCTGCCCGTTGCGTTGGTCGCAAGGAAGGTCAGCCGGCAGGCGCCGTCGAGCTGGTTGAGAGAGTTGAACTCGATGGCGAGGGCCGAGGGGGCCGCCGCGCCCGAGGCCGCGTCATCCTGCGCCTGGGCCGCCTGGGCCAGGGCCGTGATCGCGACGAGCGCGCCGCAAAGCCGTTGGTGAAAGGTCATCGTCTCTCCTCTTCTTGCGTATCGGACGGTCGGGTGGCGGTATCGCCCTCCGTCGGTCCCCGGCGCGGGGTAGGTTTCGGGCCCATGCGCCCCCGTCCGCCGGTCTCGCGATGGATCGCCGCGCCGCCTTGCCGGCCCGCTCCCGGGCCGCTTCACGCGGTTGCGACCTGTTACAGGTTGATGCGGCTATTTAATCTGATAGAAATCGTCAAGATAAATCTTCCACCGGGTTCGCGGAATCCTCCGCGCCTTGGCCAGCTCCGATCCGACCGCCCGCTGCCGCGCCGCCTTGGCGCGCCGCGCGGCCCGCCCTGTGCCGGATCCAGCAAGCCCCCCGCGCCTGCTCGAAAGCCAATGACCATGCAAAGACCGTTCCTCGCCGCTTCCGCCCACCGCCGAATCGCGGGCGCCTTGTTGCTCCTTCTCTTGCTCGGCTGGGGCGCGCTCGCCCCGCGCGGCGCCACCGCCGAGCCCGCACGAATCGTCGCGCTCGGCGGCACGGTGACGGAAATCGTCCATGCGCTCGGCGCAGGAGACCGGCTGGTCGCGCGCGACACCACCTCGACCTTCCCGCCCGAGGCGCGCGCGTTGCCCGACGTGGGCTACCTGCGCCGCCTCTCGCCCGAAGGCGTGCTCTCCGTCGCGCCCGATCTCATCCTCGCCACCGACGGCGCCGGGCCGGTCGAGACGATCGACGTGCTCCGCGCCGCCGAGACCGGCTTCGTCTCCGTGCCCGAGGGCTACACCCCCGACGCGATCGCCGAAAAGATCGCGGTGATCGGCGCGGCTCTTGGCCGGCCCGACGCGGCGGAGGCGCTCATGGCCGAGGTTGCGGCCGGGTTCGCGGCGCTTGGTGAGGCCCCGGCCCCGGCGCGCCGCGTGATGTTCATCCTCTCGGCCCAGGGCGGGCGGCTGATGGTCGCGGGCGCCGACACCGGCGCGGACGGGCTCATCGCACTCGCGGGCGGGACCAACGTCTTCGCCGGGCTGGAGGGCTACAAGCCAGTGAGCGACGAGGCGGTGATCGCCGCCGCGCCGGACCTCATTCTGCTGATGGAGACGGGGCCGCAGCACGGGCTCGATGACGCCGCACTGCTCGCCCTGCCCGCGCTCGCCAGCACGCCCGCCGGGCGGTCCGGGGCCATTCTGCGCATGGACGGGTTGCTCGCCACCGGTTTCGGCCCGCGCACGCCGCAGGCCGTCCGGACCCTTCGCAGCGCGCTTGCCGGGATCGGCTGAGGCAAACGGCGGCAGACAGGACAATGGATCAGCCCCAACCCGAGCGGCGCGCTCCCGGCGACCGGCGCGCCCGCGCCCGGCGGCTCATCGCTGCGTTGGTGGTCCTGCTGCTCGCGGTCGCGACGGCGAGCCTCGCCATCGGGGCCACCGGGACATCCCTCTCCTCGGCGCTGCTCGGCTGGCTCCGCGGCGCGGCGCCGAGCCCCGCCGAGGCGCTCATCCTGTGGGATATTCGCGCGCCGCGCACTGTGATGGGGATGCTGGTGGGCGCCGCGCTGGCGGTCTCCGGCGCGGTGCTGCAAGGGCTCTTTCGCAATCCACTGGCCGATCCCGGGCTGATCGGGATCAGCGCGGGCGCCGCGCTCGGGGCCATTTCCGCGATCGTTCTGGGCGGGCTGCTGCCGCCCGCGCTCTTTGCCGTGGCCGGGGCCTGGCTCGTGCCGCTCGCGGCCTTTGCCGGCGGGCTCGGCGCGACGGTCCTGCTCTATCGCCTCTCGACCCGCGGGGGCCAGACCTCCATCGCGGTCATGCTGCTGGCCGGCATCGCGCTGGCCGCCCTCGCCGCCGCGCTCTCCGGCATCCTCATCTTCATGGCCAATGACGCCCAGCTGCGCGATCTGACCTTCTGGCAACTGGGTTCACTCTCGGGCGCCACATGGGCCAAGGTCTTCGCCGCGGCGCCGCTCATCCTCGCCGGGCTCCTCGCCGCGCCCATGCTCGCGCGCGCGCTCAACGCGCTGGCGCTCGGCGAGGCGGCGGCAGCGCATCTGGGCATCCGGGTCCAGCGGATGAAATCCATGGCCGTCGTCTCCGTGGCGGCGGCGGTGGGCGCGGCGGTGGCGGTCTCGGGCGGAATCGGCTTCATCGGCATCGTCGTGCCCCACCTGCTGCGCCTCGCGATGGGCCCCGATCACCGCTTCCTGCTGCCCGCCGCCGCGCTTTTCGGCGCGTCCCTCCTGCTCGGCGCGGACATGATCGCGCGGGTGATCGTCGCCCCGGCCGAACTACCCATCGGGATCGTCACCGCGATCCTCGGCGGGCCGTTCTTCCTGTGGCTCCTGCTGCGCAACCGAACATTGCTGGAGGGGAGCTGATGATCGAAGCCCGCGACCTCCGCGTGACCCTCGCCCGGCGCGAGATCCTGCGCGGCGCCGACATCATCGCCCGGGCCGGCGAGGTGACCTGCATTGTCGGGCCCAACGGGTCGGGCAAGACGACGCTGCTGCGCGCGCTCACCGGGGAGATCAAGGCGGAGGGCGAGATCCGGCTCGACGGCCAACCGCTCGACCGGCTCTCCCCCACCGATCTCGCCACCCGCCGCGCCGTGCTGCCGCAAGCGGCGCGCATCGCCTTTCCCTTCACCGTGCTGGAAGTGGTCCGTCTGGGGCTTCTCGCGTCACCGGAGCCCGACGAGGCCCTGCCCGCCGCCGCCCTCGCCGCGGTCGGGCTCGCGGGGTTCGAAGGGCGGTTCTACCACGCGCTCTCGGGCGGGGAGCAACAGCGCTGCCAGCTTGCCCGCGTGCTGGTGCAAGGCTGGGAGCCGGTGGTGGCCGGACGCCCGCGCTGGCTCTTTCTCGATGAGCCCGTCGCCGCGCTCGACATCGGCCACCAACTTGCCGTGATGCGCATTGCCGAAGACTATGCCGCGCGCGGCGGCGGGGTGGTCGCGGTCATGCACGATCTGAACCTCACGGCGATGTTCGCCCGCTCCGTCGCGCTGGTCGAAGCCGGGCGGATCACCGCGCAGGGCAGCGCCTCAGAGGTCCTGACCACCGAGCGGCTCAGCCGCGCCTATGGCTGCCACCTGCCGGTGGGCGCGGTCCCCGAAGGCGGCGACCGGCCCTTCCTTCTGCCCCACGGCGCGCGCCCGCCGCGCGCCGTCTGAGGGCTGTCGCCTGAGGCTCAGAACGCGAGGCTCACGCTGAGATCCACGCTGCGCCCCGGCATCGGCATCTCGATCGGGTAGATGTGATAGCTCTCGTCAAAGGCGTTGGCGACGCCGAGCCGGACCGTGCTGCCCTCCAGCGGGCCGGAGAGCGGGGTGTAGGCAGCATAGAGATCGACCGTGCGATAGGCCTCGCCTTCGGCCTCGACATCGGCGTTGATGAACCGGTGCTCGGCGGCGAAGGTGGCCAGCGCGCCAAGCTCCCACTCGGCGCTCGGGCGCAGCCCCGCGCTGATCGTCAGACGGTCCTGCGGCAGCGAGGCGATGTAGTCGTTGTCGCTCTCCCCCCGCGCCAGCGAGAGGCCCGCCCCGGCGAACCACGCGCCCGCATCATAGCTCAGCTCGGCCTCCAGCCCGTAGAGCTCGCCATCGACATTGACGGTGGTCGTCTCGGTGGCCCCTACCGTCTGCTCGACGAAGTTCTTCACATCCGCATGATAGGCGCTGATCGCAAAACTGAGCCGGTCCTCGGGGCGCCAGATCCCCTGATCCTCGAACCGCAACCCGAGCTCGATCTGGGTCGACTCCTCGGGCTTGAGGTCCGGGTTCGGGATGAAGAGGTTGGTGATGGTGAGCGGCGGCAGGAAGGGCCCGCGCGGGATGCTGAAGGAGAAATGCTCGCCCTCGTTGTACATCTCGGTCATCGACGGCGCGCGGAAGGCGCGGGCGACGTTGCCGTAGAGCTGGAGCGTCTCGGTCGGACGGTAGCTCAGCCCGAGGCGCGGCGACCAGAACCCGTCGCTCGTCTCCTCCAGCGCGCTGTTGCCCGGATCACGCGCATAATGATCATAGCGCAGCCCGGCGATCACATCGAGCGCCTCGCTGACGCCGAAGGTCGCCTCGGCGAACCCGGCCATCGTCGTGGCCTCGGAGGAGGGGAAACTCGCCCGCTCGGCCCCGTCGCGGGTGGCCTCCTGACTGTCCCGCGCCATCTCGATCCCGTAGACAATATCGACCGGCACGCCGATGTCCGCATGGGCGCGGTTGATGATCTCAAGGCCGAGCGTCTCGTAACGGGTCTCGTCCAGCCGCGGCGCCTCGACCCGATCCTCGGTGATCTCAAGGGTTTCGCTGTAGAGCAGCACCGACAGGTCCAGCATGTCGGACCCCTCGGGCACATAGTCCCAGCTCAGGCGCACCCGCTCGTCGCGCGCGTCCCGCGCCACCAACGGGCGGTCGGAGGCGACGAACTGGTCCGGCGCCGAGGCGGTCAGCTCGTCATCCTCATAGAGCCCGTAGCTGAGCTCGAACCGGCTGTCTGCCGTGGGCTCGATCCCGAGCTTGAGCATCCCGCCGGACTGTTCGAAGGCGCTGTAGGGTATGGTCTCGCCCCCGCCGGCCTCAAGATCCTCGCCCGCTTCGCGCGTGCTCAGGCTGAGCAGCGCATCGACCGTGCCCCAGTCCGCAAAGACCGTGCCGGCGGCGCTGCGCTGGTCGCCGTTGGAGCCGTAACCGAGGCTGAGCCGCGCGCCGATGGCCTCGCCCGGGGCCAGAAGGTCCGCCGGATCGTAGGTCTCGATCGAGATCACGCCCCCGAGCGCGCCCGAGCCATAGAGCGTCGAGCCGCCGCCGCGCACCACCTCGACGCGTTTGATCAGCGCCGGATCGACGAAGAACCGGCCGCGGTGGCCCTGGTTGAAGTTGAAGCGCCCGCCGTCGAGGCGCAGCAAGACGCGCTCGCCGTTGAAGCCGCGGATGTTGGGTTCCTGCGCGAAAGGGCGCGGGCCGCCGCCGATGGTCAGGCCCGGAATGTCGTTGATCAGCGCGGCGAAGGAGCCCGCCAGCTTGGCCTCCAGATCTTCGGCCTCGCGCGCCGAGACCGCCACGGGTGTCTCCAGCACCGCCCGATCGTCGCGCAGCGCGCTGCTGATCTCCACCGGATCGAGGGTGATGGCGGCGTCCTGCGCGGCCAGGGCCGAAGCGGTGCCCGCCAGAGCGGTGGTGAGTGTGAGAATGCGCGAAATCATGGAGCCCCCCGAGGCTATTGGTCCGAAAACGCTGGCCTGCCGGGAGGGTGGGTCGCGATGGGTCTCGCTTAGAATTTATTACTTAAACTGTCAAGATTAGCTTGCGGGGTCGGGGAGGCCCCTCACGCGCGCCTAGCGGCCGCCCCCTCGACAGGCGGCGGCCGAACGGTGGATCAGAGCAGCGCTTCGATCAGGGCGCGGGTGTTCTCGGCGGTCATCTCCACCGGGTTGCCGCCGGTGCTCGGATCGCGCAGCGCGGCGGCGGTGAGCGCGTCGATGTCGGGATCGGTCACGCCGAGCGCGGTGAGGGTCTTGGGGATCTTGAACCCCGCGTTGAACTCACCGACGAAGGCGCAGAACCCGTCGAACCCGCCGTCGATCCCCAGATACCCCGCCGCCGCGTCGAACCGGTCGCGGATCGCCGCGGCGTTGAACTTCAGCACCTGCGGCATGCAGACGGCATTCGTCGTCCCGTGGTGGGTGTTGTAGATCGCACCGATGGGGTGCGAGATCGCGTGGATCGCGCCGAGCCCCTTCTGGAAGGCGGTCGCCCCCATGGCGGCGGCGCTCATCATCTGGGCCCGCGCCTCAAGATCGGCCCCGTCCGCATAGGCGCGCGGCAGGAACTCCTTGACGATGCGCATCCCCTCCAGCGCCATGCCCTGGCTCATCGGGTGATAATGCGGCGAGGAATAGGCCTCGACGCAATGGGCAAAGGCATCGAGCCCGGTGCCCGCGGTGATGAAGGGCGGCATGCCCCGGGTCAGCTCGGCGTCGCAGATAACCTGCAGGGGCAGCATCTTGGGGTGGAAGATGATCTTCTTCTCATGGGTCGCGGAATTGCTGATCACCGAGGCGCGGCCCACTTCCGAGCCGGTCCCGGCGGTGGTCGGCACGGCGACGATCGGGTGAATCCCGTCCGGGTCCGCGCGGGTCCACCAGTCGCCGACATCCTCGAAATCCCACAGGGGGCGCGCCTGTCCCGCCATGAAGGCGAGCGTCTTGGCAAGGTCCAGCCCCGAGCCGCCGCCAAAGGCGATGACCCCGTCATAGCCGCCCTCGCGGTAGACCTTGAGCCCGGCCTCGACGTTGAGATCGCTGGGGTTGGCATCAACCTCCGAGAAGATCGCGCGGCCAAAGCCCGCCGCCTCGACCAGATCGAGCGTGCGGGTGGTGATCTCCATCGACGCAAGGCCGCGGTCCGTCACGAGGAGCGGTCTGGTGATCCCCGCCGCCTTGAGGGCCGCGCCGATCTCGGCGATCCGGCCCGCGCCGAAACGGATGGTGGTGGGATAGCTCCAGTTGCCGACAAGCTGCATGGTCATGCCTTCTTCAAGTGGTAGGATTTCGGTCGGGTCAGCGCCTGATAGCCCAGCTCCGACAGCCCCGCCCCGCGGCCGGTGTCCTTGCAGCCCGTCCAGCAGAGCGCCGGGTCGAGATAGTCGCAGCGGTTGAGGAAGACGGTCCCGGTCTCCAGCCGATCCCCGAGCCGCTCGGCGGCCTCGGCGTCCTTGGTGTAGATCGCCGCCGTCAGGCCGAACTGGCAATCGTTCATCAGCGCGATGGCCGCCTCGTCATCCTTGACCGGCATGATGCCGACCACCGGGCCGAAGCTCTCGTCGCGCATGACGCGCATGTCGTGGGTGACGTCCGTGAAGATCTGCGGCGTCAGGTACGCCCCGCCGTCATCGGCCGCCATGGTCTCGATATGGGCCTTGGCCCCGGCCTCCAGCGCCTCGGAGATCTGGGCCCGGACTTCCCGCGCAAAGCGCACGTTCGCCATCGGCCCGATCGTGGTCTCCGTGTCCAGCGGATTGCCGAGCACCTGCGCCTTGACCCAGGCCACGGCCTTCTCGACGAAGGCGTCGAAAAGGCTCTCGTGCACGTAGATCCGCTCCATCCCGCAGCAGCATTGCCCGGCGTTGAAAAACGCGCCGTCCATCAGCCCGTCCACCGCCGCATCCAGATCGGCGTCCGCCCGGACATAGCCCGGATCCTTGCCGCCGAGCTCCGTCGTCACCGGCAAGAAGGTCCCCGCCGCGGCCTGCTCCATCGCGCGGCCACCACCGACGGAGCCGGTGAAATTGACGAAATCGACCGCGCGCTCGGCGATCAGCGCGCCGGTGGTGTCGTGATCGAGCACGAGGTTCTGCATCACGTCCTCGGGCACGCCCGCCGCGTGGAACGCCTCGGCCAGCCGCTCGCCGACCTGCAGCGTTTGAGCCGCGTGTTTTAGGATGACGGTGTTGCCGGCGATGAGCGCGGGCGCGATGGTGTTGATCGCGGTCATGTAGGGATAGTTCCAGGGCGCGATGACCAGAACCGTGCCCCAGGGCACGCGCTTGATCATGCGGCGGAACGCGCCGCTGTCCTCGACCATCGTCGGCGCGAGGCTCTCGCTTGCGATCTTCGCCATGTAATCGACGCGCTCCTTGAACCCGCCGAATTCGCCGCCGTAGCGGACCGGGCGGCCCATCTGGTGGGCCAGTTCCAGCGCCATGCGGTCGGTCGTCTCGCCGACGATTTCCGCCGCGCGCATCACCAGCGCGATGCGCTCCTCAAGCGGCCGCGCGTCCCAGGCCGGCTGCGCCGCTTTCGCGCGTGCGGCAGCGGCGAAGCCCTCCTCCTTGGAGAGCACGTCGCGGGTGAGATAGACCGATCCGTCGACCGGCGAGATGAGTTCAACAGTCTGTGCCATGTTCAGGCCCTCTCGAAGCCGCGCTTGATTTCCCAGTCGGTCACGACGGCGTCGAACGCCTCCTGCTCGACCTCGGCGCAGCGGGTGTAATGATCAACGACCTCGGTGCCGAACTGCGCGCGCAACATCGCGGAGGCGCGCAGGGCATTGGTCGCCGCGGGCAAGCTATGGGGGATCTCGTCGATCTCGTCCATCGCATAGACATCGCCATTGACCGGGGGCTCAAGCTCCAGCCCCTCCTCGATGCCGCAGAGCCCCGCTGCGAGCTGGGCCGCGCAGGCGAGATAGGGGTTGATGTCCGAGCCCGGAATCCGGCACTCGATCCGCACGCCCTTGGTCCCGTCGCCCACGAGACGGTAGCCCGCGGTGCGGTTGTCGACCGACCAGGCGATCTTGGTCGGCGCGAAGGTTCCGGGCAGGAAGCGCTTGTAGCTATTGATGTAGGGCGCGAGGAAAAAGGTCACGTCGGCGGAGTATTTCAAGAGCCCCGCGATGTAGGATTTGAGCGTCTCCGACATGGCCAGATCGGCCGCGCCGTCGTGAAACGCATTCGCACCATCCTTGAAGAGCGACTGGTGAATATGCGCCGCGCTGCCGACCTTCTTGTGATGCCATTTGGGCAGGAAGCTCGCCGCGTGGCCCTGTTGGTCGGCAATCTCCTTGACCGCCTGTTTCGCCAGCGTGTGGTGATCGGCGCAGGCGAGCGCGTCTGCATAGCGGATGTTGAGCTCCTCCTGCCCGGTCTCGGCCTCGCCCTTGGTGTTCTCGACCGGCACCCCGGCCTTCACCAGCAGGTTGCGGATGGGGCGCATCACGTGTTCTTCGCGGGTGGTCTGAAGGATGTTGTAATCCTCGTTGTAGCCCGAAATCGGCGTGAGATCGCGAAAGCCGCCCCGGCGAATCTCGTCAAAGCTCTTCTCGAAGAGAAAGAATTCCAGCTCGGTCGCCATCATCGGCGTGAAGCCCATGGCTTCGGCGCGGGCGATCTGGGCCTTGAGGATCTGGCGCGGGGAATGGGGCACGGGTTCGTGGTTGTGGTGGTCGACCATGTCGCACAGCACCAGCGCCGTCCCCTCCAGCCAGGGCACGCGGCGCAGCGTGAACAGGTCCGGCTTCATGACGTAATCGCCGTAGCCCTTCTCCCAGCTCGACGCCACATAGCCCTCCGGCGTCGCCATCTCCAGATCGGTGGCCAGCAGGTAGTTGCAGCAATGGGTCTCCTCGTGGGCCGAGTCGAGGAAATTCGAGACATGGAAGCGCTTGCCCATGAGCCGCCCCTGCATGTCGATCAGACAGACCAGAACGGTGTCGATCTCGTCATTCACGGCGGCATCGTTGAGCTCGTCGAGTGTCATCAGGCCAATCATCGGGGCATCTCCTCCGGGCGGGTCGTCTGGCCCCGGTCGCGGCGGCGGGGGCCGATGTCATGTCGGATCGCCGGGCCCCGCGCATCTCTGCGGGGGCCCGGACGGGGTGGTCAGTGGCGCGGGGCTCAGAACGTGTAGGGCGGTCCGGCCTGGTTGATCACGTCGTTGTACTCGCGGAAGACGGAGACCACCTTGGCGTGGACCTCGCCCTCTTCGGCGACCTCGTCCCAGAACTTGATCGCCGCGGCCTCGACCTCGGCCCATTCTTCGGCCGGCACAGAGCGCAGCTCGAGCTTGTCGCCCCTGGCGCGCAGGCTCGCCTCGCCGCCCCAGTACCACTGGTTGCGGTAGGTGTGCCCGGCCTCGATCGCGGCCATGACCAGTTCCTTGAGGTGGTCGGGCAGTTCGGCCCAGCGTTCCTGATTCACGAAGAAGGAGCCGATCCAGGCACCCGAGATGTTGTTGGTCAGGAAGTAATCGGTCACATCCGCCCAGCCGACGGTGTAATCCTCGGTGATCCCCGACCAGGCCATGCCGTCCAGCTCGCCGGTCTGCACCGCGACTTCCGCGTCCTCGTAGGGGATATTGACCGGAACCACGCCGAATTGCGACAGGAAGCGCCCGGCGGTCGGGAAGGTGTAGAGCTTCAGCCCGTCGAGATCCGAAAGCGAGGTGATCTCTTTCTTGGTGTTGAAGTTGCACGGATCCTGCCCCGCGGCCGAGAGCCAGGTGACGCCCACTTTCTCGTATTCCGCCCGCCAGATATCGGCGAGCCCGTACTGGTTGAAGAGCACCGGAACATCGAGGATGTGTTTGGTCGCAAAGGGGAAATACCCGCCGAACATGCGCGTGGGCGTGGGCGAGGCCATCGAGTCGTCATCGGAATGGACGCCGTCCAGCGTGCCGCGCTGGAGCGCCTGGAAGAGCTCGCCGGTGGGGACGATCTGGTCGGCGTAGAACAGCTCGATCTCCAGCTCACCGCCGGACGCCGCGTTGATGTAGTCGATGATCGGCTTGGTCACGTGCTCGCCGAGCGCCGCGCCGGCATAGGTCTGGAAGCGCCAGCGGATGGGCTCCTGCGCGCGGGCGATGGAGGGGGCCGCGAGGGCGGCGGCGGGCGCCAGCGCCGCACCGCGGAGGATCTTGCGTCGTGTCAGGGTCATGTCTTTTCTCTCCTGAAGGTTAAAGGTCCACCCCGTTCATCGGGGTCTTGTTATGTTAGTTTCCGTAGACGACCCCGGGCAGCCAGAGGGCGATCTCGGGGAAGATCATGATGATCGCCAGCACCACCACCATGACGCCGACGAAGGGCACGATGGAGGTATAGATATCACGCATTCCGATTTCCGGTGGCGCCATCGCGCGCATCAGGAACAGGTTGTAGCCGAAGGGCGGCGTCATGTAGGCGATCTGGCAGGTGATCGTGTAGAGCACGCCGTACCAGATGAGGTCGAAGCCGAGCGCGCCCACCAGCGGGACGTAAAGCGGGGCGACGATGACGAGCATGGCGGTGTCGTCGAGGAAGGTGCCCATCAGGATGAAGCTCAGCTGCATCAGGATGAGGATGACCCAGGGCGAGAGGCCGAGCCGTTCGGTGAAGAGCGACTCGATCGCCTTGACCGCGCCGAGCCCGTCGAAGACCGCGCCGAAGGCGAGCGCCGCGAGGATGATCCACATGAACATGCAGGAAATGCCCAGCGTGTTGCGGACCGTTGTTTCGAACACCTGCCGCGTCATGCGCCCCTTGAGCACAGCGGCGAGGAAGGCCGCGATGGCGCCGATGGCGGAGCTCTCGACCAGCGAGGTCCAGCCGTTGACGAAGGGCACCATCATCACCGCGAAAATCCCCAGAGGGAGCAGCCCCGCCTGCAGCAGGCGCAGCTTTTCGCCCATCGGCATGTCCCGGTCTTCCTTGGGCAGCACCGGCCCGAGTTCGGGGTTCAGCCGGCAGCGGATGACGATATAGACGATGAAGGCCGTGGCCATGAGCAGCCCCGGGACCACGCCTGCGAGCCAGAGCTGGCCCACCGGCTGGCGCGCGATCATCGCATATAGCACGAGGACAACCGAAGGCGGCACGAGGATCCCGAGCGACGAACCCGCCTGAATGACCCCGGTGACCATCCGCGTGTTGTAGCCCCGCTTCAACAGCTCCGGCAGCGCGATCGTCGCCCCGATGGCCATGCCCGCGACTGACAGCCCGTTCATCGCCGAAATCAGCACCATGAGCCCGATCGTCCCCACCGCGAGCCCGCCGGGCAAGCCGCCCATCCAGACGTGGAACATCTTGTAAAGATCGTCGGCAATCCGGCTTTCCGACAGCACATAGCCCATGAAGATGAACATCGGCAGGGTCAGCAGCGGATACCATTTCATCAGCTTGATCGCCGAGGCGAAGGCGAGGTCATACCCGCCCCGGTCGCCCCAGAGCGCCAGCGCCGCGATCACCGCCACGAAGCCGATCGCGCCAAAGACCCTCTGGCCCGTCAGCAGCATCACCATCATGGAGGAAAACATCAGGATCGCGATGGTCTCATAGCCCATCAGACCTTCTCCCCCATGTCATGGCCCATGAGGCGCAGCAGGTCCTTGCACAGCTCCGACAACGCCTGCAGCAGCATCAGCGCGATGCCGGTCACCATGATCAGCTTCACCGGCCACATATAGGGGCGCCAGACGCTCGAACTCCGCTCGCCGCCGTATTTGAACGAATACATCAGACTGTCCCAGCCGCCCCAGAGCAGCACGCAAAGATAGAAGATGAGAAAGAGCACGGTGATCGCGTCCATCGCCGATTTGCGCCGGAGCGACCAGCTGCCATAGAGCAGATCCATGCGCACGTTCGCGCCCATCTGGATCGAATAGGGCCCGCCGAGCATGTAGTAGGCGACCATGGCGAACTGCGCGGTCTCCAGCGTCCAGAGCGCGGGGGTGAAGAAGGTCTTCGACACGCTCGACCACAGCAGGATCGCCATCAGAACGAAGATCCCGTACATCGCGATGCGGCCGATCCGGTGGTTCATCCGGTCGACCACCGCGACAAACCGCTTGAGCGCTCCGGTCATGCCAACGCCCCCTCGGCCAGCGCCGCGCTCAGCATCGCGGCGAGGTGATCG
Organism: Poseidonocella sedimentorum; assembly: GCF_900116005.1. Classification (GTDB taxonomy): domain Bacteria; phylum Pseudomonadota; class Alphaproteobacteria; order Rhodobacterales; family Rhodobacteraceae; genus Poseidonocella; species Poseidonocella sedimentorum. Next base: position 125,743 of record NZ_FOYI01000007.1, read on the forward strand.
GCCATGCGCGAGACGCCCCACGCATCGGCCAGAAGGTCATTGCGCACCTCGATCATCACGTTCGGAATGCCCCGCGGCACCGCATGGCGCGCCAGCGTGTAGGTCACCCCGTCGCGCGCGGCATAGGGCTCGTTGAGTGCGGTGGCGATCTCCGTCGGCGCCCGCGCCAGCATCGCCTCCGCCAAGCGCGCATCCGCATCGTGTAACAGGCCAAGCTCCACGTCGCGCGCGACCCCGTTCCACGCCGGGGTAAAGGAATGAACCGTCATCAGAGTCGCCCCCTCGCGCCCCTCAAGCAGCGCCGAAACGGCATCGTGAAACGGCGCGTGGACCGCCTCGGCGCGCGCCAGCCGGTCCGCCTCGGAAAGCCCTGCGTTGCCCGGCACAGCGATCCGCTCCACCTGCGCGGGGCAGGCCGTCGGATCGCCCGCGGGTCTGTTGCAATCATGGACCAGCCGCGAGACCGTCGAGAGCAGGGCCGGCGCGTCGAGCCGCTCGGACAGCGCCCGCGTCAGCGCCTCGGCCCCCGGATCCCAGACCGCATGGGCCAGCCGGTCCGCCGCCGCGAGCCCAAGATCGCCCAACGCCGGTGGAATCGCCGCGCTCGCGTGCTCGCACACAAGGCACACAGGCCCCGCACCGGCGCCCCGCAGCAGCGCGACGGGCGCGTCCGGCGCGGACGCAAGGGGTATCGGATCGGCATGGGTCACGGGACCGCATTAGCGCGGCGGGTCGAGAGGCTGTCAAGAAAATTTCGTAGACTTTGATACAGAGCGCTCCTACTCTGAACAAAATGCTTCACGTCTGATCGAGAGAGCGGCGCACGCCCCGCCCGGGGCCGAGATGCCGCGATCAGCCCGGAGGACAGATGGCCCGCATCGTCAAGGAACTCATCCGTGCGCAGGCGCCGAACCTGACCCCAGCCGAGCGCCAGCTCGCCGATGTGCTGCTGCGCGATTATCCCGCCGCCGGGCTGCAATCGGTCACCCGGATCGCCGAAGCCGGGAAGGTTTCCACCCCGACGGTCATCCGGCTCGCCCGCAAGCTCGGCTTTGATGGGTTCACCGAGCTACAGGTCGCGCTGCGCGAGGAGGTCTCGGCGCGGATGCGCACGCCCATCGTCAAGCGCGAGGCCTGGCCCGAGAGCGCCGGCGCGACCCATCCGCTGCACCGGTTCGCCGAGGCCGTCTTCGACAATCTCGACGAGACCGTCGCCCGGCTCGACCCGGTCGAATTTTCCGCCATCGCCGCGCTGTTGGCGGACCCGGCCCGCGCCCTGACCCTCTGCGGCGGGCGCATCACCCGCTCCAACGCGGATTACTTCTTCAACCATCTCCAGATCATTCGGCCCAAGGTCGCGCTGCTGCCGCCCTCGACCAACGTCTGGCCGCAGTACCTGCTCGATATCGGCCCGACATCGGTCGTCGTGCTCTTCGACATCCGCCGCTACGAGACCGAGCTCGCCCGGCTCGCCAGCGCCGCCAAATCCGAGGGCGCGACGCTGGTGCTGTTTACCGATCAATGGGGCTCGCCGATTGCCGAAAGCGCCGATCACGTGGTCAACGCGTCGGTCGAGGTGCCGTCGAGCTGGGATTCCACCCTGGCGCTCAATCTGGTGATCGAAGCGCTGGTGGCCGAGGTTCAGGCGCTGATCTGGCCCGACGCGCGCGACCGGATCGAACGGCTCGAAGCCCTGTTCCAGAGCGCCCGGATTTTCCGCAAACCGGTGTAGCCCGCGCCAGGTGGGTCGGCGCGCACGGCGCCGCGCCCCCCGAGCGATCAGGCCGGCGGCGTCTCCTCGACGATCACCAGATCGCGCTCCGACGCATTGCGCGCATGGTCCAGCGCCGCCTGGTAGGCCGCGGAGTAATAGCAGTCATGCGCGGCCTCAAGACTGGGAAAGCGCGCAACCACATTGCGGGGCCGGTCGTTCCCCTCAAGCTGCTCGTAGCGGCCGCCCCGCGCGAGGAAGACGCCGCCATGATCGGCAATCGCTCCCGTCGCAAGCGCGGCGTATTTCTTGTAGGAGTCTTCGTCCGTTACATGAACATGTGCGATCCAAAGTGCGCTCATGCCTTACCCTCCAGAATGGCTTCCGCGGCCTTGATGGCCTGTTCTGCATTGGCGGTATCGCGGCCCCCGCCCTGGGCCATGTCGGGCCGGCCGCCGCCGCCCTTGCCGCCAAGTTCGGCCACCGCCGCCTTGACCAGATCGACCGCCGAGACCGTGTCGGTCGCATCCGCCGTCACGCCCGCAGCTACCGCCGCCTTGCCGCCCGCATCCGCGATCAGCAAGACCGCGCCGGACCCCAGGCGGGACTTGTGCTCGTCGATCAGCGCCGGAAGATCCTTGCCGGTCACGCCCGAGAGCACCTGCGCCACGAAAGAGATCCCGTTGATTTCGCGGGCTTCTGCAGCCGGAGAGCCGCTGCCCCCCGCCATCGCCAACTCGCGCCGCAGTTGGGCCACCTCATTGGTCAGGGCCTTGCGCTCATCGAGCAGCGCGCGCACCCGTGCGGGCACCTCCGCCTCGCTCGCCTTGAGCTCCGATGCGATCTCCCCCAGCCGCGCCGATTGCGCCGCGAGATGGTCGATCGCCGCCTTGCCGGTCAGCGCCTCGACCCGCCGCACCCCGGCGCTCGACGCAGAATCGCCCAAGACCACGCAAAGCCCGATGTCGCCCGTCTGTCGCACATGCGTGCCGCCGCAGAGCTCGATGGAATAGGTCGCGCCATCGCCGCCCTTGCCGCTGCCGCGCTCGAAGCCCATCGAGACCACGCGCACCTCATCGCCGTATTTCTCGCCGAAAAGCGCCTGCGCCCCGATGCCGCGCGCGTCATCCGGGGTCATGATCCGGGTCTCGACCGGTGTGTTCTGGCGGATGTAGGCGTTCACATCTTCCTCCACCTGCCGGAGCTCCCCGGCGCTCAGCGCCTTGCCATGGCTGAAGTCGAAGCGCAGCCGGTCCGCCGCGTTGAGCGAGCCGCGTTGCGCCACGTGATCGCCGAGCGCGCGCCGCAGGGCCTCGTGCAAGAGGTGCGTCGCCGAATGGTTGGCGCGAATGGCCGACCGGCGGCCGTGATCCACCTCGAGATGCACCGCCACGCCGCTGGCGAAACTGCCGGACTCGACCGTCACCTGATGCGCAAACAGCCGGCCACCGGCCATGCGTTTTGTATCGGTGACCCGCGCCGTGTCGCCGGCCTGTTCGAGATGACGGACCGTCCCGCTGTCGCCGACCTGCCCCCCGGCTTCGCCATAGAACGGGGTCTGGTTGGTCACGAGCCAGCCGGACTCGCCCTCGGCCAGACTGTCGACCGCCGCGCCATCGCGCACCAGCGCGAGGATCTGGCCCTCGGCTTCCTCGGTGTCATAGCCGAGGAATTCAGTCGCGCCGTGGGTCTCCACGAGGTCGAACCAGATGCCCGCATCCGCCGCCTCGCCGGACCCGGCCCAGGCCGCACGCGCCTTGGCCTTTTGGGCCTCCATCGCGGAATCGAAGCCCTCGGTATCGACCGACCGGCCCTTCTCGCGCAGCGCATCCTGCGTCAGATCAAGCGGGAAGCCATAGGTGTCATAGAGCTTGAACGCGGTCTCGCCGGGCAGCGGAGCCGCATCGTCCAGCGCGGTGAGCTCCTCGTCGAGCAGCTTCAGCCCCCGATCGAGCGTCTGTTTGAAGCGGGTTTCCTCCAGCTTCAGCGTCTCTTCGATGAGCGCCTGCGCCCGGCCCAGCTCGGGATAGGCGCTGCCCATCTGTTGCACGAGCGAGGGCACCAGACGGTGCATCATCGGATCCTTTGAGCCCAGAAGGTGGGCATGACGCATCGCACGGCGCATGATCCGGCGCAGGACATAGCCGCGCCCGTCGTTCGATGGCATCACCCCGTCGGCAATGAGGAAGGAGGTCGAGCGCAAATGGTCGGCGATCACGCGGTGATGGGTCTTGCCCGGCCCGTCGGGATCGGTGCTGGAGGCATGCGCGCTGGCCTCGATGAGCGCGCGCATCAGATCCGTGCCGTAGTTGTCATTGGTGCCCTGCAGCAGCGCCGCGACGCGTTCGATGCCCATGCCGGTGTCGATGGATTGCGCCGCGAGCTCGCGCCGCGTGCCGTCCTCGAACTGCTCGTATTGCATGAACACGAGGTTCCAGATTTCGACAAAGCGGTCCCCGTCTTCCTCGGGCGTTCCCGGAGGGCCGCCCCAGTATTTGTCGCCGTGGTCGAAGAAGATCTCGGTGCAGGGGCCGCAGGGGCCAGTCGGGCCCATCATCCAGAAGTTGTCGCTCGTGGCGATGCGGATGATCCGGTCCTCGGGCACGCCGATCTTCTTCCAGATATCGGCCGCCTGATCATCGGTATGATAGACGGTCACCAGCAGGCGATCCTTGGGGATCTCGAGCTCCTTGGTGATCAGCTCCCAGGCAAACGGAATTGCCTGCTCCTTGAAGTAATCGCCGAAGGAGAAGTTGCCGAGCATCTCGAAAAATGTGTGGTGGCGCGCGGTGTAGCCGACGTTGTCGAGGTCGTTGTGCTTGCCGCCCGCGCGCACGCATTTCTGCGCCGTGGTCGCGCGCTTGTAGTCGCGGTGTTCGACCCCGGTGAAGAGGTTCTTGAACTGCACCATCCCCGAGTTGGTGAACATCAGCGTCGGGTCGTTGCGCGGCACAAGCGGGCTGGAGGGGACGATCTCGTGCCCCTGGTCGGCGAAATAATTCAGGAAAGTGGAGCGAATGTCGTTCAGCGTCGGCATGAGCAGGTCGTCCGGCAAGGTCAGTTGATCGGCTCGGCATAGCCGCTGCGCCTCAGGCTGTCCACCGCTTGCCGGCGCCCCGCACCTGCGCGCGGGCTATTGGGCCGCGCCAGGAGCCTTGCCAAACGACAAAGACGCCCCATCGGGGCGCCTTTTTGTTCACGTTCAGGCCCGTCTGGCCTCAGGCTTCGAGAATGTCATCCGACCCGCCGCCGGGCGCGTCGAACTCGAGCCCGTGCGCCGCGCGGATCTTGTCCTCGATGCTCCAGGCGATCTCGCCGTTTTCGCGCAGGAAGGTCTTGGCGTTTTCGCGCCCCTGCCCGATCCGCTCATCGCCGTAGCTGTACCAGGCGCCGGATTTCTCAACCACGCCGGCCTTGACGCCGAGATCGAGAAGCTCGCCCGTCTTGGAGATCCCCTCGCCATACATGATGTCGAACTCGACCTGCTTGAAGGGCGGCGCGACCTTGTTCTTCACCACCTTCACGCGGGTCTGGTTGCCCACGACCTCGTCGCGGTCCTTGATCGCGCCAATGCGGCGGATGTCGAGCCGGACCGAGGAGTAGAACTTGAGCGCGTTGCCTCCCGTCGTGGTCTCGGGGCTGCCGAACATGACGCCGATTTTCATGCGGATCTGGTTGATGAAGATGACGGTGCATTTGGAGCGCGAGATCGACCCGGTCAGCTTGCGCATCGCCTGGCTCATGAGCCGCGCCTGAACGCCGACGTTGGAATCGCCCATGTCGCCTTCCAGCTCGGATTTCGGCGTCAGCGCCGCCACCGAATCGACCACCACCATGCTGACCGCGCCGGAGCGGACGAGCGTGTCGGTGATCTCGAGCGCCTGCTCACCGGTGTCGGGCTGGGAGATCAAAAGCTCATCGAGGTTAACACCGAGCTTCTTGGCATATTGCGGATCAAGCGCGTGCTCGGCATCGACAAAGGCGCACACCCCGCCCTTCTTCTGCTCCTCGGCCACGCAATGCAGCGTCAGCGTGGTCTTGCCCGAGCTTTCGGGGCCATAGATCTCGACGATGCGCCCCTTGGGCAGACCGCCGATCCCGAGCGCGATATCGAGCCCGAGCGAGCCGGTGGACGTCGCCTCGATTTCCTGGGCCGGATTGTCGGCCCCGAGCTTCATGATGGAGCCCTTGCCGAACTGCCGTTCGATCTGAGCGAGCGCGCTGTCGAGCGCCTTCTGGCGGTCAGCGGATTTCCTGTCGTCCATTTTCAATAGATCTGCCATGTCGGTTTCTTTCCATCCTTATCACACACCCGAGAGGGCGCGGCAATTTCTGCTGATGTTCGCCTCATGTTCCGCCCTATATGAGATCAAATGGAGAACATTACAACAAAATTATCCACATTGTTGCTCCGCCCACGGGCGGGGAGCATGGCGGGACGTCCCTGTTTGGAGGGAGCCTGAAACAGCGAGGTTTAAGAATTTCTGAATCTCGGAAGGGTCGTGGCGGATGCGGCCCGTTTCGGCGGGAAAAAGCTGCAGAGCGGGCGGCTCAGGTCCAGTGCGGTCTGTCGCCGCCCGGCAATCCGGCGCGCGCCTCGGCGATCCGGGTCGGCTCGACCCCGGCCTCCCCGCAGAATCGCAGGACCCAGGCATCATCGAGCATCAGGAAGTCGAGCACCGAGGCCAGAAGTTCCGGCGCCGGCTCCGGCGCGCGAAGGTCCTCCGCATCGGCCCCGGTCGCGCCCATGAAGACGCCCAGAAGATCCGGCGTCGCGATCAGCCAGTCGAGAACCTGCTCGGCCAATTGCGCCGAATTTCGCCGAACCGTTTCCAACTCGAGAACTCCTGAAAGGGTTTCTTAACCACTTGTCCCGTTAAGTGCAGCATCGGACAAGAGCAAGCTAGAAGGTCAGGGTATGGGTGGACGGATCCTAGTCGCGGACGAGGTAGCTACCAACCGGATCGTGCTGAAGGTCAAACTGTCTTCGGCCTATTATGATGTGCAGCTTGCCGAGACAGCCGCGGCGGCGCGCAAGGCCATGCGCCGGGGCGGGCTGGATATGGTCATCGCGGATGCCCGGCTCGGAGGCACCCATGGGCTCACGCTCTGCCGCACGATCAAGGCCGATCCAAGCACGATGCACATCCCCGTCCTGCTGCTTACCGCCGATGATGACCCCGAATTGCGGCTCAAGGCGCTCGCCGCCGGGGCCGATGACATTCTCGACAAACCGCCGGAAGAATCGCTTTTGCTGGCACGTGTGCGCAACCTGCTGCGCGCGCGGGAAACCGAGCAGGAGCTGCATCTGCGCGATGGAACCCATGCCGCGCTCGGGTTTGCCGAGGCCAATCAACCGATCATGGACCCGGCCCTCATCGCCTTCGTTGTGGCCGATCCGGCCGAAGGGATGCGCCTGCGGCGCTCCGTCTCCACGCTGTGTGAAGATGAGGTCATGATCCTGAGCCGCGATGAAACGCTCGGCCGCAAGGATGACAGCCCGCAGCCGGATGTCTTCGTCATCCCCGCCGGGCTCATGTCCAAGGACGACGGGCTGGAGCTCATGACGGAGCTGCGCTCGCGCGGCGCCACGCGTCACTGCCCGGTTATCCTCACCGAGGCGCAGGTGGAGAGCAGCATCGCGGCCCGTGCCTTCGATCTCGGCGCAAGCGACCTGCTCCGCCCCGGCGCAGATCCGCGCGAGCTGGTCCAGCGGATCAAGACGCAGGTCCGGCGCAAACGGCTCGCCGATGCGCTCCGCGCCGATGTGCGCGACGGGCTGCGCGCGGCGGTAACCGATCCGCTCACGGGTCTCTACAACCGGCGCTACGCGCTGCCGCATCTGTCGCGCGTGCGCGAGGCGGCGCTGCGCAACGGGCGTGATTTCGCGGTCATGCTGATCGACCTCGATCACTTCAAATCCGTCAATGATCGCTTCGGCCACCCCGCCGGCGACAGCGTGCTCGTCGAAGTCGCCAGCCGGCTGCGCGACAACCTGCGCGCCAAGGATCTCATTGCCCGGATCGGCGGAGAGGAATTCCTCGTCGTCCTGCCCGACACTGACCGGGGCCAGGCCGAAAAAGCCGCGGCCCGGCTCTGCGGTGTGGTCAATGCCGCGCCGGTGCGGGTCGAGGGGCTCGGGGAAGAAATCGGGGTCTCGGTCTCGATCGGGGTCTCGATCGCGTCGCCCGGCCTCAGCGGCGGCTCGCCCACCATCGCGCGCCTCATGGCCGAGGCCGATGACGCGCTCTATGGCTCCAAGAGCCAGGGCCGCAACCAGTACACGCTGAGCCCGCAAGCCGCCTGACCGCGACGCGCGGCCTTGAAAACCCCGGACCGCAGGACCAGATTGCAGTGTCAGAAAACTGACACGTGCCGGCCCCGCCCGGCCCCCTGCATCCGGACGGCCGAGACCAGTGCTGCGACACCTGCGCGATCTTCACTACCTGGCGCGCTATGGCGAGGCCGCCCCCCAAAGCTATGAGCGGCTGTTTGTCGATCCGCGCCAGATCAAGCGGAGCTATGCCAAGCACAAGCCCGGCGTGCCCAAACTCTCGCGCCGCCACAGCGGGTTGATCCTCGATGGCGACTGGGACCTTGCCACGCGCAAGTTAAAGAAGAGCCCCAAGATCCGCGCCTGCCGGAAGCACTTCCGCAAGGGGCTGAGCTGGGAGGAGACGGGCGTTTACGACATGATGCGGCGGATGATCGAGCGCCGGGGCAGCTTCGATTCCTGCCGCACGCCCGAGGATGTCGAGCGCCGCTATCAGGAGATCGACGCGCTCTACGATGCGATCCGCGCCGAGGGTCGGTTCCGATCTTTCGCAAAGCGGCGGCTTGGGGTGACGCGTGAGAAGGGTGGCGTCTTCGTCCACCTCACCCGCTCTGGCGAGCCGATTTTCGGGATGATCGGCAACCACCGGATGGCAATCGCCCAGATCCTGAAGTTCGACATGATCCCGGTGCAGCTCGGCGTGGTACATAAACAGGCCTTTGACAGCGGTGCTTTCGCGACAGTGCGGGCGCGCTCGCGGGCCTATGCCGCCGAGCACGGGCTCTAGCTTTCCTGCAAGACCTGCGCCACCTGCGCCGCGAAATCCTCGCCGCGCCGTTCGAAATTGTCGTACTGGTCAAAGCTCGCCGCCGCCGGGGCGAGCAGGACGGTCTCGCCCTCCTCCGCGTCCTCGGCGGCCCGCCGCACGGCGGTGGCCATGTCGCCGCAGATTTCCGTCTCGATGCCCGTGAGGTGCAGTGCGAAGCCCGGCGCCTCCCGCCCGATCACATAGGCCTTGGCCACATGCCCGAGCCCCGGCGCAAGCGCCTCCAACCCGCCCTCCTTCATCAGCCCGCCGCAAATCCACCGGATGCGCGGGAAGGCCAGGAGCGCCTGAAGCGCGCTGTCGACGTTGGTGGCCTTGCTGTCATTGACGAAGCCGACCCCGCCGCGAGCGCCGAGATACTGGCTCCGGTGCGGCAGCCCGCCATAGCTGCGCAGCCCGGCGGCGATCGACTTGGGCGCCTGGCCCAGAGCGCGGCAGACCGCATAGGCCGCGCAGGCGTTCTGGTGGTTATGCGCGCCCGGCAGGGAGGCGATGTCGCGCAGATCGATGCTGTCCACCTGGCGCCCCTTGCGGCGTTCGGCGAGGAACCCCTTGCGCGCCGTGACGCTCCAGCCCGGGCCGGGCTGCCCGCCGGAGGAAACGCGGATCACCCGATCATCGGAAGCCGATTCGGCCAGCTGATTGGCGAGGTAGAGCCCCTCCACCTCGTCGATCCCGATGACCGCCCGGTCCGGCCCGCCTTCGGCAAAGAGGCGCCGCTTGGCGGCGAAATACCCGCCGAGCCCGGCGTGGCGGTCAAGGTGATCGGGCGAAAGATTGGTAAAGACCGCGATGTCCGGGGTCAGCGCCCGGGCGAGATCGGTCTGGTAGGAGCTGAGCTCCAGAACGATGACCTCCCCGTCGCGCGGCAGGTCGATATCGAGCACCCCGCGCCCGATATTGCCCGCAAGCTGCGTCGGGCGGCCGCTTTCGCGCAAGATGTGATGGATCAGCGCCGAGGTGGTCGATTTACCGTTGGAGCCGGTCACGGCGACGACCTTGGGCGGCGTGTCGAAGGCGTTCCACGCGCCATGCCCGAAGCTCTGGAAGAAAAGCCCCACGTCATTGTCCAGCGTCACGCCCGCGCGCAGCGCCGCGAGAACCACCGGGTTCGGGCGGGGGTAAAGGTGCGGGATCCCGGGCGAGACCACGAGCCGCGCCAATGTCTCCATGATGGCCCCGGCAGCGAGATCGGCGACCTCGAACCCCTCCGCTTCGGCCGCCTCGCGCGCGCTGGAATTGTCGTCCCAGCACACCGGTTTTGCCCCGCCATCGCGCAGCGCCCGCGCCGCCGTGAGGCCCGATCTGCCAAGCCCGAGGACACCAACCCGCGCCCCAACCATCCCGCGCACTGAAATCATGACCCCTCCTCGCCGGGCAAAGATATCCCCAAGCCGCCGACGCGTTTTGATAATATTGGCGTATCATATGGTTAACAGCTCTGGCCAGCCAACAGGCAAAGGCTCAGGAGTGCCTGAATTTGCGCAACCTCTCGTAGAAATCGGGCGAATCCGCCTTACGTCGGGTGAAAAATCCTTGATAAATTCTTAACGCCGGGCTACCCGAAATGGAGTTGGACAGGGTGACTGGTTACTATTTCGATTGAGGTGTAATTTAGTGTCTATCAAATATTGATGGGTCACCCGAGCAATCGTGCGAGGGAAGGCATGACATATTATAATTACGGAAGCTACAGCTGGGGTAGCTACGGATACAGCCACGGCAGCAAAAGCTATGGCAGCTACAGCAAAACAACTTATTACGACAGCAAATGCCACGACAAGAACGAAGACAAGGGGTCCATCGGCGGGCGCCTGACGCTGGACGTGGACTGCGACAACACCGAAAACGCGGCCGGTGGCGGCTATGACGAAGGGCTCGCGGGCCAGATCGTCACACTGACCGACAAATACGGCAATGTGGTCGCCACCACGACCACCGACGAATCCGGCACCTACAAGTTCGACGAGCTTCGCGAGGGCAGCTACAAGGTCGTCTTCCCCGAAGTCGCCGGCTACACCTACGCCGAGAAGGACGTGGGCTCCTATGGCGAGGATTCGGATGCGAACGCCGACGGCGCCACTGACACGATCACGATCTCCAAGGGGCAAGACCTCTGGAACGTGGACGCGAGCTTGCAGGAATGCGAGATCGAAGGCGATTGCATCACCATCGAAGCCGAGGACATGTACCTCTGCGGCTTCAAGTCGAACTGCTTTGACGGCGCCTCCGGCGGCCAGGTCATCAAGGGCAGCACCTGCTACTGGTCCTCGGCCAAGACCTACTTCGAAGGCTCCGAGGGCACCTATGACCTCAAGCTGACCTACCTCGACGAGGATGACGGCCAGGGCAAGATCAAGATCTTCGTCAACGGCGAAAAGGTTGCCGATTTCGTGCTCGATGCCGACAACGGCGGCGATGGCTCGGAGCCCGGTGTCTTCTCGGAATACGTGGTTGAGAATGTCGAGCTCAGCAAGGGCGACAAGATCGAGATCTGGGGCCTCGGGGATGGCGGCGAATACGTCCGCATCGACAAGCTCGAGATCTGCAAGGATGACGAGCCGCTGCTCGGCGCACTTGGCGATCTGGTCTGGTTCGACGTCGACAAGGACGGCGTGCAGGACGATGACGAAGATGGCGTCGAGGGTGTGACGGTCAACCTGCTGCAAGCGGGCGCGGTGATCGCCACCGCAACGACCGACATCAACGGCAACTACCTCTTCGACGAGCTGCCCGCAGGCGACTATCAGGTTCAGTTCGTCCTGCCCGCAGGCCGCTTCGCCTTCACCGAACAGGACGCAGGCAGCGATGACGCCGCCGATTCCGACGCGGACGTGACGACCGGTCTCACCGGCATCATCACGCTGGCCGAAGGCGAGACCAACCTCACCGTCGACAGCGGGATCATCATCCCCAACGAGGACCCCGACGCGACGGCCGATTCCGGGATGGGCTGTGCCGACAAGGAGATCATCGTCGATCTCTCCGACAACATCAGCGATGCTGACGGCGACACGGTCACCATCACGGCCATCAACGGTCAGGCCATCGCCGATGGCGAGACGATCCTGATCGGCGGCACAGGTGAAGGCGCCGTTTCCGTGACGCTAGACGGGGACCAGTTCATCTTCGACGGCGAAACGGCCTACAGCGCACTGGATATCGGCGAACAGGCATCCGAGCAGTTCACCTATACCGTCGATGACGGCATGGGCGGCACCGCCACATCGACCATCGACATCACCTTCTGCGGTGACGCGAACACGCTGATGTCGCTGTGCGAGACTCTGCCGGATACGGCGAGCATTCAGGTCATCAACGAAAACGTCCCGCTGGGCTCGTCCGACGAAGCCTACACCCTCCAGATTTCTGGAACCGGTGGGCGGGTCGATGGCATCTACACCGAAGCCTATTGCCTGTCGGCCTTCGAATCCACCGACCTCGGCGCCGCGGGCTCTGATATCAACCTCGCGCCGGTCTACGACGGGGACCTGTTCTGCTCGCTCGAAAGCGATATTCCGGCGGGCGCGTTGCAGACTGTCGGGATCAATGGCGCGACTGCGGCCGAGAACCTGGACCTGATCAACTGGATCCTGAATCAGGACTTCGGCGGACAGGGCTATTCGGATGGAGAAATCCAGTCGGCAATCTGGGCCCTGACGGATGGCGAAGCCCTCGAAGACCTCGGCCTCGCAGACGGGATCTTCATCCAGAACGGTGCGGGTGAAGCCGAGGACGCGAAAGAAATCCTCGATGAGGCGCTGGCCTTCGACGCTCTCGGCGCAGAGTTCATGCCCGGCAAGAACGACATCGTCGCCTTGGTTGTCGATCCTGATGACAGCGGCTTCGAACAGCCTTTCGTGTTCGGCGTCCTGTACAACGACATCGACTGCCTTTGCTAATTCATGACGCCAAAACTCGGATGTTCCGCATCCGGACCTTGGCGTCATTCACAAGATGGTCGCGCGTGATCGGAAAGTTTTTTCTCGCAAGGACGCGCCTTTGCGAGAGCCACACGATGGAGTCTTTGATGAAAAAGATCCTTGCTGGTGTGACGGCTGCCTCCACGATGCTCGTAGCAAACGCGAGCCTCGCTCAAACCGTCTGCACCGATCCTGCTTCCGGGAAGCCCGTTCTTTGCCCTCCGGTTCCGGAAATCAGCGCTCTCGAAGGCACGGCAGCACTCGCTGCTCTGGCCGCGATTGTGCTGCTGGCATGGGAGCGTCGCCGTCGCGCGGCCTGATCCCTGCACTCAATAGCAAAACAGGCCCGCGTTTCACGACGCGGGCCTGTTTCCGTTTGTCACAGCGCTTGGCGGGGGCTCAGCGGACCTTGAGTGTCGCCAGCCCGATCATCGCGAGGATCAGGGCGATGATCCAGAACCGGATCACGATCTGGGGTTCCGCCCAGCCCTTCTTCTCATAGTGGTGGTGGATCGGCGCCATGAGGAATACCCGGCGGCCGGTGCGTTTGTAGTAGAGCACCTGGATGATCACCGAGAGCGCCTCGACCACGAAGAGCCCGCCGACGATGGCCAGCACGATCTCGTGTTTGGTGGCCACGGCAATCGCGCCCAGTGCGCCGCCGAGGGCCAGTGAGCCGGTATCGCCCATGAAGACCGCCGCAGGGGGCGCGTTGTACCACAGGAAGCCAAGCCCGCCGCCGATGAGCGCGGCGCAGAAGATCAGGATTTCGCCCGTGCCGGGCACGTAGTGGACGTCGAGATATTCGGTAAAATCCGAGCGCCCTACCGCATAAGCGATGATCCCGAGCGCGCCGCCGGCGATCATCACCGGCATGATCGCGAGCCCGTCCAGCCCGTCGGTTAGGTTGACCGCATTGGCCGCGCCCACGATCACGATCATCGCGAAGGGCACGAAGAGCAGCCCGAGGTTGAGCAGCGTGTCCTTGAAGATCGGAAAGGCGAGCTGGTTGGCGAGCGCATCCGGGTGATGCTGCGCCGCCCAGGCCCCGGCGAGCCCGGCGATCAGGAAGCCCAGCCCGAGCCGGATCTTGCCCGAGACCCCGTCGCTCGATTGTTTGGAGACCTTGGCGTAGTCATCGGCAAACCCGATGGCGGCGAAGGACATCGTCACCAGCAGCACCATCCAGACATAGGGGTTGTCCAGCCGCGCCCAGAGGAGCGTCGAGGTCAGTAGCGCGCCGACGATCAGCAGCCCGCCCATGGTCGGCGTGCCGGCCTTGACGAAATGCCCTTCCGGCCCGTCATCGCGGATCGGCTGGCCCTTTCCCTGCGTCCGGCGCAGCACGTTGATCAGCGGCAACCCGAAGAGGAAGCCGAAGATCAGCGCGGTCATGAAAGCGCCGCCGGCGCGGAAGGTAATGTAGCGGAACAGGTTGAAGACGTCGCCGCCGTCGGAGAGGCTGGTGAGCCAGTATAACATCTACGCGTCCTCGGATTTCGAATGCGATGCGGGATGGCCGAGTTTTCGGACCGCGTCAACAACCTCGGCCAGCCCCATCGAGAGCGAGCCCTTGATCAGCACGACATCGCCCGCATCGAGCACGGCGGGGATCATGCGCGCCATTTCGCTCGCGGTATCGACCGCAAGACCGCGTTTCTGCGCCGGGAGCGCGTCGTGCAGGTGGCGCATGAGCGGGCCGACGGTGTGGACAAGATCGACCGAGGCGATCGCGTCGAGCTGTGCGATCTCTTCGTGGAGCCCGGTCGCCCGGATGCCGAGCTCCTTCATGTCGCCAAGGATGGCGATGCGCCGGCCCCGGTCGATTCGGCCCATGTGATCGGCGCCATGGGCCTGCGCCAGAACCGCGAGCGCCGCGCCGAGCGAGGCGGGGTTGGCGTTGTAGCTGTCATCGAAAAGGTCGATCGCCGCCGGGGCGCTCCCCGCGCCCGCGCCCTTGTGCAGCACGATCCGCTCACGGGTCCCGCGCCCCTTGTAGGGCCGCCAGTGGCCGAGGTCGGCGACGGCTTGCGCCCGGTCGAGGCCGAGCGTGTCGATGGTGGCCAGCACCGCCAGCGCGTTCAGCGCAAAGTGCCGCCCCGGCGCGCCGATCCCGTAGCGCGCCGCGCCCGTGGGCGTTTGCGCCGTGACCTCTGTGCCGTCCGGGCCGAGCGTGATCTCCCTCGCGCGGTAGGCGGCGCTCTCGCCGTTCCCGAAATCCAGAACCGTCTCGGCCCGCGCCTCGGCGCCTGCGCGCAGGATGTCGCTCACGCCGAGATCCCCGTTGAAGATCGCCGTCCCGCCGGGCTCCAGCCCGTCAAAAATCGCGGATTTCTCGCGCGCGATGCCGGCGAGATCGTTGAAGGCCTCGATATGGGCGGGGGCGACGGTCGTTACGATGCCAATATGCGGGCGGGCGATGCGCGAGAGCGGGGCGATCTCCCCGGGGTGGTTCATCCCGATCTCGATCACCGCGAACTCCGTGGCCGCGGGCATCCGCGCCAGCGTCAGCGGCACGCCCCAGTGGTTGTTGTAGCTCGCCTCGGCGCAATGCGTCCGCCCTCGCCCCGCGAGCACGCGGCGCAGCATCTCCTTGGTCGAGGTCTTGCCGGCCGATCCGGTCACGGCGATCACCTGCGCCCCGGTCCGGGCCCGCGCGGCGCGGCCCAGATCCTCCAGCCCGGCGAACACGTCCTTGACCACCAGCAGCGGCGCATCGGGGGCGACATCATCGGGAATATGCGAGACCAGCGCGGCGGCGGCGCCTTTCTCCAGCGCGGCGGCGACGAAGTCATGACCGTCGCGCGCGGCCTTGAGCGCGATGAAGAGATCGCCCGGCTGGAGCGTGCGCGTGTCGATGCTGACGCCGGTGGCGGTCCAGTCCGTCGCGCAGGTCCCGCC
Source organism: Poseidonocella sedimentorum (assembly GCF_900116005.1). Lineage (GTDB taxonomy): Bacteria > Pseudomonadota > Alphaproteobacteria > Rhodobacterales > Rhodobacteraceae > Poseidonocella > Poseidonocella sedimentorum. Next base: position 141,378 of record NZ_FOYI01000007.1, read on the forward strand.
GGTTGCGGCCACGGCCTCCTGTGATGTCCAGAGCATCATGCGAGCCTCCCGTCCAGCGCCGCGACGGCGACGCTCGCCTGTTCGGCATCGTCAAATGGCAAGATCGCGTCGCCCACCGTCTGACCCGTCTCGTGGCCCTTGCCCGCGATGAGCAGCGCGTCCCCGGGCCCGAGCGCATCGACCCCGCGCAGGATGGCTTCGGCCCGGTCGCCCACCTCCAGCGCATCGGGCGCGCCGAGCATGACCGCCTGCCGAATGACCGCCGGATCCTCGCTGCGCGGGTTGTCATCGGTGATGATCACCAGATCGGCGTTCTCGGCCGCCGCCTGCCCCATGAGGGGGCGTTTGGTGCGGTCGCGATCCCCGCCCGCGCCGACGATCGCGATGAGCCGGCCCATGACATGCGGACGCATGGCCTTGAGCGCGGTGGCGACCGCATCGGGGGTATGGGCGTAGTCGACGAAAACCGCCGCGCCATTCTCGCGCGTTGCCGCAAGCTGCATCCGGCCGCGCACGGTCCGCAGGTGGTCGAGCGTCTCGAAAACGCGGGGCGGCTCGGCCCCGCAGGCGATGACGAGCCCCGCGGCGAGCAAAACGTTCTCGGCCTGGAACCCGCCGATGAGCGGCAGCCGCGCGAGATAGGCCTTGTCCTCGAAGGTGAAGCGGATCTGCTGGCCGGTCGCGTCGAACCTCTGGGCCTGAAGCTGAAGGTCGGCGCCGGCGCTGCGGCCCACGGTGAGGATGCCAAGGCCCCGGGCGGCGGCGATATCGGTCATGTCGGCGCCGCGCGCGTCGTCGATGTTGATCACGGCCACGCCCTCGTCGCCGAGAACGCGCGCGAATAGCCCCGCCTTGGCATGGAAATAGGCCTCGAAGCTCTGGTGATAGTCGAGGTGGTCCTGGGTGAAATTGGTGAAGCCCGCGGCCTCAAGCTGCACCCCGTCGAGCCGGTTCTGCGCCAGCCCGTGGGAGGAGGCCTCCATCGCCGCATGGGTCACGCCCTGCTGCGCGGCCTCGGCCAGAACACGGTGCAGTGTCACGGGATCGGGCGTGGTGTGGGCGAGCGGCGCGGTCCAGACCCCCTCGACCCCTGTCGTTCCGAGGTTGATCGCGGCGTGGTCCATCTCCATCCAGATCTGGCGGCAGAAGGTGGCGACGGAGGTCTTGCCGTTGGTGCCGGTGACGGCGACGGCGGTCTGGGGCTGGGCCCCGAACCACAAAGCGGCGGTGTAGGCCAGCGCCTGGCGCGGGTTCTCGGCCACGATCAGCGCGGCCCCGGCGGCGGCGGCGGCCCGGCTTGCGATCTCCGCGCCCGCGCTATCGGTCAGAATCGCCGCAGCGCCCGACGTCAGCGCCTTGGCGGCGAAACGCGCGCCGTGGGTCTCGACCCCGGGCAGCGCCGCAAAGAGATACCCCTCGCGCACGGCCCGGCTGTCCGCCGTTATTCCCTTGATCCGCGCCTCTTGTCCGCCGCGCGCGTGGAGCCCCAGATCCAGCAAAGATCTGGTCTTGTCCGTCTCGTCCGGCATGCCTGCTCCCGACCCCGTCAATTGTTCTGGGTCAGTGTTACACCGTCCAGCGGAACCTGTTCAATCTCGGGCCGCAGGCCAAGCAGCGGCGCGATGCGCGTGATCATTTCGGCGGCCACGGGCACGGCCGTCCAGCCCGCCGTGCGGCGCGGCTCATCGCCCGAGGTCTCGACCGGCTCATCGAGCGAAACCACGAGCACATAGCGCGGCCGGTCGGCGGGGAAAACGCTGGCGAATGTCGCGATCACGCGGTCCTCGTGATAGCCGCCGCCGGTCTCCTTGGGCTTGTCGGCCGTGCCGGTCTTGCCGCCGACGCGGTAGCCGGGCACCTCGCCGAAGCTCGCCGTCCCCTCAGTCACCACCTTGCGCAGCATCATCCGCGATTGGGCCGAGACTTCCTCGCTCACGATCCGCTCGCCCTTGGCGGGGCCGGTGGATTTCAGGAGCGTCGGCGCAACCTTGCGCCCGCCGTTGAGCAGCGAGGCGTAGGCGGAGGCGAGATGCAGCGGCGAGCTGCTGATCCCGTGACCGTAGGAGATCGTCATGGTGCTGATCTCCGACCAGTTGGACGGCAAAAGCGGGCGGCTTGTGGAGGCCTCGATGAGCTCGACAGGCGTGGGGTCGAGCAGGCCGAGTTGCCCGAGGAACGCCCTTTGCCGCTCGGCGCCGATTTCCATCGCGAGGCGCGCGGTCCCGATGTTGGAGGATTTCACGATGATCTTCGTCAGCGAGAGCTCATTGCCGTAGTTGCGGAAATCACGGATGCTGTGGCGGCCCCAGCGGAGCGGGCCCTTGGTGTCGATCATCGTGTTGGGGTTGGCGAGGCCGAGCTCCATCGCCTGGGCGGTGGTGAAGATCTTGAAGGTCGAGCCGAGCTCGTAGAGCCCCTGAACCGCGCGGTTGAAGAGCGGGCTGTCGGCCGCCTGCCCCTGCACCGGCGGGCGCGGGCGCTCATTGGGATCGAAATCGGGCAGGCTGACCATCGAGAGGATCTCGCCGGTGTGCACATCCATCAGAACCGAGGCCGCGCCCTTGGCGTTCATGAGCTTCATGCCGCCGTAAAGCACCCGCTCCGCCGCCGCCTGAACCGTCAGGTCGAGCGACAATTCCAGCGGCGCGCCGCCATTGGCCGGATCGCGCAGCCAGGCGTCGAAGGTCTTCTCCACCCCTGCCGTGCCCACGACCTCCGCCGCGTGGACGCCCTCGCGCCCGAAACTTGCGCCGCCGAGAATGTGGGAGGCCAGCTTGCCATTTGGATAGAGCCGCATCTCGCGCGGCCCGAAGTGCAGCCCCGGCTCGCCGATGTCATGCACCGCCTGTTTTTGCTCGGGGGAAATCTTCTTGCGCACCCAGACGAATTTACGCGCGCCGGTGAAATCCTTGATCAGCCGCGCCTCATCGAGATCGGGGAAAATCTTGACCAGCTCGCGCGCGGCGCGTTCCGGCTCGATGAGCTGGGGCGGCTGGGCATAGAGCGAATGGGTTTCGATATTGGTCGCGAGAATGCGGCCGTTGCGATCGGTGATGTCGGCGCGCTGCGCGATGATGCTCGCGCCGGAGGCCGCGGCGCGGGGCTCGGCTGGCTCGCTCGCCGCCAGCACGCCCATCCGCAGGCCGATCACGCAAAAGGCGCAAAAGAAGGTCAGCCCGAGGACCAGAAGCCGCCCCTCGGCCCGCCGGCGAGCCTCATCGCGCATGTGTTCGTGGCGGAGCCGTGTGTTCTCGCGCTCGATTGCATCGGTGCTCTCGCCCAGTTCGCGGGCCTCGAGGATACGCGCGAGCGGGCGCAGCGGGGTGCGGATCATGGGCGGGCCTCCTCATCCTCTGTCGCGGTTTCGGGGTCGAATCCGATCTGGATCTCGGGGTTTCCGGGGAAGGCCACCTCGTCGATCCGCCCGAATTGGTCGGGGCGCAGCGGCAAGAGGCCCAGACGGTCAAAGTTGATCTCGGTCAGCGCCCGGAGCCGGTCCGGCCGGTTGAGATAGGCCCATTCGGCGCGCAGGATACCGAGCCGCTCGCGCGTCTGGCCGATCTCGCGTTGCAGCCGCTGGGCCTGTTCGAGGGCACGCTTGGTCTCGTAATTCTCGTGATACACCCAGAAGGCCAGCCCCATGACCACCAGCGCGGCCAGCACGTAGAGAAACCCTCGCATCGCTATCTCTCTCCTGCCAGTCGGGGCATCCCGATCGCCGCGCGATCCACCGAGGCCGCCGGCGCCTCTGTCCGCTCGGCCACCCTCAACCGGGCGCTGCGCGCTCGCGGGTTGACGGCAAGCTCATCGTCGTCGGCCTGCACGGCCTTGCGGGTCAGGATGGTCAGCGGCGGGGCCTCTTGCGCGCGCGCGGGCGCGTGGCGGCTGCCCTGCCCTTCGAGCCCGCCGTGTTTCTGGAAGAACCGTTTGACCATGCGGTCCTCGATCGAATGAAACGTCACCACGGCCAGCCTGCCGCCGGGCTTGAGGATCGCCTCAGCCGCTTCGAGCCCCTCGGCCAACTCGCCGTACTCGTCATTGACCGCAATTCGGATCGCCTGAAAACTGCGCGTCGCGGGGTGCGACTGGCCCGGTTTGGGGCGTGGCAAACACCCTTCGATGACCTTGGCAAGCTGCAACGTCCGGGTGAACGGCTCCGCCTCGCGCGTCTTGACGATCGCCCGCGCGATCCGCCGGCTCGCCCGCTCCTCGCCATATGTATAGAGAATGTCTGCCAGTTCCGTCTCGCTGGCCTCGTTGACCAGATCCGCAGCAGACGGCCCCGATTGGCTCATGCGCATGTCGAGCGGCCCGTCGGACATGAAGGAGAACCCGCGCTCGGCCTGATCAAGCTGCATCGACGAGACCCCAAGATCGAGCACCACGCCGTCAATCCCCTCGGCGTAGTCGCGCATTTCCGAAAACGTGCCCTCGACCATCTCGATCTTGTCGCCATAGGCCCCGGCCCAACCCTCGGCCATCTCGAAGGCCAGCGGATCGCGATCCACCGCGATGACCTTCTCGGCCCCCGCCTCAAGCAGCCCGCGCGTGTAGCCGCCCGCGCCGAAGGTGCCGTCGAGCCAGACCCCGCGCACCGGGGCAATGGCCGCCAGCAAGGGCTGCAGCAGGACCGGGATATGCGGGGCGCTGCCCGATGTGGCGCGCGCGGCCCCCACCGGTCAGGTCTCCCGCGCCTGGTCGAGCAGGATGAGCGGGTCGAAATCCGGGCCAAGCTCGTCGAGCCAGGCTTCCTGCTTGGCGCGCTCCTGCGTGTCGTAGGTTTCGGGGTTCCAGATCTGGAAATAATCGCCGGCGGAGATGAAAAAGGCCTCGGACTCCAGCCCGATCTTCTTGCGAAGCTTCGCCGGCAGCACGATCCGCCCGGTCTCGTCCACTGAAGAGGTCAGCGATTGGCCCTGAATGAGCCGCTCGAGCAGCTTGCGCTCCTTCGAGGCCCGCGGCAGCGCGGAGATCTGCTCATCGAGCTCGTCGATGGCCTGCATAGTATAGCAATCGAGCCAGTTGCGGCGCTCGTCGCCATAGACAATCACGAATTCGGGGTTGAGGCCCTTGGTCCAGTCGGGATCGCATTGTTCGAGCACGCGGCGATAGCCGGCCGGGATCGAGACCCGCCCCTTGCTGTCCACCTTGTGGTGGCTTTCACCTCTGAACCTGCGTGCCACTGCCCTGCCTGTCCGCTCACATCACGTCGCCGGCAAATCCCGGCCCCTTGACGGGAAACGGCGAGAAGAGCTGCTGCCACTGCCCTACTCGCCGCCCTCGTCCCGTCTTGCGGGTGCCCGGCTCGCGCTATCCTGGGGGGATGTTTGCTCATGCGCGCGCCGGGCAAGTCTTTGATGAGCGGCTGCCTGTATGAAACCTGACTTTCGCCGAGTTGAGGTCTTTGCGCCTCTTTATTTGCCGTCTCATCGTGTAGAAAGGGATGGCATGGGAAATCATGGAAATCAACTCATTATTTGGCCGAACACGTCGCAAATGGGCAAATCAGGGGTCAAAACCGCGCTCCACGAGCGCTCTCCAGCACCACAAATTGTAGAGTTTACCCTTCATTCATTCAACATATGGTAGTAATCGGCCGAGGGGATCAATTTCCCATAAAATCCAAGTTTTTTCCAAATGTGTCGATTTTGTCTCTGCTGGACGCCAACCGGCGGAGCCTGCCGTGGAGCGGCTACAGAATCGAAGCGCCGCCCGGACCCGCGTGGATTGCACAGCGGATCGGGCAGATCATCCCATGGATGTAAACGATCTCATGCGCCGCGGGTAACGCACCCAACGCACAAGTATCAAAGCGGTTGCATCGTATTTTCGTGACCTTGCGTCACGCGTTAAGGCCGCAGACTAAGCCCATGTCAAACCTTAACAAATTACTTATGCAACTGCCGCAAAGCTGCATTGCAGCATCGTCTGTTGTGCAAGCGCAGCATTTGCTTATTTTCAGTCTCAACACGACGGCGCAGTCGCCGGACGCACACTGGATACGGATACACGATATGGCACAGGCACTGAACGCAACGACACAGACCCTCGGCTTTGCAGACCGGTTCGCAGAGTTCCGCAAGAACCTTGCCGACCGTTGGGCGCGCTACCGCGTCTACCAGGAAACGCTGGCCGAGCTCTCGCACCTCGACGACCGTGATCTTCTCGATCTCGGCATGTCGCGCAGCCAAATTCGCCAGGTCGCCCTCGAGGCCGCCTACGGCAACTAAACAAGGAATCGGTTGGCCACTCCTCCTCCCAGGTCAATCGTGAACTCGCGACGGTGTCCCTCCTCCTCCCTGGACACCGTCGCACATTATAACGGGGCCAAGCGCCCCAGACATTCGGATCCCTCTCCTCCCAAATCGGGATCCGATACATAGTGTGAAGCATCTCCTCCTCCCTGATGTTTCACACGACCTGTTCTGGATGTCGCTCTCCTCCTCCCTAGCGGCACCAGAGATAGAAAGGCGGCGCCTACCTCCTCCCGGGCGCCGCCTTTTTTATTTGGGCTTGCGCAATTGCTGTTGAGACAGGTCGGCTTGATCCGAGCGCGTCCCGGACGGAGGAGTTCCCAATCAGCGACGGCAAATAGGCCGAGCCATGCTGCAGCGCTCCGGCTCAGCAGTTCCGCGCACGCATCCAAGGGCGGGTACGCCCTCGAGTCAGAAGGGGATTTCGTCCGCCGGGCTGATGAACTTCGCGACCACGTTCTTGTCGCCGGCCTTGTCAAAGGCCACCGCAAGCTTGTCGCCCTCAATCCCGCAGATCTCGCCATAGCCGAATTTCTGATGGAAGACTCGGTCCCCGACGGTAAACCGCGAGGTGGCTTCCAGATCGATGACCGGCGCCCGGCTTTCCCGCGGCTGACTGACGGGCCGGTCGTTCCCGCGCGATTGCATGCGCCGCCATCCGGGCGAGTTGTAGACATTGGCCGAGGACGCCGCGTCTTCAAGCCGCGAGCCCCCCATCCCGGCAGCGCCATACCCGCCACCATAAAGCCCCGGAGGGGTCAGCACATCCACATGCGCTTCAGGCAATTCATCGATGAATCGCGATGGCAGCGCCGATTGCCACTGGCCAAAGATCCGGCGATTCGCCGCAAACGAGATCGTGCAAAGCTCCTCGGCGCGAGTGATGCCCACATAGGCCAGCCGCCGCTCTTCCTCGAGCCCCTTCAGCCCGCTTTCATCCATCGACCGTTGCGAGGGAAACAGCCCGTCTTCCCAGCCGGGCAGGAACACGGCGGGAAACTCCAGTCCCTTGGCCGCGTGCAGCGTCATGATCGAGACCTTGGGGCTGTCATCGTCGGATTCGTTGTCCATCACGAGGCTGACATGTTCGAGGAACCCGGTGAGATTCTCGAATTCCTCAAGATGGCTGACGAGCTCCTTGAGGTTCTCCAGCCGCCCCGGCGCTTCGGGCGTCTTGTCGTTCTGCCACATCCCGGTGTAGCCCGATTCGTCGAGGATCATCTCGGCGAGTTCCACGTGTGACAGGCTCCGGTCCCCGGTCAGTCGGCCCCAACGATCGATATTTTCAACCAACTCGCGCAGCGCCGCGCCGCCTTTGCCCTTGATCTCGCCCGAAGCCACCGCGATCCGCGCGCCTTCGAGCAAGGAGACCCCGTTGGCCCGCGCCGCGCGCTGAATTGTCTGCTGCGCCTTGTCGCCAAGCCCGCGCTTGGGCGTGTTGACGATCCGCTCGAAGGCAAGATCATCATCGGGGCTGACCACAACGCGGAAATAGGCCATCGCATCGCGGATCTCCATCCGCTCGTAAAAGCGCGGCCCGCCGATCACGCGATAAGGCAAGCCGATGGTCAGGAACCGGTCCTCGAAAGCGCGCATCTGGTGGGAGGCACGGACGAGAATCGCCATCTCGTTGAGCGAAACCGGGCGCATGCCACGCGCGCCGCCCTGCATCGCCTCAATCTCCTCACCAACCCAGCGCGCCTCTTCCTCACCATCCCAATGGCCAATGAGTCGCAGCTTTTCGCCCTCTTCCGCATCGGTCCAGAGCTCCTTGCCGAGCCGTCCCTGATTGCCGCGAATCACGCTGGAGGCGGCGGCGAGGATATGCGGCGTGGAGCGGTAATTCTGTTCCAGCCGGACGACCTTGGCCCCGGGAAAATCCTTTTCGAACCGCAGGATATTGCCGACCTCGGCCCCGCGCCAGCCATAGATAGACTGGTCGTCATCACCCACACAGCAGATGTTCTTGTGCCCGCCAGCGAGCAGCCGGAGCCAGAGATACTGCGCGACGTTGGTGTCCTGATACTCATCCACGAGAATATAGCGGAACCAGCGCTGATATTGCGCGAGCACGTCCTCATGGGTGCGGAAGATCGTGACCATGTGCAGGAGCAGATCGCCAAAATCGACCGCGTTGAGATCTTTCAGGCGGCGCTGATACTGGGCGTAAAGTTCGGGGCCGCGGCTGTTGAAGGCATCGGTATCCGCGCCCGGCACCTTATCCGGCGTGAGCGCACGGTTCTTCCAGTCATCAATGATGCCCGCGAGATGGCGCGCGGGCCAGCGTTTGTCGTCGATATTTTCGGCAATGATGAGCTGCTTGAGCAGGCGCTGGACGTCGTCGGTGTCAAGAATGGTGAAGTTGGACTTGAGCCCGACAAGCTCGGCGTGGCGGCGCAGGAGCTTTGCACTGATGGAGTGAAACGTGCCCAACCACGGCATGCCCTCGACCGGCTGTCGCAAAAGCCCCGAGACACGGTTCTTCATCTCGCGCGCAGCCTTGTTGGTGAAGGTCACCGCAAGAATCTCGTTCGGTTGCGCCCGGCCCCTCGTAAGCAAATGCGCTATCCGGGCGGTAAGCGCCCGTGTCTTGCCCGTGCCCGCCCCCGCAAGCATCAAAACCGGCCCGTCCATCGCCTCAACAGCCTCGCGCTGCGCCGGGTTCAACCCATCGAGATAGGGCGTCGGCCGGGCGGCCATGGCACGTGCAGACAGGGCTCCGGCTTCGAAGGCGTCAATATCGTCAAAACTGCTCATGTTGAGGAGTTTAGCGCGTGGAGGGCAGGAGGGAAAGGGATGTTCGACTTATGTTCCGGCAGCCCGAATGAATTTTTCCGAGGGTCCGATGAAGCATATGCCAGCGGTGGAGAACCGCTACCTTTCCTTCAGCGCCACGCAAGGCCGCAGAGCGCCGCCACCGGCCAAGGGAGCCGTTTTCTGATCGATCAGAAAACGTGCCGGAAAATGATTGATCATTTTCCGGCGCCCGCCCAGTCGTCAGAGCCCTTTGGCGCGGTAGGAGGCGGCGACCTTGCCGATGCTGACGAGGTAGGCCGCGACCCGCAGGTCTTCCACGTCTTCGCGCGACTGCCAGACCTCGTGCATCGAAAGATAAGCCGAGCGCATGGTGTCATCGAGGCCGGAGCGGACGAGTTCGAGCTCGTCGGCCCCGCGCAGATACCTGGTCTTGAAGTCGGGCGTCATCGACCACGAGTCGCCGAGATGTTCGTCCAGCCGGTGCAGCTCGTCCACGATGAGTTGGTGGCGCGCTTCTTCCTGCCGTCTGCCCATGCGGCCGAACCGGATGTGGCTGAGGTTCTTCACCCATTCAAAATAGGAGACCGTGACGCCCCCGGCGTTGGCGTACATGTCGGGGATGATCACGCAGCCTTTCTTGCGCAGGATCTCGTCCGCCCCTGCGGTGACCGGCCCGTTTGCGGCTTCGATGATGAGCGGCGCCTGCACGCGCTCTGCGTTGGAGAGGTTGATGACCGCTTCGAGCGCCGCCGGAATCAGGATGTCGCAGGGCTCTTCGAGCACCTTCGGGCCGTCCTCCACGTGTTTCGCGTTGGGATAGCCGGTGATGCCGCCGTGCTGGCCGATCCAGTGGTAGACGTCTTCCACATCGAGCCCATCCGCCGAGACGAGTGCCCCGTCGCGTTCGATGATGCCGGTGATGATCGCGCCGTCTTCGGCCGCCAGGAACTTCGCCGCGTGATAGCCCACGTTGCCGAGCCCCTGCACGATCACCCGTTTGCCGTCGAGCTTGCCAGCGAGCCCCGCTGCGGCGACGCCTTCGGGGTGGCGGAAGAATTCGCGCAGCGCGTATTGCACGCCCCGCCCCGTAGCCTCGACCCGGCCGCGGATCCCGCCCGCGTGGGGCGGTTTGCCTGTCACGCAGGCATTGGAGTTGATGTCGGTCGTGTTCATCCGGCGGTACTGGTCGGCCATCCAGGCCATCTCGCGCTCGCCCGTTCCCATGTCCGGGGCGGGCACGTTCTGCGCCGGGCTGATGAGGTCGCGCTTGGCGAGCTCGTAGGTGAAGCGCCGGGTGATAAGTTCCAGCTCGTGTTCGGAATACTCGCGCGGGTCGATGCAAAGCCCGCCCTTGGAGCCGCCGAAGGGCGCCTCGACCAGCGCGCATTTGTAGGTCATGAGCGCCGCGAGCGCCTCGACCTCGTCCTGATTGACGCCGGTGGCATAGCGGATCCCGCCCTTGACCGGCTCCATGTGTTCGGAGTGGACCGAGCGATAGCCGGTGAAGGTTCGGATGTCGCCCCGGATCCGCACGCCGAAATTGACCTTGTAGGTCGCATTGCAGACGCGGATCTTCTCCTCCAGCCCCGGCGAGAGGTCCATCAGCTTGACCGCCCGGTTGAACATCATGTCAACGCTCTGGCGAAAACTCGGCTCGTTCTTCACACTCATCTACGTCCCTCCATGTCACCCGCCGTCTGAGTCGCGGCTTTGGCTTGACCCAAGGCTAACGGTGGAGGTGACACATGGCCACGTCAATTTCATGACGCTGGGGCAAGAGGTCGGCCCGCCCGGCCCGCGAGGCGCGCTTTCGGCCCTCAGCGCGCGCGCCGCGCCGCGATATCGGCGGCGAGCAATTCGGCCACGAGCTTGGCCTCATGGGCGCGCAAGATACCCCCCACCCCGAGCCGCCGCCCGACGCGCCAGCAAAGGCCCGGCCGCCACAGATTGGGTCGGCGCGCGGGGGTCAGGGTCAGCAGAAACCCGCCGGTAGGCTTGAAGGCAAAGACGCCCCGGTCGATCGAGAGCATCTCGTCGCGGGCGGCGAGAACGGTGCCATCGCCGAGCCGCAGCCCCTCCGGCCCGAAGACAAGCCCGGCAGAGCCCGACCGCCAGAGCTCGCGCGCAGCCCAGAGCACCACGGCACCCGCCGGGATCAGCGCGGCGGGGCCAAAGCGCCCCTCCCCGATCGCCGTGGCGCCAAGCAGCAGGAAGATGAGCCCGAGCGCGCCGAGCAGGCCCACCGCGACCAGAAGCCGCCCGGGCGCCACCGTGATCGGCACCTCGGCCATTACTGGCCCGTCGGTCTCGTGATCGAACATCCTTGCCCCTGCCTTCCTTGCCCCGGCCCGCAATCGCCGGTGTCCCATTAATCCTGAAACGGGCGCGCGGTAAACCGCCCCCGCGCCACGCGCCTCGATGGCCGGGCCGATTTCGCGGGGGCGCGCCCGATCAAGCGCTTGAACTCGCGCCGCCGTTCCTACAGCCTTGCACCCAGCCACGCGCCGCCCTCTGGCGCGGCAACACCGGAACGTTCCATGACCCGCGTCCTGACCCTTCTTGCGATCCTCGGCCTCGGCGCGCTCCCCGGCTGCACCCGGTTTCCCGCGCTCGACCGCGCCGTCTCGCCGGATGTCGCCGCGCGGGCTTACCCTGGGCTCCTGCCGCTGGACGTGGCCTTGGGCGAGGCGACCGCGCCGTCGGACGCCGGGGAAATCACCGAGGATCTCTCCACCCGCCGCGCGGGGCTGGAGGCGCGCGCCGCCGCACTCGCCGGCCCGGTGATCGACGGGCCGACCCGCCGGCGCATGGCGCAAGGCATCCCCCCGATCCCGCCGGACGATCCCTGAGCCGGCACCAGGGCCAAGCGCGGCGCGCCCGATTGCGCCCGCCCCCGGTTCGGGCTACATCGCGGCGGCAGCAACAACAGCGCAACGCGGAGACCCAGATGCCGGAGACTCACAAGAGCCCCCCCCTTCGCCTCGGAATTGCCGGCCTCGGCACGGTGGGCGCGGGCGTTGTCCGCATCGTGCGCCAGAAGGCCGAGCTGATCGCGGCGCGCGCCGGCCGCCCGGTCGAGATCACCGCCGTCTCGGCACGCAACCGCGACAAGGATCGCGGCGTCTCGCTTGAGGGCTACGACTGGGAAGACAATCCGGTCACGCTGGCGCGGCGCGCCGATGTGGATGTGCTGGTCGAGTTGATGGGTGGCAGCGACGGGCCCGCCAAGGCCGCGACCGAAGCGGCGATCGCCGCGGGCAAGGACGTGGTGACCGCCAACAAGGCGATGCTCGCCCACCACGGTCAGGCGCTGGCCGAAGCGGCCGAAGCGGCGGGCCGGGTGATCCGGTTCGAAGCGGCCGTCGCCGGCGGCATCCCGATCATCAAATCCCTCACCGAAGGGCTCGCGGCCAACGAGATCACCCGCGTGATGGGCGTCATGAACGGGACCTGCAACTACATCCTCACGCGGATGCAGAGCGCGGGCCTGCCCTATGAGACGGTGTTTCAGGAGGCCGACAAGCTGGGCTATCTCGAGGCCGATCCCCAGCTCGACGTGGGCGGGATCGACGCGGGCCACAAGCTCTCGCTGCTCTCCTCCATAGCCTTCGGAACGCAGGTCGATTTCGACGCGGTCCAGCTTGAAGGCATCGGCAAGATCATGATCGAGGACATCGAACAGGCCGCCGATCTCGGCTACCGGATCAAGCTGCTGGGCGTGGCCCAACTCACCGGGCGCGGGCTCGAGCAGCGCATGTCGCCCTGCCTCGTTCCGGCCACCAGCCCGCTGGGCCAGCTCGAAGGCGGGACCAACATGGTCGTCGTCGAGGGCGATGACGTGGGCCAGATCGTGCTGCGCGGCGCGGGCGCGGGCGAAGGGCCCACCGCCTCGGCCGTCATGGGCGACGTGATGGATATCGCGCGGGGCCTGCGGATCAGCACCTTCGGCCAGCCGGCCAGCACGCTCAAGACCGCGCAGCCCGCCTCGGGCAACACCCCCGCGCCCTACTACCTGCGCATGACGCTGCACGACAAGCCCGGCGCGCTCGCCAAGGTCGCGGCGCGGCTCGGCGATGCGGGCGTCTCCATCGACCGGATGCGCCAGTACGGCCATGACGATACCGCAGCCCCGGTGCTCATCATCACCCACAAGACCACCCGCGGCGCGCTCGACGAGGCCATTGCCGCGATCGAGACGCTCAACGTCGTGACCGACACGCCCGTGGCGCTGCGGATCGAGGAAGTCTGAAGCAGGCGGGGGCTAACCCCCCGCGGCTTAACCCGGTTAGCGCTATCATCCTTGTGAACCGGCGGCGGGGCGCTTAACCCTTGCTCCAACCGCAGTCCGCAGGAGATTTTCCATGACCAAACCCATTGACTTCAATGATCGCATGCTCTCGCTCGGGCTCGCCCGCGTGTCGGAAGCCGCCGCCATCGCCTCGGCCAAACTGGTCGGGCGCGGCGACGAAAAGGCCGCCGATCAGGCCGCGGTCAACGCCATGCGCGAGCAGCTCAACAAGCTCGACATCAAGGGCGTGGTGGTCATCGGGGAAGGGGAACGGGACGAAGCGCCGATGCTCTACATCGGCGAGGAAGTGGGCACCGGCTCGGGTCCCGGCGTGGATATCGCGCTCGACCCGCTGGAGGGCACGACCCTGACCGCCAAGGACATGCCCAACGCGCTGACCGTGATCGCCATGGGCCCGCGCGGCTCGATGCTGCACGCGCCGGATGTCTACATGGACAAGCTCGCCATCGGGCCGGGCTATGCCGAGGGTGTCGTCACGTTGGACATGAGCCCCGCCGAGCGGGTGCGCGCGCTGGCCGCGGCCCGCGGCTGCGACGTGACCGACATCACCGTCTGCATTCTCGAACGCCCCCGCCACGAGGAGATGATCCAGGAAGTGCGCGGCACCGGCGCCGCGATCCGGCTGATCACCGACGGCGACGTGGCCGGCGTCATGCATTGCGCCGAGCCGTCGCTCACCGGCATCGACATGTACATGGGCTCCGGCGGCGCGCCCGAGGGCGTCCTCGCCGCGGCGGCGCTCAAATGCATGGGCGGCCAGATGTACGGCCGGCTGCTCTTCCGCAACGATGACGAGAAGGGCCGCGCCGCCAAGGCCGGGATCACCGACCTGGACCGCATCTATGCCCGCGACGAGCTCGTGACCGACCACGTGATCTTCGCCGCCACCGGCGTGACCGACGGCTCGCTCCTGCCCGGCATCAAGCGCGAACCCGGCTACACCACCACCGAGACGATCCTGATGCGCTCCAAGACCGGCTCCGTCCGGCGCATGGTCTACCGCAACCCGACCAGCGCGGCCTCCTGACCGCGCAAAGGCAGCTTGCAGCGCCCCCCGCGCCGGGGATAACAGGGCCCATGTCCTACCTCGGCGTGACCACCTCCCTCACCGGCCGTTGCTGGCTCGGCCCCGGCTCCGAGATCGAGCGGCAATCCGAAGCGCTCGCGCAGGAGACCGCGCTGCCGCTGCCGCTTGCGCTGGTGCTCGCCCGGCGCGGGATCGCCGCGCCCGAGGCCGAGAGCTTTCTTGCGCCCCAGCTGCGCACCCTCCTCCCCGATCCGCACCGGCTGCGCGACATGGAGCCCGCCACCGCGCGGTTCCTCCGCGCCGTCCACGCCCGCGAGCGGATCGCGATCTTCGCCGATTATGACGTGGACGGCGGCGCCTCGGCCGCCCTGCTGATCTGCTGGCTGCGCGACATGGGCAGCGACGCGACGCTCTACGTCCCCGACCGGATCGACGAAGGCTACGGGCCGAACGTCCCCGCGATGGAGGCGCTCGCGCGCGCGCATGACCTGATCGTCTGCGTCGATTGCGGCACGCTGAGCCATGAGCCCATCGCCGCCGCCGCGCCTACGGACGTGATCGTGCTCGACCACCACCTCGGCGGCGAGACGCTCCCGCCGGCGCTCGCGGTGGTGAACCCAAACCGGCAGGACGAGGACGGCGAGTTGGGCCATCTCTGCGCCGCGGGCGTGGTCTTCCTCATGCTGGTCGAGGCCAATCGCCAGCTCAAGGCGGGCGGCGCGCAGGGCCCGGACCTGATGGCGCTCCTCGATCTCGTTGCGCTCGCCACCGTGGCCGATGTCGCCCCCCTCACCGGGGTGAACCGCGCCTTTGTCCGCCAGGGGCTCGCCGTGATGGCCCGGCGCGCGCGCCCCGGCCTCGTGGCGCTGGCCGACATCGCCCGGCTCGATGAGCCCCCCGCCGCCTATCACCTCGGCTTCGTCTTCGGCCCGCGGATCAACGCGGGCGGGCGGATCGGCGCGGCCGATCTCGGCGCGCGGCTGCTCGCCACCGCGAACGAGGCCGAAGCTGCGGCCCTGGCCGAACGGCTCGACGGGCTAAACAAGGACCGCCGCGAGATCGAAGCGGCAGTGCGCGCCGCCGCGATGGAACAGGCCGAGGCGCGCGGGCTCGACGCACCGCTCGTCTGGGCCGCGGGCGACGGCTGGCACCCGGGCGTCGTCGGCATCGTCGCGAGCCGCCTGAAGGAAGCCACCAACCGCCCCGCCATCGTCATCGGGCTCGACGGCGATGAGGGCAAGGGCTCGGGCCGCTCCGTCTCCGGGATCGACCTCGGCGCCCAGATCCAGAAACTCGCGGCCGAAGGGCTGCTCCTCAAGGGCGGCGGCCACCGCATGGCCGCGGGGCTCACCGTGGCACGCGACAAGCTGGAGCCGGCCATGGACCGGCTCGCCGAACTTCTCGCGAAACAGGGCGCCGACCGGCTCGGCGCGGCGGATCTGCGCCTTGACGGCACGCTCATGCCCGGCGCGGCGGATGTCGAGATGATCGCCCGGATCGAGAGCGCGGGCCCCTTCGGCTCCGGCGCCCCCGCCCCGCGTTTCGCCTTCCCCGACTGCCGCATCCTCAGCACCCGCCGGGTCGGCGACAGCCACCTCAAACTGCGCTTCGGCGACGGGCTCGGCGCCACGCTCGACGCCATCGCCTTCTCCGCCTTCGACACCCCGCTGGGCGCCGCATTGCTCGAACATGGCGGCGCGCGCTTCCACCTCGCAGGCCGGCTCGAAGTCAATGTGTGGAACGGGCGCCGCACGCCACAGTTGCGCCTCGAAGACGCCGCCCGCGCCGAGAGTTGAGCGGTCTTTTCCACCGCTCGTTTTTTCTGTCCTCGGGATGAAAATTCCGCTTGCACGCGCGCCAGCCATTGCCTAGAACGCGCCTCACGCAGCTTGCTGGCCCGTTCGTCTATCGGTTAGGACGCCAGGTTTTCAACCTGGAAAGAGGGGTTCGATTCCCCTACGGGCTGCCATTCACCTCCGAAAATCTTTGTTTTACTGACACTTGAGTCATCAAGTGTCCCACGGTTATCGGCGCGTGGGACACCGTGCTCCTTGCGAGCCGTATCCGCAGGATCAAATCCAGACTCGGCAAGCCGTGCCCCGATCCACGTTCCAAACCTAGGGCGCAGAAGACTTGAAGTCTGAATGAGAGAGGCGTGCTGCAATTTCGTAGACGTTTGCACCGGACTGGGCGAGGTCATGCGCGGTCGCCTTCCGGATGCCACGCTGCGATCTGGCCGCACGTTTAACCTTTGACCTGCTCCCCTTGGAGTCCGCGTTTTTCAGTTCGCTCTGTTCAGGGTTTGGTCCTTTACTGACCTTTGGTAATACTCCCACGGTGTGAGCCCGTCGAGGCTCGTGTGGGGGATTCTTCCGTCCCATGCGCGTGGGTTTTCCCATGAAAGCGCCGTGAGGTTTCCTTTCGCCGAGGGGCAACCCGCACGGGTTGGTACCGCTTTCCCCAGAAGATATCACGCTTTGCTTTGCATGAGCCTGATGTAAACCTGCACGCGTGTTGGACCACCAAATTCTTCCCCGTCCAGAAACTCCTCCGAAAAAAGTTGGGCGTAGTGCTTTCGGAAAAGTACCCAGAAATTGTCATCCTTCAGCGCCGCCGCATCCTGCGCTGTCACCACCATCGGCACCGGCAGTTGCGGCTTCAATGTCGGGATTGGCACACCGTCCTGCGATGGCTTGCGCCGAGGAAGGACCGTCGTGCCGGGCTTCGTCGCAGGGATTGGAACTGGATCCGCAAGCTCCAGATGCCTTGGTGGGAAATACGCGAGCTTTCCCTCATCTACGTCCGGGCAAGGGATGGGCGCTCCGAACGCGCCCGTGCACTCTTGAGCCGTGACGGATAGCGGGCTGCAAATCAGAGCCAGCAAGGCCGCCGGAAGAAGGCGTATCATTGTCCGTCAATAGCTGCTTTGTGGGCCACCCAGATCGCCCAGGACTTTGGCTCTCCATCGAGGTGTTCCGCGGCCTTGAACAGAATCTCACCTCCGCCGGCATAGCCATCTCTGTCAGACAGGGCGATTTCGTCGGTTATGGTCGAGAGCGCATATTCGTCTTCGGTGCTGGTGATGAGATCCGCGACCTGCTCGGGTTGGGCGGACAAGTCGAACCCGTGTTCGCGGGCCGCAGTCATGAACCACTTGAAAGGATCGATCATGTCCTGGATTTCATAACCCTCGATTGCGCCCGAACGAATACCATTTTCGAGCCACTGCAGATCTCCCACGAGTGCCGCGAGGTATGCCTTGTCTGACGCCAACACTTCGGAGGATTCCAGCAGGCCGGTCTGGTGGAGGCCGGCGATCGCGTTCTCAAGTTTACCCTCCTGAACCAGGGCCCAGGCAGCATCCGCAACCAGATCGACCTTGTCGGGCCAGGCCGCGGTTTCGAAGGCAGCCTCAAAGGCTTCGCCGGACGGAGTTTCTGCCGCCAGCTGACCCGCGGCAAATCCGCGTTCAAATGCCTCTCTTTCCAACGGCTTGAAGAAGTCCGGGGAGCCGCTCCGGACCAGGTCTTGCTTTGCGAGATCACCTTTCATAGCGGAAACCAGACCGACCTTCTTTGCGTAGAATTCGTGAGCTGCCCCAAAGAAGAGAGTTTTGGCGCGGGTGAGAGGATGTTCCGCTTTTGATCCGTGCGCGCCACAGCCTCTCGATGAAGATGTTGTCGAGGAAGCGGCCTTCCCTATCTATCGACAACCGCACGCCTGATCGGCGGAGCCGGCCCGTCAAGGCGAAGGATGTGAACGGGCTGCCTGATCCGTGTTTATGATCTCGGGCGGGCCGAACTTGTGGATGGCCTCGTTCAGCGCTTCGACGCAGAAATCAGCTTCCAGAGCGTTCTAGATCCGCTGGGACAGAACCTTTCTGGTGTCCCCACTGACAGACTTATCATCCGCGCACGCGCCGGAAGTTGAACGGCCCGCGGCTGTCGTGGCGCGACTTCAGCGCGCAATTTACCGGCCACCGGAGGGGGCAGGATCAGTCGAGATTTTGGATGGATTGGAGCGGGTAGCGGGAATCGAACCCGCGCGTTCAGCTTGGGAAGCTGACAGGCTACCATTACATCATACCCGCCGCGCCGCTCTCCTTAGCCAAGGGTCGCGGCGGGCGCAAGGGGGGCTTTGATCCGGGCCGCGCGGAAAGCGTCAGCCGCTCACCCGGTCGTAGGGCAGGCCAACGTAGTTCTCAGAAAAACTCGCCTGCGCCGCGTCGGAGCTTTCAAGATAGGCGATTTCGGCCTCCTGCATCCGCTGACCGAAGGCCTCCTGATCGGGGAAACGGTGCAGCAGGGTGGTGAGCTGCCACGAGAACCGCGACGCTTTCCACACGCGCGCGAGCGCATCGGCCGAGTAGCCGTCGAGCCGCTCGGGCCCCTCGCCCGCGTAGTGCGCGATCAGCGCGTTTGAGAGGTAATTCACGTCGGAGGCGGCGAGGTTGAGGCCCTTGGCGCCGGTGGGCGGCACGATATGCGCGGCATCCCCGACGAGAAAGAGCCGCCCCCACCGCATCGGCTCGGCGATGAAGCTGCGCAGCGGTGCGATGGATTTCTCGACCGACGGGCCGGTGACCAGCGCCTCGGCCACGTCCTGGGGCATGCGGCGGCGGAACTCATCCCAGAAGGCGTCGTCGCTCCAGGCCTCCACCCGGTCCTCGAGCGGGACCTGCACGTAGTAGCGGCTGAGCCCTTCGTTGCGCATCGAGGCGAGCGCGAATCCGCGCGGGTGGTTGGCGTAGATCAACTCGTGATCGACGGGCGGCGTTTCGGAGAGCACGCCGAGCCAGCCGAAGGGATAGACGCGCTCGAATGTCTGGCGGACGCTTTCGGGGATGGTCGGGCGGCTCACGCCGTGGAACCCGTCGCAGCCCGCGATATAGTCGCAGTCGAGACGCGTTTCCGTGCCGTTCTCGACCCAGGTGACGAAGGGCGCTTCGCTGTCGGCCCCGTGGATCGCGACGCCCTCGGCGCCGTGGATCACGACCCCGCCCATGGCATCGCGGGCGGCATAGAGATCACGGGTAACTTCGGTCTGGCCGTAGACGGTCACCTTGCGGCCGGTGTGTTTTTCGAAATCGATGCGGAAGCGGCGCCCGGCGGCGGCGAGCTGCGTCCCGCCATGGGGAAAGCCCTCGCGGTCGAGCCGGTCGCCCACACCCGCGGCGCGCAGCATATCCGTCAGGCCGCTTTCCAGCACACCGGCGCGGATCCGGCCAAGCACATACGCGCGCGAGCGGCGCTCCAGCACGACCGTGTCGATCCCGGCGCGGTGCAGGATCTGGCTCAGCAGCAGGCCCGAGGGCCCTCCCCCGATGATGCAGACTTGCGTGCGCATGGCGCTCCTCCCCAGGTGTTCGCGTGTGGCGGCCATCTAGCCCGCCTCGCGCGGATTGGGGAATGGAGCCGGCCGCACAATACTGGTAGGAATCGCGCATGCCCCGATCCACGCCCCGCTCCATCGACCTCCCGACCTACGCGCTTTACGGCGAGCGCGACGCGCTGCCGGACCTGTGCCACGTCGAAAGCATCGCCGAACGCTCGCGCCCCCTGGACTGGATCATCGCCCCGCACCGGCACAGCGCGCTGGTACAATTCCTGCATATCGCGCGCGGCGGCGGGACGGCGCGGTTCGACGGCGAAACCCGGCGCTTTGACGCGGGCGTCATGATCTTCGTGCCGCGCTACTGTGTTCACGGGTTCGACTTCGACGCCCACACCCAAGGCACGGTCGTGACCCTGCCGGTCGCGAGCCTGAGCGATGCGATGAAGGGTGGCGAAGGGGGGCTGGCGCGTCTTTCCGCGCCCATCATCACCGAGGCCGAGCCAATGCATGAGGCGGTCTTCGGCGCGCTCGCCCGCGAGCATAACCGCCGCGCGCCCTTCCGCACGGAGATGATCGCGGCGCAGGTCCGCCTTCTGGCGGTATCGGTGGCCCGGGCGGGCACGGCCCAGCCCGCCACCCGACAGGAAACCGACGCGGTCGTCCCCCGGTTTCTCGACCTCATCGAGGCCCATTTTCGCGAAGCGCGTGATCTGGGGTACTACGCCGAACGGCTGGGCCGCTCGAAGAGCCACCTGAACCGGCTCTGCACCACCACGCTCCAGCGCTCGGCGAGCGGGCTGCTTCGCGACCGGGTGATGCTGGAGGCGCGGCGCGAGCTGGCCTACACCAACATCGGCGTCGCGCAGGTCGCCTACGGGCTGGGGTTTCGCGATCCGGCCTATTTCGCGCGGGTCTTCCGGCAGGAAAGCGGGCTTTCGCCGCGCGCGTTTCGCGGCCGGGTCCAGGATGGCAAAGAGCCCGCCCAGTGACGCGGTAGTGCACGTCTCCGGGCGGGCTCTTTTGAGCGGTGAGCGCGTGGGGCCGATTCGGGACCGGCCCCACAGGACGCCTAGATCGGGCGGTCCATTCGCATCGTTAGCTGCACGGTTCCGCGCACGGGCTCGGGCCAAACGAGATGCACCTGATCGCCGTTCGGCCCCTGCTCCACATCGGCATAGGGCGCCACGAAGCGCACGCCTCCGCTGTCGTTGGTCAGCGGGCCCTCCGGCATGGCGCTGACCACCGTCCGCGCGCGCCCGCCGAAGGGGAGGTAGGGCGCGCCGTCGATGGACCAGGTGGAAGCCGCCGTCGCTTCCTCATGTTCGACGATCAGCGGATTGCGGGTCTGGACGTCCACGCCGTTGAAGGTGTTGTTGTCGAAGACCACGTTGAAACTGCGGCTGAAATCGAGCTCGGCGAAGCTGGTGTCGACCATCTCGACCCGGTCGATATTACCCGAAACGGTGCGGAAGACATTGCCCGTCACCGAGAGCGAGTTGAGGAAATGCCCCGCGCCATGCGGCCGGATGACGATGAACCGGAACCAGGGCGCGGCATCCATCGAGGTGAAGATATTCCCGATGATCGACAGCCCGCCAAAGGAGTACTCGTTGCTGTGCTCCGGCGCCGGGTCATGCTCATTGCCCCATTCGATCGAATAGTTGTCGATGTAGTTGCCTGTCACGGTGGTCTTGGGGTTGGTCTGGGTGAAGATCAGCCCGCCGAGGCGGACCCCGTCATTGGCCTCGTCGCCGCCGAACCAGTGGTTGCCGGAAATGATGCTGCCGCGGCCCGCGATGATCGCGGCGTGGCGGAAATGCATGATCCGGTTGTTGCGCAGCTTGATGTCGTTGGCATTGGAATTGAGTGCGATCGACGTGCGGTTCTGGACCAGCTCGGGGCTCTCGTTCGACAGGAACTGGCAGCGGTCGACCAGCATGCCCTGACAGCCGTTGCCGATGCTGGTGATGCCGCGATCCTTGGGGAAGGTGAAGAAGCTGTCCTTGACATGGAAGATGAGCCCGGCGGGCGCGATCATGACCGCGCTGGCATGGCCGGAGCAGCGGAACTCGATGTCTTCGAGCACCATCTTCGAGAGGCTGTTGAACCCCGAGAAATCGAGCAGGTACTTGAAGCGGCGGAAGGTAAAGCTCTGGGTCCCTTCAGCATCATAAAGCGGGACCGAAAGGGTCACCGATTGGGTGCCCACGTTCACCGCCTGCACATAGACCTCGCGGCCCACGCCCGCGCCCTCGACAAGCGCGCCGACGGCGATATTGGCGGCATTGGCCACGTTGGTCAGCGTGTAGGGATTGCTCGGATTGTAGGTGCCCGCGCTGGTCGTGACCTCGGTGTCCCAGCCGGCGCTTTCGCTGGCATCGAACTGGCCGTTGCGGATGACGCGGCGGGTGGCGTAGGTCGTGCGGTTCGGGACCGCGGCCTGCATGTCGAGCGGCGCATCGAGCGCGACGCGCCGGCCGCAAAGGTCGAGCGATTCGTGGCCCGAGTTGTTCAGCAGGGATTGGAACGCGCGCTTGAACGCTTCCACGTCGTCACCGAACGCATCGATATAGCTCGGCAGATCGAAGTTCTGCTTGAGCGTCAGGATCGCGTCGCGCGGCATGGTCACCGTGCCGCGAAACTCCACCTCGCTTTCGAAGGTCACGCTGCCGGCAAGGTGATAGGTCCCCTCGCCCACGACGACCGTGCGCCCGTCCGCAGCTGCATCGGCCGCTTCGAAGGCCGCGCTGTCGTCGGTCACACCATCGCCAACCGCACCGTGATCGCGCACATCGACAAGCGCCACCGTATCGCCGAGGAAGGCCGATGTCACATCTTCGATCACGATGTCATCGATCCGGACGGTACCGCCGCTCGCGCCGACCAGATCGAGCCCGAAATGGCCGTAGACCGGCACCGCGCCCCAGGCCATCGAGACCCCGCTGCGGCTGCCGACACCGACCACCGCGCTGACCTCGACCACCTCGCCATGGGTATCCAGAGAAACCTCGTCGCCGAAGGTGGTGATCCCGTTCACCGCCGCGCCATTGGCATCCCCCGCCCAACCGGCGATGCGCACCGAGGGCAGATTGCCGGCGAAGGCCTTCACACGGGCGCGAACGCGCAGGTAGACCCCGGGATAGATCGGCGTCTGGCCCATGTAGCGGAGCTTTTGCGTGCTTTGTGTCTTGGTGAGTTCGAGACAGGTGCCGAAATCGCCATCGTTGCTGACCAGCGCCGCTTCGGCGCGGCCCTCGTAGCTGTCGGAGCCCGGCGTGCCGTCTCCTCGGGCCCAGACGTCGAGGCCTTCGGAGAACGCGGGGGGCATCAAGAGTGCGCCGTCGGTGATTGCAATATTCATCGCCAGTCCTTTTCCAAACAATCGGGCACCCTTGGCCCCGGATCGGTTTGAGAAAGTATCTACGAAAGGTTAACTGGCTCTGAGACCACCGTGACGGTCGCCCACGTCAGACCGCCCGATAGAGCGGCGCCAACAGATTGACGCCGTCAATGCGCCAGCCATCGGGTGTCTCGACCAGAATGTGATCGAGGCTGTAGCTGGCGCAGGATATTTATTTTATATCAACACGTTGAGCGAAGATCTCGCCCTCTTGGCGCAGGGCGCCATAGCGGCGGGAGCCGGGATCCCAGATCATGGGATAGCCCAACCGGGCCATCACGCCGAACCGTTCGGGCGAGCCGCAGCGACGCTGGATGCCGCGGCTGGCGAGCCGGCGCTGCCCTCAGGCGGCGAGCTCTCCGGCGAGCGCCTTGTCGATCAGCGCGATGGTTTCCTCGACGCCGTAGAGCGCAATGAACCCGCCGAAACGCGGCCCCTGGCTTGCGCCGAGCAACACCTCGTAGAGCGCCTTGAACCAGTCGCGCAGGGGATCAAACCGCTCGCGCCCGCAGGCAAAGACCTCCGATTGCAACGCCTCTGCATCGAGCCCGCCATCCCAGGCGGCGAGCCGGCCGCGCAGATCGCTCAAGGCTTCGCGTTCCAGATCGGTCGGCAGGCGGTATTGCTTCGCGGGTTTCACGAAGTCTTGATAGTACTTCAGCGCGAACCCGGCGGCGGCATCCATGTCCGGATTGGTCTCGGGCGAGGCCTCGGGCGCATAGCGCTGGATGAAGCCCCAGAGCTGCGACTTCTCCTCGGCATTGGCCACCGAGGCGAGGTTGAGCAGCATCGAGAACGGCACGACCATCCGGCTTTCGGGCACATCGCCGCTGTGAATATGCCAGACCGGGTTGTTGAGCTGCGCCTTCAGATCCTGCCCATGATAGGCGCGCAGCTGCTGGTGATACTCGTCCACCATCTTGGGGATGATGTCGAAATGCATCCGCTTGGCGGTCTTGGGCTTGAGATACATGAAATAGCTCAGGCTCTCGGTCGAGGCGTAGGTCAGCCACTGGTCGATCGAGACCCCGTTGCCCGAGGATTTGGAGATCTTCTGGCCGTTTTCATCAAGGAAAAGCTCATAGGAAAAATGCTCCGGCGGCCGCTCGCCGAGGGCCCGGCAGATCGCGTCATAGATCTTTTCGTTGGTCGCGTGCTCCTTGCCGTACATCTCGAAATCGACGCCAAGCGCGGCCCAGCGGGCGCCGAAGTCGGGCTTCCACTGCAGCTTCACATTGCCCCCCGTGACCGGTAAGGTCCACTCGCGGCCCGTCTCGTCATCGAAGGTCACGGTGTAGCTCTCGGCGCAGACCTTTTTCATCGGGACATAGAGCACCCGGCCCGTCTCGGGGTGGATCGGCAGGAAGATCGAATAGGTCGCGGCGCGTTCTTCGCGGAGCGATTTGAGCATGATTTCCATGATCTTGTCGTAGTTGTCGACAGCGCGTTTGAGCACCTCGTCGAACTGGCCGGAGCGGTAGAATTCGCGCGCGGAATAGAACTCGTACTCGAAGCCGAACGTGTCGAGGAAACGCCGCAGCATGGCGTTGTTGTGCGCGCCGAAACTCTCATGGGTGCCGAAGGGATCGGGCACCGAGGTCAGCGGACGGTGCAGGTGTTCGGCCAGCATTTCGGGCTGGGGGACATTGCCCGGCACCTTGCGCATGCCATCCAGATCATCGGAGAAACAGATCAGCTTGGTGGGGATGTCCGAGAGCGCCTCGAAGGCGCGGCGGATCATCGTGGTGCGCAGCACTTCGCCAAAGGTGCCGATATGGGGCAAGCCGCTCGGGCCATAGCCCGTCTCGAAGAGCACGTAGCCCTTCTCCGGCGGCGCTTTCTGGTAGCGTTTGAGAATCCGGCGCGCTTCTTCAAAAGGCCAGGCTTTTGACGTCATCGCGGTTTCGCGCAGGTCGGACATCTCTTTACTCCGGTTGATTGGCGGCGCCCCTCGCCGCAAGTGGCGCTTCCTATTGTGCAGCGGTCGCCACGTCAATATTCTGCAACGCAACAATGCCCAAGAGAAAAGGCTTCCACATGAACGATCAGACCCCGCATCCGCTCTCGCCGCAGGATTGCCTCGTCGCGCTGATGATCGCCATGTCGGCGTCCGATCAGTCGATGCGGACCTCGGAACTGGTCAAGATCCAGTCCGCCGTAGGGCACCTGCCCGTCTTCGCCGATTTCGACGAGGACCGGCTCAAACCGCTGGCGCAGATCGTCTTCGATCTCTTCGCCGAGGAAGACGGACTCGACGCGCTCTTCGGGCTGATCCGCGACAACTTGCCGGAGCGGCTGTTCGAGACCGCCTATGCGCTGGCCTGTGATGTGGCGGCAGCGGACGGACATCTCTACGAGACCGAGCTGCGGCTTCTCGAAGAGATCCGCTACGAGCTCGATATCGACCGGCTGCACGCCGCCGCGATCGAACGGGGCGCCCGGGCACGGCACCTGAGCGCCTGAGAGCGGCGCGCGGGGCACCCTTGGCCCTGCCACGTGATCAAGCGGAGCGCCCTTCGGGCGCACGCGATGCGTTTTGCGCGCCCATCCGGGCGCGCGCTGGCGCCCGGATGGCATTCGTCAGGCCACGTCCGTGCCCAAAAAGCCGCCGGACTGGCGCGCCCAGAGCCCGGCATAGATACCGCCGTGGGCGAGCAGGCCGTCGTGCGAGCCGTCTTCGACGATCCGGCCCTGATCCATCACCAGGATGCGATCGAGTTGGGAGATCGTGGAGAGGCGGTGGGCGATGGCGATCACCGTCTTGCCCTCCATCAGGCCGAAGAGTGTCTCCTGAATCGCGGCCTCTACCTCCGAATCGAGCGCGCTTGTGGCCTCGTCCAGCACGAGGATCGGCGCGTCCTTGAGGATCACGCGGGCGAGCGAGATCCGCTGGCGCTGGCCGCCCGAGAGCTTCACCCCGCGCTCGCCCACTTGGGCGTTGTAGCCGCTGCGATTGTTCGGATCCGAAAGCGACTGGATGAACTCATGCGCCTCGGCGCGGCGGGCGGCGGCGATCATCTCGGCGTCGCTGGCGTCGGGCTTGCCGTAGAGGATGTTGGCGCGGATCGAGCGGTGCAGCAGCGAGCTGTCCTGGCTGACCATGCCGATGGCGGCGCGCAGGCTCGATTGTGTGACCTGGGCCACGTCCTGCCCGTCGATCTCGATCCGGCCCTCTTCGGCGTCGCGAAAGCGCAGCAACAGGTTGACGAGGCTCGACTTTCCCGCGCCCGAGCGGCCGACGAGGCCGACCTTCTGGCCCGCGGGGATGTGGAGCGAGACCCGATCGAGCCCGCCCTGGCCCTTGCCGTAGTGATGCGAGACCTCGTCGAAGCGGATCGAGGCCTCGCGCACCATGAGCGCGGGCGCGCCGGGGCGATCCGTCACTGAAAGTGGCGTGGCGATGGAACGCAGCCCCTCGCGGATCGTGCCGGCGTGCTCGAAAAGCCGCACGGTGACCCACATGATCCAGCCGCTCATCCCGTTGAGCCGGAGCGTCAGTGCCGAAACCGCCGCCACCTCGCCCACCGAGACGCGGCCGATTGACCACATCCAGATAGCGGGGCCGAGCATGGCGACGATGAGCACGCCGTTGATCACGTTGAGCCCGAAGGAGAGCTCGGTCATCAGCCGCAGGAAGCGCTGGAACCGCAGGCGCAGGCGCCGCATCGCCGAGAGCACGTAGCGCTCCTCGCCGCCGGTGGTGGCGAAAAGCTTGATCGTCTCGATGTTGGAATAGGCGTCGACCACGCGGGCGGTGACCATCGAGCGCGCGTCCGACCAGCTCTCCGAGGCTGCGCTCACGCGCAGGGCGATGCTGCGGGTGTAGAGCCCGTAGACCACCACCCAGCCGAGCAGCGGCAAGGCAAGCACCGGGGCGATCCCGGTCAGAATGAGCGCCGCGCCGAGCACGTAGGAGATCGAGTACCAGATCCCCTCGAAGGCCATGTAGGTGCTGTCCTCGACCGCTTCGCCCTGTTTCATCACGCGGTTGGTGAGCCGCCCGGCGAAATCGTTCTGAAAGAAGCCGACCGATTGACCAAGGAGATGGCGGTGGGCGCGCCAGCGGACCTGTTCTTGCATGTTGCCGGCGAGGGTCTGTTCGAGCAGCAGGTGGTTGAGGCCGATGAAGAGCGGGCGGATGAGCAGCACGAAGACCACGACCAGCAGAAGCTCCAGCCCGTGTTCGTCAAAGAAGGTGCCCGGCGCGCTGCTTTCCATCAGGTCGATCACGCGGCCCGAATAGAAGATGAGCCCGGTCTCGATCAGCGCGACCGCGACCCCCGAGAGCGCCATGAGCGCAAGCAGAGGGCGGAAGGGGCGCAGCTGCGACTTGACGTAGGGCCAGAGCGCGGCGGGGGGCGTTTCGACATCGCGATCGGCAAAGGGATCCACGAGGTTTTCAAAAAAGCGATACATGACGGAAATCCGGAAGGTGACTCAGGAAAAATTTGGCAAGCGGAGCGGCCCTTGCGGCCACCTCACAGGAATGGCCGCCTCAGGATGGGCGTCGATCAATCCCGTGAAACATGCTTGCCCTCCGTCATGGTCTGGCGTCTTGAGTCGGGGCGTTCCTACCCGAACCGCGCGCGAATGTCACCCCACGTCACCCGGCGCCGGCCGAAAAAAACCCGCCGCGGAGACCGCGACGGGTGTTGGCTTTGAAAACCGGCGCCCGGGGGCGTCAGTGGAACTTCTTGATTTCTCCGGTTTTCAGACGGCTCAGGTAGCTTTCGAGCTCGGCCTTGACCACCGGCATCAGCACGTAGAGCGCGATGATGTTGACCACCGCCATGGCGAAGATCGCCGCATCCGAAAAGTCGATCACCGGGCCGAGGCTGGCGGCCGCACCGATCACGATGAAGATGCAGAAGATCACCTTGAAGACCAGCTCCTTGGTCCGGCCCTCGCCGAAGAGGAAGGTCCAGGCCTTGAGCCCGTAGTAGGACCAGCTGATCATCGTCGAGAAGGCGAAGAGGATCACGGCAAGCGCCAGCACGTACTGGAACCACCCGAAGGAGGAGGAGAAGGCCGCCGACGTCAGCGCCACGCCCTTGTTGCCGTCCACGGTCTGGATCGTGCTTGCGCCCTCGTCGAGCAGGTAGAGCCCGGTGTTGGGATCGCTCACGAGCTGGCCGGTGATGATGATCACGAGCGCGGTCATGGTGCAGATCACGACGGTGTCGATGAAGGGCTCGAGCAGCGAGACGAAGCCTTCGGTGATGGGCTCCTTGGTGCGCACCGCCGAGTGGGCGATGGCCGCCGAGCCGACGCCAGCCTCGTTGGAAAACGCCGCCCGCTTGAAGCCCTGGATCAGCGCGCCGACAAGACCGCCCGCAACACCGAGCCCGGTGAAGGCGCCCGAGAAGATCTGGCCGAAGGCCCAGCCGATCTGATCGGCGTTCATGATCAGGATGACGAGCGCGACAAGCACATACATGACCCCCATGAAGGGCACGACCTTTTCCGTCACCCGGGCGATGGACTTGAGCCCGCCGACGATCACGGCAAAGACGATGACCGCGAAGATGATCCCGGTGATCCAGCCGGGAAAATCGCCGACCACGTTGGCGATCTGGGCGTGGGCCTGGTTGGCCTGGAACATGTTGCCGCCGCCGAGCGCGCCGAGGATACAGAAGATCGAAAACAGGACCGCGAGGATCTTGCCGCCGGGAATGCCCCGTTCGGCGAAGGCCTTGGTCATGTAATACATCGGGCCGCCAGAGACCGTCCCGTCCGCGTATTCGTTGCGGTATTTGACCCCGAGGGTACATTCGGTGAATTTCGAGGCCATCCCCATGAGGCCTGCGAGGATCATCCAGAAGGTCGCCCCCGGCCCGCCGATGCCCACGGCCACGGCCACGCCGGCGATGTTTCCGAGCCCGACCGTACCCGACAGCGCGGTGGCGAGCGCCTGGAAGTGGCTCACCTCGCCCGCGTCATCGGGGTCCGAATAATCGCCCTTCACCAGCGATATGGAATGCGGGAAGGCGCGGAACTGGATGAAGCCGAAATAGAGCGTGAAGACCGTCGCCGCGACCACCAGCCAGGCCACGATCCACGGGAAGGACGTCCCCGGGAAGGGGCTGAAGATGAAATTGACGAACCAGCCGGTCGAGCTGGCGAAGGCGTCATTGATCTGCTGATCGAGGGTTTGCGCCTGGATCGGTGCCGCGGCGATCGCGGCGAGACCGGCCAGCGCCCCTCGAAGTCTGAAATGTGTCATTGTTGACTGTCCCTGCTTATTTTTTGTCGGATCATGGAATGATCGTCAGCGCGATCGGGGTGGTCTGGGCGAGGGTCATTGGCACCGAGCCGAAGAAGCGCTTCGACAGCGTGCTCTGACCTTGCCGGCCCACGACGAGCTGATCGGCCTTTTCCTGAGTGGCAAGGCGCGCCAGCGTCTCGGCCACGTGGCCATATTTGACCGTCCCCGTCACCGTCACCCCGCTCGCGGCGTATTTCTCCAGCGCCGGATCGATCACCGACGTCTTGGCCCGCTTGAGCTCATCCTCGCGCCGGGCATGGCGCTCTTCGATCTCTTCGGGTGTGAGGAATGTGTAGGGCGACCACTCCAGTACATGAGCCACCACGACCGACGCCCCGGCCTTTATGGCCTGATCCATCGCGTATTCGAGTGCACGTACCGCGCTGTCGCTGCCATCATAGGCAACAACGATTTTCGTCGTCATCTGCTGTCTCCTGCGTCGACTCCCCTTTGGGAGTGTTCGAGATATGCGGGCACCTTGGGGCGCCAGCGGTGGTGTCGCAGTCTGGCTCCGGGCGGCCGGATCGGCAAACGCCTCCGCCCGTAGCCCTCTCAGCCTCGCACGCAAACCTGTTCAAATCCCGGGGCCCCAATGCCCCCGCCGCGAGGAAACCACGCGCGTCGGACGGGTGCGGCGTCACTGCACCGTGCCACGAAATTGCCGCAGTTCAATTTATGACTATATCATGACCGCGAATTTTAGCAGCATTTTCAAATGCTCGGTGTGAAAGCGATGCAAATTCGCACCGCTTCGCTTAGAAATTGGCCTGCGGCAAGGGGGCGCATGGCGGGCCCGCGGCTGGGGCGCTGGCCGATCCTCAGGCGGGTCCGGCCGGGCCGTTTTCCCCAGCGTCAGGCGCGTCCAGCGCGTCCAGCATGTCGCGCGCGGCGGCCAGCGGGGCCAGATGCCCCGCCGCGACCTCTGCGCCAAGCGCGGCCATGCGCGCCCGCGCCCCCGGCGTCTCCAACCGCGCCAGAAGCGCCTGCCGGACCTCTTCGGCAAACCAGTGCCGCGCCTGCTCCGCGCGGGTCTGCGCGAAGACCGACCGCGCCCGGCGCCACTCCAGAAGCCCACGCATCTCACCCCAGACCGTCTCCAGCCCATCGGCCTCCAGCGCCGAGACGCACAGCGCCTTGGGAAAGTCTTCCGGATCCTGCGGACGGCGGCGCATGAGGCGCAGCGCGCCGGCGTAGTCGGCCCGCGTCCGCTGGGCGGCGGGTTTGAGCGCGCCATCGGCCTTGTTGACCAGCACCAGATCGGCGATCTCCATGATCCCCCGCTTGACGCCCTGCAACTCGTCGCCCCCCGCTGGTGCGAGCAGCAGCACAAACAGATCGGACATCATCGACACCATCGTCTCAGATTGCCCCACCCCCACGGTTTCGATCAGCACCACGTCGAACCCCGCCGCCTCGCAAAGCGCCACCGCTTCGCGCGTCCGGCGGGCCACGCCGCCGAGGTGGCTCTGCGCCGGAGAGGGGCGGATGAAGGCGTTCGGCTCGCGCGAGAGGCGCTCCATCCGTGTCTTGTCGCCGAGGATCGAGCCGCCGGTCCGCGCGCTGGAAGGATCAACCGCCAGCACCGCCACGCGCAGCCCCTGCCCGGTCAGCATGCAGCCGAACGCCTCGATGAAGGTGGATTTGCCGACGCCGGGCGTGCCCGAAAGGCCGATCCGCACCGCCTGCCGCCCTGCGCCCGAGACCCGGTCCAGAAGCTCCGCCGCCATGGCCTGATGATCGGCGCGCTGGCTCTCCACCAGCGTGATCGCCCGCGCGAGGCTCCGCCGGTCGCCCTTCAGGATCTGTTCCGCGAGTGCCGCGATCTCCATGCGCCTCTCCTTTTGGCCCGCTTATCCCCCGCGCCCCGCGCCCGCGCAAGCCGCCTCTCGACCTCGCCCGCGCCCGCGCCCATAACGAGCCCATGGCCGACACGCTCCCGATTCACGCGATCCTCGACGATCTTATCGCCGCCATGGCCGCCGGGCGCCGCGCCGTTCTGCAAGCCCCGCCAGGCGCGGGCAAGACCACCGTCGTGCCGCTCGCGCTGCTGCGCGCCGGCATCACCAGCGGCACGATCCTGATGCTCGAACCCCGCCGCCTCGCCGCCCGCGCCGCCGCCGAGCGGATGGCCGAAAACCTAAGCGAACCCGTGGGCCAGACCGTGGGCTACCGGATGCGCGGCGAGGCGCGGGTGAGCCGCGCAACACGGATCGAGGTGGTGACCGAGGGCATCCTGACGCGCCGCATCCAGTCGGATCCCGGGCTCGACGGGGTCGGCGCGGTCATCTTCGACGAGTTTCACGAACGCTCCCTCAACGCCGATTTCGGCCTTGCCCTCTGTCTCGAAATCGCCGGCGCCCTGCGCGATGATCTGCACCTTCTGGCCATGTCCGCCACACTCGATGCCGCCCCCGTCGCCGCCCTGATGGACGCCCCGATCCTCACCGCCGAGGGGCGCAGCTTTCCGGTCGAGACGATCTGGATCGACGCGCCGCTGCCGCCGCGCACGCGCCTGCCGGAGGCCGCCGCCGATCTGGTCGCCCATGCCGCCGCCGAGACCGCGGGCGACATGCTCGTCTTCCTGCCCGGCGAGGGCGAAATCCGCCGCACCGCCGCGCTCCTCGGCAAGCGCCTGCCCCCCGATCACGTGGTCCAACCGCTCTTCGGCGCGATGGACTTCTCAAAGCAGCGCGCCGCCCTCTCCCCGCTCGCCCGGGGCCGCAAGATCGTCCTCGCCACGGCCATCGCCGAGACCTCGCTGACCATCCCCGGCATCACCACCGTGGTCGATGCCGGCCGGGCCCGCCGCGCGCGTTTCGATCCGGCCAACGGCATGTCTCGCCTCGTGACCGAACGCGTGACCCGCGCCGAAGCCACGCAGCGCGCGGGCCGTGCGGGCCGCACCGGGCCGGGCCGCGCCTATCGCCTCTGGACCCGCGGCGAAGAGGGCGCGCTCGCCCCCTTCCCGCCGCCCGAAATCGAGACCGCCGATCTCGCCCCGCTGGCGCTGGACCTCGCGGCCTGGGGGGCCGAACCTGCGGATCTGCCGTTCCTCGCGCAGCCCAACCCCGGCGCTCTGGCCGAGGCCCGCGCCCTGCTCCGTCTGCTCGGTGCGCTCGATCGCGACGATCGGATCACCGCCCACGGCCGCGCCCTCGCCGCCCTGCCGCTCCACCCGCGCCTTGCGCATATGCTGAGCCGGGCGGGCAAGGCCGCCGCCCCGCTCGCCGCCCTTCTGGGGGACCGCGATCCGCTCTCGGGCGCCCCCGTCGATCTCGCGCTGCGCCTTGAGGCGTTGCAGGACGCAAAGGCCTTCGCCGCCCGCCGCCCCTACGCCCTGAACCGCGGCGCGTTGGAGCGCATCCGGGCCGAGGCCCGCCGCCTCGCCGCCCTCGCCCCGCCCCCCTCCGGTGAGGCGCTCTCCCCCGCCGCCATGGCCGCGCTCGCCTACCCCGACCGCATCGCCCTCAGGCGCAAGGGCGCCGCGCCCCGCTACCAACTCTCCTCCGGCTCCGGCGCGGTTCTGGACGAGGCCGACCCGCTCGCCGGCCAGCGCCTCCTTGTCGCAACCTCCCTCGATGGCGACCGGCGCGAGGCCCGCATCCGCCAGGCCCTCCCCATCGCCGAAACCGAGCTTCGCGCGCTCTTCGGGGATCTCATCGCGTGGGACAGCAGCTGCGCCTGGTCGCGCCGCTCCCGCCTCGTTGAGGCCCGTCGTCAGGAACGCCTCGGCGCCCTCGCCCTCGATGACCGCATCTGGCAGGACGCTCCGCCCGAGACCATCGCCCGCGCGCTGCTCGACGGGGTGCGCGACCTCGGCCTGCCCTGGACCGACGCCGCCCGCCGCTTCCAGGCACGGGCGCTCCTCCTGCGCGACTGGGACCAGACCGTCCCAGACCTGTCGGACGCGGCCCTCCTGGGGGCGCTCGACGATTGGCTCCTGCCCCACCTCACCGGATTGCGCAGCGCCGAAGACATCCGCGCGCTCAACCTCCTGCCCGCCCTGCGCGCCATCCTCACCTGGGAGCAGAGCCAGGCCCTCGACCGCACGGTCCCACCCGCCTTCACCACGCCGCTGGGCCGCAAGATCCCCATCGACTACTCCGGCGAGCACCCCGCCATCGCCCTGCGCCTGCAGGAAATGTTCGGCCAGACCACGCACCCGACAAGCGCCGGCCGCCCCCTGCGCATCACGCTGCTCTCCCCGGCCCAACGCCCGGTACAGGTGACGATGGACCTGCCCGCCTTCTGGCAAAACTCCTACGCCGATGTGCGCAAGGACATGCGCGGCCGCTACCCCAAACACCCCTGGCCCGAAGACCCAAGCCAGGCCGACCCGACGCTCCGCGCCAAGCCGCGCCGCGGCTGAGACCGGCAAGCAGCGGCCTCCACCCGGCCCACGCGGGGCGCAAGCCCCGCGCCGCGCGCCCCGGAAGGGGCGCAAAACCTCATGTCGTGCGGGCCGGCACGGCCCGCTCCGTTTGATCAGGGGGACAGCCGGCGTTCTGCAAAGAACCTGCGCAACAGCTCCGCCGAGGCGTCCGCGCCGATCCCGTCATAGACCTCCGGCGCATGGTGGCACTGCGGCTGGGCAAAGACCCGCGCGCCCTGGGCCACGCCGCCTGATTTGGGATCCGCCGCGCCGTAGTAGAGCCGAGCCACCCGGGCGAATGAAATCGCCGCCGCGCACATCGGGCAAGGCTCCAGCGTAACGTAGAGATCCGCGCCCTCGATCCGCTCGCTGCCCGCGGCCGCGCAGGCCGCCCGCAGCGCCAGCACCTCCGCATGGGCCGTGGGGTCCGACAGCTCCCGCGTCCGGTTTCCGGCCCGCGCGATCACCGCGCCGCCGCGCACAATCACCGCGCCGACCGGCACCTCGCCGCGCGCCGCCGCGGCGCGCGCTTCCTCAAGCGCTGTATCCATGTAGGAGGTGAAGCCCATGCAGATCTGTCTCTTTCCCTGTCCCGCGATATCCTCTATCGCAACAGCCATGAGCAAAGACAGCCCCAAAGCCAGCCCCAAAGACGCGGGCGCCACGGACACCCCCGACGGGGATCGCATCGCCAAGGTCCTCTCCCGCGCCGGGATCGCCTCGCGCCGGGATGCCGAGCGGATGATCGAGGCCGGGCGGGTTTCGGTCAACGGCAAGACCATCACCCGCGCCGCGCTCAACGTGACCGACCGGGACAAGATCACCGTCGATGGCAAGCCGGTCGAGCCGCCGCAGGCCGCACGGCTCTGGCTCTATCACAAGCCCACCGGCCTCGTGACCACCACCCGCGACGAACAGGGCCGCAAGACCATTTTCGACGCGCTCCCCGAGGATCTGCCCCGGGTGATGAGTGTCGGCCGGCTGGACCTCAACTCCGAGGGGCTGCTGCTCCTGACCAACGACGGCGGCATCAAGCGCCGGCTGGAGCTGCCCTCGACCGGCTGGCTCCGCAAGTATCGCGTCCGGGTCAACGGCCGCCCGCAGGAGGGCGATCTCGAACCGCTGCGGCAGGGGATCGACGTCGAGGGCACGCGGTTCCAGCCCATGGCCGTCACTCTCGATCGTCAGAAGGGCGCCAATGCCTGGATCACCGTCGGCCTGCGCGAAGGCAAGAACCGCGAGATCCGCCGCGCGATGGAGGCGATCGGCCTCACCGTCAACCGCCTGATCCGCGTCTCCTATGGCCCGTTCCAGCTCGGCCAGCTCAAATCCGGCGAGGTGCAGGAAATCCGCCCCCGCGTGCTCAAGGACCAGCTCGGACTGAGCGAGGACGACGCCGAAAAACCCGGCGCCCCGCCCGCCGGCGGCAAGGCTTCCGCTGGGTCAGGCGGCAAAAAACCGCGCGTGACGCGCACACCGCGCCGCAGAAGCTGAGAATTCTTACCGGTTTTGTTGCCTTCCCCCGCGCCAAGCGGCTAACGTCTCGGCGGTGCTGGTATTTTGTTTCGGAGAGTCGCAAGGCTCCGTCCGGGTGACACGTGAAACGTGGAGGGACTTATGAGCGGTGAAGGGTTGCGAAAACTCGCCTTCGCGCTTCTCGTGGCGCTGATCCTCTTTGTCTCCTTTACGGGAGGCGCCTGAGATGGCCCAGCGGTTCGGCGGCAAGTACAGCCCCTCCGACTCCATTTCGGGCTCCGACTCCGAGCGCCCCACCGGCAAGTCCGCCCCCGGGGCGAGCTTTCAGGGCGCGCGCCGCACCCGCGCGGGCGGCCGGGTCAACCTGCTCTTCATCGCGCCGCTCCCGCTGGCCTGGGTTGCCTTCTTTCGTGGCGGGCCAACCGGCCTTGCCCTCACCCTTCTGGCGCTCGGGCTTTTGCTTCTGGCCGCCTGGCTCACCCGCGAGGGCGTGCGCGCGCATGAGGCCTATGACGCGCGCAAGATCGCCCGCCGCCCCGCCTTCCCACG
Source organism: Poseidonocella sedimentorum (assembly GCF_900116005.1). Lineage (GTDB taxonomy): Bacteria > Pseudomonadota > Alphaproteobacteria > Rhodobacterales > Rhodobacteraceae > Poseidonocella > Poseidonocella sedimentorum. The sequence continues at coordinate 177,121 of NZ_FOYI01000007.1, forward strand.
CAAGATCGCCGGCGCCGGGCTCACCGGGCTCGGCCTGGCCTGCGCCGCCGTGACCGACAGCGGCATCGCCGGCGCGCTGATCTACGGGCTCATTGGCGCCGCGCTCCACGCCTTTGCCTTCGGCCCCGATCCGATGCGCAACAAGGGGATGGAAGGGGTCGATGCCTTCAACAGTGACCGCGTGGCCCGCGCCGTCGAGGCCGCCGAGCGCGAGCTCGCCGCCATGTCCGACGCCGCCCTGCGCACGCAGGACCGGGGCGTCCTCGCCCGGATCGAAGGCTTTCACGAGACCGCAAGGCGCCTGTTCCGCACCGTGGAGGAAGATCCCCGCGATCTCACCGCCGCGCGCCGCTACCTCTCGGTCTATCTCACCGGCGCCAAGGACGCGACGGTCAAGTTCGCCGACATCTACACCCGCAACCGCGACGCGGAGGCGCGTGCCGACTACTTCGCCCTGCTTGATGATCTCGAGCAGAATTTCGCCGCCCGCACCGAAAAGCTCCTGCTCGATGACCGCAGCGACCTCACGGTCGAGATCGAGGTGCTGCGCGAGCGCTTGTCGCGAGAGGGGATCCGGCCAGAATGATCGCCCCGCCGCCCGTGATTTTCCCAAGTTCCAACAGTGAGGACCCCGATGTCTGAAACCATCCGCAAGGAAGCCGAAAAGACCATGACCATGGTCAAGGAGCTCAACGACGTCGTCCTGCCCGAGCCGGTCGACGCGGGGCAGATCGTCCCGCTTGCCGAAGCCGATCCCGGGGTCAGCGACGAAATTCGCCGGCGCATGGACGAGATCGACATGGCCGACACCAACTCCATCGTCGCCTTCGGCAGCGGTGCCCAGACCGAGCTTCAGGAAATCAGCCAGTCGATGCTCGACGGGGTGCGCAACAAGGACGTGGGCCCCGCGGGCGACAGCCTGCGCGGGATCGTCAGCACGATCCGGGGCTTTGCCGTCTCCGAGCTGGATGTGCGCCGCAAGCGCAGCTGGTGGGAGCGCCTGATGGGCCGCGCCGCGCCCTTCGCCAAGTTCACCGCCCGGTTCGAACAGGTGCAGGGCCAGATCGACAAGATCACCGATGACCTGCTCCATCATGAGCACACGCTGCTCAAGGACATCAAGTCGCTCGACCTGCTCTATGAAAAGACGCTGGCCTTCTATGACGAGCTGGCGCTCTACATCGCCGCGGGCGAGGAGAAGCTGGCCGAGCTCGACGGGCAGGTGATCCCCGCCAAGGAGGCCGAGGTGCAGGCCGCGCCGGAGGGCGATCAGGTCATGAAGGCCCAGGAGCTGCGCGATCTGCGCGCCGCGCGGGACGATTTGGAACGGCGGGTGCATGACCTGAGGCTCACGCGTCAGGTCACGATGCAATCGCTGCCCTCGATCCGTCTGGTGCAGGAAAACGACAAGAGCCTCGTGACCAAGATCAACTCGACGCTGGTCAACACCGTCCCGCTCTGGGAGACCCAGCTTGCGCAGGCGGTCACGATCCAGCGCTCGACCGAGGCCGCCGCCGCGGTGCGCGATGCCAACGATCTGACCAACGAGCTCCTGACCTCCAACGCCAAGAACCTGCGCGAGAGCAACCGGGTCATCCGCGAGGAGATGGAGCGCGGTGTCTTCGATATCGAAGCGGTGAAACAGGCCAATGCCGATCTCATCGGCACGATCGAGGAGAGTCTTCAGATCGCCGACGAGGGCAAGGCGCGCCGGGCCGCGGCGGAAGACGAGCTCAAGGCGATGGAGGCCGAGCTGCGCACCACGCTGGCCGCCGCCAAGGCACGCAAGACCGGGCTGGGCGATACCGCCGGGACCTCCGTTCCGGCGCAGTAATGACGATGCGGGGCGCGGCACGGCGCGGATGGATCGCGGCCCTCACGCTGGCCGCGCTGGCGGGCTGCGACGCGCCCATGACCCCCGCGCCCGCGCCGGGCGGGGGGCCCTCGGCCGAGGCGCCCGCCGCGCCGCCCTCCCCGCGCGTCTCGCCGACCGTCCCGTCGGAGACAAGCCAGACGCTGGCGCGCTACTACGCGCGGGTGCAGGCCGGGCTTCTGGAGCGCGGGCTGCTGCGCCGCGATGGCGGGGGGGCCGATACGCCTTTCACCTCGGCCATGCTCGCGCGCAATTTCGAGCAGATCGCGCTCTATGACGAATACGGCGGCGGCAACGGGACCCTGCGCGGCCGCGAGACCGAGATCCCGCTCCGCCGCTGGGAAGATCCGGTGCGGATCTCGATGGAGTTCGGCGCCACCGTCGCGCCGCAACAGCGCGAGATCGACCGGAGCTTCGTGCGCGGCTATGTCGCGCGGCTCGCCAATCTCACCGGCCATCCCATCACCATGACCGACAGCGCGCCCAATTTCCACGTGCTGGTCCTCAACGAGGACGAACGCCGGACGATCGGCCCGCGCCTGCGCGAGATCGTCCCGGGGATCAACGAGGGCTCGGTCAACACGGTCGAGAACCTGCCGCGCGGGGTGCTCTGCCTTGTGCTCGCCTTCCCCGGCGTCGAAGGCGACATGCGCTATCATCGGGCCATCGCGCTGGTGCGGGGCGAGCATCCCGCCCAGTTGCGCGAGGCCTGTTTCCACGAGGAGATCGCCCAGGGCCTCGGCCTCGGCAATGACAGCCCCGCGGCCCGCCCCTCGATCTTCAACGACAACGAGGAATTCGCGCTGCTCACCCGGCAAGACGAGCTGCTGCTGAAGATCCTTTACGATCCGCGCCTTTCGCCGGGCATGACGCTGGACGAGGCGCATCCGATCATCGTAACCATTGCCGCCGAGCTTGTCGGCGGCCCCGTCTAAGGCCCGCGAGCGGCCGGTCTGAGGAGAGTTGACATGGGTATTCTGGATTTCCTGACGGGCGAGTTCATCGACGTCATTCACTGGGTCAATGACAGCCGCGACACCATGGTCTGGCGCTTCGAGCGCGAGGGCCACGCGATCAAATACGGCGCCAAGCTGACCGTTCGGGAAGGACAGGCCGCCGTCTTCGTCCACGAAGGCCAGCTTGCCGATGTCTTCACCCCCGGTCTCTACATGCTCGAGACCAACAACATGCCCGTGCTCACCACGCTCCAGCATTGGGATCACGGCTTCCGTTCGCCGTTCAAGTCCGAGATCTACTACGTCAACACCACACGGTTCACCGATCTCAAATGGGGCACCAAAAACCCCATCATGTGCCGCGATCCCGAGTTCGGCCCGGTGCGCCTGCGCGCCTTTGGCACCTATGCGATCCGGGTGGTGGATCCGGCGCGCTTCCTGCTGGAGATCGTGGGCACCGACGGCGAGTTCACCGCCGACGAGATCAGCTTTCAGATCCGCAATGTGATCGTGGCCAAGGCCGCCGCCGCGTTGGCAAGCTCCGGCATTCCGGTGCTGGACATGGCCGCCAACACGCCCGATCTGGGCAAGCTCATCGCCGCGCAGGTCTCGCCGCAACTGGCGGAATACGGGCTGGAAATGCCGGAATTCTACGTCGAGAACATCTCGCTGCCCAAGGCGGTGGAAGAGGCGATGGACCGGCGAACCTCGATGGGGATCGTCGGCGATCTGGGCAAATACACCCAGTTCAGCGCGGCCGAGGCCATGGCCGGCAGCGGCGGCTCGGGCGAGGCGGGCGCGGGGATCGGCGCGGGCCTCGGGATGGGCGTCGGGATGGCCATGGGCAACCAGATGGCGCGGCAGGGCCCTTGGGGCGCAAGCCCCGCGCAGGCGTCCCCTGTCCCCGCGGCGCCCCAACCGGTCGAACACGTCTGGCACCTCGCCCGCGACGGCCAAACCTTCGGCCCCTATTCCAAGGCAGACCTGGGCCAGATGGCGGTGAAGGGCGAGCTGACCCGCTCGACCCATGTCTGGACCCCGGGTCAGGACGGCTGGAAACATGCCGAGGAGGTCACCGAGCTGGCCCAGCTCTTCACCATCCTGCCGCCGCCGCCCCCGCCCGCGGGCTGAGGCCCCCGTCCGACACACCCGCCGCGCAACATCCCGCCTGACGAGAGCGCCCCATGCAAGACCACGACGCGCCGCCGCAGCCCGAGGAACATCGCTTCCCTTGCGAACAATGCGGCGCGGATTACCGCTTTGACCCCGCCAGCGGCGCGCTGAAATGCGACCACTGCGGCCACGCGCGTCACATCACCGAAACGGGCCCCTGGACCGGCGCGATTGCCGAGCAGGATTTCCGCGCCGCCGCCGCCGATCAACTCGGCACCGCCGAGATGGAAGAGACCCGCGTCGTCACCTGCCCCAACTGCGCGGCGCAGGTGGAGTTCGATGGCGATGTGCACGCGGCCGAATGCCCCTTTTGCGCGACCCCGGTGGTCACCGATACCGGCACGCACCGCCACATCAAGCCGCGGGGCGTCCTGCCCTTTGCGCTCTCGGAGGCAGAGGCGCATGACGCGATGAGCGATTGGCTCGGCGCGCTGTGGTTCGCGCCGAACGGGCTCAAGGACTACGCGCGCAACGGGCGCCGGATGCAGGGGATCTATGTCCCCTACTGGACCTTCGACGCCGACACCCGCACCGACTACACCGGCCAGCGCGGCACGCACTACTACGAGACGCGCACGGTCATGCGCGACGGCAAGCGCCAGCAGGTCCGCGTTCAGAAGACGCGCTGGCGCGGGGTGTCGGGGCGTGTGGCGCGCTTTTTCGATGACGTGCTTGTCCTCGCCTCGCGCAGCCTGCCCAAGAAATACACCGATGCGCTCGAGCCCTGGGATCTCTCCGCGCTGGAGCCCTACCGGCCCGAGTTCCTCGCCGGGTTTCGCGCCGAAGCCTATCAGATCGAGCTGGAGCCCGGATTCGACGAGGCGCGCGCCCATATGGACGCGGTGATCCGCCGCGACATCCGCTTCGACATCGGCGGCGACGCGCAGCGCATCGGCTCGGTCGACACCCGCATCGGCGCGATCACGTTCAAACACCTGCTGCTCCCGGTCTGGCTCGCCGCCTACAAGTACCGGGGCCGGAGCTATCGCTTCGTGGTCAATGGCCGCACCGGCCGGGTCCAGGGCGAGCGCCCCTGGTCTGTGGTCAAGATCGCGGTCGCGGTGATCCTCGGCCTGCTTGTGGCTGGCGCGGTCGGCTACTTCGGCGCGATGGAACAGTATTGAGCCCGCGCTTTGCCGATTCCACGGCTTGCGCGCGATCAGGCAGTCGGGTTAGCTGCGCGTCAAAGATGGGAGTATCCAATGATCCTGAGCTGTGGTGAAGCACTGATCGACATGCTGCCCCGCGAGACCGAAGCGGGCGAGATGGCCTTCGCCCCCTACCCCGGCGGCGCGGTCTTCAACACGGCGATTGCTCTCGGCCGACTCGGCGCGCCATCGGCCTTTTTCACCGGGCTGAGCCGCGATCTCTTTGGCGAAATGCTCGCCCGGGCGCTGATCGAGAGCCGCGTCGATGCGGCCTATGCCAGCGTCAGCGACCGCCCCACGACGCTCGCCTTCGTCACCCTCACCGAGGGTCAGGCGCGCTATGCCTTCTATGATGAGAATACCGCCGGGCGGATGCTGCAACCGGCCGATGTGCCGACGCTGGGCCCCGAGGTCGAGGCGATGTTCTTTGGCGGGATTTCCCTCGTGGTCGATCCCTGCGGCGCGGCCTACGAGGCGCTGATGACCCATGAGGCACAGCACCGCGTTGTCATGATGGATCCCAACATCCGGCCCGGGTTCATCCGCGACGAGGCCACCTATCGCGCCCGGATCGAGCGGATGATCGCAATGTGCGACATCGTGAAACTCTCGGATGAGGATCTGCACTGGCTCGGCGGCACGGGCGATATCGGTGCGCTCGCGCGCGATATGCTCCAGCGCGGGCCGAAGCTCGTCCTGATCACCCGCGGCGGCGACGGCGCCTCGGGCTACAGCGCGGCGCATGAGGTCCATGTGGAGAGCACGCGCGTCACCGTCGCGGACACCGTCGGCGCGGGCGATACCTTCAACGCGGGCGCGCTCACCGCGCTCCACCGGGCCGGGCTTCTGAGCAAATCCGCCGTGGCCGCGCTCGATGAAGAGGCCATTCGCGCCGCCCTCACCCTCGGCAGCCGCGCCGCCGCCGTGACCGTGAGCCGCGCGGGCGCCAACCCGCCCTGGGACCATGAAATGTGAGGGCGCTGATCCAGCGCGTCAGCCGCGCCCGGGTCGTGGTGGCGGGCGAGACCGTCGGCGAAATCGGCCCCGGCCTGCTCATCCTCATCTGCGCCATGCAGGGCGATACCCAAGCCGAGTGCACCACCCTCGCGAGCCGGATTTCCAAGCTGCGGATCCTGAGCGACGAGGCTGGCAAGATGAACCGCGCCCTGCGTGACACCGGCGGCAGCGCGCTCGTCGTCAGCCAGTTCACCCTCGCGGCCGACACCCGGCGCGGCAATCGGCCCGGCTTTTCGGGCGCCGCCGATCCCGACACTGGCCGCGCGCTCTACGAGGCCTTTGCGGCCGCTCTGAGCGGGCATGGCATCCCGACACAGACCGGCCGTTTCGGCGCGCATATGGACGTCGAGCTGGTCAACGACGGCCCGGTGACGATCTGGATGGATACCGCCGCCTAGATCACCGCGCCACCGCGCGATGAACAGGGGGGGGCCTCGCTTCAGAGGCCGAGTCCCGCCGCGATGGCGTCGAGCAGCGCCGCGTGAACGCCCGCGCGATCCGTACCGGCCGGGTCCGTACAGATCGGATCATCCTCGTCCATCTCAAGCAACTCGACCGCGTTTTTCTTACAGGTGCCGAGGAAGGTGAAGTGGTTTGCCGGCGCGATCTCGACATAGGCCGCACCCGGAAGCCGGCCCGCAAGGTTGTTGCCCGTGGCGCTCACATCTACGGCGCCGAGGCGGTGTTCGCGCCCGAGGTTGATCAGCGTCATGGCGGGCAGCGCATTGTCCAGCGACTGCGCAACGGCCGACCCGCCGAAGCCGGGATCGATGAGCACGGCGCGGGTAACGCGGGCATCGCGGGCATCGGCGTCGTAGCCGGGATGATCGGCGAAGCGCACCCCGCCAAGCCGGAAGAACACGCAATCGGCCGCCTCGGGGCCAGTGGTGCAGTTCCTGTCCTGCGCCGCCCCGTCGAAGCGCACCCCCGCCAGACCCAGCGCCGTGGCGCCGCCCAGTGAGAAGCCGACCGCCCCGATCCGGGTCTGGTCCACGAACGGTGCGAAGGCGGGATCGGACAGCAGCATATCGAGCGCGGCCGAGAGATCCTTTGCCCGGGCCTCAAGGTCCACGGACCTGCGCGGCGAGCTGTCCCCGGAGGTGGACCCGGGGTGGTTGACCGCAAGCACGACGGCGCCCCGCGCCACCAGTCCGCTGGAGAGCCAGCCGAGCGTGTCGGCGCTGCCGCCCGAGCCGTGCGACAGCAGCACCAGCGGATGCGGCCCCTCGGCAACAGCGGGGCCGATGAAGGCAAAGGTCGGCTCGAAGATCGGCCCATCCCCCACCGGCGCGCGATAGGTCGGCAGCGCCGCCGGATACCACACCGACGCCGCGACGGGCCGCGCCCGATGATCGGCCATCAGGTCGAACCGGTCGTAGCCGGGCATCATGTCCGCGGCGGCGGGCAGCGCGGGGGTGAGGGCGAGAAGAGACAGCAGGGCGAGACGTTTCATGGGAACCTCCGTTGATGAACGTGGCCCACTGATGCGGCGGATCTCCCCGCCGCCGCGTCCTCTATCCGGGATTCAGGTCGCCAGGATCGGGATTTCGGACCATAGTCGCCCCATGCCCATGCTTCCGCTTCCCGCCTTCGTCGCCCTTGTCCTCGGCTACCTCGCCATAAGGACCCTCCTGTCCGAGGGGCGCCCGCTTCTGGTCGCGTTTCTCATGACCTGCGCGCTGCAATCGCTTCTAGTCACGGCGGTTGTCGGATACCAAACCGCCTGGTTGCGGCCGGCCTTGCCGGTGGTCGCGACAGTGATCCCGCCGCTGGCCTGGATCACCTTTCAGGGCGCATTGGTCAGCCGCCTGCCCGTCCGCGCGATGGCACTGCATGGCGCGGCGCCCGCCTTCACGCTCTTTTGCCGCATCTTCGCCCCCGAGACGACCGACGTCGTCGTGCTGCTGGTCTTCGCGGGCTACGGCGTCGCGATCCTGATCCGGCTCCACGGCACGGCCGACATGCCGCTGGCGCGTCTGGAGGCCGGGCGCGTTCCGGCGGCAATCTGGCAGGTCCTCGGCTGGGCCCTGATCGCCTCGGCCATCAGCGATGTTCTGATCGCGGTGGCCTTTGCCTCGGGCCACGCAGGCTGGGCCGGCTGGCTCATCACGATCTCCTCATCGCTGATCCTCCTCGCTTTGGGGATGCTCAGCGGCAGCCCCGCCGCCTCGGGCCCGCAGGAGGAGGAGGACGAGGACGACCAGCCCGCAGCGGCACCGATCCCGCAAACCAGCCAGGAAGACGTGGACATCCTCGCCCGCCTTGAGGCCTTCCTGTCGCGCGAGCCGCTGCACCTTGAGCCCAACCTGACCCTCACGCGCCTCGCGCGCCGCCTGCATCTGCCGGAAAAGCGGCTCTCCGCGGCGGTCAACCGCACGACGGGCGCCAATGTCTCGCGCTACATCAACGGCTGGCGCATCCGCCATGCCTGCGGGTTGATCGAAAACGGGCAAAGCGTCACCGAGGCGATGCTGGACAGTGGCTTCAACACCAAGTCGAATTTCAACCGGGAGTTCCTCCGGGAGACCGGCGTCGCCCCCAGCACATGGCGGGAAAAGGCGCAGGCCCTGACGAACGTGACCCCGCTGGCCAAGGCAACGTGACCCCGCGCCGCGCTCAGGGGCCGCGCGCCCAGGGCTCTTCGATCAGCGGAACGTCGGAGGCATCGTCGAGGTAGGAGGCGATCAGCCGGTCAAACGCCCGGCGCGCCAGACGGCTGTGCGCGCGCGAATAGCCAAGGCTCGCCACGAAGCTCCAGTGCGCATGCATCATCGACACAAAGAGAAACGACAACTCCTCGCAGGCCGCCGCACCGAGTTGCGGATGGGCGATGGCCAGCTCATGGGTGATGACATGGCCGAGCGTCCGGTACTGGTTGCACATCCGGTCGCGCAACTCCTCGGAGCCGACCGAATAGGCGATCATCGCATCATAGGCCTCAAGATTGACCGGCATGGGGTGCTCTTCGGCGAGATCGAAGAAGAAATCGAGAAAGAAGCCAAGCCGCTCCACCTTGCCCGCTTTCCCGACGTCCACGATGCCGCTGAGCAGCATTTCGCGGTACATGTGGGCCAGATGGTCGCACAGCTCGGCGATCAGAGCGTCGAGATCCTCGAAGTAATACCGGACGAGTTGCCGCGAAAGCCCCGCCTCCTGGGCGACGGTTTCGAAGGACAGCGCCTGCAGGCCCCGGCTGCTGAGCAGGCTCGCGGCCGCGTCGAGTATCCGATGCTTCTTGCTCGGCTCTCGCGCCTCATCCTCCAAGATCCGCCCTCCTGTCCGGTTTCCGGCGGCATTGCGTGCCTCGAAAAAACCTAGCGCCTCAACGTCGCCATGTGAAGGACATGCGGCCCTATCGCGCCGGGGTTTGAACCCAAGGCATTGCGTACGGCTCTGTCGCCAGATCGGTTGACGTCCAGCGGCTCTCCCAAGGCGTCCAGGACCTTGGCTGGCACAAGCAATCGTTTACTTATTGTTCATTGACATAACAATCATGTTGTTGAACATAAGGCATGGGAGGACGAGACATGATTCTTTCGGGACAAACGGCAGTTGTGACGGGTGCGGGCAGTGGCCTTGGGGCCGCGACCGCGCGGCATCTGGCGTCATTGGGGGCCAAGCTCGCCTGCATCGACCTGTCGCAGGAGAGCGCCGCGGCCACCGCGGCCGAGATAGGCGGGCTTGCCATCGCCGCCGATGTCTCCGACGAGGCCGCCGTGGACGCGGCCTTTGGCCAGATCGGCGAAAAGCTCGGCACCCCGCGCATCGCGGTGTCCTGCGCCGGAATCGGGACCGCCGGCCGGATCCTGCCGCGCGACGGCAGCCTGACCATCGACAGCTTCGAACGCACGCTTCGGATCAACCTGCTCGGCACATATACGGTCATGAGTGTCGCCGCCCGGGCGATGGCCGCGGCCGATCCGATCGATGACGACGGCGCGCGCGGGGTGATCGTCAATACCGCCTCCGTCGCCTATGAGGATGGCCAGATCGGACAGGCCGCCTATTCCGCCTCCAAGGGCGGTGTCGCCTCGATGACGCTTCCCGCCGCGCGGGAGCTGGCGCGGTTCGGCATCCGCGTGGTGACGATCGCGCCCGGCCTGTTCGAGACCTCGATGAGCGCGGGCCTGCCCGATGACATCCGCGCCGACATTCTCAAGAACGTTCCCTTCCCATCCCGGATGGGCAACGCCGAAGAATACGCGCGCCTTGTGCAGAGTATCGTCGAGAACCCGATGCTGAACGGCACGGTGATCCGGCTAGATGCCGCCGCCCGTATGCCGATCAAATAAGGAGCTTTCCGCCCGTGCCGCAGCCACACCCCACCCCTGAGCCCAAGCTCCTGACCATCGAGCGCGACGGGCCCCTCGCGATCCTCACGATGAACCGGCCCGACAAGCGCAACGCCATGTGCGACGCGCTGCTCGCGGCGCTGGAGGCCTTCTTCAGCGCCCCGCCCGAGGGCGTGCGCGCGGTCGTGCTGACCGGCACGGCGGGGCACTACTGCTCGGGCCTCGATCTTGGCGAACACGTCGCCCGCGATGCCGAGGGCACGATGCGCCATTCGCGCAACTGGCACCGGGTGATGGATGTGATCCAGTTCAGCGGCCTGCCGGTGATCTCGGCCATGTTCGGCGCGGTGATCGGCGGCGGGCTGGAGCTTGCGGCCGCGACCCATGTGCGCATCGCCGAGCCGTCGACGATCTTCCAGCTGCCCGAGGGGCGGCGCGGGATCTATGTCGGCGGGGGCGCGAGTGTCCGGATCGGCCGGATCCTCGGCGCGGACCGGATGTGCGAGATGATGCTCACCGGGCGGAAATACACCTCCGAAGAGGGGCTGGCCCTGGGCCTTGCGCATTATGCCGTCGGCGAGGGAGAGGCGCTGCCGCTGGCGCGGGATCTTGCGCTGAAGATCGCCCGGAACGCACAGCTCTCCAACTACATGATGATCCAGGCGATCAGCCGGATCTCGGACATGTCGCGCAGCGACGGGCTCTTTACCGAAAGCCTCGCCGCCGCCGTGTCACAAACCAGCGCGGATGCCGGGGAGGGGCTGAAGGCGTTCTTGGAGAAGCGCCCGCCCCAGTTCCGCTGACACGCCAACACTCATCCAAGGTCGATTTCAAGGGAGGACCCGAAATGACAACCTTCACACGCCGTACCGTTCTGAGCTCGATGGGGGCCGCTCTGGCCACGCCAGCGCTTTTGTCCCGCGCCAATGCGGCCGAGGTCACGCTGCGCCTGCACCATTTCCTGCCCGCCGTCGCGCCGATGCACACACGCTTCTTCGAGCCCTGGGCGGCCGAACTGGCCGAGGCGTCGAACGGCGCCATCGAGGTACAGATCTTTCCCTCGATGCAGCTTGGCGGCAAGCCCCCGCAACTGGCCGATCAGACCCGGCAGGGCATTTGCGACATCGCCTGGACGCTGCCGGTCTACACCCCCGATCGCTTCCCGGTCGCCGAGACCATGTCGAACCCGTTCATGGTCACCAATGCCGAAAAATCCTCGGTGGTCCTGCACAAGCTGATGGATGAATTCGGCGCGGGCGAATATCGCGGCATGAAGCCGCTCGCCTTCCACACCCATGACGGCGGCAAGCTGCACACCCGAGGCGCGCCAGTCACGAGCCAGGGCGATCTGGACGGGCTGAAATTGCGCGCGCCGAACCAGGCGACGGGCGAGATGCTGACCGCCCTCGGCGCCGAGGTGGTGTTCTTCCCGGTCACCGACATGGTCGTGGGCCTTTCCAACGGGGTGATCGACGGCTGCTGCCTGCCCTACGAGGTGGTGCCGGCCTACAAGCTTCAGGAGCTGACCTCCTACAGCGCCGCGCCAGCGCCCGGTGCGCGCGGGCTCTATGCCAACACCTTCGCGCTGGTGATGAACGAGGCCAGGTACGAGGGGCTCTCCGACGATCTGCGCGGCGTCATCGACGCGGCATCGGGCATGGGACTGTCGGAGCGGATCGGCAAGCAGTTCGATGAATTCGAAGCCTTCGGCAAGTCGCTGGTCGAAAAGCAGGGCAACGAGATCGTCGAGATCCCGGCCGCGGAAATCGCCTCTTGGCAGGAGGCGGCGAAGCCTGTCCACGACGCCTGGATCGAAAAGCTCGACAGGATGGGCAAGGACGGCGCGGCCATCATGGCGCGGGCCAACGCATTGCTCGACGCGGGCTGACCCATGTCCGAGCATCTTCCCGGGCACGGCACGCAGGGGGGAGGCACCCCCCTGCACCGGAGCCTCCATGCCCTCTGCACCGCCCTCGCCGGGGTCGGCGCGCTGATCATCTTCGGATCGGCCGTCGTGGTGACGGGCTCGGTGATCAGCAGCACCCTGGGCTTCGGCGCGTTCCGCGGCGAGTTCGAGCTGGTCGAGCTGGCCTGCGCCGCCTGCGCCTCGCTGTTCCTGCCGCTGTGCCAGCTGACGAAGGGGCATGTGATGGTGGACGTCTTTACCGGCTGGCTGCCCGGCCGCGCCAACCGGGCGATCGACGCGCTCTGGACGGCCGTTTTCGCGGCGGTCTGGGCGCTGCTCTGCTGGCGGCTGTTTCACGGCCTGATTGAGCTTCACGGCTACGGCGATCGGACCATGCTGCTGCGCGCGCCGGTCTGGTGGGCCTATGTGCCCGCCGTTCTGGGCACCGGGCTCTCGGCGCTGGTCGCGGTCTATATGGTCGTGGCGGATCTACGGGCCGGGCCGGCGCTTCGGGGAGACAACGCATGACGCCTTTCGCAATCGCCATGGTGCTGATCGTGGCGCTTTTCATCCTGATCTTCATCCGGATGCCCATCGCGCTGGCGATGGGGCTGGTCGGCGCGGCCGGCTACATCCAGCTCAGCTCGACCGCCGGGCTCATGGCCTATCTCAGCACCGCCTGGGTCGACAAGTTCATGTCCTACGATTTCGCCGTCGTGCCGCTCTTCATCCTGATGGGCCACCTGGCGACGAGCTCCGGCATCTCCGCTGCGATCTTCGCCGCCGCCAAGGCCTGGATCGGTCATTTGCGCGGCGGGCTCGCCATGGCGGCCGTCGCGGGCTGCGCGATGTTCGGCTCGATCTCGGGCTCGTCGCTCGCCACCGCCTCGACCATGAGCCGCGTCGCCATGCCCGAAATGCGCAAGCACGGCTTCTCCGGCGCGCTCTCCTCAGGCGCGCTGGCCGCGGGCGGCACGCTGGGGATCCTGATCCCGCCCTCGGTCGTGCTGATCATCTTTGCGCTGATCACCGAGCAGAACATCGTCAAGCTTTTCCTCGCCGCGACCGTGCCCGGCATTCTCGCCGTGATCGGCTTCCTGATCGCGATCTCGGTCTATGTCCGGCTCTTCCCCGAAGAAGGCCCGGTCAGCGAGAAAGCCGATCTGCGCCAGCGGATACGCTCGCTGGCCGATATCTGGCACGTGGTCATCATCTTCGTCGTGGTGCTCGGCGGGATCTATGGCGGTTTCTTCACCCCGGCGCAGGGCGCGGCGGTGGGCGTGGTGCTGACACTGGTGCTCGGGGTGCTCAAGGGCGGGCTGACCATGGGCGCGATCCTCGAAAGCCTGATCGCCACCGCCGGCTCGACCGCGATGATCTTCGCCATCGTCTTCGGCGCCGACATCTTCAACGTCGCCCTCGCGCTGAGCCGGATGCCCGTCGAGGTCGCCGCCTATTTCGGCGCATCGGACATCCCGCCGATGATGATCCTGATGGCGATGGTCGCCTTCTATCTCGTGATGGGCTGCCTGATGGACAGCCTGTCGATGATCCTGCTGACCGTGCCGGTGTTCTTCCCGACCATCATGGCCCTCGATTTCGGCCTCTTGCCCGAGCAGCAGGCGATGTGGTTCGGGATCATCTCGCTCGTCGTGGTCGAGATGGGGCTGATCACGCCGCCGGTGGGGATGAACCTCTTTGTCATCTCCGCCATGGCCCGCGACATCCCGATGACCCAGATTTTCCGCGGCACCCTGCCGTTCATCGCGGCCGAATTCACCCGCATCGCCATTCTCATCAGCTTCCCGGCCCTCAGCTTCTGGCTGGTGGACCTGGTGGCGCCCTAAGGAGGACCGACATGAACCGGAAAGCCCAGGCGGCCAAGGCCGAGACGCCAAAACAGACCGACATGCTGCTGCGTCAGTTCATCGGCTACAACATGAAGCGCGCCTATCTGCAGGTCCAGGAGGACATGGCCCGGACGCTTGAGCCGCTTGGCCTGCGGGTCGGGACCTTCTCGGCGCTAGCGGTGATCATGGGCAGCCCCGGCATCTCGCAGACCCAGCTCTCGGAGGTGCTCAACATCAAGCGCTCGGGCGTTGTCGTCGTGGTCGACGATCTCGAACGCGCCGGCGCGGTGGAGCGAAAGCCGGTCCGGACCGACCGCCGCGCCTATGCGCTCCATGTGACGCAAGAGGGCAGCCAGCTCTGGAAACGCGCCGAGGCCGCGGTGCAGGCGCACGAGGCGGCGCTCTTTACCGACCTCGAGGCCCCCGAGCAGCGCGCGCTGCAGGAGCTTCTGGTGCGGGCGGCGCGCAGCGCCAAGCACACCCGGGAGGCCGGCAAATGACAGACGCAACCACCGGCTTGCGGCTCGTCCCCCATTCCGTCGCGATGCGGCGGGACGGCGCACACCTTTACCTGACATCGAACACCCCGCTCGACCCCGTTGCCCGGCGAACGGCGGACTGGCTGCACCGCTGGGCCGCTGAGGCGCCGGACCGGGTCTTTCTGAGCGAACGCGCGGGCGAGGGCTGGCGCGATGTCACCTACGCCCAGGCGCTCGCCCAAGTCCGCGCCATCGCCGCGGCGCTGATCGCCCGCGACATGGGGCCACAGACGCCGATCGCGATCCTCTCGGGCAATTCGGTGGACCACGCGCTGCTGTCCTTCGGGGCGCAATATGCCGGGGTGCCGACCGTGCCGCTGGCCGAGCAATATTCGCTGATCCCCGAAGCGCATGGGCGGCTGATCTATGTGCTCGACAAGGTGAACCCGGGAATGGTCTTTGCCGATGATGCCGGGCGCTATGCCGCCGCGCTGGCCCTGCCGCAGTGCGACGGTTTGGAGATCATCGCCTCGTCGGTGGCGGGCGCGCCCCGCGATGCCACGGGTTTTGCCGATCTTCTCGCCACGCAAGTGACCGCCGCCGTCGATGCCCGGCACGAGACTGTGGGGCCCGATACCGTCGCCAAGATCCTCTTCACCTCGGGCTCCTCGTCGGATCCCAAGGGCGTGCTGACCACGCAGCGGATGATGTGCGCCAACCAGGCGCAGATGGCCGCCGTCCTGCCCTTCCTCAAGGATCGCCCGCCGCGGATCTGCGACTGGCTCCCGTGGAACCACGTCTTCGGCGGCTCGCACAACGTGAACATGATGCTGGCGAACGGCGGCACGCTGGTGATCGACGGCGGCAAGCCGACCAAGCGGGCCTTCGCCGAGACCGTGCGCAACATCACCGACCGGCCCGGCACGCTGTCGTTCAACGTGCCCGTGGGCTTTGCGATGCTGGTGCAGGAGATGCAGGACAACACGGCGCTGCGCGAGGCCTATTTCCGCGATCTCGACCTGATCTTCTACGCTGGCGCCTCGCTGCCGCAGGAGGTCTGGACCGCGCTGGAGCAGATGGCGCTCGACGTCCGCGGCAAGCTGCCGCTGATGATCTCCAGCTGGGGCATGACCGAGACCGCGCCGGCGACGCTGATGGTGCATGAGCCCATCGGCCGTTCCGGCGTCATCGGTGTGCCGCTGCCGGGGACGGAAATCAAGCTGCTGCCCGATGACGAGATGCGCTGCGAGCTGCGCGTCAAGGGGCCCAACATCATGCCCGGCTACTACAACGATCCGGCCAGGACGGCGGAGGCCTTCGACGATGAAGGCTTCCTCATCACCGGCGACGCGCTGCGCTTTGTCGATCCCGAAGATCCCGACCGGGGGCTGAGCTTCGATGGCCGCGTGTCGGAGGATTTCAAGCTGCTCACCGGCACCTGGGTGCAGGCCGGCAAGCTGCGGCTGGACGCGCTCGACGGGCTGCGCGGGCTGGTGCAGGACGTGGTTGTCTGCGGCCATGACCGCGATGCCATTGGCCTCTTCATCATCCCGCGCCCCGATCATGTCCATGGCGAGAACACCTCGCAGGGCGCGGTGATCGACCCGGCGCTGCAAGCCCGGATCGAGGAGCGGCTGCGCGAGATGGCCCGCGCCGCCACGGGCTCGGCCAAGCGGATCAGCCGGGCGATCATCCTCGCCGAGCCGCCCTCGCTCAAGGATGGCGAAATCACCGACAAGGGCTCGCTCAACGTCCGCAAGATCATCACCCGCCGCGCCGCGCTTCTGGAACGGCTCTACGACAACGAAGACCCGGCGCTGATCCGGGTCTGAGGAGGGAACTCATGGTCGACTTTTCCAAGGTCCGCGCGATCGACATCCACACCCACGCCGAAGAGCCCTGCGGCTGCCACAGCGACGACGGGTATGACGATCTGCAACGCACCATGGCGGGCTATTTCGGCGCCCCCTGGGAGCATCCGCCCACCATCCCCGAGACGGCGGCGCATTACCGCGAGCAGAATATCGCGGCGGTGATCTTCCCGGTCGATGCCGAGCGCGAGACCGGCTACCGGCGCTATTCCAACGACGAGGTGCTGGAGCTTGTCAAACAGAACGACGACATCCTGATCCCCTTTGCCTCCATCGATCCGTGGAAAGGCAAGATGGCCGTCCGCGAGGCCCGGCGCCTGATCGAAGAGCACGGGATCAGGGGCTTCAAGTTCCACCCCACGATGCAGGGATTCTACCCCAACGACCGCATGGCCTATCCGTTCTACGAGGTGCTGGCCGAGCATAACTGCGTCGCGCTGTTCCACACCGGCCAGACCGGCGTCGGGTCGGGCATGCGCGCGGGCAACGGGATGCGGCTGAAATACTCCAATCCGATGTATCTTGATGATGTCGCGGTGGATTTCCCCGACATGAACATCATCGCCGCGCACCCCAGCTTTCCCTGGCAGGAAGAGGCGCTCGCCGTCGCGCAGCACAAGCCCAACGTCTACATCGACCTGTCGGGCTGGTCGCCGAAATACTTCCCGCCGATCCTGATGCGCTATGCCAACTCGCTGCTGAAGACCAAGATGCTGTTTGGCTCCGACTGGCCGATGATCTCGCCCGAAAAATGGCTCGATGCCTTCGGCAAGGCCGAGTTCAAGGACGAGGTGCGCCCGCTGATCCTCAAGGAGAACGCGATCCGCCTGCTCACGGGCGCCTGACCCGCACCTAGAGGCCCCCGAGGATGGCCCCCGCAACTGACGTCTCCGCCCCCCCGGAGACGCCGCCGCGACCCCAGGCACGCGCACTATGCCTGGCAAGAACTTTGGTGGAGACACTGATGCAAACCACGACCACGTCACGCGCCGCGAAGGTCCTCCCGCGCATCGGCTATGAGACCGAGACCGATCTGAGCGGCATTTCCGCGGCCGACGGCAAGGCCGACGCCGGCGCGGCCAGTGCCCGGGTCTTCGCCGCGGGGCTTGAGAGCCGCGCGAAACTGCCGGACCTCCTGTTGCAGCACGGCGCGTCAGACGGGGTCGCCTCACCTCTGCAATCGCAGCGCATGCATGATACCCTCGTCGCGCAGGGGGCGCGCGGAGCCGGTCGCGCTGCGCTCTGTCGCGGGCGCGGGTCATGGCGGTCTGGGCGTCTTTGCCCGCGCCCGGCGCCGCATGAAGACGAAAACCAACGCACCAGCGGGCCCGTCTTGCCGGCCCGCTGGACCCTCACCCTCCCTGCAAAGCATGAGGTCCCCCGATGGTTGCCTATTCCGCCCCGGTAGACGACATTCTATTCTCCCTGCGCGAGGTCGCGGGCGCGGCGGAGTTGCCCGATTGGGATGATGACCTCGCCTCCGATATCCTGACCGCCTTCGCCGCTTTCGCCGAGGGCGCGATCGCGCCGCTGGATGCGCCGGGCGATGCGGAGGGCTGCCATCTGGAAAACGGCCGGGTCCGGATGCCTGCCGGGTTTGCCGAGGCCTTCGCGCAGCTCTCGGAGATGGGCTGGCAGGGCCTCACCGCGCCGGAGCGGTTCGGCGGCATGGCGCAGGGCCCGCTGATGGCGGCGATGGTCTCGGAGGTGTTCTCGGGCGCGAACCATGCCATGCAAATGATCTGCAACCTCGTGCCCGGCGCGGTCTCGACGCTCTTGCGCTTCGGCACCGAGGCGCAGCAGGAGGCCTGGATCCCCCGTCTGGCCAGCGGCGAAGCGCTCTCGACCATGTGCCTGACCGAACCCGGCGCCGGGTCCGACCTTGCCCGCCTGCGCACCAAAGCCATCCGGGATGGCGACGGTTGGCAACTTCACGGCGAGAAAATCTTCATTTCCGGCGGCGATCAGGATCTGTCCCCGGACATCCTCCACCTGGTCCTCGCGCGTACCGGCGCGGCCGAGGACGGGGTGAAGGGCCTTTCGCTCTTCCTGACGGCCAGATCCCTCGCCGGGCCCGCGATCAAGATCACCCGGATCGAGGACAAGCTGGGCCTGCACGCCTCGCCCACCTGCCAGATGGCCTTCGACGGCGCGCCGGCAGAGCTCATCGGGAACGCAGGGGGCGGGCTCGCGGCGATGTTCACCCTGATGAATCACGCGCGTCTCGACGTCGCGCTGCAAGGCGTCGCCCATGCCGCCCGGGCCCATGCCATCGCGGCAAGCTACGCCGCAGAGCGCACCCAAGGCCGCAAACCCGACGGCAGCGACGCGGTGCTGTCGGACCACCCCGACGTGCGCCGGATGCTGGACGAGCAACGCAGCCTCGCGCTCGGCGCGCGGGCCATGGCCCATATCACGCTGGTCGAAATGCAGCGCGGACGCGGCGCGCTGGTCGATTTCCTCACGCCCGTCTGCAAGGTGTTCTGTACCGAAGCCGGCATCCGCGCCGCCGATCTGGGGATCCAGGTGCTGGGCGGCTACGGCTACCTGACGGAATACCGCATCGCCCAGACATGGCGGGACGCGCGCATCACCTCGATCTATGAGGGGGCCAACGGCATTCACGCCCTGGCCACCGCGACGCGCGGTCTGCGCAACACCGAGGGCGTGGCGGCCTTCGATGGGCTCATCGGACGGCTGACCGATCATCCACAGGTCATGGCGCTGCGCGAAGACTGGCGCGCGGCGCGGGACGCGGTGGCGCAGGCCGAGACCGCTGCGGAGCTCGCCACGGAGTTCACCGCCCTGACCGGCACATTGTTCTATCGCGCTGTCTGGGCCCGGATCGCGCGGGTTTCAGCGAAGGACGACGCCGCAAGACTATCCCGCCGGGTGCTCCGCACCCGCCCGGGATGGCACCGCGCGGCATAGACCGCGGGCCCCGGCCCGCACAACCAACTGGGAGGGAGAGACCCGGCATGACACATGCGACAACAGCGATCCTGACGACGCTTCTGGGCCTGACGGCGGCCGGAGCGCAGGCGCAGGTGGAGGACTGCAGCACGCTCAGCGCCGAGAGCTTCGGCATAGAGGGGCTGGAGCTGGTGAGCGCCGAGCCCGTCGCAACGGGCGCCGATCTGGGGCGCGCAGGCCCCGCGCCGGTGGATCATTGCTCGATCATGGCCCGGATCGGCCAGCACACCGGCATTGACGGCAATGACTACGCGATCACCTTCAAC
Organism: Poseidonocella sedimentorum; assembly: GCF_900116005.1. Lineage (GTDB taxonomy): Bacteria > Pseudomonadota > Alphaproteobacteria > Rhodobacterales > Rhodobacteraceae > Poseidonocella > Poseidonocella sedimentorum. The sequence goes on from NZ_FOYI01000007.1 coordinate 196,925, forward strand.
CTGCGCCTGCCCGACGATTGGAATGGCGATTTCTATCACCAGTTCAACGGCGGCAACGATGGCTCCGTCGTCCCCGCCACGGGCGATCTGAAGTCGGGCGACCGCTCGCAAACCGCCCTCGGGCGCGGCTATGCGGTTGTCTCCTCCGACGCCGGCCACGACGGGCGCGCGCATCCCGATGCGGGCATGGCGGGCGCCTCGCGCTTCGGCTTCGATCCGCAAGCGCGGGCCGACTACGGCTACGGGGCCGTCGTCAAGCTGCATCCCGTCGCCCTGGACATGACCGAAGCGTACTACGGCTCCCCGCCCGATGTCATCTATGGAGGCGGGGCGTCCAATGGCGGCCGGCACGCCATGGTCGCCGCCGCGCGGATGCCCCAGGCCTTTGACGGGCTGCTGATCGGCTATCCCGGCTTCAACCTGCCCCGCGCCGCGGTCCAGCACGCGCTGGATGTCCAGACGCTGACAGAGCTGACCGGCGACATCCGCACCGCCTTCAGCACCGATGACATGACCGTGTTGCAAAGCGGCATCCTCGCCGCCTGTGACGGGCTCGACGGGCTGGAGGACGGCTTCGTGCAGGACACGGCCGCCTGTCAGGGCGCGTTCGACATCACCGCGCTGCAATGCACCGGGGGCCAGAACTCGGACTGCCTGAGCGCCGCCCAAGTCACCGCGTTGCAAACCATCCAGGCCGGGCCGAAGGATGCGGATGGCGTCCAGCTTTATGCGCCATGGGCCTGGGATCCGGGCATGGCCTCGACCAACTACCGGCTGTGGAAACTGGAGAGCAACGTGCCGCCCTGGGGCAACTATCCGCGGATCGTCGTCCTCGGCGCGCCCTCGCTGGCGCAGGTCTTCACCACGCCGCCGACGCGGATCGACGGCGCGAATGATGCGCTGCTGCAATACTTGCTAGACTTCGACGTCGCCGAAGATTCAGCCCGCATCACCGCCACCGACGAGACCTTTACCGAAAGCGCCATGGAGTTCATGACGCCCCCGGGCGCGGATGATCCGCATCTTGAAGAAACGCGGGCGGCCGGGACCAAGCTGATGATCTTCCACGGCGTGGCCGATCCGGTCTTTTCGGTACTCGACACCGTCAACTGGTACGAGACGCTCGATGCCAACACCGGCGGCAACGCGGCAGAGTTCGCGCGGCTGTTCGTCGTGCCGGGGATGCCGCACGGGGCCAGCGGGCCCACGACCGACGAGGTGGATTTCTTCACGCCGCTCGTCGACTGGGTGGAGAACGGCACCGAGCCGGATCACATCGTCGCCGGGGTCACGGAGGGCAACGCCGAAGGTCGGGCGGCCCTCGGCGACGTGACGCGCAAGCTCTGCCCCTGGCCCATGGTCGCACAATATCTGGGGAGTGAGCCGGCGGATGCCGCGAGCTTCATCTGCCTGTAGCGCCCCCTGACCACCCGCAGCCGCCGGCTTTGTCGGCGGCTGCATTGCCGCAGCGCGCAGGCCGGTTTTGCCTTGCCCACTGCCCGGGTTTTCGGGCACACCCGGTGCAAAGCGCCCGCCCGTTTCAGCCGTAGCGCAGCGCGAATTTCGGAGCGCGCAATGCTAAAGCAGATCACCCAAAAATACCAAATCCTAATGTGAAGTTTTTGTAAAAAAACGCTTTTTCGGCCCCGGCGCGCCTCGGGAAGCTTGATATATCCCCGTTTTGTGAAATAGCAAAACCACCGCGCCGCAACCGGCGTGGCCGAATGCCCCGCCCCGCGATCGGGCGCGGGAGAGACTGCAACAAACCCAACGCGGCACCGACCGCTTGTCTGACGGAGATATCATGTCCCTTCTTTCCAACAGCATCGCAGGCGCCACCCTCGCGGCCTTCTGCGCCGTTCCGGCCATGGCTGAATTCCAGCTCGGCGACCGCTACTCCGACACCGACGGCGACCTCATCGCCGACATCCCCGCGGATGCCGCCGACCAGATCGACCCGTCCACGCTCATCTTCGCCTACACCCCCGTCGAAGACCCGGCCGTCTATGCCGATGTCTGGTCCGAGTTCCTCGACCACATGAGCGAGCTCACCGGCAAGGACGTCCAGTTCTTCCCCGTCCAATCCAACGCCGCCCAGATCGAGGCGATGCGCGCCGGCCGTCTGCACGTGGCGGGCTTCAACACCGGCTCCAACCCGCTCGCGGTTGCCTGCGCCGGCTTCCGCCCCTTCGCGATGATGGCCGCCGAAGACGGCTCCTTTGGCTACGAGATGGAAATCATCACCTACCCCGGCTCGGGCATCGAAGCGGTCGAGGACATCAAGAACGGCCAGATGGCCTTCACCTCGGAAACCTCCAACTCGGGCTTCAAGGCGCCGTCGGCGATCCTCAAGGCCGATTTCGACATGGAAGCGGGCCGCGATTTCGAACCCGTCTTCTCCGGCAAGCATGACAACTCGATCCTCGGCGTCGCCAACAAGGATTACCCGGCCGCCGCGATCGCCAATTCGGTCAAGGCCCGCATGATCGAACGCGATGTCGTCTCCGAGGACCAGCTCACGGTGATCTACACCTCGCAGACCTTCCCGACGACCGGCTACGGCATGGCCCACAACCTGACGCCCGAGCTTCAGGACACCATCCGCGAGGCGTTCTTCTCCTTCGATTGGGCCGGCACCGGTCTTGAAGAAGAGTTCGGCAAGAACGGCGAAGACCAGTTCATCGAGATCACCTTCAAGGAAGACTGGGCCGTCATCCGCAAGATCGACGAAGCCAACGGCGTCACCTACGACTGTCAGTAACATCTTCCTAAAAACCGGTCGGGCGGGCTAAGGTCCGCCTGGCCATTCCTATCGAAAGTCCCGACCATGCTCGAACTCATCTCCCTGTCCAAGACCTACCGGACCGGCGACGCCGCCTTGTCGGACGTCTCCCTCCAGGTTCCCAAAGGTCAGATCGTCGGGCTGATCGGCCCCTCGGGCGCGGGGAAATCGACGCTCATCCGCTGCATCAACCGGTTGGTGGAGCCGAGCACGGGCAAGATCGAGCTGGGCGGGGTGGATCTCGTGACGCTGGGCCGGCGCGATCTGCGCAAGCAGCGACGCCGCATCGGCATGATCTTTCAGGAATACGCGCTGGTCGAGCGGCTGACGGTGATGGAAAACGTCCTGTCGGGGCGGCTCGGCTATGTCCCCTTCTGGCGCAGCTACCTGCGCCGCTTCGACGCCTCCGACATCCAGCGCGCCTATCAGCTGCTGGACCGTGTCGGTCTGCTCGATCATGCCGACAAGCGCGCCGATGCGCTCTCGGGCGGGCAGCGCCAGCGGGTCGGCATCGCCCGCGCCCTCGCGCAGGACCCCGATCTGCTGCTGGTGGATGAGCCGACCGCGAGCCTCGACCCCAAGACCAGCCGCCAGATCATGCGCCTGCTCACCGAAATCTGCACCGAGCGCGATCTGCCGGCCATCGTCAATATCCATGACGTGCCTCTCGCGCGGCAATTCATGCAGCGCATCGTCGGGCTGCGCGCCGGCCAGATCGTGTTCGACGACGCGCCGACCGCCCTGACCGAAGACGCGCTGACCCGGATCTACGGCGCCGAGGACTGGGACGCGATGCGCAAGGGCGACATCGACCAGGCCGAGGCCGAAAACGACGCGATCCGCCAACTGGCCGAGGTCGGCGCATGAGCGGGACCTATCCGGCCACCTGGCGCCGCCCGCCCCAGATCATCACCGACCGGCGCCTGCGGATCGGCCTCCAGATCGGGGTGCTGGTCTACCTCGTGCTGGCCGTCGGCTCGCTCGAGGTCAACTGGCAGCGCGTCTCCGAAGGGCTCGAGCGCGGACAGCGGTTCATCATGGGGTTCCTGCAGCCCGATTTCACCAGCCGCTGGCGCGACATCAGCCAGGGGTTGGTCGAGAGCCTGACCATGACCTTGACCTCGACGGTTGTCGGGGTGCTGATCTCGGTGCCCATCGGGATCGGAGCGGCGCGTAACCTCGTGCCGCGCCCCGTCTACCTGGTCTGCCGCTCGATCGTCGCGGTCAGCCGCTCACTGCAAGAGGTGATCGTCGCCATCTTCCTCGTGGCGATGTTCGGCTTCGGCCCCTTCGCCGGGTTCCTGACCCTGACCTTCGCCACCATCGGCTTCATCGCAAAGCTGCTGGCCGACGATATCGAGGAGATCGACGAGGCCCAGGCCGAAGCCATCCGCTCCACCGGGGCGACCTGGCTCCAGCTTCTGAACTACGCCATTCAGCCGCAGGTGATGCCGCGCCTGATCGGCCTGTCGCTCTACCGACTCGACATCAACTTCCGCGAAAGCGCGGTGATCGGCATCGTCGGCGCGGGCGGCATCGGCGCCACGCTCAACACCTCCATCGACCGCTACGAATACGACAGCGCCGGAGCGATCCTGCTGATCATCATCGCCATCGTGATGGTCGCGGAATATGGCTCCAGCTATCTCAGAAAGTTCCTGCAATGACCGATACCGCTTCGCTTCCGGCTGATTGGTCCTACCGTAGCAGAGCCACCCGCCTCGCGATCTGGACGGGCTGGCTCGCGCTTGTCGCCCTGTTCGTCTGGTGCTGGCAGGTGATGACCGAAACGACGATCTGGGCCTTCGTCGGGGACGCCCCGCGCCAGGCGGCGGACATCGGCGGGCGCATGGTCCCCCCCGAATGGGGCTACCTGCCCGAGCTGATGCTGCCCCTGTGGGACACGCTCAACATCGCCACGCTCGGCACGCTGGGCGGCGTTGTCATGGCCGTGCCCGTCGCCCTGCTGGCGGCGCGCAACACGACGCCATCGGTCACCATCCTGCGCCCCATCGCCCTTTTCATCATCGTCGCGTCGCGCTCGATCAACTCGCTGATCTGGGCGCTCCTGCTGGTCACGATCATCGGCCCCGGTCTGCTGGCCGGGATCATCGCCATCGCCCTGCGCTCCATCGGCTTCATCGGCAAGCTCTTCTACGAGGCGATCGAGGAGACCGACCCCAAACAGATCGAAGCGATTCAGGCCACGGGCGCCGGTCCGGCGGAGGTCTTGACCTACGGCGTCGTGCCTCAAGTCATGCCCGCGCTCTGGGGCATCTCGGTCTTCCGCTGGGACATCAACATCCGCGAAAGCACCATCCTCGGCCTCGTCGGCGCAGGCGGCATCGGCCTCAAGCTGAACGCCTCGATGGCGGTTCTGGCCTGGGATCAGGTGACGGTGATCCTCCTGCTGATCCTCGGCACCGTCATCGTCAGCGAATGGATCTCGGCCCTGATCCGCCGCGCGATCATCTGATCAGGGCGGTCCCTCCGGTGGCGGCGGGTTGAGAACGACCCTGCCCCTGAGATAAAGCCGCTGCGAGCCCGGTGGAAACCATGGGCGCAAAGGGAGACATCGACCAAATGACTTTCCCGGTGGCCGCCCCAACTCGGCTACGCCTGCTCCGGGACGCCTGCCGCGAAGGCCCGATGGTCACCGGGCGCTGTCAGCCTCCAACAGCCTCGTGGCGGTTACCTCGTCGGTGATCAACACCGACGGGCTGAGCGATGTCAGCGTGGCCAGCATGATGCCGACCTTTTCCGGCCCGCCCGAGATCAACACCTTCTGGTCCGAACTCCTCGCTGCACATATCTTCACCTTGCAACTTTGATCTGCGAAGCGATGCCACGGCGACAGAGTCCATCTCTGTGGCCAGCAGGCTTTCCAGATCTGTTTACGGCTTTGGTGACAACAGGAACAGACAGCGCGGTTGTTCAGGAGTTGCTGCGACCACATGGACGGGCCTAGCGCTTGCGACCTCCGCCGTATCGACCGACAGCACGGAGAGCGTTGCCAATCACCCGGCCGGATCAACTCAATGCGGACGTCCAGTCGATCGAGGATACCCGCTGTTTGCCCGCTTTTTTTAATGGTTTCATACTTGCGGTCGCATAGCGACTTACGTGCTATTCAAAGAAGGTTGCGTTGCGCCCCCCTACGACGATGTCGAAATCAAAGGCCTGGACCACATCCGCGGTGCCAACCTCGCGGGGCCGGCCAATATTGCGCTCAAAGGCATCGCCCATGAGGATGGCCATCGGATCGGTTGCGTTGTTCGGCTCACCCGGGAAATACATCTGGGTAATTAACCGCGAGGATCCCCCGCTCAGCGACATGTGAATGTGCTTGGGCCGCCAACGGCCAATGTCCGGACGCGCGAGATAGGCTCCGGGGCTGATAGCCCAGAACCTGTAGCACCCCTCGTCATCGGTCAGTACGCGGCCCAGCCCAAGGTGGTTTTCATCCAGTTGCAGTCCGGAATGATCCTCGATGTGCCGATAGCGCCCGTAGTGATTGGCGCTCCACACCTCCAACAGGGCACCAGCCACAGGTCGGCCTGATGCGGTGCGTACTCGGCCTGTTACCTCGATCGGAACACCATCGGCGCGCGGCCGGTCAGGAGCCGTGCGGGTCATGTCCCATTCATGCGGCGTGGTGGCGTAGCGCGCGGGCACGACAGGTACGAAACTCGACCTCGCCTCTTCGGGGATCAGGCGCAGCCTCTGGCGCGGGGTTCGCTGGTCTGATGTATTGTCTGTCGGACCGATGGCCAGAATACGTCCTTGGTTGCCCATCGCTCAGCTCTCCAGATCGTCAAAGAAAGGGGTTTCACCGTCGCCGGCCATGACAATGTCAAAGACATAAACCTCGGCCCCGCTGGACGTGCGCCCGTCGTGTCGTGCGATCAGTTTCGGCGCGTCGTCGCCCACGGCCAGCAAGAGCGGATCGGCCTCGTTGCCCGGCTGATTGTCAAAGAACATCTGGGTCACGACCCGATTGATCCCATCTGAGAAGATCGTGATCGTGATGTTGGGTGCCCGTCCCTCGGCCGCGCCGGGCAGAATTGTGCGGAATTCATATGCCCCCGTGGCCGACCGCAACCGCCCGTAGCCATGGAACCACGGGTCGATGTCCGCGTGCCCTTCGGTAGCGGGCGTCCGATAGACGCCATTGGCATTGGCCTGCCAGAATTCCATCACGACGCCGTTGGCCAGTTCCCCATGCCGGTCCAAAACCCGGCCACGCAGCACAAGTGACGTGCCTGCAGCCTGGCCGACCACGCCGGGATCGAACTTTGTCAGATCTTCCAGCCCGGGATCGGCAAAAAAGATCGGAAAATAGGGCCCGCAGGTGTCTTCGTTTGTGGCTGGCAAAAGGTTGGATGCCGGATCGGTCATCGCCTGTCCTCCATTGTCCTGGTGTGTTTTGCATATTAAACATCATTAGCCACAACAGAAGAACCAATCGCCCATGGCCAAAGCGACCAATCATGATGTCTACTTCGTTCCCGGTCTGCACCGGGGATTGAAAGTGCTGGAAATTCTCGGCGCCGCCGAAACGCCCATGTCCCTGAGCGAGATTGCCCGCGCGATGGGCCTGAGCCGATCTTCGGCGTTTCGTCTTGTCTATACCCTGCGGCAGATGGAGTTCATCCGCGAGGCGGAACAGGCCAATGCGTTTACCCTCGGTGCGCGGGTTCTGAACCTTGGGTTTGCCTATCTCAATCAGCAACCAATCGCCGAGATTGCCCGCCCGATCCTTGCGTCTTTGCGGGATGAAACAGGTGTTTCGACGCACCTGAGCGTGCTTGAAGGCGACGACGTGTTGTATCTGGTCAGTCACCAAGCACGGTCCGGCTATGTGTCCAACATGCGCACAGGCACCCGGACGCAGGCCTATGCCTCGGCGATCGGCTGGTGCTTGTTGGGGGCCAAAGACGATAACACCCTTGCGGTCTTTGCCCAGCGTCAAAGCTGGCATCCGTTTACTGAACACACCCCAACCGATCCGGACAGCCTTACTGCGCGGGTCAAACAGGCCCGAGACGATGGTTTCGTAATCTCGCGCGGGTTCCGGGAACCGGGCGGGTCGAGCGTGGCCGTCCCGGTGCGCAACAACAGCGGCGCGATTATCGCATGCGTAAACCTGTCCGGCCCCGACAGCGGGTTCGATTTTGACCGAATGGAAAGCTTCTACCTGCCCAAGACCCAAGAGGCCGCCCTGCACATTTCGCGCGCCTTGGGGTATCAGGGCAGCTAGGCTCATTCGGCGATGCCCAATAGTTCGCGGGCCTCGGCGGGGCTGGCAAGCGCGCCTCCCAAATCGCCGATGATCCGGCCTGCTTTTTCAACGAGTTGCGCGTTGCTCTCACAGTGATTGCCCTTGGCGATATGGGCGGTGTCTTCCATCCCGATGCGGATGTGCCCCCCCAAAAGCCAGGCCTGAGCGAGCATCGGGAAAGCGGCGCGGCCAATCCCAAAGGCCGCCCACTGGCTGCCCTCCGGCAATTGACTGACGAGATAGGCCATGGTGGCCGGGTTGGCCACGGCCCCGAAGCGCACACCAAGCACCATTTGCACCATCAAAGGCGTATGCAGGACACCGCGGGCAACGAAGTCCTTGACCATATGCAGGTCGCCACTGTCGAAAATCTCGATCTCGGGTTTGACACCGGCGGCGTAGATGCGCTGCGCCATAATCTCGAGGTTGCGCGGGCTGTTTATGACCGACGCCTGACCGGACCACATGGTGTTGAAGTCCAGTGTACAGATCTCCGGCCGCAGGGCCTCCACATGCGCCACACGCCGTTCCGGCGCACATAGCGTCGACCCCGAGGCCGCAACCTGTGGATCTATTTCCGACGGGATGAACCGCCCACCCTCGCCCGTGGTCAGGTTCAGCAGAACATCGGTGTTTTCAGCACGGATCCGTTCGACCAGCTCCTGATAGAGGTCCAATCGCATGGAGCCTTTGGCGGTTTCAGGATCACGCACATGCAAGTGAACGATTGCAGCTCCGGCGTCGGCGGCATCCAGCGCCTGGCGGGCAATCTGTTCGGGAGTGATCGGCAAGTGCGGACTGATCTCGGGCGTCATCAGGTTGCCGGTGATCGCCGCTGTCAGGATGGTTTTGCACTTCATCGGTCAGCCCGCCAGCACGTCTTGCACAGCGGCGGCAAGCGTTTCGACGATGTCGTAGATCTCTGCCTCGGTCGATGTATAGGACGGTGCCAGAAGCACGTGATCCCCGTTTACGCCGTCGATGCAGCCCGGTGAGGGGTAGGTCATTACACCCCGAGCCTTGGCAGCTGACCCGATATTCATGGCGATGCCACTTGAGGAATCAAACGGTGCCTTGCTTTTACGGTCCGCGACCAGTTCGACCGTCCAGAACAGCCCACGCCCCCGCATGTCACCCACATTGGCGTGCTGCGCAAAGGTATCGCGCAATGCAGCCTCAAGCTGCGCACCACGCCGAACGACATTGTCCAGCAGGTTTTCCTCTTCGATCACCTGCTGCACCGCCAAGGCCCCGGCTGTCGCAATCGCGTGGGACATATAGGTATGCCCATTCCAAAGCTTGCCGCTGCCCGCCTTGATGACATCCACAACTTTTTGCGCGGCCAGCACGGCGGCTATGGGCTGGTACCCCGCCCCCAGTCCCTTGGCCATTGTCGTCAAATCGGCAGCAATGCCCTCCTGCTCCAATGCGTAGGTCGTGCCGGTGCGGCCCATGCCGCTCATGACTTCATCAGCGATCAGCAAGACACCATGGCGGTCACAAATTTCACGAACGCGCGGCCAATAGCCTTTGGGCGCAGGCTGCGTGCCCAATGAGGCCCCGACAACAGGTTCTGCCACAAAGGCCATCACGGTCTCGGGGCCAAGACGTCCAATCTCTGCATCCAGCAACAGAGCCATCCGTTCCGCAAAATCCGCTTCACTCTCATCCTGACCCTGCAAACGATAGGGATAGGGCGCGTCGATGTGATTGACCTCAATCAAGAGGGGGGCGAAAGGCGCGCGTCGCCCGGCATGCCCTCCAGTAGCCAAGGCACCCAACGTGTTGCCGTGATAGCTTGGCTTGCGCGCGATAATCTGCTGTCGCTCGGGCTCTCCCTTCTCGATACAATACTGCCGCGCAAGCTTCAGCGCCGCTTCCATCGCCTCAGATCCAGAGCCGAGGAACATCACCCGCCCTGCACCAGTCCCTTCGGGCGCACAGGCCACAAGGTGAGCAGCAAGCTCTTCGGCCGGGGCATTGGTGAATGACCCTGTATGGACAAAAGCCAACCTGTCCACCTGCGCCTTGATCGCCTCTCGCACCTTTGGATGGTCATGCCCAAGGCAGGACACCGCAGCTCCGCCACAGGCATCCAGATAGCGGCGCCCGCTGTCGTCGATCAGGTAATTGCCATCAACAGCTACCACCATGGGAAGGACGGCATTGAAGTCTCGGTGGAAGACACTGCTTTCGCCCATGGCACACTCATCTTATGTCTTGTATGTAAACGCGCGTTTTGTATATTAGACAATAATCGCGATCGCAAGGCTTTACTCTCATGCTATCGGCCCTCAACGGCATAAAGGTGTTGGATCTGACCCATGTATTGGCGGGGCCCTTTTGCACATATCAGCTGGGCCTGATGGGTGCCGATGTGATCAAGGTAGAAGACCCCGAAAACCCTGACTGTGCCCGGGGCCGCGGGCCGGACGATGCACTGAACGCCGTCGGTCTGGGCCTGACCTATCAGGTCCAGGGGGCAAACAAGCGCAGCCTCGCCCTGAACCTGAAGACACCCCAAGGGGCCGAGGTGCTGCGGACACTGGTGAAAAGCGCCGATATTCTAGTGGAAAACTACACCACCGGGGCTCTGGAAAATCTTGGTCTTGGGTATGACGTTCTGACAAAGATCAACCCCTGTCTTATTCATTGTTCGATCACCGGGTATGGGGACAGCGGCCCGCAGGCCCGACATGGCGCGTATGACAATGTCATACAGGCCACGTCAGGCACCATCTTGCAATGCGGTGGAATCAAACCCGGTGTGTCCTTTGTAGACTATGCCACTGGTTATGCTGCGGCCTTTGCCATCAGCGCCGGTCTGATCCAGCGCGCACAGACCGGACGCGGCACGCATATGTCTGTCTCGATGCTGGAAGTGGCGTTGCAGATGATGGCCCCCGAAGCGGCAGGGGCGCAGCACCCTGCTCCTGTGGCGCGCGGCAAGGAGGCGGGCATCGCCAGCTATGACACCCGCGACGGCAGGCTGATGCTGGGCGCTTTCCGCCCTGCGCAATACCGCAAGCTGGCAGTCTTGCTGGAAGATCTGGGCCACCCTCTGCCCGCCTTGGCTCAGGTCAAGGACTGGCCCGATGTCTGGGCGCTGAGTGAGGAGGTCAAGGCCAACCTGCGCGACATCTTCCTGACCAAGGATGCCGACACATGGGTCACCCATCTGCGTGCTTGCGACCTGCCGGCCGAACGGGTCAAATCTCTCAGTGAGGCTGTTACCCTTCCCCAAATTGCGGCCCGAGGGTATTTTCAGCCCAACCCGATTGATCCCGTGACCCACCTACCCACGACCGCTTTTCACATGGACAACACCGGGGCCAGTGTGACCAAAGCCCCCCCGACGCTGGGCGAGCACACCCAAGACGTTTTGACAGAACTTGGGCTGGATGCCGACCAGATCGGCAAGCTTATGGAAGCAGGGATCGTCAAATGACCCGACTGAATGCCACGCCCTGGACCGCCCTGCCCGAAGCCCTGCACCATCGTGGCGCGCCTTCGGCCTGGGCGCGGATGACGCGGCCCGGACAAGACATGCATTCCTTTCTCGAGGCGGCCTTTTTGGACGCCGAGGGCGACCTGTGGCTGTCTGACGTGCCCTATGGCCGCGTGTTCCGTATCAACCCTGCCGGTCAATGGACCATGGAACACCAGATCGACGGTGAACCCCATGCCATGCGCATTGCCCCTGACGGGACCCGGATGGCCGTGGATTACCGCCTCGGATTGATCGCCCTTACAGGTGACACGACCTTTGACGTGCTCAGCACAGGCGGCGACCGACCTTTCCTTGGCTTGTCTGATATGACCTACGGCCCCGACGGCGCGCTGTGGTTCACCGACAGCGGGCGCAGCAGCCTGAGCGAGCCCGCAGGCCGCGTCTACCGATGGCAAGATGACGCGCTGCGCTGCGTGCTCGATTGCGTGCCCTATTCGAACGGGATCGCTGTCTCACCGGATAACGCATGGGTCTATGTGGCCGCCACCCGCGCCAATCAGGTGTGGAAATTCTCCACCCGCCTGCCCGACACGGGCACCCCCATGGTGGGAACCTATCTGCACCTCTCCGGTGGGCTTGGCCCCGATGGGCTCGCCTGCAATCCCCATGGCTGGCTGGCCGTGGCACAGGCCCAGGCAGGCCGCGCCTATGTGTTTGACGCGCTTGGCGACAAGATCGCCGATGTCCGCCTGCCAAAGGGCCTATGGACCACCTCCGTCACCTTTGACCCTGCCGACCCGCAGCGCCTGATCATCGTGGACGCCCAGTTCGGCGGCGTCTTCACCTGCCACATTCCGACATCAAGGACCTGAGCCAATGCAAAAAGACGACCTTCACGGTTACGTCCCGGCCATCGCCACACCGTTCAACGACCGCGGCGAAATCATGGAGGACGCCTTTGTCGATCTGTTCGAATTCTTGCTGTCGCGCGGGGCCACCTGTATCTGCATCGCCGGGGACAACGGCGAAAGCTGGGCGCTGAACGCCGCCGAGCGTGGCCGTCTTGTCCGGCTGGCGAAAGACACCGCCAAGGGCCGCGTTCCTGTCATGATGGGCATTTCCGCCCCCACGATCGACGCCTCTCTGGCCTATGTCAAAGCCGCCGAAGAAAACGGGGCGGATGTGCTGCTGTCGATGCCCCAGACCTATGTTCTCAAGGCGTCCGAGGCAGAACTGATGGCCCGGTTCGACAAAGTGTCAACCGCCACCAAACTGCCACTGGTCCTTTACAACTCGCCCCGCCGCATGGGGTTTTCCCTGACCATCGACCAGACCGAACGGCTGCTGGACAACCACAACGTCATCGGGATCAAGGAAAGCCAGCGCGATTTCTTCCATCACACGCATCTGCTGCACCGCCTTGGCCACCGCATGTCCGTGATGACAGGGCCGTGCCACTACATCCTGCCCGCCTTTGCCCTCGGGGCCAAAGGGTTTATCGCCACGGGCCCCGAATTCACCGACTTGCTTCCCAAGGACATGGCCTCCGTGGGCACCGCCGCGCCGAATGACACCTATCGCCACGCCCACCACCAACTGACCGTGCTTTACGAGTTGCTGATGGCCACGGGCACATGGCCTGCCGCCTTCAAGGCCGCGCTGAACCTCATCGGCCAGCCTGCGGGCGTGCCGCGCGATCCCGTCCTGCCCCTGGGCGAAGCTGACATCGACAAGATCAAGCGCACCTTCGACGCATTGGGCATCTCATACACATGATCCGGCTGGTCCCAAATCAGGCAACGCAGATCACGCGATCCGAAAAGGTCACATTTACCTTTGACGGAACGCCTGTCACCGGCCACGCAGGTGAAAGCCTTGTGGCCGCTCTGATGCGGGCCGGATATCTCGCCTTGCGGAATGCGCCCAACGACGCTGCTCCACGCGGCGCGTTTTGCGGCATGGGGCTTTGTCAGGAATGCACGGTTATGATCGACGGTCAGGTTGTCGAAGCATGCCGGACTGGTATCACCCCCGGTTTGACGGTTGAGCGTGTGTGATGGCTGATCACTATGACATTGCGGTTGTCGGGGCCGGGCCGGCAGGGGGCAATGCCGCCCTCGCTGCGGCACAGGCCGGGCTGCGCGTGGCCTTGCTGGACGAACAGCCAACCCCCGGCGGTCAGGTCTGGCGGGACAAATCCGCCAGCATCTTGTCGGCCCCTGTAACGCCTGAAAGCCGCGCTGGCGCTGCCCTGCGCAAGGCCATCGAGACAAGTGCGGTGACACCTCTGAGCCAGATCCGCGTCTGGGACATCCGCCTTAGAGACGATCATTGGGTGTTGCAGGCCCAACGCGCAGCTACCTCGCAAGAGATCACTTCGAAATCCCTGATCCTCGCCACCGGCGCGCGGGAATATGTCCAGCCTTTTCCCGGCTGGACAACGCCCGGCGTGATCGGGCTCGCCGGGGCAACGGCATTGTTTAAACAAAGCCTGACACTGCCCGGCAAACGCACCGTGGTCAGCGGGACCGGCCCACTGGTGTTTTACGTCGCCAGCGAAATCCGCCGCCTTGGCGGGGAAGTTGCGGCCGTTGTCACGCCCAACACCCGCAGCCAATGGGCGCGCGCGCTGCCCGACATGCTGGGGCAGCCCAAGCTGCTGGCCCGCGGCGCCCTGTGGGTTGCTGATCTCATGCTTGCGCGGGTGCCGATCCTATGGGGTCACGCCGTTGCGCAAGTGGACGGGGCCGAACAGGTCACCGCCCTCAAGGTTCGCAATCTGCGGACGGGCACAGACGGTCCCGACATCGCGGCGGACAGTCTGTGCATCGGTCATGGGCTGATCCCCAATATCGAGGCCGCGCAGATTCTGGGTGTCGCGGTCCGTCATGACCCGTCTCTTGGCGGCTGGGTGCCTGACGCCGCGCCGGACGGGGCAACGGCAATCAAAGGATTGTACCTGTGCGGGGACGGTTGCGGCATTCGCGGGGCCACGGCGGCGGGGCTGCAAGGCAGCCTGACAGGCGCACGCGCCGCCCGCGATCTGGGTCGCGATGCGCCGACCTCCCCGCTGGCCAGATGGCACAAGGCGGACCGGTTCGGACGGGCGATGACCGCCCTCAGCCTCCCAACGCCCGCGCTTGAGGCGCTGACGACCAGGGACACGATCATCTGCCGCTGCGAAAGCCTGCGCTGTACTGACATTATCGATGAAGTTGCTACCGGTGCCGCCAGCACCAATGCCGTCAAATCAGGGCGCCGCGCGGGGATGGGACCCTGCGGCGGGAAATACTGCCAGAGCGCCATCGCCACCCTGATCGCAGCTCAGACCGGCAAGTCATTGGCCGACGTGCCCCCACCGACACCGCGCCCGCCTCTGCGCCCCGTTCCTCTCGGGCAGGCGGCAGGCGCGTTCGAGTACGACGCTTTGCCCATCTCGAAACCGGCTCCCTTGTGACCCACACGCCCACATATGACATCGCTATCATCGGCGGCGGCATCATGGGCTGCGCCACAGCCCTGCGGGTCGCGGAAGGGGGCATGTCAGCCATCGTGCTGGACAAAGATGACCTTGGCCAAGGGGCCTCGGGTGTGAATGCCGGCACACTGAGCCTACAGATCAAGCGCGTCAAACTGATGCCTTATGCGTTGCGCGGCCATCACCTGTGGGAACAGATGGGCGACGCTGTGGGCTTTGCCAAAACCGGCGGCTACACTCTGGCATTCAACGCCCGCGAGGCCGAGATGCTTCAAGAGCGCCAGACCCTGAAGGCGCAGGCGGGCGCGCCAATAGAATTCGTCTCCAACAATGCCTTGCGCGCGGCTGAACCGCATCTGACCCAAAAAGTCGAAGCCGCGAGTTTCTGCCCCGAGGACGGCTATGCCAATTCCTCACTGACAGGCCAATACTATCGTGGACGCCTGCGCGATGCGGGCATTGCCTACCGAGAGGGCTGCAAGGTCACCGACATCGGTCACAGCGCCGGGTTTCTCCTCACCACGACAACCGGCCAGATCAGGGCCAGCCGCGTCTTGCTCGCGGCAGGCGCATGGCTCAAACCACTGGCAGCGCTTCTGGACGTGGACTTGCCCGTCAACGCCCGCGTCAACACCGTGTCTGTCACCGAACGTATTCCCACCCTGATGGGCAGCGTCATCGGTCATGCCACTGGCCTGCTGACCATGAAGCAAAAGGCCAACGGCACGGTGCTGATTGGTGGCGGCTGGCAGGGACTCGGCACGCCGCAAGATGGGCGCGGCACCGTAAACGCCGACGCGGTCAAACCCAACCTTGCCTTGGCACAATATGCGGTCCCCGCACTGGCCAAGGCTCGCGTTACCCGCAGCTGGACCGGGTTCGAGGCCAATGTGCCCGACTTCTACCCGCTGGCCGGAGCCCTCCCCGGTGTGCCCGATGCCTATGTCTTGGGCTGTGTGCGCGGGGGGTACACCATCGGCCCCTATATCGGCCAGTTGATGGGCGACTTCATTCTGGGGCGAGACCCCGAACTTCCCCTGTTTGATCCGGGGCGCGATTTCACAAAGGACACGACATGACACAAGATCCAAGCAGGCTGGATGGAAAACTCGCCGTGATCACCGGGGGCGGAAGCGGCATCGGAGAGGCCACGGCCCATGTCTTTGCGCAGGCCGGGGCGACGGTCGTGGTTGCCGGACGCCGGGCAGAGCCGCTGGAAAAGGTGGCCAAGGCCGTTGGCGGGCACGCCATCACCTGCGATGTGTCAGACCAGAGCGACGTGCGCGCCCTGTTTGCCAAGGCCAAGGCGATCACCGGGCGGGTGGATGTGCTGCTAAACAATGCAGGCGGCCCCGGCCCCATTGCGCCCGTGGCCGAGGCGGACATGGACGACTGGGTCGCCTGCATGCACATCAACCTCGTCGGTGCCATGTATTGCCTGCAAGAAGCAGCCAAGATCATGACCGCCCAGGGCGCGGGATCAATCATAAATATGTCCTCCTTGATGGGCATCCAAGGCTACCCGATGCGGTCAGCCTACGTGGCCAGCAAGTTCGCTCTGATCGGGATCACCGAAACCATGGCGCGCGAACTGGGGCCCCATGGCGTGAGGGTCAATGCCCTGATGCCTGGCGCGGTGTCGGGCGAGAACATGGACCGCATCCTAGCCCGGCGTGCCGAGGCCGAAGGGCGCCCTGCCGCCGAAATCGAGAAGGAGAACTACACCGATGTGGCCGCCTTGAAACGATGGGTCGATCCAAGCGAAGTCGGGCGCGCCGCGCTCTATTACGCCAGCGACCTGAGTTCTGCGATCACTGGCGACAAAATGAAAGTGGATTGCGGACGTTTCTGACGCCCCACAAGGAGGATCCAACATGCAAGTCGAAACCCTGACCCTGCCCCTGCCCCATGACTGGTTCGCAGCTGAAACCGCCCTGCCGAAAACCCGCTTTCGGATGTCAAAACTCAAGACCAAGGGCAGCGCCTTGCACGGGCTTGCCGCGCGGGTATCCCAAGCTCGGGCCCAGACAGAATTTGGCGAAACAGACAGCACGCTGGACGGGGCGCAACGCCTGTTCGACAGCTACTTTCTGGTAGAACGGGCCTCTGGACCACCGGTCGAGATGCTGCGGGCAGCAATCGCACAGGCGCTGCCCATTTGCGTCGCCGACATCGAAACCGGTGTGGAACTGGACGAGACACAGTTTGAAAAACTCGCCCGGGGACTGCACCGTTTGGCAGACTGGGCGCTGATACCCGCGGATATGCCCGACTTCACACCGCCCCAGATGACTGCTGACCCCCTGTTTCGCTGGAAACAGCAGCACCAGTTGTTCTTCCTCATAATCCACGGAATGCTTTATCTTCTCCACGTCCTTGAAGAAGCGCTCGACCGCGAACATGCGCCTGTGACTCAGACAATCCTGAGTGATTTTGCCGACCTGATGGAGGCGTCAAAAGTGGCCTTCCACCTCGCAGCCAACTTCTCTGCCGAGGCCTACGAGGACCTGATCCGCCCGGACATGACTGCCCATGATCCGCATTTTTCAGGCCTGTTTTATGCAGACCATAAAGAGTTGGTCACCAGCCTGCGGGTTCTTAAACGAGTGCCCGATGACTTCGAAGAAGAACTAGACAGGATCAGCGCGGCCATATCCGAAACCTATGACGCTCACGCGCATGTCTGCCTGCGGTTCGTGGGCGAAACTTCGAGCCTTGCCTCCAAAGATGACAGCCGCGTGGCCGCCGAGAGCATCCGTGGCAAATACGTCAAACGTACCAAGGTCATCGCGGGGCTCGCTGGACCGCGCAGCTGATGTAGGCGGGGGCCGGCCGCGCCTCATCTCTGTGCGAGTCGGGTCCGAGCAGTGTTCTGCCCGGGCGCCTGCCGTCAGGTCTCCTGCACCGGCGGCGCCATGCGGCCCGTGTATTTGGCGACCAGATCCGCATCGACGTCTGCTTCTTTGACCGCCCCGAGGATCACGCCCTTGGTGCTGCGGTTGCTGCGTGTCTGAACCAGCGTCTTGTTCGAGATCGTGGTGCGTTGGGCGGGGCGCTTGGCCCAGGTGCCCAAGACGTCCGACAACCGAACGATGACCTCTGCGTGGTCCTCACTCTGCCCCAGATCAACCAATTCATCTGGGTCTTCGCGCATGTCGAACAGCATGGGGCGAATGCCGCCGCCAAATTCGATCAGCTTGAACCGCCCGTCCGTGACCATGAACAAGCGCGACTCGGCAGTGTCCAAATCCAGCTTCTTCGACAACGGCGTCATCGAGAAATCATATTCGCAAAAGGCATGATCGCGACTCTGGCCCTGCCCCCTTAGCAATGGAAAAAGCGATTTTCCTTCCAAAACATGATCCAACCTGCTCGCATCTCCGCCAGCAACTTCAACAAATGTCGGCGCAAGATCGATCAATTGAACCAGCGCGTTCGAAACCGTGCCCCGCATCGGGTCCGCCTCCGCCGAAGGATCATAAACGATCATCGGGACCTTGACCGATGTATCGTGGCAAAACGTCTTTTCCCCCAGCCAGTGGTCGCCCAGGTAATCGCCATGGTCCGAGGTCACGACGATCATCGTGTCCTCCATGCGGCCGGTCTGCTCAAGCCAGTCGAACAGCACGCCCATCTGATCATCGCACTGCTTGATAAGCCCCATATAGACACGCAACGCCTTTTCTCGCACATGGTTCTGAGAAAAGGCCTGCCCCACCGGGGCCTTCATCATGCCGCCAAAAACCGGGTGATCGGTCGCGCGTTCTTCCTCGCTCCGCACCACAGGCAGAAAGTGCTCTGGCCCATACATGGCGTGGTAAGGCGCAGGCACGATATAGGGCCAATGCGGCTTGATGTAGGACAGATGGCAACACCACGGCGCGTCGCCTTGCGCATCGATAAACGCCATCCCGCGACGGGTCAGATACGGTGTCTCGCTGTCATACTCGATTATATTGGCCGGCTTATCGCTGTTCTCCAGAAACCAGCCAGACAACACATTACCCGCCCCGTCGTTGGCGGAATTGGCGTAATCATGCCACGGGTTGTTACCCTCATAGCCTCTGGAATGCAGATATTCGTTGTACTTCAGCGCACCACGATCGTCGTAGAAACCGTCGGGGCCCTCGGGGCGCATACCGTCGTCCCGTTCGAATACGTCAAACCCGCATTCTGACACCCGCGCGCCAATCACACTGTCGGGTTCCAGACCCAGCCGCGCCATGCCTTCGGCGTCCGCCATCATATGGGTCTTACCCACCAGCCAGCAGCCCATCCCCAGATCACGCAAATAGTCGCCCATCGTCCGCTCCCCCACCTTCAGAGGGACATTGTTCCAGGACGCGCCATGGCTGTGGACGTAGCGGCCCGTATAGGTCGACATCCGTGACGGCCCGCAAAGCGGCGACTGGATATAGGCCCGATCAAAGCGCACACCTTTGGATGCCAGCTTGTCGATATGGGGCGTTTGCAGATGCGGATGTCCGTAACAACTGAGGTAGTCCCAGCGGAGTTGGTCGAACATGATAAACAGGATATTCTTCGGCTTTGCCATCAGGGATGCTTTTGATCCAGTGTTTCGCCATCGGGCACACCCAGATTAGTGGTGTCCGCAGCCGTATTGCTCCTTTTAGACAGGAACCAGAACACGGACATAACTGACAGCGCCAGCAAAGCGACTGCAACCGGGCTGGTGTAGATGTTCAGCAGGTTCCCGTTCAGCAAGGCAATCGCTTGAGCCAGCGATTTCTCGAATTGCGGCCCAAGAAAAAACGCGATGATGAAGATCACCAACGAGTATCCAAAGCTGTGCATCAATAATCCGAAGACCGCGAAGATCAGCATCACTGTCACCCCAAACAGCCCATTCGTCGCCATCGAAACCCCGACAAAGCAGAGCAAAAGCGCCGAGGCAAAGATAACCGCCTCGGGCGCCGAGACGACCTTTACCCAAAGCCGCAGACCCGCCTGCCCCACCCAAAGGTTGATGAAATTTGCCATGATCATCGCGCCGAACAGGCCATAGACGAGCCGTCCTTGATTTTCGAACAGAAGTGGTCCGGGCTGCATGCCATGAATCATGAACGCACTGATGATGAGGGCAGCCGTCACACTGCCCGGAATGCCCAACGTAAGCAACGGGATCAGGTTGGCGCCAACCACGGCCGAATTAGCGGACTCGGTAGCCGCAATCCCATGCAGGTTGCCTTTGCCGAAGGTCTCCGGCTCTTTCGATGCGGCCTTGGTCATCGCATAGGACATGAATGCCGCAGCAGTGGAGCCGATCCCCGGCAGCGCGCCAAGAATCGTTCCGATCGTGGCACCCCGCAACAGGGTAAATCGACAGGCCCAGTATTCGGCAAAGGATACGCGCCGGTCTTCGGGTTTGCCGGTGTCGGCCACCAACAGGCCCTTCCCCTCGCCTCTGCGGGTTTCAGACATCCGTCTCAGGATCTCGGAAATCGCCAGCATTCCGATCGCCACAGACGGCAGGGCCAGGCCGTCAAACAAATCCCAATATCCAAAGATCAGCCGCGGTGTGAAATGCTCGGGATCCGTGCCCACGAATGAAAACAGCAAACCGAGGGCGGCGGCGATCACCCCTTTGGTCAGGGATTCCCCCATCAGCCCAGAGATGATCGAGAAGGCAAAGACCATGAGTGCGACAACCTCAACCGGACCCATCTTGAGCGCCAGAATGGCCAACGGGGCGGACACCGTGATCAGAACGATGTCGCTGAAAGTATCGCCCGTGATCGACGAAAACAGCGCCATCTTCGTGGCCTTGAGCGGCTTGCCCTGCTGGGCCAGCGGATAGCCGTCCATCGCCGTGGCGGCGGCGTCCGGCGTTCCCGGCGTATTCATCAAGACAGCCGGCACGGCACCGCCAACCAGCCCGCCCTTGTTGACACCAACTAGAAAGGCAATCGCGGGCAGCGGGTCGAGGCCAAAAGTGAACGGAATGGCTATCGCCATGGCCATCACGGGCCCGATCCCCGGCACCGCGCCCACAAACTGGCCCAGCACGACGCCGAAGACCACAAAGGCGAGGTTTATGGGGGTAAATACATCCACGAACCCCGCGAGAATGATAGAAAAATCAACCATCTTGGCGTCCTATCCCGGCAAGCCCCGTTCCAGAAGTTGCGTCACAAGAAACCAGATCGCTGCAGGCATCAGCACAACGCCAACACCCAGCCAGAGCGGGCGGCGCTCTCCAATCATAAGCATCACGATCAGGGCCAGAACGGGCGAAACATACAAGAACCCGACCAGTGACATCGCATAGATCGAGCCGCCCAAAACCACCACATAGGCCGCTGCTTTCAGGAAGAACCCGGCATCCGGGGCTGCATGATTGGTCGGCCGCAGCATCAAGAGCCCGCCGCAAACCGCCAAAACCCAAGCCGTGACATAGGGCATCGTCCGAGGGGACAGGTTCCCGCCTTGGGGATCCTCGACGTATTCGGGGATCACAAGGAAAAACAGTGCAAGTCCAAAGACGAGAAAAAAGGCTCCGGACAGCCTGTCAGTACGCGAGCGCATGCGGGCCTCCCCTCCCTGTTGTCAGGCCCCGCCACCTTTGGCGGCGGAGCGTTTGGCTTAGTTTGCGAACAGGCGTTTGGCGTTTTCTAGCCCGTCAGTCATCATCAACTTGGCACCTTCTGGCCCCATGTTGATCGGATCGCCCTGCACAGCATTGCGCACAATTTCCGCGATTTCCGGGGACTGCACGGCCTCATCGATAGCCGCTGCGATGGCTGCTGTTGCTGCCGGATCGCTACCGGTTTTCATGGCTAGGAAGAACACCGCATCCACATAGGCATCCACACCGGATTCGATAAAGGTCGGCGTTTCCGGTGCGTAGCTCAGACGCGATTGGTTTGCGCTGGCAATGACTTTCATGTCACCAGATTCCATGTATGGAAAATGCTCGCCCGAGGCGAAACCGGCCAGCACCTGACCGCCCAGGATCAGGCGGATCACCTCCGCTCCACCATCCGCAGTCACGAGATTGAAGTCCACACCAGAGGCCTTGGTCGTCGCGTTCATCATTAAGACCTGCGGCGGCGCCATCGTCGCCAGCGGCATGTTCCCCTGTTCTTTGGCGTAGGCGATCATCTCTTGCAGCGTGTCGAACGGCGCGTCCGCACTCGCCACTACGGCCAGTTCTGCCTTGGCAATTGTCCCGAGGTAATCAAAGCTAGCGATGTCAAAAGGTAATTCATCACCTCGTTGGACCAGTTGTACAAGCACCGGAATACCAACGCCCATACCGATTGTCTGGTTGTCGACAGGGCGCTGCGACAGGCTGGTAAACATCGCCACACCCCCACCACCCGGACGGTTCTCGACAATCACGTTCCAGCCGGTCTGCTCCTTCATGACTTCTGCCAGAACCCGACCCATCGTGTCGGTCGATCCCCCGGCACCAAATCCGATCTCAATCGTAATTGGGCCATCAGGCGCCCAGTCCTGCGCCAGTGCTGGCACTCCAAAGGCGATCAGTGCCGCAGCGCCCAATGCCCTGAGTTTTGATGCAAGTTTCATTGATTTCCTCCCTTTTTTCGTCTGTCTTCTATTTGTTTTGTTCGATGGCCAGCCGCTCGACTGCGCCTTCACGCAAAGTCGTTATCTGTGCCAAAAGCCCATCGGGATCGATCAGCACGTTCAGGTCTTCCTCGCCCCGTTCGGCCATCGCCTGACGGTCCTCATCCAAGCCGTTGGAAAAACCGTGTGTGGTCAGGTGGACCTGAATACCCATGTCCTGAGCCTCGGTCAGGGCCCGTACCCGGTCCAAGCTTTCGATGAATGCTTCGACCTGTGGCGGCCCTTCAATAGCGTTCAGGCCAAGCCCGCCGATGGTGATGGCCCGGTACGTCTCCCCGCGGTCCATGACGTCATAGACATACGACGCTGTCCCCCATGTATGGCCGGGCGTTTCCACCACAGTAAAACTGTTGTTGCCAAGGGTGATCACATCCCCATCGGCCACGACCATGTCTTGCTCGATCATGTCCCAAGCGCGAGGTCCCCCTTGGGACGATTGAGAGGACTCGATCGCCTCATCCCAGCCTCCTTGGGTCATCACGAAAGTTGCGTTTGGCAAAAGCGGCTTGAGCGCGGCGGCACCCGCCACATGGTCAAAGTGGCCATGAGTCATCAACACGTATCTGATATCGGTCAAATCGGTGCCCGTCTTGGCGATATTGTCCAGCAACGTCTGGCTGAACGGTCCGTATAGCGTGTCGATCAACGCCGTCCCTTCGTCGGTGTGCACTAACCACGCCGAGACCCAGCAGACCCCAACATAATCCACGTTGTCAAAGGCAGCCCACGGCTCGATGTGCTGCGCATCCGGCGTACTCAGCCAGCGCCCCAGATCGGGCGGCATCTGACCTGTCCGCCCAAACTCGACAAACCGGGCAAGGATTGCCTCTGACGGACATCCGCCAAACAGGTTCTGCGCGCTCGCAGGCATGGCCAAGCCAACCGCCATGGCTGCGGCCAAGGTATTGCCTGTCGGTTTCATCATGTCACTTACTCCCATCGACATGTTGAACGCCCCCTAGGGATCGCGTGGTACCGGAATGAGTTTACCGGGGTTTATAAGACCGCTTGGATCGAGCGCCGTCTTGATGGCCCGCATCGCGTCCAGCTGGCTGGATTCTTTCAGATCGATCATGACATCGAGCTTGCTCTGCCCGATGCCATGTTCAGCCGAAAACGAGCCGTTCAATTTCGCCAACAGCGCAAAGGCCGCTTGCTTCGCCCGGGCCAGCGGCAGATCAGCCCAGTTCCGCCCAGGCTGCGCGCTCAACGCATAATGCAGATTGCCATCCCCAAGATGCCCAACGGTTAGCGGCTGGAACCCCATCTCAGAGACCGCCTCATCCATCGTGGCCACAAACTCGGCAACAGCGGCAAGCGGCAGCGAGATATCCATGTGATAGGCCGGGCCGTTCTCGGTGATCGCCTCAAGGATCGCTTCGCGCATTGCCCAAAGATCCAGACGCTGCTGCTCTGATTGTGCGATCATCGCATCGACAACGATCCCTTCTTCCATAAGCACTTCGAGCGCTGAAAAAACGAGGCTTTCCAGTCGAGTTCCGCCTCCATCCGCCGACTGTGCATCATCCTCGCGCGGCGACGTGACTTCGAAAAAAACACCCGTCTGTGCCGCATCTTCCAGCGGCTTCCGGACTTTTGGAAACACGCGACAGATTACATCAACAGCCGCCTTGGGCATGTATTCAAACGCCTCAACCCCGCCGCCGCTCCGGTCTTGCAGGACATTCAAGACCCTGGGAGCGTCTGCCAGCGCGGCCAAAGACAGAAAGCCCGTTGTCCGAGCCTTGGGCTCCGGAAACAGCTTAAATACCGCCGCAGTAATGATACCAAGCGTTCCTTCCGCACCAATCAGCAGATCCCTCAGATCGTACCCGGTGTTGTCCTTTCGCAGGCCCGTCAGAGCATTAATGACGGACCCATTAGGCAAGACAGCCTCAATACCGATGCACAACTCCCGCGCCGTGCCATATCGGACAACATTGGATCCACCTGCATTTGTAGACAGGACACCGCCAATCATCGCGCTGCCCTGTGCTCCAAAGGTCAATGGAAATACCAAACCTCGGTCCCGCGCCCGCTCCTGGGCGGTCTGTAATACAACGCCCGCCTCGACCGTGATACTGCGCCCATCCTGATCCAGGTGACGTACGGAATTCATCCGCTCAAGAGAGATAAGAACCGACGTGCCGTCCCCGATCGGCACACCGCCACCACACAGTCCCGTCCGCCCCCCTGTCGGGACCATGGACACGCCGTGATCGCAGCAAAGCTTGACGACCTCGGCCACTTCTTGGGTGGTCTTCGGTTTGACCACAGCGATCGGCGATCCTGAAAACTGCCCGGTCCAATCCCGCCTATAGGGCGCTGCCTCGTCGTCAACGCCACGTATGACATGCGCCGCACCTACCGTTCTCTTCAGGCCCGCAAGGAAATCGCCCACCGGTGCGACAGACAATCCGGTTGCTACATTGACATCCCACATGACGGAGATTTCCCTCTCGGCTCAAAATCTACCATGGTACATCCAAACTCGACGCGTCAATAACTTTCTACCATGGTAGAATCCAAGAACTTGTAACCAGCCCAGCCAGATCAATTGCAGGCGAATGACCCATTACCCCAGACAGAAATCCGTCGCTGAACTGACCGCAGACCGCATTCGAGAAGCGATCATCCTCGGGGAGTATCCGCTTGGCACGAAGTTGTCCGAACAGAAGTTGGCCGATCAATACGAGGTAAGCAGGTCCCCTGTTCGCGAAGCATTGGTGCTTCTGCAAACCGAAGGCCTTGTAAAAGTCTTCCCCAAAAGTGGTTCGTTCATCTTTTCACCTGACGAACAGATGACCCGTGACCTATGCGAACACCGCGAAATTCTGGAAACGGCGAGCCTTGCATTGGCGATCTCTCAAAATCACCAGCGCCTGATGGACGGCATGCAAGATGGAATGGATCAAATGCTGAACGCCATCAGGGTTGGCGACACCAAGCAATATTCCCGCGGCGATCTCAAGTTCCACCGTGCCATCATCTCAGGCAGCAACAACCATTCGATGATCAAGTCATACGAGACAACCATCGGCCCGCTCATGGCCCTACGAACGCATCTCTTCAGGGTCAGAGGCATTCACCTTGACCGGTCAATGGAAGAGCACGCCGAGTTGATCGACGCATGCGCCGAAAAGGACGTATCGCGTGCGCAAATCATCTCCATCAAGCATATCAATCACCTGTCAGAACACGCCGAGGAAGAGCAGATCCACAACGCCCAGTCTTCCAGTTTCCCAGCGTTGTAAATTAGCAGTGAAACGTCCCGAGGCTACAAGCCTCCGCTGAATCCAGCTCTGGCCAGCTTGTGATCCTCTCGCCAGCCTGTAATCGCGAAATGGCCACCGCTAATACGCTGTATCATGCCGATTTGGCGCACCGCCGCCGCTATCGTCATCCCTTGCCCTCGTAGGACTTCGACCTTGCGAAGCATTGAAGCACACACTCTTCGGGTTTCTCTCGTTTCGCCGCCACTGCAGATCCTCCAGTTGCAGGACAAGTCTATCCTGAGAGGTCAGCTCTTGAAGCTGTTGAGTTTTGGGTACAACAAAAAAGCCGCTGGTCTTTTGACTGCGGCTTGTTCGGTAAAGTTGGTTGCGGGAGTAGGATTTGAACCTACGACCTTCAGGTTATGAGCCTGACGAGCTACCGGGCTGCTCCATCCCGCGTCAACCATTG
>NZ_FOYI01000008.1:0-2500 GCF_900116005.1 Poseidonocella sedimentorum
GGTAAAGTTGGTTGCGGGAGTAGGATTTGAACCTACGACCTTCAGGTTATGAGCCTGACGAGCTACCGGGCTGCTCCATCCCGCGTCAACCATTGAGCTTGCCTCTTGGTGTGTCAGGTCATGGCCTGACGAGGCTGGAGCGTTTTGCCCTCTTTGGGAGAGGGTCATCGATAAGGCGGGGTGCTCCGAGCCACGCCTGCGGCCTCTTGTTTTGGTGTTAGAGGCTGCGCATTTTCATCGTAGGAGAGATACGCTTGGTTCTTACTAGGTTTGGCGGCGACCTACTCTCCCACGTCTTAAGACGCAGTACCATCGGCGCTAAGGCACTTAACGGCCGGGTTCGGAATGGAGCCGGGTGTTTTGCTCTCGCTATGACCACCAAACCGAGAAAGAACCAAGTTCCAAGTCAAGAACTCTTTATCGCTCGGGCCTCGAGGAGAGGCGTCGGGCGATATTTATGTGTGTATGCTTTTGATCTGACTGCAGAAGTCTGTCTTCTACTGGATCAAATCAAGCCTATCGGGCCATTAGTACCGGTCAACTGAACGCATTGCTGCGCTTACATCTCCGGCCTATCGACGTGGTGGTCTACCACGGCCCTCAGGGATACCTTGTTTTGAGGGGGGCTTCCCGCTTAGATGCCTTCAGCGGTTATCCTGTCCGATCATAGCTACCCTGCACTGCCGTTGGCACGACAACAGGTCCACCAGTGGATCGTTCACCCCGGTCCTCTCGTACTAGGGGCAACTCCTCTCAAGTATCCTACACCCACGGCAGATAGGGACCGAACTGTCTCACGACGTTCTAAACCCAGCTCACGTACCTCTTTAAACGGCGAACAGCCGTACCCTTGGGACCTGCTCCAGCCCCAGGATGAGATGAGCCGACATCGAGGTGCCAAACACTGCCGTCGATATGGACTCTTGGGCAGTATCAGCCTGTTATCCCCGGCGTACCTTTTATCCGTTGAGCGATGGCCCTTCCACTCGGGACCACCGGATCACTATGGCCGTCTTTCGACTCTGCTCGACTTGTCAGTCTTGCAGTCAGGCTGGCTTCTGCCATTGCACTCAACGAGCGATTTCCGACCGCTCTGAGCCAACCTTCGCGCGCCTCCGTTACGCTTTAGGAGGCGACCGCCCCAGTCAAACTACCCACCACGCAGGGTCCCGGATCCGGATAACGGACCGCGGTTAGACATCAAGAGTGCGAAGGGTGGTATCTCAAGGGAGGCTCCACAGAAACTGGCGTTCCTGATTCAAAGCCTACCACCTATCCTGCACATCACAATCCTGATGCCAGTGCGAAGCTGTAGTAAAGGTGCACGGGGTCTTTCCGTCTAACCGCGGGAAGCCTGCATCTTGACAGGCAATTCAATTTCGCTGAGTCGATGTTGGAGACAGCGGGGAAGTCGTTACGCCATTCGTGCAGGTCGGAACTTACCCGACAAGGAATTTCGCTACCTTAGGACCGTTATAGTTACGGCCGCCGTTTACCTGGGCTTCAATTCAAGGCTCTCACCTCTCCTTTTAACCTTCAGGCACCGGGCAGGCGTCAGACCCTATACGTCGTCTTGCGACTTCGCAGAGCCCTGTGTTTTTAGTAAACAGTCGCCACCCCCTGGTTTGTGCCCCCAGCTCCAAGTTGCCTTGGAACCGGGCCTCCTTCTCGCGAACTTACGGAGGTATTTTGCCGAGTTCCTTCAACATCGTTCTCTCAAGCGCCTTGGTATTCTCTACCAGTCCACCTGTGTCGGTTTGGGGTACGGTCTCATGGAGGGCTATTTCCTGGAACTGATCAGCGGCCCACCCAATCCGATAAGGGTGAACAACCTTCACAATCCGTCACATCCTCCTGGCCTAGGAATATTAACCTAGTTCCCATCGACTACGCCTTTCGGCCTCGCCTTAGGGGCCGGCTTACCCTGCTCAGATTAACTTTAAGCAGGAACCCTTGGACTTTCGGCGACAGGGTCTCTCACCCTGTTTATCGCTACTCATGTCATCATTCTCGCTAGTGATCACTCCACCGGATCCCTCACAGGCCGGCTTCACAGTAAGCCTCGCTCCTCCAACACGCCCGAAGGCGCTAAGGAGGAATGAGACTATGTCACACTACGCTCTGCTACCATGCACTACGTGCATCCTAAGCTTCGGCTCATGGCTTGAGCCCCGTTACATCTTCGCCGCAGGACAACTTATTTAGACCAGTGAGCTGTTACGCTATCTTTAAAGGATGGCTGCTTCTAAGCCAACCTCCTGGTTGTTTTGGTCGTCCCACCTGCTTTCCCACTTAGCCATGAATTGGGGGCCTTAGCTGTAGGTCAGGGTTGTTTCCCTCTCCACTACGGACGTTAGCATCCGCAGTGTGTCTGCCATCTAGTACTCCCGGGTATTCGGAGTTTGGTTAGGATCAGTAAGCCTGTGGGGCCCCATTACCCATCCAGTGCTCTACCCCCCGGGGTATTCGGATGACGCTCTACCTAAATAGATTTCGCAGA
>NZ_FOYI01000008.1:7500-143260 GCF_900116005.1 Poseidonocella sedimentorum
TTTTGCTCGGGCGGGAATATTTCCAGATTGCCGCCATGCGCCGGGTCGGGCGGGTCGAGGCTCGCGCGCTACGTGATCGTCACCGGATGAGCATCTGGGTCGCGGGCGTGGTCATGGCGATTCCGCTCACCGTGCCGCTGCTCAACCTCATCGTGCCGGTGATCGGCGCGGCAGTGTTCACTCACCTGTTCCATCTATTGCCCGGGGCGCCATCCGGTCGGCCCAGTCGAGATCGCGCACGGTAATCTTGCCCGAAAAGATCACCCCGGCGATCACGATCCAGAGCACCGCCGCCACGATCGACGTGATCAGCGCCTTGCGGCCGATCCGGGCGTCGGCAGGCGACGAGGAATGCGTCCCCGGGACAACCTCGCCCGCCTCTCCCTGAGTCGTCATGCGCAGCGGCAAGACGACGAAAAAGACCATGAACCAGATCACGGCAAACAGCACGATGGCGGAGGTGATACTCAAGACGGCGCTCCTCGATGGGGTTGAGTGAGAGGTGGGTCAGACCTCTTCGAGTTCAACCAGACAGCCATTGAAATCCTTGGGGTGCAGGAACAGGACGGGCTTGCCATGGGCGCCGATTTTCGGCTCCCCGCTGCCGAGGACACGCGCGCCCGACGCCTTCAGCTGATCTCGCGCGGCGAGAATATCCTCGACCTCGTAGCAGATATGATGGATCCCGCCCGCCGGATTTTTCTCCAGAAAGCCCGCGATCGGGCTGCCTTCGCCCAGCGGGTAGAGCAGCTCGATCTTGGTATTGGGCAACTCGATGAACACCACGGTGACGCCATGGTCCGGCTCATCTTGCGGCGCGCCGACCGTCGCACCCAGCGTATTGCGGTATTGCGCAGCCGCGGCCTCAAGATCCGGCACCGCGATCGCCACATGGTTCAATCGTCCGATCATGTCCCACTCCTTCTGTCGGCTGTGTTTATGACCACACCCGCGCGGTCCCACAAGCTGACCTTGCGACATTAACCTTCCATTAGCCACGCTTGGGTAAGGCTTGAGGGAGTAATGCCAGTGAGGAAGCCGATATGGACAGTCTTGAGCCGATGCTTCAAGCACGAAGACCGACGCCGAGCCGCCCGCTTTTGGGGCTTACCGTTCTCGTTGTGGAAGACAGCCGCTTTGCCTGCGAAGCCATGCGCCTGTTGTGCCTGCGCAGTGGCGCCCGCATCCGCCGCGCCGACAGCCTGACCGCCGCGCGCCGCCATCTGCAGATCTACCGCCCCTCGGTGGTCGTGGTCGATCTCGGCCTGCCCGACGGCGCGGGAGAGGATCTGATCCGCGAGTTGACCCAGGCCCAGGACAACCAGACCGTCGTGCTCGGGATCAGCGGCGATGACGGAGGGCGCGACCGCGCGATCGAAGCCGGCGCCGATGGGTTTATGGAAAAACCGATCAGCAGCCTCGCGACCTTTCAGGAAACGGTGCTCGCCCACGTCCCGCCCGACATGCATCCGCGCGGGCCGCGCATGATCTCGCAAGAGACGGTCAAGCCCGATCCCATCGCCTTCGAGGACGACATCGCCCATGCGGCCGAGGTCCTATCCGCGTCGGAAGGGGATTACATGATCGGCTATGTGACGCAGTTCCTGCTCGGCGTCGCCCGGAGCGCGGAGGACACGGATCTCGCCGATGCGATCCGGCGGCTGGAAGATGAGCGCACGGATGACACCTATTCGGGCGCGGAAGTGGCGCGGTTTGCCAGCTTCCTGAAATCCCGTCTCGGGGCACGCGCGGCGATCTGAGACCGCGCCCGGCGCTTTACGGCGCGCCGGGCCCCACCGCCCAGGGCGGCAGATCGGGATAGCACGCCAGTTCGTGATAGACCGCGCCCTCCGGACGCAGCTCCGAGCGATACATCGCGACGCGGTCCATCGTTCCGCCCGGCATCTCGACATCCCCGAATCGCTCCAGCGCGCGGCCCGCGCCCTCCAGAGCGGCCACATCGCCCTCGCGCCAGCGCGCGATCGTCACATGCGGCTGAAATCGCCGTTTCTGAAGGCGAATCCCGGCGTCACGCACGCGCCGCTCCAGCCGGGCCTGAAACCCGATCAGGCCCGTGTCGGCGCGCTGCTGGATAGACAGCACGCGCCCCCCTCCCATTACCGACAGCCCGCGCAGACGGATCGGGAGCGCTGGAACGGTCAGGTCCTGCAGCTGGTCATCAAGTTCGGCCAGCTGCGCCTCGGGGACCTCGCCGGCAAAGACCAGCGTCATGTGCAAATGTTCCGGCGCAACCTTCCGCCCGGCCTTGATCCGCCCTTGCAACGCGACGAGCCCGTCGCGCACCGCGTCTGGCATCGGCAGGGCGAGAAAAACACGCATCGCCCGGGCTCACACCCCGGGATCGAGAGCGAGTCGCGCGGCGAGGCGCAGCGCATGGCTTGGATCTTGTGCCGCCGCGGGGAGCACCGGATCGTAGGCGGCGCGGATCAACGCGGCGATCTCCGGCTTCACCACCACCCGGCCATCCTCAAGCGTCGCGAGCGGGGCGCGGGCGGAAAAGGCCCGCTCCGACCAGAGCAGCATGAGCGAAACCGCCTGGGTGAGCGCGAGGGTTTCGGCGTCCAGCTCGGCCATCGCGCCGCGCATGCGCAGAAAGACGAATGAGGCCTGGATCGCGCCGGCCTCATCGAAGCGAAACGCCCGATATTGCAGCGCCTCCGCCGCCTCCAGCCGCGCAACGCGCGGCCCGAGCTCGGGGATGAGACGGTCAAGATCGGGCACCTGCATCAGCTCCGCCCAATCGCGAAAGAAGAACACCATCAGATTGGCGCCAAGTTCCGGATCGGTCTCGGCGATCTCGATGCGGCCCAGCTGCGCCACCGCTTGCAGCGCCGATTTGATCACCCCGAGCGTTTCGTCCTCGACCCCGAAGACCACCGGCGCGATGGGCCGGCCCCAGCGGGCGAAGGCGTAG
Source organism: Poseidonocella sedimentorum (assembly GCF_900116005.1). GTDB lineage: Bacteria > Pseudomonadota > Alphaproteobacteria > Rhodobacterales > Rhodobacteraceae > Poseidonocella > Poseidonocella sedimentorum. The sequence goes on from NZ_FOYI01000008.1 coordinate 10,436, forward strand.
GAGCCATCATCTCGGGTGAAACAGCGGGTGATATCCTCAGGGCTCAGCATCATTCGAAGAGGCTCCCCTGCCCCGGCTCGATCGGCGCGGCGAGGCCGAGGTGGGTCCAGGCCCGCTGGGTCAGCATTCGCCCGCGCGGGGTGCGCTGCAGCAGCCCCTGTTGCAGCAAAAAGGGCTCGATGACCTCTTCGATCGCATCGCGGCTCTCGCTCAGCGCCGCGCCGATGGTCTCGATCCCAACCGGGCCGCCGCCGTAGTTTTCCGCGATCAGCCGCAGATAGCGCCGATCGGCCCCGTCAAGCCCGACTTGATCGACGCCGAGTCGGGTAAGCGCCCCGTCGGCCAGCGCGCGGGTGATGCGCCCGTCGCCCTCGACCACCGCGAAATCCACCACCCGGCGCAAAAGCCGCCCGGCAATCCGGGGCGTTCCCCGCGCGCGCCGCGCGATCTCCCGCGCGCCGTCCTCGTCCGCCTCGACGCCGAGTTTACGCGCGTTGTGGCTCACGATCCGGTTAAGCTCTTCGACCGTGTAGAACTGCAGCCGCGTCGGGATGCCGAACCGGTCCCGCAGGGGCGTCGTGAGCAGGCCCAGCCGCGTCGTCGCCCCCACCAGCGTGAAGGGCTGCAATTCGATCCGCACGGTGCGCGCCGCCGGCCCCTCGCCGATCACCAGATCGAGCTCGAAGTCCTCCAGCGCCGGATAAAGCACCTCCTCGACAACCGGATTGAGCCGGTGAATCTCATCGATGAAAAGCACGTCGCGCGCATCGAGATTGGTCAGGATCGCGGCCAGATCGCCCGCCTTGGCCAGCACCGGACCGGAAGTCATGCGGAAGTTGACCCCAAGCTCCCGCGCCATGATCTGCGCCAGCGTGGTCTTGCCGAGCCCGGGCGGGCCGTAAAACAGCGTGTGATCCATCGCTTCGCCGCGCAGGCGCGCGCTTTCGATGAAGATCGCGAGGTTGGCCCGCGCCTCCGCTTGCCCGACGAAGTCGCCAAGGCTCTGGGGCCGCAGCGCGCGGTCGGTGTCCTCGGGGAGCGCCTCGGGGCGCAATGTCGGATCGGGCTCGGTCATGCTCATCCTTTGGGCGCAAGGGCGCGCAGGGCAGCGCGGATGAGGTCAGGCGCCCCGGCCTCCGGGGCCTCCTGCGCGGCGCGGGCGACCGCCGCGGCGGCATCCCCCGGAGCGTAGCCGAGATTGGCCAGCGCCGACAGGGCATCGGCCTGCGCGCTCACCGAACTGGGCGGCGCGGCGGGCTCCGCCGCAGGGGCCGCCGGGGCCTCGATCACCGTCTCCGCCTCAAGGGCCGGCGCGCCGGCGGACTGCGCCAGCGCCACGCCCTGCGCCATCACCGCCGGGGCCTTGTCCTTGAGCTCGTTCACGATCCGCTGCGCCGTCTTGGGCCCGATCCCCTTGGCAGCCTTGACCGCGTTCCAGTCACCAAGCGTGATCGCCCGGCTGACCCCCTCGGCACCGAGCGTGCCGAGCACGGCGAGCGAGGCCTTGGCCCCGACCCCCTGCACCGACATGAGCAGCCGGTGCCACTCCTTCTCCAGAAGGGTCGGGAAGCCAAAGAGCTGCAACAGATCCTCGCGCACGACCAGGTCAGTGAACAGCGACGCGGCCTCCCCCGGACCGGGCAGCGTCGCCAGTGTCCGCTCCGAGCAATAGACGATATAGCCCACGCCGCGCACATCGATGAGCACGTGGTCCTCGCCCCGGAAATCGACCCGCCCGCTGATCCGCCCGATCACGAGACGACCCTCCGCGCGATGCGTTCGGCGCTGCGGGCGTGGTGGGCGTGGCAGATGGCGATCGCGAGCGCATCCGCCGCATCGGGCCCCGCGATCTCGCAGCCGGGCAGCTGCATCCGCACCATGTGGTCAACCTGCGCCTTGGCCGCGTGGCCGACGCCCACGACCGTCTTCTTGATCTGGTTGGGCGCGTATTCTCCGATCGGCAACCCCGCCTGCGCGGGCACCAGCATCGCGATCCCGCGCGCCTGGCCGAGCTTGAGGGTCGCGACGGCGTCCTTGTTGACGAAGGTCTGCTCGACCGCGGCGGATGTCGGGGCATAGGCGGCGATCACCGCGCTGAGCCCCTCATGCAGGGCCAGAAGCCGCGCCCCGAGCTCCTTGCCGGCTGAATGGCAAATCCCATTGGCAACATGGCTGATGCGCGATCCGTCGACGTCGATCACACCCCAGCCAAGGTTACGCAGGCCCGGATCGATTCCCAGAACGCGCATCACTGATCCCTGCTCGTTGTTTTGCGCAAAGCACTAGCACGAAACGCGAACAAAGGCCAATCCCCCTCGGAATTGTCCGCGCTGCTCGAACACGCACGCAGACCGCCCGTTCGCGGCGCCCGATCCTTGCAGAAAACGCAAGCCTCATATGCAAAAATACCCGATTGATCGGGCGATCACTCAACACTAAATGCACGCTCTCTCAGGTAACAAGACGGCCAGATAAAACCCGGGCCTGAGTGTTTTGCCAGCCCCTTGGAAGGACGTAACCATGGCTTTTTTTGACTCGATCTATGCTGCGTCTCACCGCAGCGAAACACCCCGCGCGATCTACCGTATCGTGACCGCAATCGCCGACTGGCGGGCGGAGCGCAACACCCGCAAGGCCCTCAGCGCGCTGAGCGACCGGGAGCTGGATGACATCGGCCTGTCCCGCTGGGACATCGATCGCGTGGCCCGCAACGGCGGCGCGCACTGACGACCGGATCGCCTCCGGACAAACGGAACGGCCTCCGCCCCTCGCGGAGGCTTTTTCATGTCCGGGGCGCGGGTCTCAGGGCTTGCGCAGGGTCAGCGTCGACCATTCGCCGATCTCTTCGTGATGCCGGGTCGTGAGCCCGAGCGCCTCGTAGGTCGCGCGCAGCTCTGCCGCCTGATCATTGAGAATACCGCTCAGGATGACATGGCCGCCCTCGGCCAACGCGCCGGTGAGATCGGGCGCGAGGTCGATGAGCGGCCCCTTGAGGATGTTGGCGAAGATCAGATCGAACGGCGCGAGCGCGGCCAGTTCGGGGTGATCGAACCCGGCGGCGACGACGCAGCGCACGGCGCCGTCCATCCCGTTGGCCGCGAGGTTGGCTTCGGCCACCTCTACCGCGACGGGGTCGATGTCAGAGGCGATGACGCGCGCCGGATAGACCCGCGCCGCCGCCATGCCGAGCACCGCTGTGCCGCAGCCGATATCGGCCACGCTGCGGGGCGCAACCTGATCCGTCACCAACCGGTCAAGCGCGCGCAGGCAGCCGAGCGTCGTGCCGTGATGCCCGGTGCCGAAGGCCATCGCCGCCTCGATGAGCAGCGGAACCGCCCCCTCGGGCACCTTGTCCGCATCATGGCCGCCGTGGACGAAAAACCGCCCCGCCTCGACCGGCGTCAGCTCGCGCCGCACCTTGGCCACCCAATCGGTCTCGGGGATCTCGCTCACGGCGAAGGGCTTGGCGCCGAAGGCCGCCGCGAGCAGGGCCAGTTGCGTCTCGTCCGGCGCCTCGATGAAATAGCCGCCGACCTCCCATGTCCCCGATCCGTCCTCAACCTCGAAGACGCCGACCCCGGTGGGCTCGGGCGCGAGGTTTTCCAGCGCGGCCCCGAGCCGTTCGGCCGGCGCCTTGCCGGGCAGGGTCGTCAATGCGGTGAAGGTGGTCATGAGAGCGGCCCTTCTGCGGCTGGCGCGTGGCCCCGGGGGGCGTTGCGCGCTGTCTGTCACGGATGGCACATCGCGGCAAGTCTCGCGGGTCCGGAGCTTTGGTCTTCCGTCCGGCACTGGGCCATGTCAGGGTACGCCCATGACACATAAAGCTTGCGTTTTCGATGCCTACGGCACGCTGTTTGACGTCGCCGCCGCCGCGCGCGCCCTCGCCGCCCGGAGCGAGACCCCGGCGCTCGCCGGCTGTTGGCCCGCGCTGGCCGAAGATTGGCGGCAAAAACAGCTGCAATACACCTGGCTCCGGGCGATCACGGATGAATACGACAGCTTTTGGCAGCTCACCGAAGACGCGCTCGACTGGGCCCTGGAGCGCCACGGGCTGGCGGGAGATCCACCCCTGCGGGCCGATCTGCTCGCGCTCTACGCCCGACTGGAGACCTACCCCGAGGTGCCCGCTGCGCTTGCCGCGCTGCGCCCGACCGGTCTTCCGCTTGCGATCCTCTCCAACGGCGCGCCGGAGATGCTCGACAGCGCCGTGCAGCATGCCGGTTTGGGCGGGGTCTTCGATGCGGTGCTCTCGGCCGACACGCCGCGCACCTTCAAGCCGATGGACGCGGTCTACGCGCTGGTGACCGAGCGCTATGCCTGCGCGCCGCATGAGATTCTCTTCATGTCCTCCAACGGCTGGGACGTGGCAGGCGCTTCGGGCTTCGGGTTCGAGACTGTCTGGATCAACCGCAAGGGCGAGCCGCAGGACCGCCTGCCCCATGGCCCGGCCCATGTGCTCACCGATCTGACATCCCTGCCGGAGCTCGTCTCCTGATGGCGCAGATCCACGGTCGGGGCGGGGTTCCGCTCTACTACGAGGAGAGCGGGGCGGGCCTGCCCATCCTCTGCCTCAGCGGGCTCACGCGCAACGTGCGCGATTTCGACCCCGTGGCGCCGCATCTCGCTGGGTGCCGCCTCATCCGAATGGACTACCGCGGCCGCGGGCGCTCGGGCTGGGCCGACTGGCAAAGCTATTCCATCCCGCAGGAGGCCGAAGACGCGCTGCGCCTGCTGGACCACCTCGGGATCGAGCGCGCCGCGGTGCTGGGCACATCGCGCGGCGGCCTGATCGGCCTCGTCCTCGCCCACCGGGCGCGGGGCCGCCTGCTCGGCCTGGCGCTCAATGACATCGGGCCCGAGATCGCGCCGGAAGGGCTCGGACGCATCGCCGGATATCTCGGCATTGCGCCACCCTGGCCAACGCTCGACGCGGCGGCCGCGGCGCGCCCCGCCAGCTTCCCCGGCTTTTCCGGCGCCTCCTCCGCGCGCTGGCGCGAAGATGTGGCGCGCAGCTACATCGAGACGGAGCGCGGCCTCGCCCTGCGCTATGACCCCAAACTGCGGGATGCCGTGCTGACCGGCGCGGGCGGCCCCCTGCCCGATCTTTGGGAGTGCTTCGCGGCAACAGAGGGCCTGCCTGTCGCCGTGCTCCGCGGCGACGCCTCCGATCTGCTGGCTCAAAGCTGCGTTGATGAGATGGCCCGCCGGCGGCCGGATCTCATCTCCGCCGAGATCCCAGGCCGCGGCCATGTGCCCTTTCTCGACGAACCCGACGCCGTCGCCGCGCTCCATCTCTGGATCCAACGCATGACCGAGACAACGCAAGGAGAGCGCTCCGCATGAATATCGACAGGATCACCGCCGCGCAGGCGCGCATCCGCGAGCACACCCGCCGCACGCCGCTGCTCGGCGCCCCCGCGCTGGACGCCATCGCCGGGCGCCGGGTTCTGGTCAAGGCCGAATGCCTGCAGGCCACCGGCAGCTTCAAGGCGCGCGGCAGCCTCGCCGCAATCACCGCACTGGACCCGGCAGAGCGCGCGCGCGGCGTGCTTGCCTACTCCTCCGGCAACCATGCGCAGGGCATCGCGCGCGCAGCGCAGCTCCTCGGTATTCCGGCGGTAATCATCATGCCGCGCGACGCCCCGGCCGCCAAGGTCGAGGGCACGCGAAGCTACGGCGCGGAGGTGGTGTTCTACGACCGGGACGGGGGCGAAAGCCGCGAGACCCTGGCCCGAACCATCGCCGAAAGCCGCGGGCTCAGCCTCATTCCGCCCTACGAGCACCCCGACGTGATCGCCGGGCAAGGGACCACAGGCCTCGAAATCGCCGAGCAAGCGGCGGCGCTCGGGATCGATAGCGCGGAGGTGCTGGTGTGCTGCGGCGGCGGCGGGCTGACCTCGGGCATCGCCCTCGCGCTGGAGGCGCAGGCGCCGCGTTTCACCGTCCGGCCGGTGGAGCCCGAAGGCTTCGACGACGTCAAACGCTCCCTCGCCACCGGTGCGATCCAGCGCAACCGGGGGGCGGAAAGCGGCCTCTGCGACGCGGTGCTGACACCGCAACCGGGCGAGATGACCTTCGCCATCATGAAGCGCCTCTGCGGGCCGGGCATCGCCGTCTCCGACACGGAGGTGCTCACCGCGATGTCGCTCGCCTTCCGCCATCTCAAGATCGTCGCCGAACCGGGCGGCGCCGTGGCCCTCGCCGCCGCGCTCTTCCACAAGGATGGCCAATCTGGAGACACCGTCATCGCGACGGTCTCGGGCGGAAATGTCGACCCGGCCACCTTCGCCCGCTGCCTTGCCGATCCGGGCACACCGAAACCACAGCGCGGAAACGGAATTTAATCGGTTAAATTCCGGCACGTTTTCTGACAGATCAGAAAACGGATCCCTTGGCTGATGAAAGGCGCGACATATGCAGGTGGCAGATCTTGGCGACGTAAAGCTTCACTACCGGCTCGATGGCGACCCGGACGGCGCGCCCATCGTCCTGGCCAACTCTCTTGGCACGGACCTGCGCGTCTGGGACCAGATCATCCCGCTTCTGCCCGCGGGCTTGCGGATTCTGCGCTATGACAAACGCGGCCACGGGCTGTCCTCCTGCCCGCCCGCGCCCTATGCCATGGGCGCGCTGGTCAAAGATGCCGAGCGCCTTCTCGATCATCTGGGCATGAAAGACGTGCTCTTCGTCGGCCTTTCCATCGGCGGGCTCATCGGTCAGGGCCTCGCGGCCAAACGTCTCGATCTTGTCCGCGCGCTGGTGCTCTCCAACACCGCCGCCAAGATCGGCACGCGCGACATGTGGCAGGCGCGGATCGACAGCATCCGCGCAAACGGCATCGAGGCCATCGCCGATCAGGTGATGGAGCGCTGGTTTGCCAAGCCTTTCCGCCTGACCGCCGCGATGCACGCCTGGCGCACGATGATGGTGCGCCAGCCGCTCGAGGGCTATCTCGGCTGCTGCGCCGCGATCGCGGGGACGGATATGATCACCCCGACGTCGGGCCTGCGCCTGCCCGCGCTTGGGATTGCGGGTTCCGAAGATGGCTCCACCCCGCCGGATCTGGTGCGCGAGACCATCTCGCTCATTCCCGGGGCCGAGCTGAAGCTGATCCGCAACGCCGGGCATATCCCTTGCGTCGAGGCGCCGGAGGCCTATGCGGAGATCCTCTCCGAGTTCATCGAGCAGACAGGGCATCTGAGTGGCTGAGATCCTTCTCGTCCACGGCTCCTGGCACGGGGCCTGGTGCTGGCGCGACCTGATTCCGGAGCTCGCCGCCCGAGGTCACAGCGCGCGCGCGATCGACTTGCCGGGCCACGGGGACGACCCGACACCGCTCCCCCAGGCCACACTCGAACGCTATGCCGAGGCGATCCTCGCCGCGCTCGCCGGCCCCACGGTGGTCGTCGGCCACTCGATGGCCGGCTACCCGATCAGCCTCGCCGCCGAACGCGACGCGCGCAACATCACCCAGCTCATCTACCTCTGCGCCTATGTCCCGGCCCCCGGCCAGTCCCTCGCCGATCGCCGACGCGCAGCGCCGCGCCAGCCGCTGATGCATGCGATCACGGTTGACCGCGCCTCCGGCAGTTTCATCGTCGACCCCGCGAAAGCGCGCACCGTTTTCTATCAGGACTGCCCCCCGGAGACGGTCGACTACGCCACCGCGCGGCTCGGACCCGAGGCGATCCTCCCGCAGGAAACCGCCGTCACGCTCGGGCCGACCTACGCGCGCGTGCCGCGCCATTACATCCGCTGCCTGCGTGATCAAGCCATCCCGCCGGAGTTCCAGGTCACCATGACCGAAGACTGGCCCCCGGCGCAGATCAGCGAGATAGACACCGGCCATTCGCCCTTCTTCGCTGCCCCTGCACGCCTCGCCGACCTCATCGACGCTGCCCTGCGCCAATGAAAAAAGGCGCGCCGTTGCCAGCGCGCCTTTCCGATCAGTTCTTGATCGTTCTCAGCCCTGGGCGGCTTTCGCCACCTCGGCTGCGAAGTCTTCTTTTTCGACCTCGATGCCTTCGCCCACTTCAAGGCGGACAAACCCGGTGATTTCCGCGCCGGCCTCTTTTGCGGCCTGCGCCACGGTGAGATCGGGGTTGATCACGAAGTCCTGGCCCAGAAGCGTCACTTCGGAGAGGAACTTCTTCATGCGGCCGACGATCATCTTCTCGATGACCTGCTCGGGCTTGCCGGATTCGCGGGCGATGTCCATCTGGACCTGACGCTCTTTTTCGACAACCGCCGGATCGAGATCTGCCTCGGAGAGCGACGCGGGGTTCACAGCTGCGATATGCATCGCGACCTGCTTGCCGAACGCCTCGTCTCCGCCGTTGAGCGCGACAAGAACGCCGATCTTGCCCATGCCGTCGGTCGCCGCGTTGTGCACGTAAGACACAACCGTGGTGCCTTCGACGGTGGCCATCCGGCGCAGGGTCATGTTTTCGCCGATCTTGGCGATTTTGTCGGTCAGCGTGTCGGCAACGGTCTTGCCGTCGATGGTGGCCGCGTTGAGCGCATCGAGATCGCCCGCGTTGATCGCGGCATCCGCGATCTGGCCGACCATTGTCTGGAATTCGGCGTTCTTGGCAACGAAGTCGGTCTCGGCGTTGACCTCAACGGCCACACCCTTGGAGCCCTCGACCTTGACCGCAACAAGACCTTCGGCCGCGGTACGGCCGGATTTCTTGGCGGCCTTGGCCAGACCCTTGGTGCGCAGCCAGTCGATCGCCGCGTCCATATCGCCGTCGTTTTCGGTCAGCGCTTTTTTCGCATCCATCATGCCTGCGCCGGTCGTGTCGCGCAGTTCTTTCACAAGTGCAGCTGTGATCGCCATGTCGGCTCTCCTCAAAGTCTTTCCCGAACGGGGTCAAAAAGGGCGCGCTCCTGCATATGCGGCGCGCCCGTGTCATTTTCGTGACAGTTGGCTCAGCCTTCGGCCGGGGCCGATTCTTCTGCCGGAGCTTCGGCGATGGTCTCTTCGACCGGGGCCTCTTCGAAGGCGCCGAGGTCAACGCCGGCGGCGCCAAGCTGGGTCGCGGTGCCTTCCAGAGCGGTCCGGCTCACGAGGTCACAGTAGAGCGCGATGGCGCGGGCCGCGTCGTCGTTGCCGGGGATGATGTAATCCACGCCATCGGGCGAGCAGTTGGTGTCAACCACGGCCACAACCGGGATGCCGAGCTTGTTGGCTTCGGCCACGGCGAGCGCTTCTTTCTTGACGTCGATGACGAAGAGCAGGTCGGGCAGGCCGCCCATCTCGCGGATCCCGCCGAGCGAAGCTTGCAGCTTCGACTGATCGCGCTCCATGCCGAGACGCTCTTTCTTGGTAAGGCCTTCCGCACCCTGGGCCAAAGCCTCGTCGATCTCGTTGAGACGCTTGATCGACTGGGAGACGGTCTGCCAGTTGGTCAGCGTGCCGCCGAGCCAGCGGTGGTTCATGTAGTACTGCGCGCATTTCTCGGCCGCTTCCGCGACGGGGCCAGCGGCCTGGCGCTTGGTGCCGACGAAGAGCACGCGACCACCGCGGGCCACGACATCCTGTACCGCGTTCAGCGCCGCGTCGAGCATCGGCACGGTCTGGGTCAGGTCGAGGATGTGGATGCCGTTGCGCGCGCCATAGATGAACTCGCCCATGCGGGGGTTCCAACGCTGCGTCTGGTGGCCGAAGTGAACGCCGGCTTCAAGCAGCTGGCGCATGGAGAACTCTGGAAGAGCCATGTATCGTTTCCTTTCCGGTTTTCGCCTCGGATCGGGATGAGGCGCCTATGCGCCAACCGGTGGACCGCCGGGGATGTCTCCCCCGGGTCAGCCCGCCCGAACCTGCGGATTGAATGGGCGGCTCATAGGGCAGTGCGGCGGACTTGGCAAGGAGATTCGCAAGCCGCGCGCCCAAGCCGGTTTCCGCTCCGGGCCCGCGCATGGCGTGACAAGACAGGCCGAAGGGCTTAAAGTGGCGGCAATGACCGGGACCACCCGGCGCGACATCCAGGCAAACCACATCAGACCACATCGCAATCGAGGCGGGAAAAACACCATGAGCAGTCTGTCGAGACGTATGTTCACCCTAGGGCTGGCCGCAAGCACGGGCGCGCTGGCCGCATGCAACAACGGGATCGGCTCCCAAGGCGCGGCCACGATCGACGCCCGCGTGGATTCGACCCTCAACTACCTCTACACCACCTATCCCGGAACGCGCGACCTCGCCGCCAAATCGGCAGGGCAACTGGTCATGCCGCTGGTCACGGAAGTGGGGCTCGGGATCGGCGGATCCTTCGGGCGCGGCGCGCTGCGGGTCGACGGGGCCACGGTGGATTACTATTCTGCGGCGGCGGCGAATATCGGCGTGCAGGTCGGCGCGCAACAATATGCCCACGTGCTCTTTTTCATGACGCAAGAGGCCCTGATGGACTTCCGCCGCTCCGCCGGCTGGGCCGCAGGCGCGGACCTCGAATACGTGGTGTCTGATCGCGGAGAGACCCTGCGCGCCGATACCAACACCGCCACATCGCCCGTCATCGCCGTGGTCTTCGGCCAGGCCGGACTGAAGCTCGGCGCGACGCTCGAGGGCTCGAAATACACCCGCATCATCCCCTGACGGCCGGTCCGCGCGCCGTTTTCTGATCGATCAGAAAACGTGCCGGAAAATGATTGATCATTTTCCGGCGCCCGTGGCGCGCGCAGCGCCCGGTTAGCCCAGAGCGCGCAACCGTTTGATCAGCGAAGAGGTATCCCAACGCCCGCCGCCGAGGGCCTGCACATCCTTGTAAAATTGGTCGACAAGCGCCGTCACCGGCAAGGCCGCGCCGATCTCGTCGCCTGTCCGCAGGCAGATGTTCAGGTCCTTGCGCATCCAGTCCACGGCGAACCCGTGCTCGAATTCGTCCGCGATCATCGTTTTGTAGCGGTTTTCCATCTGCCAGCTTCCGGCCGCGCCCTGGCTGATCACCTCGACCACCGCCGCGGCGTCGAGCTCGGCCTTCTCGGCAAAGTTCAGCGCCTCCGAGAGCCCCTGCACCAGCCCCGCAATCGCGATCTGGTTGCACATTTTCGTCAACTGGCCCGCGCCCACTTCGCCAAGGCGACGGCAAATCCGCGCGTAGGCCGCAATGATCGGCTCGACTTTGCCAAAGGTCTCTTCCGCGCCGCCGCACATGATCGAGAGCACGCCGTTTTCGGCACCCGCCTGACCGCCGGAGACGGGCGCATCGACATAGCCGATCTCCGCATGCGCCGCCGTCTCGGCGAGCTCTCGCGTCACCTGCGCCGAGACCGTCGTGTGGTCCACGAACACCGTCCCGGCTGCCATGCCCGCGAAGGCGCCGGACTCGCCGGTGCAGACGCTGCGCAGATCGTCATCGTTGCCCACGCAGGCGAAGACCACCTCCGCCCCGGCCGCAGCCTCGGCCGGTGTTGCCGCCGAGCGCCCGCCAAATTCCGCGGCCCAGGCCTCGGCCTTTGCACCGGTGCGGTTGAAGACGCAGACATCATGCCCCGCCTTCGCCAGATGCCCGGCCATGGGATAGCCCATGACCCCAAGCCCCAAAAACGCCAATTTCGCCATAATCGCTCCCTTTCCGCGACCGCTTGTTCCCCTCGTCCCTATTGGCTACCTAACCGATACCGCCTGCGCAACTACAAGGGCCGCTCATGGCATTGATCTTTAAATGGTTGCTCCGATTCGCGACCCTGCTCGTAGTTCTCGCGGTGGTGGCCATCCTTGGCGCCTACTACCTCGCCTCCCGCTCGCTGCCGCAGTATGAGGCGCGGGTGGCGGTCGATGGTTTGGGGGCGGAGGTCGAGATCGTCCGCGATACCGCGAACGTGCCCCATATTTTCGGCCAGTCGGACGAGGATGTCTTCTTCGGCCTTGGCTACGCCCATGCGCAGGATCGCCTGTGGCAGTTGACGATGCTGCGCCGCACCGGCCAGGGGCGGCTGTCGGAGCTCTTCGGCGAGGCCACGCTGGAGATCGACACCTTCATCCGCCGGCTCGACCTTTACGCGCTCGCGGTGCAATCCGTCGCGGTACAGGATCAGGCCGGCCTCGCCGCGCTGACCGCCTATGCCAAGGGGGTCAATGCCCGCATTCGCCAGATCAACGACGAGGCGCTCGGCCGCGGCGCGCCGGAATTCTTCCTCTTCCCCGCCGAGATCGCGCCCTGGACGCCGGCTGATTCGCTGGTGGTGATGAAGCTGATGGCGCTCCAGCTCTCGGATCACTTCTCCAACGAGATCCTGCGCGCGCAGCTCTCGCTCGCCCTGCCCGAGGAACTGGTCGAGGATTTGATGCCGATCGTGCCCGGGCCCGGCGTGGCCGAACTGCCCGACTACGCCTCGCTCTTTCCCGGGCGCGAGCTGCCGCCACCTGCGCAAGTCGCCACCGCCGCGCGCCACCCGCTGACCCCGGTCCGCCCCGCGGGGCTCGCCGGGGCCTCCAACGCCTGGGCCGCGACGCCGGCACGCTCGGCCTCTGGGGGCACGCTGCTGGCCAACGACCCGCATCTGGGGTTCACCGCCCCCTCGACATGGTATCTCGCGCGGCTGGAGCTGGCGTCGGGCGGGCTCATCGGGGGCTCGATCCCGGGCCTGCCGCTGATTCTCTCGGGCCGCAGCGCGACGCTCGGCTGGGGGCTGACCACCACCTACGCCGACGATCAGGACCTCCACATCGAGGCGCTCGATCCCGAGAACCCGGCCCGCTACCGGACGCCCGATGGCTACGCCGAGTTTCGCACGCGCGAGTCGATCGTCAAGGTGAAGGGCCAGCCGCCCATCACCCTCACGCTGCGCTGGACGGAAAACGGCCCGGTGCTGCCCGAAGACCAGTTTGAGATCGATGCGGTCACCCCGCCGGGCCATGTCATGAGCCTTGCCTGGACCGGGCTTTCGGGCCGCGACACGTCGTTTTCCTCAGCCCTAAAGGCGGTCCAGTCCGACAGTGTCGAAGGCGCGCTCGCCGGTTTCGAAAGCTACCTCGCGCCGGTCCAGACCGTGACGCTGGCCGACCGGGAGCGCGTGGCGATGAAGGTCATCGGCGCGATCCCGCAGCGCGATCCGCGCCACCAGAGCCAAGGCCGCCTGCCGACGCCCGGCTGGCGCCCGGAAAACCAATGGCAGGGCCGCGCGAGCTACGCGATGAACCCCGAGTTCACCGATCCGGAGGGCGGCATCCTCGGCAACACCAACAACAAGATCATCGACCGGCCCTTCCCCGACCACATCAGCTTCCACTGGGGCGACACCCAGCGGATCCAGCGCTGGCGCCGGCTCATGCAATCGCGGCAGGTCCACACCCGCGACAGCTTCATCGAAGCCCAGCTCGACACCGTGAGCCCCACCGCGCGCACGCTGCTGCCGCTCATCGGCGCGGATCTGTGGTTCACCGGCGAGGCCGCGCCCGAGGGGACGATGCCGGCCCAGCGGGAACGGGCGCTGGCGCTGCTGGCCGACTGGAACGGCGAGATGAACGAGCATCTGCCCGAGCCGCTGATCTACGCGGCCTGGGTCCGGGCGCTCCAGACGCGGCTCATCCGCGATGAGCTCGGCCCCCTCGCCCGCCGGATTACCCGCGTCTCGCCGCTGTTTCTCGAACGGGTCTACCGCGACATCGACGGCGCCGCGCGCTGGTGCGACGTGATCCAGAGCGCGCCGGTCGAGAGCTGCGCCGATATCGCCCGGCTGGCGCTGGATGACGCGCTGGTGGAGATTTCCCGCGACTGGGGCGACAATCTCGATGCGCTCCGCTGGGGCGACGCGCATGAGGCGACCCATGACCACCAGACGCTCGGCAAGGCCCCGCTGCTGCGCTACTTCGCCAACATCCGCCATTCGACCAGCGGCGGCGACCAGACGCTCCAGCGCGGGATGACCCGCAGCAGCGGCGACGACCCCTATCAAAACATCCACGGCGCGGGCTATCGCGGGGTCTATGATTTCGCCGATCCCGACAGCTCGGTGTTCGTTATCGCCACCGGCCAGTCCGGGCACCTGCTCTCGCGGCACTATGACGATCTGGGCGAGCTTTGGCGGCGGGGCGAATACGTGCCGATGTCGCTCGATCCGGCGCTGGCGCGGGCGGCGGCGACGGGGATCACGGTGCTCACCCCGCGCTGAGCCGGGCTCAGAGGTCCGAGTAACGGGCCTTCTGCACCGCGGTCCAGCGCACGTCGAGCTCCAATTCGTCCTCGCCCTGCCGCTCGGCCTCGACCACGCCCTGCTCGAAGAGCCAGGCGCGGCGGCGGCCATCGGCATAGGCCAGCACCAGCGTCTCCCGGTGCCGCTCCCCCTCAAGGCAAAGCGCGATGCGCGCAAGCAACGGCCCCAGCCCCTCGCCCGTCCAGGCCGAGAGCGCGAGGATGTCATCGCGCCGCTCGGCGCGGGTGCGGGCGGCCTCCGCGGCCTCGGCGTCGAGCAGGTCCATCTTGTTCCAGATTTCGAGCATCGGCGTCGTCTCGGAGATCCCCAGCCCGTTCAGGATGCCCTCGACATCCTCGGCCTGCGCATCGGTCTCGGGGTGCGAGATATCGCGCACGTGCAAGATGAGATCGGCCGACAGCACCTCTTCGAGCGTCGCGCGGAAGGCGGCGACAAGCTCGGTCGGCAGATCGGAGATGAAGCCCACCGTGTCGGAGAGAATCACCTCCGGCCCGTCCGGCAGGCGCACGCCGCGCATGGTCGGATCGAGCGTGGCGAAGAGCATGTCCTTGGCCATCACATTCGCCCCGGTCAGGCGGTTGAAGAGGGTGGATTTGCCAGCGTTGGTGTAGCCCACGAGCGCGACGATCGGATAGGGCACCTTGGCGCGCGCGTCGCGGTGGAGCTTGCGCGTCTTGACGACCTTGGCAAGCTGGCGGCGCAGCCGCGTGAGCTGGTCGTCAATGGCGCGGCGGTCCGCCTCGATCTGGGTTTCGCCCGGCCCGCCGACGAAGCCGAGTCCGCCCCGCTGGCGTTCAAGGTGGGTCCAGGCCCGGACCAGCCGCGTGCGCTGATAGGTAAGCGCCGCCATCTCGACCTGCAGCACACCCTCGCGCGTGGCCGCCCGGTCGGAGAAGATCTCGAGGATCAGCCCCGTGCGATCGAGCAGCTTGACGCCCCAGGCTTTCTCCAGATTGCGCTGCTGCACCGGGCTCACCGGCCCGTCGATCAGCACAAGCTCGACCTCATCGGCCTCGATCCGCGCCTTCAGCTCAGCGATCTTGCCCGATCCGAAGAGCGCGCCCGGATGCACATCGCGCAGCCGGACGACCTCGCCGCCGGTGATCTGCAGGCCCGGAAGCGCGGCGGCGAGCGCCATGGCCTCTTCGAGCGCGCGCGCCGGATCGCGCGCACGTTCTGCGCCCGTGATGTCAGGGTGAAGCACCAGCGCGATGGTATCGCGGGCGCCGGTATCGGAGAGGCTCAAGCCCCCTCGTCGCCGTCGTAGAGGTTGATCGGCTGCGACGGCATGATCGTGGAAATAGCGTGTTTGTAGACAAGCTGGGATTGCCCGTCGCGGCGCAACAGGACACAGAAATTGTCAAACCAGGTGATGACACCCTGAAGTTTCACGCCGTTGATGAGAAATATCGTAACCGGAATCTTGGTCTTGCGAACGTGATTGAGAAACGCATCCTGCAAGTTCTGCTTGTCGGAAGCCATAAAAGTCGCCTTTGTTCTTGCGCCACTGCGGATTGCTTATTGAGTCAGGGGATTATGGAATGCCATGGCGGGAACTTCCAGCCGGAAAATTCGCCCCCTCCCGGACCGCGCGGTGCCGCGGGGTCATCGGCGCCAGAAGTCGGGGTTGAACAGCGCGACGATGGCCAGCGCTTCGAGCCGCCCGAAGACCATGCCGGCCGCGAGCAGGAGCTTGGCGCCCGGCCCGAGTGCCGCGTAGGTCAGCGTCTCGTTGGTGGCCACGGGCGCAAGCGGGCCTGTGTTGGACAAGGCCGAAATCGCGAGCATCATCGCCGAATCCAACGGCACGCCCATGATCGACAGGCCAAGCACGATCACGCAGATCGACAGCGCGATGAGCATGAACGCGATCCAGGCGGCATAGGCGCCGTGGCGGCGCAGGAAATTGCTCGTCCCCGTTGTCCCGGCCACCGAAGAGGGATGCACCAGCCGCTCCAGTTCGCGCTGGCCGTGACGGAAGAGCGCATAGACCCGCAGCAGCTTGACCCCGCCCGCCGTGGTGGCCACGCCCCCGCCGATGAGGCACAGCCCGCTCAGCAAAACGCCCGAGGCCGGCAGGCCCGACCAGTTGCTCGCCGTGTCCCACTCGGCGGAAACGAACCCGGTGGTGGTCAAAAAGGAAAGCGTGGTGAAGAGCCCGCCCCAGAGCGCCCGCAGCCCCGCGCTTGCGTCCTGATACTCCTCGACCTCGTAGGCGCCGACCCAGTGGCGCAGGAACAGCAGGCTCGGGATAAGGATCAGAAGCGCGATGGCGAGGCGGAATTCGGGGTCGATTGCGACGCGATAGGGCAGCGAGCCGCTGGTTTCGGCCCCGTGGACGAGGCGCGTCACGCCGAAGAACATGAAGAAGAAGACCACCGCCTCGCCGCCGAGCCCGTCTGGGCCGGGGGTCTTGTCGCCCATGGAAATGCCCGAGGTCGCAAGCGTGCTCATCGCATCGACCAGCGCCGGGAGGCTCGGCTCGCCCGAGATCAGCAAAAGCACCCAGAGCGCCAGCGTCAGCACCGCGTAGATCGGGGCAAAGCCCCGCGTGGCCCGGCTCAGCCGCCCGAAGGCATCGAGCACGCCGCGCTGGCGCTTGAGCCCCGACATCCCCGCCCCCGGATCGGCCGCGTTGGTGACCTCGAACCCCCCGAGGTTCATCGGCGCGAGCAGGGCAATCGCCGCCACCCAGATGAAGAACCCGCCGAGCCAGCCAACCAGCCCGCGCCACAGATGCAGCGTCGTCGGCAGGCGCCCGGGCGTATCGAAAAGCGTCGCGCCCGTGGTGGTGAGCGAGGAGACCATCTCGAACCAGGCGTTGAGGAAGCTGGTGTTGCCGACCGCGTGATGGAACGGCACGGCGAGGAAGACCGGCAGGAGCGTGAAAGTGGCGAAGATGGTCAGGAGTTGCTCGCGCGGGCTCATGCCGCCGCGCCGGGGCCGCAGGGCCACCGCGATGAGCGCGGTCACGAAGAATAAAAGCAGCGCCGCGTAGAAGAAGCTGCGCGCTATGGCGTGATCCTGCAGCGTGAGCGCATGGGCCGCCGGCACCAGCATCGCCAATGCCGCCACCCCCATCAGCAGCAGGAGTACGGGAAGCGAGCGGAGGCGATCCCACATGGCTCAGAAAAAGTCGATCGAGACCTGAAGCAGGCGTTCGACCTCGGGCACATCGGCGGTGAGCGCGAAGATGGCGAGCACGTCGCCCTCCTCGATCTTGGTGTTGCCGGTGGGCCGGACCACCTTGTCGCCCTTGAGCACGCCGCCCAGGAGGACCCCTTCGGGAAACTCGATCTGACCGATCCGCTGGCCGGCCATCGGCGAGGTGGAGAGCACCTGCGCCTCGATGATCTCGGCCTCGGCATCGCCAATGGAATAGACCCCGCGGACGCGGCCATGGCGGATGTGGCGCAAGATCGAGGACACGGTCGTGGCGCGCGGGTTGATGTAGGCATCGATCCCCAACGGCTCCATGAGCTGCACCAGCGTCGGGTCGTTCACCAGCGCGATGGTCATCGGGCAGCCCGCGGATTTGGCGCGCACCGAGGCCAGCAGGTTGGTCTTGTCGTCGTCTGTCACCGCGAGCATCGCGTCGGCGCGGTCGATCCCGGCCTCGGCGAGGAGCTGCATGTCGAGCCCGTCGCCATGCAGCACGATCGTCCGCTCCAGCGCATCCGCCGCCCGCTCGGCGTTGTCGCGGTTGATCTCGATGACCTTGGCCCGCACCCGCTCGGTGCGTTTTTCGAGCGCTTCGGCCACGGCGAGCCCCACGTTGCCGCCACCGACGATCACGACGCGCTCCTGCTTGCGCTGCGTCTTGCCGAAGATCTCCATCGTCCGTTCCACATCCTCGGTGTGTACGAAGATGTAGCAGGCATCGCCCGGAAAAAGCTGGTCCCCCGCCTCGGGGGCAAAGAGCGTCCCCTCGCGGCGAATGCCGACCACGATGGCGCGCAGGGTCGAGAAAAGGTCGGTCAACTGTCGCAGCGGCGTGTCGATGACGGGGCAGTTTTCCTCGATGGTGATGCCCAGAAGCTGGGCCCGCCGGTCGAGGAAGCGCTCGGTGTCGAAGGCCGCCGGCGCGGCGAGCCGCTGCAGCGCGGCTTCGGCCACCTCCTGCTCGGGGCTGATGACCACGTCGATGGGCATGTGATCGCGCCGGTAGAGATCGGAGTAGATCGCATCGAGATAGGACTGCCCGCGCAGCCGGGCGATCTTGCGCGGCACGGCAAAGACCGAATGCGCCACCTGACAGGTCACCATGTTGACCTCGTCCGAGTGGGTCGCGGCGATGATCATGTCCGCGTCGCGTGCGCCCGCGCGCTCCAGCACATCGGGGTAGGAGGCGAAGCCCACCACGCCCTGCACGTCAAGCGTATCGGTGGCGCGGCGCACCAGGTCGGGCTTGTTGTCGACGACGGTCACGTCGTTGCGCTCGCCGGCGAGATGGCGCGCGATCTGCCAGCCGACCTGACCTGCGCCGCAAATGATGACTTTCATGCGCCTCTTCCCGGTGCCCGTGGCTCCAGATGCCTTGGATGACAGACCTCGCCGCGCCGGTCAATCGCGGGCCGGCGCCCGATGGCCGATCACCCGCTCCGCCGCGCTATTCGGCGGCATCGACGGCGTCGTCCTCCACATGGGCCACGCGCCCGCCACCCTTGCCGGTTGTCACCACGCCGAGCGACTTGAGCTTGCGGTGCAGCGCGCTGCGCTCCATGCCGACGAATTGCGCCGTCCGCGAGATGTTGCCGCCGAAGCGGTTGATCTGGGTCAGCAGGTATTCGCGTTCGAACGCCTCGCGCGCCTCGCGCAGCGGCAATGTCGCGAGCGCGCCGGAGAGGACGACGCGGTCCTCGGCCCCGTCTTCGGGCGCCCCGCCGGAGATATCGCGCGCCGAGATCGGCCCGTCCTCATCGCCCAGGATGAGCGCGCGCTCGATCACATTGCGCAGCTGGCGCACATTGCCGGGCCAGACCATCGTCTGAAGCATCGCCGCGGCCTCATCGGAGAGCGGCCGGTGCGGCAGGCCCTGATGGCGGTGAAACCCGTCGATGAAATGCGCGGCCAGAAGCGGGATATCCTCCCGCCGGTCTTCCAGCGACGGCACCTCGATCGGCACGACGTTGAGCCGGTGATAGAGCTCCTCGCGCATCCGGCCCATCTCGATTTCGGCCAGCAAATCGCGGCTCGTCGCCGAGATCACCCGCACATCGACGCGCACCCGGTCGCTGCCGCCGAGGCGCTGGAACGTCTGGTCGACCAGCACGCGCAGGATCTTGGACTGGGTGCCGAGCGGCATGTCGGCCACCTCGTCGAGGAACAGCACGCCGCCGTTGGCCTCCTCCAGAAGCCCCTGCTCCACCCGCTGGCCCCGCGCCTCGCGGCCAAAGAGCATTTCCTCGACCCGGTCGGGCTCCGTCGCGGCGCAGTTGAGCGTGACGAACGGCGCCTTGGCGCGGTCGGACTGGGCGTGGATATAGCGCGCGGCGATCTCCTTGCCCGCGCCCGACGCGCCCTTGAGCAGCACCCGGCCGTTGGACCGCGTGACCTTGTCGAGCTGGCCGCGCAGGGTGCGGAACGCGGTGCATTCGCCGATCATCTCGGCCCCGCTCACATCCCGCCGCCGTAGCGCCGTGTTCTCGCGGCGCAGGCTCGCCGTTTCCATCGCGCGGCGGATCACAACCAGCAACTGATCGATGTTGAAGGGCTTTTCGATGAAGTCGTAGGCACCCTGCTTGATCGCCGCGACGGCGATCTCGATGTTGCCATGGCCCGAAATGATCACGATGGGGATCTCCGGCATGTCGCGCTTGACCGACGTGAGGATGTCGATCCCGTCCATCTGGCTGTCCTTGAGCCAGATATCGAGCACCATCAGCGCGGGCGGCTCCTCCGCGATGGCTTTCATGCAGTCATCCGAATTGCCCGCGAGCCGGACGGAGAACCCCTCGTCCTTCAAAATGTCGCCGATCAGGGCGCGGATGTCGCGCTCGTCGTCCACGATCAGAATGTCGCTCATGCGTCCTCATACCTTCTGGTTTTTGTCGTTGTATCGTCTTCTGGCTCGCTGGCGGCCGGATCCGCCGCCCCGAGGCGGATGGTGGCACAGGCCCCACTGTGGGCGCCGGGCGTGAAGGGCGCGGCATCGTCGAGCGCGAGCGTGCCGCCATGTTCCTCGACGATCTTGCGCACGATCGGCAGGCCGAGCCCGGTGCCGCTGGCGCGGGTCGTGACATATGGCTCGAACAGCTTGGCGCGATCTTCGGGCAGGCCGACCCCGTTGTCGGCGATGGTGATCTCCAGCACGGGCCCGTCCTGGCGCAGCGCGACGCGGATTTCCGGATCAAAGCCTTCGGGCGCGCCCTGCTCGCGGAAGGTCTCGATCGCCTCGCCGCCGTTCTTGATCAGATTGGTCAGCGCCTGGCGCATCATCGTGTCGTCGAGCTCGGCCAGAATCGGGCCCTCGGGCAGGTCGGCACTGATGCGGATATCGGGCAGGCCGGTTTGCTGAAGCAGGACAACCTCGCGCAGGATCTGATCGAGCGCAACGGTGTGGCGCTCCGGGGCGGGCATCCGGGCGAAGCGGGAAAATTCGTCCACGATGCGGCGCAGATCGCCGGTCTGGCGGACGATCACATCGGTCATCTCTTCCAGCGTCTCGGCGTCCTCGGCCAGCTTGGGCGCGAACTTGCGGCGGATGCGCTCGGCTGAGAGCTGGATCGGGGTCAGCGGGTTCTTGATCTCATGAGCGATGCGCCGGGCCACGTCGCCCCAGGCGGCCATGCGCTGCGCACTCACCAGATCGGTCACGTCATCGAAGGCGACCACGTAGCCCTCGAGCCCGCCTTCCTCGTTGCGCCGGGTGGACATGCGCACCAGAAGGTTCTCCAGCCGGCCGGCCCGCGTGACCTTGATCTCACGCTGGACCGCGTCCTTCTGCCCCTCGCAAAGCTCGGCGAAGAGCGGCGCGAATTCCGGGACCGCGACCTGCAACGCCTGCGTCTCGGGGCCGCCGTCGAACTGCAAGAGCCGCCCGGCCGAGCGGTTGACCAGCGTGATTCGCCCCTCCGGATCGACCCCGACGACGCCGGAGGTCACCGAGCTCAGCACGCTGTCGAACAGCCGGCGGCGGCGTTCGATCTGGCGGGTGTTGTTCAAAAGCTCCTCGCGCTGGCGCTTGAGCTCGGCGGTCATTGTGTTGAAGGTCCGCCCCAGCATCGCAAGCTCGTCATCTCCGTCGGGCCGGGGCACCCGCACGTCGAGATCCCCCGCGCCCACCGCCCGCGCCGCGCCCGCAAGCTGGCTCACCGGGTTGGCGAGCCGGGCGGCGAACCACAGCCCGAGCCAGATCGCGGCGAGGATCAGCATCAGCGAAAACCCGAGGTAGAGCAGGCCGAATTCAAACAGCAGACGCCCGCGCTCGCTTTCCAGCTGCTGGTAGAGCGAGACGGTTTCGCGCGTGTCATCGAGCAGGCTCAGCAGCTCACCATCGACCGTGCGGCTCACATAGAGGTAGCGGTCGACGAAGGCTTCCAGCGGCACCAGCGCGCGGAATTCGTTGTTGTCCCAATCCTCGATGATCGCGGCGCCGTCTTCGTCGGCTTGGGCAAAGCGCGCGCCGTCCGGCTGCTCATAATCGAAGAGGTAGGACCGCTCGCCGCGCGCCTTGATCTCACCGCTGGCGTCGATCACGTAGGCCTCGCGCAGGCCCCGCTGGATCTGCGATTGCCCTTGCGCCAGCACCTGCCGCACGTTGCCGTCGGCCATGAAGAAATTCGCCCGCCGGTTGGCGTTGAGAAAGCCCGCCAGCGCTTGCGCGTCTTCGAGCAGATCCTCGCGCTGCTGCGCCTCATAGGCCTGTGCCGCCGCGAGCGAGGCGCCGACCACGTTGCGGACCCGTTCGGAAAACCAGCCCTCCAGCCCGAAATTCACCGTGATCACCGCGAAGATCGCCACCGTGACCGTGGGCAAAAGGGCGAGCAGCGCAAAGACCCGCATGAGCCGCTGGTGCAGCTTGGAGTTGCTCGCGCCGCGGGCTCTTTGCCGCGCGAAACTGCGGACGACGCGCTGGAAGATCAACGTGGCGATGGTTATGACATAGACCAGATCGGCGAGGATCACGAGCCGCAGCCCGGTTGACGTCTCCCCGAGCTCCAGCGGCCCGAGCACGAGGAAGGTCGCGAGCGCGAGCGCCGGGCCAAGCAGCACGAGGCCAAGCGTCGTTGCATTGCGGACGCGGCGGCGGCGCGCAAGACGCGTCATCCGCTCCCAGCTCCAGCCGCTCAAGCCCTTGCGTGTCGCAAGTGTCACTGTGGCCCCTCAGAAACAGGTACAACCCTCGCGCTCTTCCGCGAGATATTGTGTCTATACCTGATCGGGTGCGCGATGGCCACAATTACTGTTGCGCATTTACATCAACGCCTAGGTCAGTTTCCTGCGGCGCGTCACCTGGATGTCGAGTTCGGTGATTTTCTTGCGCAGCGTGTTGCGGTTGATGCCCAGAAGCTCGGCGCATTTGGCCTGATTTCCCCCGGTCGCGTCGAGCGAGATTTCGATCAGCGGCATCTCGATTTCGCGCAGGATCCGATTGTAGAGCCCCGCGGGCGGCAGCACGCCGCCGTGCAGATCGAAATAGCGCTTGAGATGCTGGGCCACCGACGAGGAGAGCTTTTGGCTGCCCGACGAGCCCATGAGCGGCTCCATCGCCGGCTGGTTGCCCAGCACTGCCTCGACCTCGGCGCGGCTAATGGCTTCCTCGCGCGAGGTGGCGACCAGACGTTTGACGGTGTTCTCCAGCTGCCGCACGTTGCCGGGCCAGCTGTAGGCGCGCATGAGTTTGTCGGCCTCGTCCGAGAGGGTCCGCAAGGCGCCGCCATCACGCTCTGAGCGGCCGAGGAAGAACTCGGCCAGAAGCGGGATGTCGTCCACCCGTTCGCGCAGCGACGGCACCGTGATCGTCACGCCCGCGAGGCGGAAGAAGAGATCCTGCCGAAACTCGCCCTCCTCCAGCCGGTCATTGAGATCCGACAGCGAGGTCGCCATGATCCGCGGGGCGTTTTCCCCGAGGCTGTCGAGCATCCGGACGATCCGGAGCTGGCTCTCGGCATCGAGATCGCCGACCTCGTCAAAGAGCAGCGAGCCGCCCTTGACCCGCGCCAGCACCTGCGCGGGGCCTTCCAGCGTCTGCAGATCGCTCGCCACCACGGTGACGAAGGGCAATGTGCGCCGGTCGGAGAAATCATGGATCGCCCGCGCGATGAGGCTCTTGCCGGTGCCGCTCTCGCCGGTGATCAGGACCGGCAGATCGGTGTTCATGACCTTGGCCACGAGCCGGTAAAGCGATTGCATCACCGGGGTGCGGCCGACGAGGGGGAGGTTTTCGGGATCGGTATCCTCCTCCACCGGCTCGGAGCGCGGCGCGCGGCGGCGGGTTTCGAGCGCCTTGGCCGTCCGCTTCATCAGATCCGGAAGGTCGAAGGGCTTGGGCAGGTAATCATAGGCCTCGGCCTCGGCGGCCTGGATCGCGGTCATGATCGTGTTCTGCGCCGAGATGACGATGACGGGCAATTCGGGCCGTTCGGCGCCGATCTTGGGCAGCATCTCAAGGCCATTCCCATCGGGCATCATCACATCGGAGATCACCACGTCGCCCTTTCCCTCTCCGACCCAGCGCATCAGCGTCGTGAGCGAGGAGGTGGCATGCACCTTGCAGCCCGCACGGGTCAGCGCCTGGGTCAAAACCGTCCGGATTGTGCGGTCGTCATCGGCGACCAGAACTGTGCCGTCCATCTCTTAGCTTCCTTTTTGTTTCGGGACCTGCGGCAGGGAGAGCCGGAAGACCGTGCGCCCGGGGACCGAGTCCACACCGACCCACCCGTCGTGGTCGGACATGATTTTACTGACGAGCGCGAGGCCGAGACCGGTCCCGTTTTCGCGCCCCGAGACGAAGGGATCGAAGATGTCGCCCGCGATCTCGCCCGGCAGGCCGGGGCCGTCGTCGACGATCTCGATCTGGAGCGGCAGGGGGTTGCCCGTCCCGTCCCGCCGCCTGAGCCGGAGCGAATATTGGTAATAGGTGCGCAAGCGGATCGTCCCGCCGTCCTTGCCCGATGCCTCGCTCGCGTTCTTGATGAGGTTGAGCACCACCTGCAGAAGCTGGTCCGGATCGCCCCAGGCTTCGGGCAGCGAGGGGTCGTAATCCTCGATGAAGGTCATGTGCGCGCCGTAGCCCAGCATCGCCGAGCGCCGCGCGCGATCGAGCACGTCATGCAGATTGACGGCCCGGAGCTCCGGCGGGCGGATGTTGCCGAACTGCTCGACCTGCTCCAGCAGGCTGACGATCCGGCGGCTTTCGGTCACGATCAGATCGGTGAGCTCCTGATCCTCGGCCCCGAGGTTCATCGACAGAAGCTGCGCCGCGCCGGTGATTCCTGCCAGCGGGTTCTTGATCTCATGCGCCAGCATCTCGGCCATGCCGATCGCCGATTTCGCGGCCGATTTGACCGAGTTGGAATGCGAAATCCGCCCCGCGAATTCGCGCGGGTGGATGAGAAAGAGCATGTGGCCCGGGGCGTCCACCAGCGGCGCGATCTGGATGTTGCACTGGAGCGGCGGGCGCTCGCCGCTGCCCACGTCGACATCGTTGACGAAAAGGATGGAGCTGTTCTCCCGCGCGCGGTCGAAGGCCGCCTCCAGCGGCGAGTCGATCGCCACCTTGTCCCACAGGAGCGCGCCCATGAGCGATTTTTCCGACAGGTTGAGGAACCCCTCCGCCGCCGGGTTGCTCCCGACGATGCGATCCTCGCCATCCACCAGAAGGCACGGCACAGGCAGCGAATTCCACAGCGTGGCCCAGGTCATGCCGCGGCGCCTTCTGCTACGGGCGCGCCGGAGGTCAGAGCCTCCTCCAGCAGCCGGCCAACCTCCTCCGCATCGCGCGAGGTCAGGATCCGGCGGCGCAGGGGCGCCGGCGTTCCCGCCGCATCCATGTACCAGCCGAGGTGCTTGCGCGCGACGCGCAGCCCGAGGTCCGCGCCATAGAACGCCAGCATATGCTCGTAGTGGCCACGCACCATATCGACCAGCGCGCCGCCGGTGGGGATCTCCGGCACGGCCGCGCCGTAAAGCGCATGGGCCACCTCGGCCAGCCGCCAGGGCCGCCCCTGCGCCCCGCGCCCGATCATCACCCCGTCCGCCCCGGACAGGCGCAGCGCCTCGGCCGCGGTTTCGGGCCCGGTGATATCGCCATTGGCAATGACCGGAATCGAGATCGCATCCTTGACCGCCCGGATTGCCCGCCAATCGGCACGGCCCTTGTAGAACTGGCACCGGGTGCGCCCGTGGATCGTCACCAGCGCGATGCCCGCCGCTTCGGCCCGCCGCGCGAGCTCCGGCGCGTTGAGCGTCTCGTCGTCCCAGCCCAGCCGTGTCTTGAGCGTCACCGGCACTTTGACCGCCCCGACCACCGCGTCCATCAGGCGCACCGCATGATCAGGCTCACGCATCAGCGCGCTCCCCGAATAGCCGTTGGTGACCTTCTTGGCCGGGCAGCCCATGTTGATGTCGATGATCCGCGCGCCTTGCCCCTCGACCTGCCGGGCAGCCTCGGCCATCCAGTAGGCATCACGCCCCGCGATCTGGACCGCCGTCCCCTCGACCCCGCAACCAAGCTCCGCGCGCTCGCGCACGCCGGGCTTGGCCTGTACCATTTCCTGACTTGCCACCATCTCGCTCACGACCAGTCCCGCGCCGAAACGACGCACCAGCGTTCGAAAGGGCAAATCCGTGATCCCCGCAAGCGGCGCCAGAAAGACAGGCGGTTCGAGAGCGCTCTCTGCCAGTCTAATAACCAAGTGCCTATTCCTTGTGCATTCCAGATCGAGTTAGACCCGATTTAGCAGCTTCGCAATGTTTGATCCCGGGATTTCGCCTCCCGTTTGAGGTGGTGCATATATTTTCATCACTTTCCGGCCCGGCGTTGCGCAATGCGTGACCGCATCCTAAACAGGGCGGGAACCAGCGGAGACGACATGACCAAGCATCGACTGAGGCTGCCGCTCGGGACGAAATCGCGCCGCCGTGCCTGCGCCGCGCCGCTTGGGTGCGCCGTCGCACGGGGCGCGCGCTCGCCCCACCGCACCAACACATCCACCGGAACGCACCCATGCAAGACATGACTTCAAGGAGCCCGATGACGCGATTGATCGCGCTGTGGTTCGGCGCCGGGATGATGCGCCCCGGCCCCGGCACCTGGGGCTCGCTCGCCGCCCTGCCCTTCGCCTGGGCGCTCCACACGCTCGGCGGCCTGCCGCTCTTCGCGCTGGCCATCGTCGCGCTCTACCCGCTCGGCCTCTGGGCTGTCCGCGCCGAAACAAAGGGCCGCGCGGACGCCGATCCGTCGGAGATCGTCGTCGATGAGGTGATCGGCCAGTGGATCGCTCTGCTTCCGGTGTCCATCGGCGCCTGGGCCATGGGCGCCGAGCCGCTGGCGCTCTGGCCCGGTGTGATCTCGGCGGTGCTGTGTTTCCGGCTGTTCGACATCTGGAAGCCCGGCCTCGTCGGGCGGATGGACCGGCGCGGCGATCCCGAAGGGGTGATGCTCGACGACGTGGCCGCCGGGATTTTCGCCGCTCTGGCCACGCTTGCCCTCGCCGCGATTGGCCACGGGGTCATGATGCTATGACGCCCGATCTCGTCGCGCTCGCGGCCGAGGTGCTCAGCCGCGCCCGCGCGCGCGGTGAGACGATCGCCACCGCCGAAAGCTGCACCGGCGGGCTGGTCGCGGCATGCCTGACGGAAGTGGCCGGCGCATCGGACGTGGTCGACCGCGGCTTCGTCACCTATTCCAACGCGGCCAAGCGGCAGATGCTCGGCGTCACCGCTGCGACGCTGGAGGCCACGGGCGCGGTGAGCGAGGAGACCGCCATCGAGATGGCCGAGGGCGCCCTGCGCAACAGCGCCGCCTCGCGCAGCGTCTCGATCACCGGGATCGCGGGCCCGGGCGGCTCGGAGCACAAACCCGAGGGCCGGGTCTGCTTCGCGCTTGCGCAAACCGGCGTCCCGACGGTCAGCCTCACCTGCGAGTTCGGCGCGCTCGGCCGCTCCGCCGTCCGCGAGGCCGCCGCCCGCGAAGCGCTCCAATTGCTCAAAATCTGATCGTTTCATTACCGCCGCAGAATCGACCATTTCGCACATATTTTAGGCCAAACCGCCGAAATTCACACGATGCCGATAGTTTAATCGCCCTGAGGCGCATTTGCTTCTTTTTTAAACACTTCATCTGCGCTTCCTCCCCCGAAACACGTCCAAGGGGGGAATTCAATGAACGCAGCCGATACGAGCTGGATCATCGTCGCGACCGCGCTGGTGCTCTTCATGACATTGCCGGGGCTCGCCCTGTTTTACGGCGGGCTGGTCCGCGCGCGCAACGTCCTCAGCGTCTTCATGCATTGCTACGCCATCGCCTGCCTGATGAGCCTCTTGTGGTTCGCCTTCGGCTATTCCATCGCGTTCGGCGAGGGGTCGAGCGGGCTTTGGGGCGGGACCGGGAAAGTCTTCCTGACCGGCATCGACCCGACCACTCTCGCCGGCACCCTGCCCGAGATCCTCTTCTTCGCCTTCCAGATGACCTTCGCCATCATAACCCCGGCGCTCATTGTCGGCGCCTATGTGGAGCGGGTGGGCTTCGGCTTCGTCCTGCTCTTCTCGGGGCTCTGGATGCTCCTGTGCTACGCGCCGGTGGTCCACTGGGTCTGGGGCGGCGGGATGCTGGCCGACGGCGGGCTCTTCGGCGAGACCGGCGTGCGCGATTTCGCGGGCGGGATCGTCGTCCATGAAACCGCGGGCATCGCGGCGCTGCTGATCGCGGTCTTCCTCGGCCCCCGGCGCAACCAGACCACCCCGCCGCACAACCCCGGCTATGTCATGATCGGCGCTGCAATGCTCTGGGTCGGCTGGTTCGGGTTCAACGGCGGCTCCCAACTCGCGGCCGACGGCGGCGCGGCGATGGCCATCACGGTCACGCATATCTCCGCGGCGACGGCCTCTCTGACCTGGGCGCTCTGGGAGAAGATCAAGTTCGGCCGCGCCTCGCTTGTGGGGATGGTGACCGGCACCATCGCGGGCCTCGCCTCGATCACCCCGGCCTCGGGCTTCGTCGGCCCGGTGGAGGCGCTCGTCATCGGCGCCGTGGCCGGGATCCTCTGTCAGGAAGCCGTCAATCTCATCCGCACCACGATCAAGATCGACGACACGCTCGACGTCTTCGCGGTCCACGGCGTGGGCGGCATCTTCGGCACGATCATGATCGCTGTCTTCGGCGCCGGAAGCTGGGCCGCCCAGCTCGGCAGTCTCGCCATCGTCGGGCTCTACACCGTCAGCGTAACCCTCGCGCTCATCCTCATCGTGCGGATCATCGTCCCGCTGCGGGTTGATGAGGATACCGAGACCACCGGGCTCGATCTCTCCGTCCACGGCGAGCGCGCCTACGACATCGCCAACTGAAGCCGGCCGACGCGGCGCGCAAGATCGCTTGCGCGCCCGCCCACCGGCGTGGCACATCTCCGCCATGACCAGCGCCCCGGAGCATCCCCCCGCCTTTGTCCCCCTGACGGTGCATAAGCGCGACGTATTTTCCGAGACGATCTCGGGCCACCTCGCGGGCGCGTCGGAGCGCAAACTCGTCCTGCGCAAGCTCTCGGGCGTTCCCCTCTGGGCGCGCCCCGTGGCCTGGGCGCTCGCGCGCAAGGAAATCGCCGGGCTCAAGGCCGCGCACGGGATCCCGGGCACGCCCGAGCTCATCCGCACCGACGCCGAGGGCATCCTGCGCAGCTGGTCCGACGGCACGCCGCTCAACCTCGCCAAGCCGCAGGATCCGGGGTTCTACCGCGATGCCGCGCTGATCCTCGCCCGGCTGCGCCAGCGGCGGATCACCCACAATGACCTCGCCAAACCCCAAAACTGGCTCATGGCGCCCGACGGCCACGCGGAGATCATCGACTTTCAGCTCGCGACCCGCCACCGGCGCAAGGGGCTGCGCTACCGGCTCATGGCCTATGAGGACCTGCGCCACCTGCTCAAGCAGAAGCGGAAATACGCGCGCCACCTGCTGACGCCAACCGAAAAGCGCGTCCTCGCGCGGCGCTCGTTGCCCTCACGGATCTGGATGGCCACCGCCAAGCGGGCCTACAACTTCATCACCCGGCGGCTGATGAACTGGTCCGATGGCGAAGGCGCCGGCCACCGGCTCGACCGTGACGGCCCGGGCCTGCGCGCCCGGCTCCTGGCCCACCCGCAGATCACCCGCGTGGCGCTTTCGCCCTTCTCGCTGCCGGCGCGCGGGGTCGGGCTCTACGGGTTTGCCGAAACCGATCTCTCCGCCGCGGAGCTGCGCCGCATGATCCCCGAAAGCGCGCTCGACCACCTGCAACCGGTCGCGGCGCTGCCGATGGACGCGCGCGGCGCGGTGCGTGAGGACGTGCTGCAACTCATCGCGATGAACCGGCTCGACGAGCTTGACGCGCTGCTCGCGCGCGAGCAAGACCTGCACGACACCGTCGCCCCCATCATCGCCGGGCGCCTCAACCTGACCGACCGGCGCCTCAAGGACCTGTGACCGCCGCCACGCGCTCCCTTTACGCGCGTCAAGGCTTTCCTGTATGGTCTCCCTGACAGTTTTCGAAAGGTTTCGCATGAACGAGGCATCCGACGCTCTCGAAGGTACCCCCCTGATCGCACCGTCGAGCACGAGCCACCCGCTGTACGATCAGGTCGTCGAGGCCTGCCGCACGGTTTATGACCCGGAAATTCCGGTCAACATCTACGATCTCGGGCTCGTCTACACGATCCAGATCGATGCCGAGAATGCCGTGCGGGTGATCATGACCCTGACCGCGCCGGGCTGCCCGGTTGCCGGAGAGATGCCCGGCTGGCTGGCCGAGGCGATCGAGCCGCTGCCGGGGGTGAAACAGGTTGACGTCGAGCTGACCTGGGAGCCGCCCTGGGGCATGGACATGATGTCCGACGAGGCGCGGCTCGAACTGGGCTTCATGTAAGCGCCGCCCATGGCCACGGAACAGCAGAAGATGATCGCCGGTGAGCTCTACCGCCCCGGCGATCCCGAGCTCGTGGCCGCCCGCAAGCGCGCGCAGAGCCTCATGCGCGACTATAACGGGACGATCTATGGCGACAGCGCGCGGCGGCAGGAGATCCTGGAGGCACTGCTCGGCAGCATGGGCGCGGACTGCGTGCTGCGCGCGCCGCTCTACGTCGACTATGGCGCCTCGATCCACCTCGGGCGCGAGGTCTTCATGAACTACGGCTGCGTTCTGCTCGATGGCGCACCCATCCGCATCGGCGACCGTGTCCAGATCGGCCCCGCTGTCCAGATCCTGACCGCCGACCACCCGCGCGACGCAGAAACCCGCAAGGCCGGGCTGGAGTTCGGCAAGCCGATCACCATCGGCGCGGATGTCTGGATCGGCGGCGGCGCGATCATTTTGCCGGGTGTCACGGTGGGCGAAGGCGCCATCGTCGGCGCCGGCGCGGTGGTCACGCGGGACGTCCCCCCCGGCGCGACGGTGGCGGGATCGCCCGCGAGGGTCCTTGAGAACCGCGGCCACACACCTTAGATTTAGTCTGAAGGAGACACTCATGTTCGGCATTCCAGGCAAACAGGCGATCACCATGACCCCCCGGGCGGTGAAGCAGATCTCGACGCTCATGGGCCGCGACGGGCACCAGGGGCTGCGGATCGGCATCAAGAAGGGCGGTTGCGCCGGCATGGAATACACCATGGACTACGCCGTCGAGATCGACCCCAATGACGAGGTGGTCGAGCAGGATGGCGCGCGCGTCATGATCGCCCCGATGGCGCAGATGTTTCTCTTCGGCACCGAGATCGACTACGAGGTCTCGCTCCTGGAATCGGGCTTTCGCTTTCGCAACCCGAACGTGGCCGATGCCTGCGGCTGCGGCGAATCGATCAAGTTCAAGGATGTCGAAGAGCTTTCGGCCGAACGTGACGGCGGTTGAATGACCCCGCCTGAACTCCCCGGCAGGTAGTCCCCTCGCAGTTTGAGTCGGAAATTGCACGGAAATTCTTGACGCCCACCTTCCGGACACGTCATGCCACACCCGAAGACCAAAGGGAGTAAGTGGTATGCGGAAGTTGGCTGCCGGCAATTGGAAGATGAACGGAACGAGCAGCGCCTTGTGCGAGGCGGAGGCCATCGGCGAGGTCGCAAACGGCGCGCGCGCGGAGGTCTTGATCTGCCCGCCGACGACATTGCTCTCGCGCCTCTCGGCGCTTCTGAGCGAGAGCCCGGTGGCCACCGGCGGGCAGGATTGCCACGCCGCCGCCTCCGGCGCCCACACCGGCGACATCTCCGCCGACATGCTCCGCGACGCGGGCGCGCGCTATGTCATCCTCGGCCACTCCGAACGGCGCACCGACCACGGCGAGACCGACGAGGCCGTCTGCGCCAAGGTCACGGCGGCCTGGAACGCCCGGCTCGCCGCCATCGTCTGCGTCGGTGAAACCGGCGAGGAGCGCGATGCGGGCAACACCCTCGCCGTCGTGACAGGCCAGCTCAAGGGCTCGATCCCCGAAGGCGCCAGCGCCGAGACGCTCGTCGTCGCCTATGAGCCCGTCTGGGCCATCGGCACCGGCCGCGTCCCCACCACCGAGCAGATCGGCGAGGTGCACGACGCCCTGCGCGCCAGCCTCGCCGAGCGCTTCGGCGCCGAGGTCGCGGACGGCATCCGGCTGCTTTACGGCGGCTCGGTCAAGGGCGCGAACGCGGCCGAGATTTTCGCGGTCTCGAACGTGGATGGTGCGCTGGTCGGCGGCGCGAGCCTCAAGGCCGCGGATTTCGGCCCGATCATTCAGGCGCTCGATCTGGCCTGAGCCCGCCACCCAGTCAGTCGCCCGGTCCGTCTCCGCGCGGGCCGGGTCTCTAAAGCGGGAGTGCGGTGGTCGATTTGATCTCTTCCATCGACAAAAGCGCGGTCACATTGTGCACCCGCACCTCAGAGATCAGCGCTTGGTAAAACGCGTCATACGCCCGCGCGTTCTTGACCCGCACCTTCAGGATATAATCGATATCTCCCGCCAGCCGATGCGCCTCCATCACCTCGGGCCGCGCCTGCAACGCCTTGAGGAATTTCTGTTGCCAGTCGGCATCATGCTCCGAGGTCCGGATCAGCACGAAGAAACACGCCTCGAACCCAAGCGCCTCCGCATCGAGCACAGCCGTGGTCGGCCCGATGATTCCCGCCTCGCGCATTTTGCGGATCCGGTTCCACACCGGCGTCTTCGAACTGCCTACAATCTGAGCAATCTCGTCCAAGGATTGATCAGCGTTCTTTTGCAGCTCGGCGAGGATTTTCCGGTCGAGGTCGTCAATGCGAACCGCCATGTGCGATTTCCTTGAATGGGGGAAACTATTTCCCGCGCTTTTGCGCGATTTCCAGAATGAACCGCCTTATTTGCGCCGGTCACTGGCGTTCAGGCGGGAATATTTCCTATATTTGCGAGCAAGTCAAACCTCGTTACCGTCGGCGCCATGAACCATTTTCCGATATTCCTCGCGGTCGAAGGCCGCCGGATCGTGCTCTCGGGCGGCGGCGACGCAGCCATCGCGAAACTGCGCCTGATCCTCAAGACATCCGCGCGGATCACGGTCTTCGCGCCCGCCCCCGCACCGGAGATCGCAGCCTGGGCCGCCGAGGGCAAGTTGCGCCTCGAACGGCGCCCGATGGACAGCGGCGATGCGCTCTGCGCCGCGCTGTTCTACGCCGCCGACGAGGATGACGCCGAGGACGCCCGGACCGCGGCCATCGCCCGCGCCGACGGGGCGCTCGTCAACGTGGTTGACAATCTTCAGGACAGCCAGTTCATCACCCCCGCCATCGTCGACCGCGACCCGGTCACCGTGGCCATCGGGACGGAGGGCGCCGCGCCCGTGCTCGCCCGCGCGATCAAGGCCGAGCTGGAAGAGCGGTTGCCCGAACAGTTGGGCACTCTGGCGCGCATCGGCAAGCTCTTCCGCAAGGCCGCAGAGGCGCTGCCCTTCGGTCGCGCCCGCCGCGACTTCTGGTCCGACTACTATTTCGCCGCCGGCCCCCGCGCCATCGAACGCGGGGCCGAGGCCGTGCCGTCCGCGCTGGAACGGCTCCTCGACGATCACCTCAACCGCGAGGCGCGACCTGGCCATGTCGCCTTCGTCGGCGCCGGCCCGGGCGATCCGGAACTGCTCACGCTGAAGGCGCGCAAAGCGCTGGACGAAGCCGACGTGGTCATCCATGACCGTCTCGTCACCGCGCCGATCCTTGAGCTTGCCCGCCGCGAGGCGATCCTGATCGACGTCGGCAAGGAGGCCTACGGCCCCTCGACCGCACAAGAGGATATCAACGCCCTGCTCGTCCAGCATGCACGTGAGGGCGCGCAGGTGGTGCGGCTCAAATCCGGCGACGCGACCATCTTTGGCCGACTGGACGAAGAGATCGAGACGCTGGAGGAGGCCGGGATCGGCTGGCACATCGTGCCCGGCATCACCGCCGCCTCCGCCGCGGTGGCGAGCATCGGGCAGTCCCTCACCCGCCGAGGGCGCAACGCATCGGTGCGGCTCCTGACCGGGCATGACATGACGGGGTTCGCCGATCACGATTGGGCCACGCTCGCGCAAGCCGGGCAGGTCGCCGCGATCTACATGGGCAAGAAATCCGCGCGTTTCGTTCAGGGCCGGCTCATCATGCACGGGGCCGACCGGGAAACCCCCGTCACCTTCGTCGAAAACGCCTCCCGCCCCGATCAGCGCATCGTCGCTTCCACGCTGGGCCGCATGGCCGATGATCTCGCCGCCGCGGATCTTTCCGGCCCGTCGCTCACCTTCTGGGGCCTCGCCCCGCGCGAGACCGAAGCCCGCCTGCAGGAGATCACGTCGCAGGAGCTTGCCTGACGCGGCATCGCCGCCACCTCCTTCGGCCTTTGGGGTTGCCGTCCGGGCGAGAGCCTGTATGCAAGGTGGCCAGTTGCGGCCCTCTGCCGCGCCGCCCATGGAAGACCCTCCGTGACCCACGCCGATCCGCGCCCCGCGCTCACCCTGCCCGACGCCCAGACCGTGACCGAGGTCCGGCACTGGACGGACCGCCTCTTCAGTTTCCGCACGACCCGCCCGCCGAGCCTGCGCTTTCGGTCCGGGGAATTCGTGATGATCGGGTTGCTGAAGGAGGACGGCCGGCCGCTGCTCCGCGCCTATTCCATCGCCTCGCCCTCATGGGACGATGAACTCGAATTCTATTCGATCAAGGTGCAGGACGGCCCGCTGACATCCCGGCTGCAACACATCCAGCCGGGCGATCAGATCATCCTGCGCCCCAAACCGGTGGGCACGCTTGTTCATGACGCTCTGCTGCCGGGCAAACGGCTCTGGCTCTTTGCGACCGGCACCGGGATCGCGCCCTTCGCCTCACTCCTGCGCGATCCGGAGACCTTCGAGACCTATGATCGCGTCATCCTGACCCACACCTGTCGCGAGGTCGCCGAGTTGGCCTATGGGCGCGAGTTGATTGACCATCTGCGGTCGGACAACATGATGCAGGAGCTGCTGGGCGATCTGTCCGGCAAGCTCAGCTACTACCCCACGACGACGCGCGAAGAGAGCGCGAAGATAGGGCGGATCACCGATCTTCTGAAGGACGGGACGCTGTTTGCCGATCTTGGCGTCGCGGATTTCGGGCCGGAGACGGATCGCGCGATGGTCTGCGGCTCGCTCGGGCTGAACACAGACCTGAAGGCGATTCTGGAAAGCCACGGGCTGCGCGAGGGCGCCAACTCGGAGCCGGGGGAATACGTTGTGGAGAAAGCCTTCGTCGGCTGATGCGGCGGGCGCATCAACCGACGCGTTTCAAGGCAGGGTTTATTCCGCGGCCAGATCGGATGCGGGCACGGGCGTGAACTCGGCGATTACCTGATCGAAGGCCGGATCCTGGCTCGCAAGCTTGAGCGTCGCGCGCAGCATGCCCTCCTTGGAGCCGCAATCGAAGCGCTGACCGCTGAAGTGGAAACCGGCGAGACCGACACGGCCGATCCCGCGCGCGATCGCATCGGTGAGCTGGATCTCGCCGCCGGCGCCGGGCTCTTGCGTGCGCAGATCGTCAAAGATGCTTTCGTCCAGAACATAGCGCCCCACGACGGCGGTGTTCGACGGCGCGGCTTCGGGTTCGGGCTTCTCGACCATGCCGAGCGCGCGGCTGACCTCCCCCTGACGGTGGCTCACCTCAAGGATGCCATATTTGTAGACGTTCTCGCGCGGCACATCCATCGCCGCAACGATATGCCCGGCGACACCGGCCTCATGGGCTTCGATCATTTCCGCGAGGCAGCCTTTTTCACCGAGGATCAGATCGTCGGGCAGGACCACGGCCACCGGGCCGGGCAGCGCCTGCTCGGCGGCGCAGAGCACCGCGTGGCCAAGGCCGAGCGGCTCATGCTGCATCACGAAAATCGCGTCTTCGGAAGAGTCGTCGATGCAGGCCGCATCGAGCTTGTCGGCGATCTTGTCCTTGCCCTTGGCGCGCAGTTGGGACGACAGCTTTGCGTCGGCGGAGACATAGCGCTCGATCGCGCCCTTGGAGGGGTGCGAGACGAAGATCATACGCTCGATCCCGGCCGCGCGGGCCTCGTCGATCGCATATTGGATGAGCGGCGTGTCGATGACCGGCAGCAGTTCTTTCGGCGTGGCCTTTGTCGCAGGGAGGAAGCGGGTTCCGAGACCGGCAACGGGGAAGATCGCCGTTCTAACCTTGGACGAGTGCATTCAATTAACTCCTTCGGCAAATGGGTTGTGCTGCTGTGCAGCGTCAATTCCAATCTAGTTCGGTTCAAGTAACAGCAAAGTGGTGAAATCCACCGGGAAAACGTGAGATTGTCTCGTCAAGACTCTGTTTACCCCAGCTAAGCCTTTAACAGTTATCGTTTTTTCGAAGTAGGGTTAATTCTGCACTGCGGCGTGAAATTTTGGCGTCAACTTTGTGACTGCGGCAGAAACCCGCGCAGTTGCTCAGCATTTAAGCGAAAATATGTCGAAAGCGGCCGGAATGCGGCGCGATTTCAAGCGATTACCCGCCCGCCTGCCGCACCCCCGCGCCCAGGTTGGAGAGCACCCAGGGGCCAAGCTCGCCGAAGAGTCGGCTCATTGCCTGATCAAGCGCGGTCACCACGGCCGTGGCACTGGTCCCGGAGGTGGGGACGGCGGCGGAGAACACGCGACGACCAAGCACGGCGGCATCATCCTCGCGCACAAGGGTCGCGATCAGGCCGATGCGTGCAGTTGCAGCATTTTCGCCCGTCAGACCCTCCCGGGGCCCAAGCTCGGCCTCGAGATCGGTCAGCTCCGTCAGCAGCGCGTAGTCCCCGACCGCCGCCAGCGGGCGGCGACCGACGAAGCGAAAGCCGCCGGTGGCCTCGAACCGCCGCACCAGCACGGTGCGGATCATGTCCGGCGCCTCGTCGGTCCAGCGGGCCCCGGGCAGGTATTGGGCCTCCAGCGGGGAGGGGCGGATCAGGATGCGGTCCGTGGCGAGGGCGCCCGACACGGTCACGGCCTCGATGGTCAGATCCCGGTTCAGCTGCCGCGCTGCGCCGACGCCCGCACCGCTTCCGCGCAGCTCGTAGGCGTTGAGCGATTCGGAGGCCTGAGACAAGGTGTTGAGCGCCTCACAGCCGGGCAAGGCCAGCAGAGCGCAGAGCGTCAGGATACGGAGCATGTGAGGCCTCATCGTCTGAATTCCGGCGTTTCGCGGCTAAGGAAAAAGCGGGCGGGATCGCGCTCGATGCGCTCCACGAGCGATTCGAGCGTGGCGACCAGTTGGCGCGTTTCCTGTCCGAGCCGGGTGAATTGCGGCAACCCTGCGGCGAGGAAATCGTCCAGCGGGCCGCGTGCGTCCCCGGTGATGCTGGAGACATCGGCGAAGGCGGTTCGGGCGGCGCTGGCCGCGGCGCGCACATCGGCCGTGATCGTCGGGATGTCATCGGCGACGGCGGCGATGGCGCCCTCGATACGGGTGATCGCGGCGCGCAAATCGGCGGTGATCGCGCCGACATCCTCCTCCAGCACCCGGTCCGCGCTGGTGAAGGCGCGTTCGGCGGCCGAGAGGGTCTTGTCGGATGTGGTGAGCACCTGATCGAGCAGGCCGAGGGTTTCGTTAGCCCGCTGAAAGCTCCGGGTGACGGAGGTCAGGGTTTCTTCGGCGCGGTCGGTCAGCCCGTCCACCCGGCCGGAGGCGCGGCTGAGATCGGCGCCGATCGTCTCGATATCGGAGCGGGCGCTGGCGATCGTCTCGCTCAGATCGGTCATCAGCAGCGGCAGATCCTCTTCGACGGTCGCGGCGATCCCGTCCGCGGCGGTGCTCGCCTGCGCCACGAGCGCGCGCGCCTCTTCGACGAGCAGGTAGCCGTCGCCCTCCAGCAGTTCCTCGAAGGTCACGGCGGCGCTGTCGACCGAATCCAGCGTCTCGACCAGATCCACGATCATCAGATCGGTGGAGCTCAGCAGCTCCTGTGCCTCGCTCAGACGGTCGCTCGCCTCAACCCCGGCCTGGGCCCAGGCATCGAGCAGCACGGTCGCTTCGGCGGAGAGGATCAGGGTCTGCTCGCGCAGGGCGCCGGAGGTGTCGGCGATCTCCGCGATGGCCCGGCGCACGTCATTGCCCAGCACTTCGTCGGCGGTGCGCAGCGTGGTTGTCCCGGCCTCGAAGGCGACCTCGGCCTGTTCGGAGACGTTCTCGATGGCGAGCAGGGCGCCATCGGCGAGGCTCAATGTGCTCTCCACCGCGCTGGTGATGCCCTCCAGCTCGCCGGTAAAGCGCGCGATTTCGGACACGGAGGTGCCCACGTCTTCCGCCACGGTGGCAAATTCCGAGAGGGTCCGGTCGAACTGGCGCGAGGCGGAATTGAGGTTGCCGAGGATCTCCTCCACCGCCCCGCGATTTTCCTCCGACAACAGCGCATTGAGCGATTCCGTCACGCCGATCGCCTCCTCCAGAAGCCGTGGCGCGGCCTCGCTCAGGTTCTGCAGCAGCGACCGGCCCGCGGTGATCTCGGGGACCGTGCCGCGCGCGACGGAACGCAACAGCGGGTTTTCCGGCGTGCCCGAGGTGATCCCGACATAGCCGACCCCTGTCACGCCCTGGGACTCGATGGAGGCCACGCTGTCGGTGCGGATCGGCGTGCCCGCCTCGACCTCGATCCGCGCGCGCACCAGCCCGTCGCCACGATCCGAGAGCTGGATCTGCACCACCTGCCCCACCGAGAGGCCGGCAAACCGCACGTCGGAGGCGCGATCAAGGCCGGAGACATTGTCGAAATAGACATCGTAGTAGGAGAATTGCCGGTCGAGCTCGGCCTTCGAGAACCAGACGAAAAAACCCATCAGGCCCAGAAAGCCAAAGAGCGTGAAGGCCCCGATCAGGATGAAGTTTGCGCGCGTTTCCATGGTGTGCCGTCTCTATCCTGTTCTATTCTGCCGCCGAGGCAAGGGCTGCGCGCGCGCGGGGGCCGTGAAAATACTCATGCACCCATGGATGATCGACCTCAAGCATCTCCGCCATGGTGCCGGTCACGAGGACCTTTTTCTCCGCCAATACCGCGATCCGATCGCAGCAGGCGTGCAGGCTGTCGAGATCGTGGGTGACCATGAAGACGGTGAGGCCGAGCGCGCGGCTCAGGCGGCGGATGAGGCGGTCGAATTCCGCCGCGCCGATGGGGTCGAGCCCGGCGGTGGGCTCATCGAGAAAGACGATGTCTGGATCGAGTGCGAGCGCGCGGGCGAGGCCGGCGCGTTTGCGCATTCCGCCCGACAGCTCGGACGGGTACTTGTCGCCCGCGAAGGGCGGCAGGCCCGAGAGCGCGATCTTGAGATCGGCCAGAGCGTGGCGGGTCTCGTCGTCGAGCCGCGCGGTCTCGGCCCCGCCGGCGGCGACATCCCGCAGCGGCACCTCGACGTTTTCGCGCACGGTGAGCGAGGAAAAGAGCGCCCCGTCCTGAAACATGACGCCCCAACGGCGGCGCAGCGCCTGGCGCTTGTCCTCATCATGCGTGCGGGCATCGACGCCGAGAACCTCGATCTCCCCGGCGGCGGGTTCCTGCAGGCCCACGATGGTGCGAAGCAACACCGATTTGCCCGTCCCCGAGCCGCCGACCACGCCGAGCACCTCGCCGCGATAGACATCGAGATCGAGCCCGTCATGGACGACCTGGGTGCCGAACTGGTTGCGAATGCCGCGCAGGCGGATCACCACCTCGCGCTCCGCCCCGCTCATATCCCGAGCTCCGCGAAGAAGATCGAGAAGAGCGCATCGGCGACGATGACCATGAAAATCGCGGCCACCACGGCCCGCGATGTCATCATGCCCAGCGATTCCGCGTTGCCCTTGACCTGCATCCCCGCATGACAGCCGACGATGCCGATGATGAGCGCGAAAAACGGCGCTTTGACGAGGCCGACGAAGACGTG
This sequence comes from Poseidonocella sedimentorum, assembly GCF_900116005.1. Taxonomy (GTDB): domain Bacteria; phylum Pseudomonadota; class Alphaproteobacteria; order Rhodobacterales; family Rhodobacteraceae; genus Poseidonocella; species Poseidonocella sedimentorum. The sequence continues at coordinate 50,113 of NZ_FOYI01000008.1, forward strand.
GGAAATATCCGTCCCCTCGACGAGCCGGGTGCGGAACATGGCGGGCGAAATGCCAAGCTCGATCCACGACATGAACATGCCGCCGATGAGGCCCGACACGTTGGCGATGAGGCCGAGGATCGGGAGCATCAGAAGGAGCGCGAGGATGCGCGGCACGATCAGCGCATGGGCCGGATCAACCCCGAGCGCGCGCATCGCATCGACCTCCTCGCGCATTTTCATCGAGCCGATCGCGGCGGTGTAGGAAGACGCGGTGCGCCCCGCGACGATGATCGCCGTCAGGAGGATCCCGAGCTCGCGCAGCACCGAGATCGCGATCAGATCGACCACGAAGACCTCTGCCCCGAACTGGCGCAACTGTGTCGAGCCCTGAAAGGCGAGCACGATGCCGATGAGGAAGGCCATGAGCGCGACGATGGGCACCGCCTTGAGGCCGACTTCCTGGCAATGGTGGACGAGCGCGGTGAGGTGAAAGCGGCTTGGGTGGCGAATCGAGACGGCGAGGCGCTGGAGGAAAATCCCGAGGTAGGCGATCAACTCGCCCCCGGTCCGCGCGCTCCCGACCACGGCGCGGCCGATCCCTTCGAGCCGGTCCGCCATCGAGCGGCGCGGGGCCGGGTCATCCTCGGGGGGCGCGAGGGCCGTGTCCACCGTTTCGAAGATATCGGCATGTGGCGGCTTGAGGCCGATGAGCTCAGCGCCTTCCACCCGCCTGCGGTACGTGGCGAGCGCCCATGCGCCGGCGGAATCGAGCCGCGACAGATCGGACAGATCGATGCGCCGCGCGCCGCTTTGCAAGGCCGCCTGAAGCTCGGCAAGGTTGGACAGGGTCGCAGCGCCCCTCAGGCACAGCGCGCCATCCACCTCGCGCGACGAAAACGCCGCGTCCGCGGGATCATCCCGGCGGGCGGCGTGCGCTTCGGCTGTGGTGTCGGCGATCGAACCCATGGCGCGACCCTAGGACCGCCCTTCGGCAATGACCAGAGCCCGCGCGGCCCCGGCTCAGTCCGTCGAAGCCTTGGCCTCTAGCGCATCGAGCCGCGCCTTGAGGGCTTCGTTCTCCTCGCGCGCTTTCTGCGCCATGGCGCGGACCGCGTCGAATTCTTCCCGAGTGACGAGATCGCGCTCGGCCAGCCAACGGTCGAGCAGCGATTTCATCGCCGTCTCCGCCTCCTGCCGCGCGCCCTGGGCCACGCCCATGGCATTGGTCATGATCTGCGAGATGTCGTCCATGATCTTGTTGCGCGTCTGCATAGCTCACTCCGTGTCTGGCGTGCTCCTTATATGGGGCGTCCGGCCCCGGTCACAAGGTTGACTTCCCCGCCGACCGTGAGCAGACAAGCGCCATGCTGGCCGCGATCCCCTTTCCAGAGCTGTCGCCCGAGATCTTCACGATCCGTCTGGGCGAGTTCGCCTTTTCACTGCGCTGGTATGCTCTGGCCTATATCGTCGGGCTGTTGATCGGTTGGCGCACGGTGGTGGGGCTGATGCGGCGCCCGTCCCTGTGGCCCGCGTCGCGCGCACCGATGGCGCCGACACAGGTCGAGGACCTGCTCTTCTGGATCATCCTCGGCGTGATCCTGGGCGGTCGGCTCGGCTTTGTGCTCTTCTATCAACCCGATTTCTACCTCCAGAACCCCGCCGCCATCCTGCGTCTTTGGGAAGGCGGAATGGCCTTTCACGGCGGGTTTGCGGGCGTCGTCATCGCCGCCCTGCTCTATTGCCGCCGCCATGGCATCCCCGCGCTTTCGCTGGCCGATGCGCTCGCGCTCGCGACGCCGCCGGGGCTTCTGCTGGGGCGGCTGGCGAATTTCATCAACGGCGAGCTCTGGGGCCGGCCGACCGAGGCGCCGTGGGGCGTGGTCTTTCCCGGCGCGCTGGCACAGGAGTGCGCGGGCGTCGTCGGCCCCTGCGCGCGCCATCCCTCGCAGCTCTACGAAGCCGCGCTGGAGGGGCTGATCCTCGGCGCATTGCTCTGGGCCCTCGTGCTGGGCGCCTCCGCGCTCAAACGCCCCGGCCTGCTGACCGGTGTCTTCCTTCTGGGCTACGGGCTCGCGCGCGCCGCGGTCGAGCTTGTCCGCCAGCCGGACGCCCAGTTCGCCGGGCCGGGCAACCCGGTCGGCTACGCGCTGCAACTGGGCGAGGCCGGGCTGACCATGGGCCAGATCCTGACGCTCCCGATGATCCTCGCCGGGCTCTTCCTCATCGCCCGCACGCGGCCCGGCTCCCGCCTCGCATGAGCCCGCTCGAAGAGCATCTCCACCGCCGCATTGCCTTTGACGGGCCGCTCACGGTCGCGGCGTACATGCAGACCTGCCTGCTCCACCCCGAACACGGCTACTACACCACGCGCCAGCCGATCGGCGCGGAGGGCGATTTCACCACCGCGCCGGAGATCAGCCAGATGTTCGGCGAGCTTGTGGGGCTCGCGCTGGCGCAATCCTGGCTCGATCAGGGCGCGCCGGAGGCGTTCACCCTGGCCGAGCTTGGCCCCGGCCGGGGCGTGCTGATGGCCGATGCGCTGCGGGCAACGCGCGGGGTGCCGGGGTTTCACGCGGCGCTTCGGCTGCATCTGGTGGAGGTCTCGCCCCCACTTCGCGCCGTCCAGAGCGCCGCGCTGGCCGGGTTTGATCCCGTGTTTCACGAGAGCGCGGAGAGCCTCCCGGAGGAAGCGCCGCTCCTTGTCATCGCCAACGAGTTCTTCGACGCCCTGCCGGTTCGGCAATTCCTGCGCTCCGGCGCGGGATGGTGCGAGCGGTTGGTCGGCGTCTCGGACGGGCGCCTGAGCTGGGGGCTTTCGCCGCCGGGCCCACAGCCCGAGCTCGACCATCGCCTCGCGGGCAGCGCCGAGGGCGACATGGTGTCCTGGTGCCCCGCCGGCGCGCGCATCGCCGCCGAGATCGGGCGCCGGATCACGGCCCGGGGCGGCGCCGCGCTGATCATCGATTACGGCGACTGGCGGGCGACGGGAGACAGCCTTCAGGCGATCCACGCCCGGGAAAAAGCCCCGCCGCTGGCGCATCCCGGCGCGGCGGACCTGACCGCCCATGTCAGCTTCGAAGACCTCGCCCGCGCCGCGCCCTGCGCTCATTCCGGCCCCGTCCCCCAAGGCGTTTTCCTCGAGGCGCTCGGCATCACCGCCCGCGCCCGAAGCCTCGCCGGCAATGCCGGGCCAGCCGCCGCCGATGCCGTGGCCGCCGCACATCGGCGCTTGACCCACCCCGGCGAAATGGGCTCATTGTTCAAGGTACTCGCCCTCCACTCACCCGACGCACCACCACCACCGGGGCTCGCCTCATGACTTTGGAAATTCTGACGTCCGACACCCTCGCGCCCGTGCAACACGGGTTCTTCACCCGCCGTGGCGGCGCGTCTTCGGGGGTGTTCGCCGGGCTCAACTGCGGGCGCGGCTCCTCTGATCAATCCGATATCGTGAGCATCAATCGCGCGCGTGTGGCCGAGGCGATGGGCGTGGGCACCGAGGCGCTCGCCGGTGTGCATCAGGTCCATTCCGCGAGCGTCGTGCACCTGCGGGAGTCGCCGTCCGAGCCGCCGCGCGCCGATGCGATCGTAACCGATGTGCCGGGGCTCGCGATTTCGGTGCTGACCGCCGATTGCGCGCCTGTCCTCTTTGCCGACCGGGACGCGGGCGTCGTGGGGGCGGCTCATGCGGGGTGGCGCGGCGGGTTCGACGGGGTGCTGGAAGCGACGCTGGAGACGATGCAATCGCTCGGCGCGCGGCCCGAGCGGACCACCGCCGTCATCGGCCCGACCATCAGCCAGCGCGCCTATGAGGTCGGCCCGGAATTCTTCGAGACCTTCCTCGACGAGGACCGCGACAACGCGCGCTTCTTTGCCGGGGGCGCGGGCGACCGGATGCAGTTTGACCTGCCCGCCTTCCTGCTCCACCGGCTGCGCGCGGCGGGCATCGGCGAGGCGGAATGGACGCGGCATTGCACCTATTCGGACGAGGAGCGATTCTACTCCTACCGTCGCAGCGTCCATCGCAAGGAAGCGGATTACGGGCGGCTCATCGCGGCGATCCGTCTCTGACGCCGGCGCTCCGGTTCAGGCGGTCTTGCTGAGCCGATCCTCAAGGACCTCGAAGGGCACGCCGGGCTCATCCTTGGCCACCCGGATCACCAACGACGTCTTGACGCTGCCCACGTTGGGCGCGGTCAGAAGCTGCGAGGTCAGGAAGGACTGGAAGGTGCTGAGGTCGGGGGCCACGCATTTGAGCATGAAATCCACCTCGCCGTTGAGCATGTGGCATTCGCGCACCAGCGGCCAATCACGGCAGAGCGCCTCGAAGGCGCTGAGATCGCCCTCGGCCTGCGACTGCAGCCCGACCATGGCGAAGACGCGCACCTCGAAGCCGAGCTCGCGGCTGTCCACATCCGCATGATAGCCGCGGATGAACCCCGCCTCCTCCAGCGTGCGCACCCGGCGCAGGCAGGGCGGCGCGGAGATCCCCACGCGGCGCGCAAGCTCCACGTTGGTCATCCGGCCATCGGCCTGCAGCTCCGCCAGAATTTTTCGGTCGATCGGGTCCAGTCGAGACGTTGGCATCGTCATCCTCGGTTTTTCCACAAGTTAACCCAATGCGCGCAGGGGCGCAATTAAATTTCACCCGCGCGCAATTTCATTATCGCAGCCGGCGGGCTCGGGTTTCGGCCGTCGCATGGGGGCCATGCGCATCTTTCAACGGCCGGTCACCGGGGCTATATGGGCCGCGGACACGCGAAGGAAAGGCGAGACACACATGGCGGATACACGGCACACGAAGGTTCTGATCATCGGGTCGGGGCCCGCGGGCTACACGGCGGGCGTCTATGCCAGCCGGGCCATGCTGGAGCCGATCCTCGTGCAGGGGATCGAGCCGGGCGGTCAGCTCACCACCACCACCGAAGTCGAGAACTGGCCCGGCGATACCGAGGTGCAGGGGCCGGACCTGATGGTGCGGATGGAGGCCCATGCCAAGGCGATGGGCTGCGAGATCATCGGCGACATCATCACCGAGCTCGACGTCGAGAGCCGCCCCTTCACCGCCACCGGCGATTCGGGCACGACATACACCGCCGATGCCGTAATTCTCGCAACGGGCGCGCGGGCGAAATGGCTCGGCCTGCCCTCGGAAGACGCGTTCAAGGGCTTTGGCGTGTCGGCCTGTGCCACTTGTGACGGGTTTTTCTACCGCGGGCAGGAGATCGTCGTGATCGGCGGCGGCAACACCGCAGTCGAGGAAGCGCTGTTCCTGACCAACTTCGCCTCCAAGGTCACGCTGATCCACCGCCGCGACACGCTCCGCGCCGAGAAGATCCTGCAGGACCGGCTGTTCAAGAACCCCAAGATCGAGCCGCTCTGGTTCCACGAGCTTGACGAGGTTGTGGGCGAGGACACTCCCAAAGGGGTGACCGCCGTGCGCGTCCGCCACACCGAGACGGGCGAGATCACCGAAATCCCCTGCAAGGGCGTTTTCGTGGCCATCGGCCATGCCCCTGCGAGCGAGCTCGTGAAGGACAAGCTGGAGACCCACATGGGCGGCTACGTCAGGGTCAAGCCCGGCAGCACGGCGACCTCCATTCCGGGCATTTTCGCGGCGGGCGATCTGACCGACCACATCTATCGTCAGGCGGTCACCAGCGCGGGCATGGGCTGCATGGCCGCGCTCGACGCCGAACGCTTCCTCGCCGAACAGGAAAGCTGAGCGCGGCGGGGCGCCCCGGTCGCGCCCCGCGCCATACCCCCGCCGCATGGCGGGTTTCTGTCCATCGGCACGCGTTTTCGACACCCGACCCTTGCCTTTCGCGGCGAGTGTGGGCAAAGCGGCACCCGAAACCGCCCCAAAGGCCCGCCGATCCGCGATGGGCCTCTTTTTTCTCTACGTGAGGTCATTTGCATGTCGATGAGCCCCAATCTCGCCCCTGTCCCCGAGCTGTTTGTTTCCCACGAATCCGCGCTGAAACTGAAAGTCGAGGCCGCGGATCTCGTGAGCTGGGATCTCACGCCGCGCCAGATCTGTGATCTGGAACTGCTGATGAACGGCGGCTTCAACCCGCTCAAGGGCTTCATGAGCGAGGCGGATTACGACGGCGTCGTCGAGAACATGCGCACCGCAGACGGCCACCTCTGGCCAATCCCGATCACACTCGACGTCAACTCCGCCTTCGCCGAAGCGCTCGAAATCGGGCAGGATATCGCGCTGCGCGACCAGGAAGGCGTCATCCTCGCCACCATGACCGTGACCGACCGCTGGGCGCCGGACAAGGCGCGCGAGGCCGAGAAGGTGTTCGGGGCCGATGACGATGCCCACCCGGCGGTCAACTACCTGCACAACACCGCGGGCGAGATTTACCTCGGCGGCCCGGTGACGGGCATCCAGCAACCCGTCCATTATGATTTCCGCGGTCGCCGCGACACGCCCAACGAGCTGCGCGCCTATTTCCGCAAGCTCGGCTGGCGCAAGGTCGTCGCCTTCCAGACGCGCAACCCGCTGCACCGCGCGCACCAGGAGCTGACCTTTCGCGCCGCGCGTGAAGCCCAGGCCAACCTGCTGATCCACCCGGTCGTCGGGATGACCAAACCGGGCGACGTGGACCACTTCACCCGCGTGCGCTGCTACGAGGCCGTGCTCGACAAATACCCCAGTGCGACCACGACCATGAGCCTTCTGAACCTCGCCATGCGCATGGCCGGCCCGCGCGAGGCGGTCTGGCACGGGCTGATCCGCCGCAACCACGGCTGCACCCATTTCATCGTCGGCCGCGATCACGCCGGCCCCGGCAAGAACTCAGCCGGCGAGGATTTCTACGGCCCCTATGATGCCCAGGATCTCTTCCGCGAGCATCAGGACGAAATCGGCATCGAGATGGTCGATTTCAAACACATGGTCTACGTCCAGGAGCGCGCCCAGTACGAGCCCGCCGACGAGATCGCCGACAAGGATGACGTGACCATCCTCAACATCTCGGGCACCGAGCTGCGCCGCCGTCTGGCCGAAGGGCTGGAAATTCCCGAATGGTTCTCCTTCCCCGAGGTTGTCTCCGAGCTGCGCAAGACGCGCCCACCGCGCGCGCAACAGGGCTTCACCGTGTTCTTCACCGGCTTCTCCGGCTCCGGCAAATCGACCATCGCCAACGCGCTCATGGTCAAGCTGATGGAAATGGGCGGCCGCCCGGTGACGCTGCTCGACGGCGACATCGTCCGCAAGAACCTCAGCTCCGAGCTCGGCTTCTCCAAGGAGCACCGCGACCTCAACATCCGCCGGATCGGGTTTGTGGCCTCCGAGATCACCAAGAACGGCGGTATCGCCATCTGCGCGCCCATCGCGCCCTATGCCACCACCCGGCGGGCCGTGCGCGAGGACATCGAGCAGTGCGGCGCCTTTGTCGAAGTCCACGTCGCGACCTCCATCGAGGAATGCGAGCGGCGCGACCGCAAGGGGCTCTACAAGCTGGCGCGCGAGGGCAAGATCAAGGAATTCACCGGCATCTCCGATCCCTATGACGTGCCGGTGAATCCCGAGATTCGCCTCGAGACCGAGAACGTGGACGTGGACAACTGCGCCCACCAGGTGATCCTCAAGCTCGAGCAGCTCGGCCTCATCGCCGGGATGTGAGCCTTCGGGCCGATCCATGCTCCGCGCCCCGGCCTCTCGCCGGGGCGCTTTGCGTTTGGGGGGAGAGAACGAGAAGAGCCGCCGGCGGTTACGCGCGGCGGCTCTGGTCTTTGCGGGTCTGTGAAACGCGCTGCGCGGTCAGTGGACCGGAACGGGCGCGAGGTCGTGATGGCGTGCGAGCATGAAGGCCGCGTCGCGGTCTGTCACGATGGCAAGCCGCTCTCCGGATTCGCTGTGCACGGCATAAAGCTTGGTCACGTCCTCGATCTGGTGCCGCACGCCGGCGGGCAGATCGTCCAGCTCGACCTCGCGGACGTAGACGATCCGCGAGCCCTCGTCTTTGATGATGTCAATTGGTGTCTGCATGGTCCTACCCCCGATTGATGTTGATGGTCTGCACCACGCTTTCCGGGCGGGCCTGATTGAGATCGACATGCAGCAGCCCGTTTTCAAGCCGCGCCTCGCCCACCTCAACCCCGTCGGCCAGCACGAATGAGCGCTGGAACTGCCGCGCGGCGATCCCCCGATGGAGAAAGACGCGATCGTCCGCCTCGTCGCCCTGACGCCCCCGGATCACAAGCTGGCGGTCCTCCAGCGTGATCGACAGGTCTTCCTCGCGGAACCCGGCCACGGCGAGGGTGATGCGGAAGGTGGTCTCGGAGCTTTGTTCGATATTATAAGGCGGGTAGCCTTCGTTGCCGCTCTTGGCGGTGCGCTCCACCAGCCTCTCCAACTGATCAAAGCCAAGCAGGAAGGGGTGCGAGCCCAGGGTCAGTTTCGTCATCGACAGGTCCTTCAAAAAGCGACTGTACATTCGTGGCCCCTGAAAGCGGCGACCACGGGCAAGATATGGGCATCAACCATGGTTCGCGCAAGACCTTTGCGCGACGGGCGCAAGCTGATAAAAGGAGCTGTTCAACAAGGCCGGAGCGTAGCAAGGGATGAATGCGCAGAACGATATTGCGATGAAATCCGACGAGGTGCTGCGCGTGGAGCTGGAAGTTTTCCGCCGCGAACACCGCGATCTGGATGAGGCGATCGAGGCGCTGGCCGACCGTGGGACGGGCGATCAGTTGACGCTGCAACGGCTCAAGAAAAAGAAGCTCTTCCTCAAGGATCGCATCCGCCAGATCGAAGACCGGCTCTATCCCGACATCATCGCCTGAGCCGGGCCCCGCGCCATTGCATCGCCCCGCCGCCCCCTGCTAAGCGGTTGACCAGACAAGATGGAGGGGCGCATGGCGGGCGCACAGGTGGGCATCATCATGGGGAGCCAGTCGGACTGGCCCACAATGAAACAGGCCGCGGAGATTCTCGACGAGCTGGGCATCGCCTATGAGGCCCGGATCGTCTCGGCGCATCGCACCCCGGACCGGCTGTGGGATTATGGCAAGACCGCCGCTGCGCGCGGGCTCAAGGTGATCATCGCCGGCGCGGGCGGGGCGGCGCATCTGCCCGGCATGATGGCGTCCAAGACGCGCGTGCCGGTTGTCGGTGTGCCGGTCCAGACCAAGGCGCTCTCGGGGGTGGACAGCCTCTATTCCATCGTCCAGATGCCCAAGGGCTTTCCCGTCGCAACCATGGCCATCGGCGCGGCCGGTGCGGCCAACGCCGGGCTCATGGCGGCTCAGATCCTCGCCACCGCGGATGCCGATCTCGCGGCCCGCGTCGACGCGTGGCGCGCGGCGCTTTCAGCGTCGATCCCGGAGGCCCCAAGCGATGACTGAGCCCCTCCCCGCCGGCGCGATCATCGGCATTCTCGGCGGCGGCCAGCTTGGCCGGATGCTCAGCGTCGCGGCCAGCCGCATGGGCTATCGCACCCACATCTTCGAGCCCGGCGGCACCCCGCCGGCGGGCGATGTGGCCCACGCGGTCACCACCGCCGCCTATGACGATCTGGACGCGCTGCGCGGCTTTGCCGAGGCAGTCGACGTGATCACCTTTGAATTCGAAAACATCCCCACCGCCGCGCTCGACCTGCTCGACACCCTGCGTCCGATCCGGCCCAACCGCCGAGCGCTGGCCGTCTCGCAGGACCGGCTGGTGGAAAAGGCTTTCCTGAGCGATCTGGGTCTCGGGACGGCGCCGTACGCGGCGGTCGATGACGCGGTGGACCTCGCCGAGGCCGTCGCCGAAATCGGCCTGCCCGCGATCCTCAAGACGCGGCGTTTCGGCTATGATGGCAAGGGCCAGGCGCGGATCATGACCGAGGCCGAGGCGGCGCCCGCGCTGGAGGCGATGGCCGGCGCGCCCTCGATTCTCGAAGGGTTCGTCGACTTCACCCACGAGGTTTCCGTGATCGCCGCGCGCGGCGCGGACGGGCGCCTCGCCTGTTTCGACCCCGGCGAAAACGTCCACCGCGACGGCATCCTGCGCACCACCACCGTGCCCGCCACCCTGACGGACGCGCAGCGCGCCGAGGCGGTCGATATCGCCGCGCGCATCCTCGACAAGCTCGACTATTGCGGCGTCATGGGGGTGGAGCTCTTCGTCACGCCCGAGGGGCTTCTGGTCAACGAAATCGCGCCGCGCGTGCATAATTCGGGCCACTGGACGCAGAACGGCTGCACCGTCGACCAGTTCGAGCAGCACATCCGCGCCGTGGCCGGCTGGCCCCTTGGCGACGGGTCGCGCTATGCGGATGTCCAGATGGAGAACCTGATCGGCTCGGATATCGAGAAGGTCGCGGACTATGCGACAGACGCGTGCGCCGCGCTGCATCTTTATGGCAAGACCGAGGTGCGCGCGGGGCGCAAACTCGGCCATGTGAACCGGGTTACGCGCCGCTAGGCGTCACTTCGTCCCGAACATCCGGTCGCCCGCATCGCCGAGCCCCGGCATGATGTAGCCCAGATCGTTGAGCCCATCGTCCAGCGCGGCGGTCACGATCGGCACATCCGGATGCGCCTCCTTCATCCGCGCGACACCCTCGGGCGCGGCCAGCAAGCACAAAAAGCGGATGTTCTTGGCGCCCGAATCCTTGAGCAGCTGCACCGCCGCCGCCGAGGAATTGCCCGTCGCCAGCATCGGATCGACCGCGATCACCACCCGATCCTCCAGCGCCTCGGGCACCTTGTAGTAATACTGCACCGGCTGCAGCGTTTCCTCGTCGCGGTACAGGCCGACGAAGCCGACCCGCGCCGAAGGGATGAGCTCCAGCACGCCGTCCAGCAGCCCGTTGCCCGCGCGCAGGATCGAAATGAGCGCGAGCTTCTTGCCGTCGAGCGTCGGCGCGTCCATCGCCTCCATGGGCGTTTCAATCGGCTTGGTCGTCATCGGCAGCTCGCGGGTGATCTCATAGGCCAGAAGCTGGCTGATCTCGCGCAAAAGCTGGCGGAAGACGGCCGTGGAGGTGCTCTTCTCGCGCATGATGGTCAGCTTGTGCTGGACAAGCGGGTGGCGGACAACGGTGAGATGCTCGGTCATGATGGGTCCCAATGTTTGGCGATGCGGGCGCGTGTGTCGTCGTCGCAAAAGGCGGCGTCAAGCGCAATGCGGTTGAGCGCGGCGAAATCCTCCTCGCCCCAGCCGAAAGCGCGCTCGAGCTCATCGTATTCGCGCGTCATGGTGGTGTGGAAGAAGGGCGGATCGTCGGTCGAGATGGTCACGCGGACGCCGGCCTCGCGCAGCTTCGCAATCGGGTGCGCGGCGAAGGAGGGCACGACCCCGAGCGCCACGTTGGATCCGGGGCAGACCTCCAGCACGATGTTTTTCTCGATAAGCTCGTCGATGAGGCTTGCATCCGAGATCGCCTGCACCCCGTGGCCGATGCGCTCGACGCGCAGGTCGCGGATCGCCTCGCGCATGCTCGCCGGCCCGCCCCATTCGCCCGCGTGGGTCGTCAGCCGAAGTCCGGCTTCGCGGGCCATGTCGAAGGCATAGGCGAAATCGCCCTGATGGCCCATCATCTCGTCGCCGCCCATGCCGAAGCCGGTGATCCAGTTCCCCGCCGTTTCCGCCGCGCAGCGCGCCGAGGCCTTGGCCTTGTCGGGCCCGAAATGGCGCACGCAGGTGACGATGCCGCGCAGGGTGATGCCCATCGCGCGCTCGGCCGCCTCCGCCGCCTCCTGCATCGCGTGGAGGTACTCGCGCCAGGCCGCCAGATCGCCGCCGCCGCAGAAGTCCGGGCTGATGAATGTCTCGGCATAGACAACGCCGTTCGCCGCGCATTCTTCCAGAACCGCCGTGGTCAGCCGCGCGTAGTCCCGCGGCGATTTTAAGACCTCGGTGGCGGCCTCGTAGACCGAGAGGAATTCGTTGAAGGTGCGATAGGTGTAGTGCCCCGCCTCGTCGAAAACGCCGGTGAGATTGACCGATTTCTCCTGCGCGAGCCCGCGGATGAACCCCGGCGGCGCGGCACCTTCGATGTGCAGGTGCAGCTCGATTTTCGGCACGTCGCGATAACTCATAGAAAACTCCGTCCCGGCCCTTGCGCGGGCACGCCAAGATGCGCGGCGACGCTCGCCGCCACGTCCGCAAACATCACTTGCCCCGCTGAGCCCACGCCGCGCCCGGCGATCAGCACGGGGACGCGCTCGCGGGTGTGATCGGTCCCGGTCCAGCTCGGATCGTTGCCATGATCGGCGGTCAGGAGCAGCATGTCGCCGTCGCGCAGTTTCGGCAGGAGCCGCCCGATCTCGCCATCGAACCATTCCAGCGCGCGGGCATAGCCCGAGATATCGCGCCGGTGGCCGTAGAGGCTGTCGAATTCGACGAAATTGGCGAAGGTGAGGCTGCCGTCCTCGGCCTCCTCCACGAGATCATGCAGATGCCCCATAAGCACCTCGTCGCTGCCTTTGCGCAGCTCGTCGATCCCGGTCATCGAGAAGATATCGCCGATCTTGCCGATGGCATAGACATGGGCGCCCGCCTCCTGCACCCAGTTGGTGAGGAGCGGCGCGGGGGGCTCGATCGCGAAATCCTTGCGGTTTCCGGTGCGGGCAAATCCGTTGGTCTCATCGCCGAGGAAGGGGCGCGCGATCACGCGGCCGACCTTCATCGCATGGAGCATCGGCGCCAGCGCGCGGCACATGTCGTAGAGCCGCTCCAGCCCGAAAGCCGCCTCATGCGCGGCGATCTGGAAAACGCTGTCGGCGGAGGTGTAGCAGATGGGGCGCCCGGTGCGCAGGTGCTCGGGCCCCAGCTCATCGACGATGACGGTCCCGGAAGCATGGCAATTGCCGAGAATCCCGTCGGCCCCCGCGGCCGCGATGGCGGCGTCAATGACCTCTTGCGGGAAGGAGTTCTGCTTGTCGGGAAAGTAGTGCCAGTCCCAGGGGACGGGCAGCCCGGCGAGCTCCCAATGCCCCGAGGGCGTGTCCTTGCCCGGGCTCGTCTCGGTCGCGGCGGCCCAGAACCCGGTCGGCGCGGCGTCGAGCCCCGGGGGCTCGAGCCCGCTGGCGAGGGCGGTGGCGCGGCCGAGCCCGAGCGCGCTGAGCGTGGGAAGCCGGAGCGGGCCGCTGCGCCCCTCCTCGGCCTCACCCGCCGCGCAGGCCCGGGCGATATGGCCCAGCGTGTTGGCCCCGGTGTCGGGCACGCCATCGTTGAAGAACGACGCCGCATCCGGCGCGCCGCCGATGCCGACGCTGTCCATCACGACGAGGAAGGCACGGGGCATCAGCTGATCCTTTCGACAATGAGGGGCGGCAGGTCTTGCGCGCCGCCCGCCAGAGTGATCGCGCCCGAAACCGCGCTGGCGGCGGCAGCTGCGGCGTCTTCGCTGGCGGCGTGCACCCGCGCGAGCGGCTGGCCCTTGGCCACGGTCGTGCCGAGCGGCAGCACGGCGGAAAGCCCGACGGCGGGGTCAATCACGTCGCTCTCGACCTGCCGCCCGCCGCCAAGCGCGACAACCGCGAGCCCGAGCGCTTCGGCGTCCATCCGCGCGATGATCCCGGTCGCCGGCGCGGGGACATCGCGGATCACCGGCGCGCGGGCGAGATGCGCCTCGGGCCGCTCGATCAGGTCCGCCGGGCCGCCCATTGCGGCGATCATTCGGGCAAACCGGTCCGCGGCGGCGCCGCTCTCCAACGCCGCGCGCAATTGCGCCGTCCCCGCTGCGGTATTCGCGGCAAGCTCCCCGGCGACCAGAAGCTCTGCCCCGAGCGCGAGGGTCACGTCCAGCAGCGGACCCGCCCCCTCGCCGCGCAGCACCGCGATGCATTCGGCCACTTCGAGCGCGTTGCCGAGCGCAGGCGCGAGCGGCTGGGACATGTCGGTGATGAGCGCGCTGGTCGGGCAGCCGGCGGCCTTGGCGGTACTGACCAGCGATTGCGCGAGGGCGCGCGCCTCCTCGGGCCCTTTCATGAAGGCGCCGGAGCCGGTCTTGACGTCGAGCACAAGCGCCTCCAGCCCGGCGGCGAGCTTCTTGGCGAGGATCGAAGCGGTGATGAGATCGAGGCTCTCCACCGTGCCGGTCACGTCGCGGACGCGGTAGAGCCGCTTGTCCGCCGTGGCGATTTCGCTTGAGGCGCTCACGATCGCCGCGCCGGCCTCGCCGACCACCGCGCGGAACCTCTCTTCGGAGAGCGCGGTGCTCAGGCCCGGGATGGCTTCGAGCTTGTCGAGCGTGCCGCCGGTGTGGCCAAGGCCCCGGCCCGAGATCATCGGCACATAGGCGCCGCAGGCCGCGAGAGCGGGCGCAAGCAGGAGCGAGACGCAATCGCCGACGCCGCCGGTCGAGTGTTTGTCGAGCACCGGGCCCGGCAGGTCCCACCGCAGCACATCACCGGTATCGCGCATCGCGAGCGTGAGCGCCGCGCGCGCCTCGGCCCCCATCGGAGCGCGACAGATGCCCATGGCAAAGGCCCCGGCCTGAGCGTCGCTGATCGAGCCGTCGGCCAGCCCGGCGGCAAACCACGCGAGTTCCTTGGGGCTGGGCTCCTCGCCCTCCCGCAACCGGCCCAGAACCTGACGCGCGCCGAGGGGCACTCAGCGCACCATATGCGCGCCGGTGAACGCTCCGGGGAGCAGCTCGGCAACGGTCATGGTCCGGCTGGCGCCGCCGGTGGTCGCGAGCGTGACGGGCACGTCGGCTGCGGCGAATTCCTTGAGCTTCTGGCGGCAGCCGCCGCAGGGCGGCACCGGCTCGGGGCTCTCGGCAACGACATAGGCCTCCGTGATCCGCGTCTCGCCCGCCGCGATCATCGCCGCAATCGCCCCCGCCTCGGCGCAGGTGCCCTCGGGGTAGGCCACGTTTTCGACATTGCACCCCGCGTAGATCGCGCCCGACGCGCCGCGCAGCGCGGCACCGACCTTGAACTTCGAGTAGGGCGCATAGGCCTTGAGCCGGACCTCTTCGGCAGCTTCCTTGAGCGACATGGCTCGCCTCCTTCAACGTATCGCGCCGAGTTGACCGGTATTGCCGGGAATTGGCAAGGGGCGTTGCGGCAAAGGGCGGGCGGGATCAGCCGCTGCGCCGCGCGCCTTCCGCGCCACCGTAGCGCGCGATGCGGATGTCGGCGGTGCGGGCGTGGCCCTCCATCCCCTCGAGCCGGGAAATCGCCGCCGTCGCCTGCGCCAGCTCGCCCACCGCCTCGGGCCGCGCCCGGTGCCAGGTGACGACCTTGAGGAACTTGAGGACCGAGAGCCCCCCGGTATAGCGCGCCGCGCGTTCGGTGGGCAGAACGTGGTTGGGCCCGGCCGCCTTGTCGCCGAAGGCCACGGTGGTCTCCTCGCCCAGAAAGAGCGCGCCATAGGCGGTCAGCCGCGCGCGCCAGTACTCGAGATCGGCGGCCTGCACGTGGAGGTGTTCGGGCGCGATCACGTCGGCGGCGCGGGCCATGTCCTCGCGGGAGGTCACGAGCAGCACCTCGCCGAGCGCCGCCCAGGCCGCCGCCGCCGCCGCGGCATTCGCCTCCGGCAGGCTGGCGATGAGCGCAGGACTCCGGGCCATCACCGCCTCCGCCAGCGGCGCGTGATCCGTCACCAGCCGCACTGGCGACGTCTCCCCGTGTTCGGCCTGCCCGATCAGATCCCAGGCGACGAAGTCCGGATCCGCGGTCCGATCGGCGAGGATGAGCGTGTCGGTGGGCCCGGCGACCATGTCGATCCCCACCGAGCCGAAGATCTGGCGCTTGGCCTCGGTCACGAAAGCGTTGCCGGGGCCGACGATGATATCCGCCGGCGGCGCCCCAAAGAGCCCGCCCGCCATCGCCGCGACCGCCTGTACCCCGCCGAGCATGAGCACCGTATCGGCCCCCGCAAGCTGCATCGCGAAGAGGACCGGGGCGGGGATCGCGCCATCGCGCGCGGGTGAGGCGGCGATCACATGGGGCACCCCGGCGACCCGCGCGGTGGTGATCGTCATCAGCGCGGAAGCCACATGCGCATAGCGCCCGCCGGGCACATAGGCCCCGGCCACGTCGAGCGGGATGACCCGCTGCCCGGCCATGAGCCCGGGGCGGAGCTCGGTCTCGAATTCCCGCAGGCTCGCGCGCTGCGCCTCGGCAAAGGCGCGGATGTTCTCATGGGCATAGCGAATGCGCGCCCGGACCTCCTCGGGCACCGTGGCCACCGCGCGCGCGATCTCCTCGGGCGGCACCACGTAGGGCCCGGAGTGGCCGTCGAGCGCCTTGGCATAGTGGCGCACCGCGTTCTCCCCCTCCCCGGCGATGCGGGCAAGCATGATCTGGACGGTGTCGGAAACATCGCGCATCGAGACGGGCGCGGCATCGGCGAGCCGCTTGAGCGCGGTGGCAAAGGGCAGGTCAACGGGCATCGGCGGGCTCCTTGATGCGGCCGCGGCCTTGACCGGCGGGGCGGCTCAATTCACAAAAGACAAATCTGGCGGAGGATGAGTCATGTTGATGAAGGGCGTGAGCTTGCGCGGGCTGGAGGTCTTCGAGGCCCTGGCCGAGAGCGGCTCGGTCGCGCTCGCCGCCGAAGCGACCGGGCTCAGCCAGCCCGCCGTGTCGCAGCAATTGCGCAATCTCGAAGCCGCGCTCGGGATCGACCTGATCAACCACGGCCGCCGCCCGATGCAGCTGACCCCGGCGGGCCGGACTTTCCTCAGACGGGTCGAGACCGTGCTGAGCCAGCTGCGCCTCGCCCAGAACGAGCTCACGGTCATGGACCTGTCGCACCTGACCGCGCTCAACCTCGGCGTGATCGACGATTTCGACAATGACCTGACGCCCCGGCTCGTCACCCTGCTGGCCGAGAATCTCACCCGGTGCCACTTCAAGCTGATCACCGCGCCGAGCCACGAGATCACCGCCGCGCTCGTCGAGGGGCAGCTCCACATCGCGGTTTCGGCCAGCACGGGCGCGGTGGTGGATGGAGTCGTGGAATACCCGCTTGCGCGCGATCCCTTCATCCTCGTGGCGCCTAAAGGCTTGTTGCGCAAGGAGGATCCGGTCGCGAGCCTCTCGGCCCTGCCCTTCCTGCGGCACGACCGGGCCCAACTCATCGGCCGTCAGATCGAAGCCCAGCTTGCCCGCCAGAAGATCCACTTCCCCGAGCGGTTCGAGATCGGCCCGCACCTGTCGCTGATGACGCTGGTGGCCCGCGGCGTCGGCTGGACGATCACCACCCCGATGGGCTACATGCGCGCCGCGCGGATGCATCAGGATCTCGCCGCGCACCCGCTCCCCTTCAAACCCTTCGCCCGCCAGATCAGCCTCTTTGCCAGCACCGACTGGGCCGAGCGCGTGCCCCGCGATGTGGCCCGCACGATGCGCAACCTGCTGCTGGCGCAGGTGATCACCCCGGCGCAGGAGGCGCTGCCCTGGCTCGGCGATGAGTTGCGTATTCTCGAAGGCTGACGGCATAGGCGGCGCGCTCTCTTTGCTCTGAAACCGGGGGGCACGCCCTCACCAAGGGCCCGGCACGCGCCTCTGGCAAGGGGGCAGAGCGCCCATTCACGAAACGGGATCGCCAGATTTCAGTTCGCTTAAAGTCCCGCGCCCCGGCCCGGGCGATTGCACGGCGCATGGGCGGCTTGCCCTCCGGCGCGGCGCTGTCATAACTGGGCCCGAAGGAGGCGCGCGCGCAGATGAAGGAAATCACACTGGTCCGTCACGGGCAGGCCAATTCGGAAGCCAAGGACGAGGAGAGCTATGACTGGCTCTCGGATCTCGGGCATCAGCAGGCGGAATGGCTCGGCGAGTATCTGCGCGGCCATCCGGGGTTTGACCGGATCGTCTCGGGCACGATGCGCCGCCAGATTCAGACGGCCAAGGGGCTCAACGTCTCAGCGCTGCCCCACGACCACGATGCGCGGCTCAACGAGCTTGATTACTTCGGCCTGAGCACCGCCCTGCGTGACGATCACGGCGTCCCCTTTCCGGAGACGCACGAGAGTTTCGCCGCCCATGTGCCGCAGGTGATCGACGTCTGGCGCGCGGGCCGGCTCCGCCCCGTGGTCGAGAGCTACGAGCATTTCCGCAGCCGGATTTTCGCCGCGGCCTCGGACGCGGCAGAGCAGAGCGAGCGGCCCCTGCTGGTGACGTCCACCGGCGTGATCGCGACCCTGACGGCCATGGCGCTCGGACTCGACACCACCGCCAAGAGCAAGATTTTCCTGTCGATCAGCCACACGTCGTTGCACCGTTTCGCCCTGCGCGGCGGCGAGCTTCACCTGATGCAATTCGGGGCCACGCCCCACCTCGACACGCCGCAGCGCCTCGCATCCCGGACCTTCATCTAGGCGCGTCAGGCATCTAGACGCATCAGGCGCCGAAGAGCCGGAAATAGAGCCCGTCTGGCAGGAGCCGGCCAAGCCGGAAGGGCCAGCTGAAGACCATCGGATAGGCGCGGGCGAAGCGGCCGGAATTCATGTGCTCGAAGGCGATGCGGGCGGCCTCGTCGGGCTCCATGAGGAAGGGCATGCGGAAGTCGTTCTTCTCGGTCAGCCGCGTGCGGATGAAGCCGGGGTTGAGCAGTTGCACCTCGACCCCGCTACTGCCCAGATCGGCGCGCAGGCATTCGGCAAGCGACATGATCCCGGCCTTGGACGCGGTATAGCCGATCGACCCGGGCAGCCCGCGATAGGCGGTGAGCGAGCCGGTGAGCACGATGTGCCCCGCCCCGCGCGCGACCATCCCGGGCACGACACGGCCCAGCACCCGGGCGGTGCCGGTGAGGTTGACGTCAAGCATCGCGGTGACCTTCTCGGGCTCCCACTCGGTGGCCGACATCGGCCAGTAGACCCCGGCGAGGCAGACCAGCCCGTCGATCTCGCCAAGCTCGGCCACCGCGGCCTCGACGCTCGCGTCATCCTGCACGTCGCAGACCAGAACGCTCGCCTTGCCCGGAAGATCTTTGGCCAGGGTGCGAAGCGGCTCTTCGTTGCGGCCTGAGAGGACAAGTTCCGCCCCGACGCGGCTGAGCTGCCGTGCAAGCGCCGCGCCGAGCCCCGCGCTCGCCCCGACGATCCAGTACCGTTTGCCGCGCCACTCTTTCATCCTGAAATCTCCCACCGGTTGCGCGACAAAAGGTATGAGCCCGACACGGTCATTTCAACGCGCCGGCGAGTGGCCCCGCGCGCGGGCCCTCCCCGGAACAACGCTTCATGCGCCTCAAGGTTTCCCGGCGAGGCGCCGGTCATGGCCGCGCCTCGGGCAGCGCGGTCCGGGCCAGAAGGCCCATGGCGACGAGTTTGAGCAGGCAGGGCACCCCCGCATAGAGCAGGCTCAGCGCGCCGAGGCCGGTGGCGGAGGTTGGTGGGGAGGTCGATCCGCCGGGCGAGACCCCGGCCCAGTCCAGCAGCGGCAGGGCAAAGCCCGCGGCGAGCGCCAGCGTCAGTTTGGAGACAAAGGACCAGAGCCCGAACCCGAGGCTTGCCTGCGGCGCGATGCGCGCCAGGTGGGCCGCGAAGATCGCCGGCAGGAGCGTCATGTCCGCGCCGAGCGCCGCGCCGGACAGAAAGCAGATCAGCGCGAACCACGGCAGATCCCCCGCGCCCAGGGCCAGCGTGCCGGCGAAGGTGACGATGGCAAGCGCCATGGCCCAGAGCAGGACGCGGCGCGCACCGAAGCGGCCCGCGAGCCGCGCCCAGAGCGGCGCGGTGGCCCCGGCAGAGAGAAAGAACAGCAGCAGCAACGGGCCCGCCGCCGCCGGCGCGCCGAGCCGTGTTTCCACGAAGAAGAGGAACAGCGTGGCGGTGATGGCCACGGGCGCGGCATTGGCAAGCGCGATGAGGAGCAACCGGCGCGCCAAAGCGTCGGCGAGGATCGCGCGCAGGCCGGGGTCCCCGGCCTCTGCCTGCGGCCCGGCCCATTCCGCGCGCATCGCGAGGCCCGCGAGCAGCGCCGCCAGAGCGAAGCCCGCGGCATAGATCGCCATCGGCTGCGCGCCCCCGGTCAGCAGAGCCGGCGCGACCGCCGCCAAACAGAGCCCGAGGATCCCGCCCGTCTCGCGCCAGCCCGCAAGGCGCAAATGGCCGCCCGGCCCGAGCCCGCGGGCCTTGGTCACGCCGCGGGCATAGAAGGTGATGCTGAGGAAACTGTATCCGGTAAATAGCCCGGCCATGCACAGCGCGAACCACGCAAGCGGCGCCACTGGCGGCGCCACCGCGAAAAGCGCGACCATGCTCAGCGCCATGAGCGCCAGCGCGATCGCCACCCCCGGCCCGCGCCAGCGCCCCAGACGGGACGAGAGCCAGCCGAGCGCCGGATCCTGCACCACGTCGAGCAGCCGCAGCGCCGAGAGCACCAGCCCGAGCGCCGCGAAGCTCAGCCCGAACCGGTCGGCATAGACTTTGGGCGCGTGGATGTAGATCGGCAGCCCCGCGGCCGCGAGCACGGCGGCAAAGCCCGCATAGGCGGGCAGGCGCTCGGCCGCCGCGCGCACCTCACGAGACCTCTTCGGCCGGGGGCTCCGGGCGGGTGCGATAGCGCGCGCCTTTCCACCGCAGTTTGAGCGCCTGCCAGAAGATCAGCGCCACGACCCGGCGCGCGCCGACGGGGCGGCGCAGCATCGCGCCAAGCAGGCCCGCGCTGGTCAGCGGCGCGCGCGGGCCCGAGAGCGTCGCGACGACCCCGGCCTCTTCGTTGCGGTGATCGATCCAGATGCCGATCCGGTCATCCCGGATGTCGAAGCGAAACTCATAGATCCCCTCGATCGGCTGAAACGGCGAGACGTAGAAGACCTTGGTCGCCACGATGCGGTCCTCGGCATCGATCGGGCCGCCGTCGGGCCGCTGGCAGAGGTAAGAATGGCGCTCGCCGAAGGTGTTGGTGACCTCCGCGATCACCGCGCGCAACGCGCCGGCGCGATCATGGGCGAGCCAGAAGCTCACCGGGTTGAAGACGTGGCCCAGCATCCGCGGTTGCGCCAGCAGCATCAGCCGCCCCGGCGCCTCGACCCCGTGATCGGCCAGCACCCCGCGCGCCCAGGCCGCGCCCACGCCTTGCCCGACCGGCCCGCCGTGGTCGCTGTCCCAGAGGCTTGCCAGATTGCGCCGGTTGCGCCCGAAGAGCCACGGCCCCTTTGGCGGGGTCTCGGCATCGAGCAGCACGTAGTCGATGGAATAGCGAAAGGCGTTGCGGATCGCGCCGCGCCGGCTGTGGCTGGTGTGGCCCGCGATATGCTCGACCGGGCTCATTCCGCCGCGACCGGCATCCGAAGCGTGGGCCGCAGCTTGGCGTGCAGCGCCTCGGCCATCCGGTGCGCACTCGCGAGCCCATCCTCGTGAAACCCGTTGCCGAGCCATGCGCCGCAGAACCAGGTCTGGTTCTGGCCGTTGCGCTGGCGAATCCGCTCCTGCGCCCCCATCGCGCCCAGATCAAAGACCGGGTGATCGAAACGCACCTGATCGTAAATCAACTCCTCGCGGATCGGCTGGGCGGTGTTGAGCGTCAGGAACATCGGATCGTCCGCCGGGATCGGCTGGAGCGAATTCATCCAGTAGGTCAGGTCGATCCGCTCGCGCCGCGCGCCCTTGGGCTCGGTGTAGTTCCAACTCGACCAGACCTTGCGGCTTTTCGGCATGAGCGCGGCATCGGCATGGAGAATCGCGTCGTTGCGCTGGTATCGGATCGCGCCGAGATCGGCCGCTTCCTCGGGGCTCGCGTCCACCAGAAGGCGCAGCGCGATGTCCGAATGGGTGGCGAGGATCACCTCGTCGAAAAGCTCCCACTCCCCGCCGGGCATCCGCACCGCCGCGCCATCCCTGCCGCGCTGCACCGCCTCGACCGGGGTCCCGGTGCGCAGCTCGACGCCGCTCCGCCGCAACGCCGCTTCCAGCCGTCCGACATATTCGCGCGAGCCGCCGCGCACCGTGTACCACTGATGCTGGCCGTCGTAGTCGAGCAGCGCGTGGTTGCGGAAAAACTCCATCATCGCATGGGCGGGAAAGTCGAGAATGCGCTCCAGCGGGGTGGACCATATCGCGCCGGAAAAGGGCGAGAGGTAATGCTCGCGAAAGGCCGCGCCGGTCCCGAGCCGATCGAGAAAATCGCCCACGCTCTGCTGCGGCTCTTCGGCGGCAACGCGCGCGCCGTTGCGGTTGAAATGCAGGATGTCGCGGCACATGCGCAGAAAACTTGGCCGCATGGCGTTGCGCCGCTGGGCAAAGAGCACATCGAGCGAGGCCAGCCCGTACTCGACCCGCCCGCCGTCGATCGAGGCCGCGAAGCTCATGTTGCTTTCCGCGACGGGGACATCCAGCGCCTCGAAGAGGGCGGTCAGATGCGGGTAGTTGGCGCGGTTGAAGACGATGAACCCGGTGTCGACCGGCTGATCGCCGCGCCGCCCGGCCAGCACCGTGCGCGCATGGCCGCCAAGCTCGGGGGCCGCTTCAAACAGCACGACCCGGTGATTGGCCCGGGTGTCCGAGCTGAGCAGATGCGCGGCCCCAAGCCCCGAAATTCCGCCGCCGATCACGGCGATCTTGCGTGGCAATCCAGTCTCGCCGCTCTCAAATGGCATGGTGGTGGTGTCCTTGCTGTCTTCAAAACTTGTCAAGTGATACGGGGGCCGCGCGCGGCTGGATGCAAAAACGCCGAAAAAACTTTTTTTGCGGGGTTTTTGATCTGCCCCGCGCCGGGCCGCGTAGAGCTTTCATGATGCCGTTTGCCCATCCCTGCACCCCTGCGCGCCCTTCATTTGCGGCGCCGTTTCATGCTAGGCGGAAACGGCAGGTAACGAAGGCGGTAGCGGTGACGGCAGGCGAGCGCGGCGACGCGGAACAGGGCGCGAGTTGGGTCAGGCAGGTGCGGCTGGTTGCCGATGCGCAGGACCGCGCGGCCTTTGCCGAGCTTTTCCGCCATTTCGGGCCCCGGGTGAAGGGCTATCTGCTGCGCAGTGGCGCGGATGGGGCGATGGCCGAGGAGTGCATGCAGGAGGTCATGGTGACGCTTTGGCACAAGGCGCATCTCTTCGATCCATCGCGCGCGAGCGTGGCGACATGGATCTTCACCATCGCGCGCAACAAGCGGATCGACGTGATCCGGCGCCAGCGCCGGCCGGAGCCTGAAGAGCTCGACTGGGGCCCCGAAGCCGGCCCCGATCAGGCCGATATCCTCGCGCTGCAACAAGACAGCGCGCGCCTGGGCGACGCCTTGCGGCAGTTGCCGGAGAAACAGAGAACACTGATCGAGAAAGCCTATTTCGGTGATCTCAGCCATAGCGAGATCGCCGCCGAAACCGGCCTTCCGCTCGGCACGATCAAATCACGGATCAGACTGGCGCTGGAGAAACTGCGCCATGCGATGGGTAGTTGACGACATGACGCGCGAAATCACACATCACCTCACCGACGCCCTGCTGATGGGCTATGCGGCCGGCGCCTTGCCGGAGGCGTTCGACCTCGTGATCGCCACGCATCTGTCGCTCTGCGACGCCTGCCGCGCGCGGGCGGCGGGGTTCGAGATGCTCGGCGGCGCGGTGCTCGACGAGGCCGCAGGGCCCGTCGCTCCGCTGGCCGATGACAGCCTCGAGGCCACTCTGGCGCGCATCGCCGAGGGCCCGGCGGCCCCCGCTGCGGCGGCGCGGCGCGATCCGGTCTTGCCGGTTCCGCTGGCGGAGTATGTCGGCGGCGGTGTGGAGGCGATCCGCTGGCGCCGGGTCGGGATGGGTGTCCGGCAAGCGATCCTGCCCACCAGCCGCGAGGCGCGGGCAAGGCTGCTTTACATTCCCGCCGGCGCGGCGATGCCCGATCATGGCCACACGGGGACAGAGATCACCCTCGTTCTGCAAGGCGCCTTTCAGGATGACGACGGCTACTACGCCCGAGGCGATGTGGAGGTGGCGACCGAAGAGGTGGACCACACGCCCGTGGCCGATTTCGGCGAGGATTGCATCTGCCTTGCGGTGACCGACGCGCCGCTGCGGTTCAATGCCCTGCTTCCACGCCTCGCGCAGCCGTTCCTGCGCATCTGAACGGCGCGCATCCCCGCCCGCAAGGCGCGCTACGGCGCGCCTTTTTTAATGCCTGCGCGCTAGAAAACCCCAGCGCCAACCCACCATCAGCCCGGCAAATCACCCCTTCGGCACTACGAAATACCCAAAGCGATTTCGCGAGTTGTCATTTTTCCCGAATTTTGCATTACTTCCCCGCACGCACCGTTAACAAACACCGCGGGAGGGGTGATGGGATTTGGGGAGGCATGGGGTCTGGCGTTGGCGCTCGTATTGGAGGCCGATCGCGACCTGCTTGAGATCGTCGGCCTGTCGCTGCGGGTGAGCCTCGCCGCGACGGCGATCGCCTGCCTCATCGGCCTGCCCCTCGGCGCCCTGCTCGCCGCCACGCGGTTCCCCGGTCGCGGCGCGCTTCTGATTCTGGTCAACGCGCTGATGGGCCTACCCCCGGTCGTCGTCGGCCTGGTCGTCTATCTCTCGCTCTCCCGCGCCGGGCCGCTCGGTTTTCTCGGCCTGCTCTATACACCCGCCGCCATGATCATCGCCCAGACCGTGCTCATCACCCCCATCACTGCCGCCCTCTCGCGGCAAGTGCTCGAGACGCTCCACGACGAATACGACCCCCAGTTCCGCTCCTTCGGCCTCACCCGCCGCCAGACCATCGGCGCGCTGCTGATCGACGGGCGCTTCGCCCTCGCCACCGTCGCGCTCGCGGGCTTCGGCCGGGCCATCGCCGAGGTTGGCGCGGTGATGATCGTGGGCGGCAACATCGACCACCTCACCCGCGTCATGACCACCGCCATCGCGCTGGAGACCTCCAAGGGCGATCTGGCGCTCGCCCTCGCGCTCGGCATCGTCCTTCTGGCGCTCGCCCTCACCGTCAACGCCGCGGTCTACGGGCTCCGCGCCGGCGCCATGAGGGCCGCCCATGCATGACACCGGCATGCCCCCGCGCATCCTGAGCGTCGCGCCCCCGCCTTCGCCCTTCCTGCCGATGCGGGCCCGCGGGCTTGCGCTCGCCCCCCGGGGCCAACGCCTTCTGGGGCCCATCGACCTCACCCTGCGCGCCGGCGCCATCACCGTGATCATGGGCCACAACGGCGCGGGCAAGAGCCTTCTGCTGCAGGCGCTCCACGGGTTGCTGCGCCCCGACGCGGGCGAGATTCGCTGGGGCGATCTGCCCCCGGCGGAGGCCCGTCGCGGTCAGGCGATGGTGTTCCAATCCCCGATCCTCCTGCGCCGCACGGTCGCCGCCAACATCGACTTCGCCCTGCGCGCCGTGGGCCGCCGGGACGTCAAAGCCCGCCGCGCGGCCCTCCTTGCCCAGGCCGGGCTCACCGCCCGCGCCACTCAGGCCGCGCGCCGCCTCTCGGGCGGCGAGCAACAGCGCCTCGCCCTCGTGCGCGCGCTCGCCACCGACCCGCGCGTGCTCTTCCTCGACGAGCCGACCGCAAGCCTCGATCCGGCCGCCACCGCCGCGATCGAAGCGCTGGTGCGCACCGCCCATGACAGCGGCATCAAGATCATCTTCGTTACCCACGACATCGGTCAGGCCCGCCGCCTCGCCGACGAGGTCGTCTTTCTACAGGAGGGACAGATCACCGAACACACAGGCGTTGACGAGTTTTTCCAGTCACCGAAATCCGACGCCGCCCGCGCCTATCTCCACGGCAGGCTCCCGGGCAGCTGATCCAGAAAGACAGTTCCATGAAGACATGTTTCGCCGCGCTCCTCTGCGCCGTCGCCGCCACCGTTGCAAGCGCCGACATCATCGTTCAATCCACCACCTCGACCGCCAATTCCGGGCTCTATGACCACCTGCTGCCGCAGTTCGAGGCCGAGGCGGGCTACAAGGTCAATGTCGTCGCCGTCGGCACCGGCCAGGCCATCCGCAACGCGACCAACTGCGACGCCGACGTCCTGCTGGTCCACGCCAAAGCCTCCGAAGAGGCCTTTGTCGCCGAGGGCCGCGGGGTCTCGCGCGCGGACCTGATGTACAACGATTTCGTCATCGTCGGCCCCGCCGCCGACCCGGCCGGCATCGCCGGCAGCGAGGACACCGAGGCCGCACTCCGCGCCATCGCCGAGGCCGGCGCGCTCTTTGCCTCGCGCGGGGACGATTCCGGCACCCACAAAAAAGAGCTCCAGCTCTGGTCCGCCGCTGGGACCGACCCCTCCGCCGCCTCCGGCGCATGGTACCGCGAGACCGGCTCCGGCATGGGCGCGACGCTCAACGCCGCCATCGGCATGGGCGCCTATGCCCTGACCGACCGCGCGACGTGGTTGAGCTTTGGCAACAAGGGCGATTACAAGGTTGTGGTGGAGGGCGATCCCGACCTCTTCAACCAATACGGAGTGATCCTCGTGAACCCCGAGCAATGCCCCAGCGTGAAGGTCGACGAGGCCCAGGGCTTCATTGACTGGCTGCTCTCGGACGCGGGCCAGAGCGCCATCGCCGCGCATCAGATCGGCGGCAAACAGCTCTTCTTCCCCAACGCGAACTAGAAAGACTGTGGGAGACTGAATGACAGACGCGCCGCCCGACCCGGAGTTCTACACCGTTCGCGAACTGGCCGAACTTCTGCGTGTGAAGGAGAGGCGCGTCTATGATCTGGCCGATCAGGGCAAGATCCCCAGCACCCGCGCCACCGGGCGGTTGCTGTTTCCGCGCCGCGCGATCCGGGCCTGGCTCGCGCGGGAACAGGGTGGCGAGGAGCCGCGGCCTCAGGTTTTCATGGGCAGCCATGATCCCCTGCTCGAGCGCGCGCTGCGCGACAGCCAGTGCGGGCTCGCCACCTATTTCGACAGCTCCGAGGACGGGCTGCGCCGGTTTGCCGCCGGGGAGTGCATCGCCGCGGGGCTGCATCTTTACGAGCCGGCGGGCGATCAGTGGAACGTGCCGCAGGTGATCCAGCATTGCCGCGACACCAACGCTGCGCTCATCGGCTGGGCCGAGCGGCGGCGCGGGCTGGTGATCCGCCCCGAAGACATCCCGCGCATCAAGGGGTTCGAGGATCTCGCCGGGCGCCGCGTCATGCGCCGCCAGCCCGAGGCGGGGACGGAATCGATCTTCACCTTCCTGCTGGAGGATGCCGGCGTTGACCCTTCGAGTTTCGAGAGCGCCGGGATCGCCCGCAGCGAGCAGGACGCGGTCATGGCCGTGGCCGAGGGGCGCGCGGATGCCTGTTTCGGGCTGATGTCCATGGCGCGGATCTTCGGGCTCGGCTTCGTCGGGCTCAGCGTCGAGCGGTTCGATTTGCTGGTGGACCGCAAGGCGTGGTTCGAGGACCCGTTCCAGATGTTCCTCGCCCATTGCCTCACGGACGCGTTCAAGGCCCAGATGGAGGCCGCGACCGGCTACGACATGGACCCGCTGGGCCTTGTGAGGTGGAACGCCTGAGCCCTGTTGGCGTGGGGCGACCAGCCCCGTGCCGCGCCCTCCCCTCCCCCGAGAGGGCGCATGGCGATGACAGAAACCGCTAAGCCGTCATTCGGTACTTTTGAGATAAACCGCAGACCACGAGGCGCTCCGAAGCGCCATCCCAGCCTCGGGCGCGGCAATCTCCGCCTATGCCGGAACCATCTTCAGCCCTTCTCGTGCTGCTCCAGCCGTACGATCTGCGGGCCGCTCTCCGGCTCGATCTCCTCGAAATCGAAGTTGTCGAGCCGCTGGGCCCGCCGTCCGGCCTTGGTCGCCGAGATCTTGATGTCCGAGATGTCCTTCGCCGCCTGTCCGAAATGCCGGTCGAGGCTCTCCACCCGCGTGCCGAGCCGGTCCACGTCGCCGTGGAGCAGCGCAAGCTCCCTGCGGATCGCCCCCGCCTGCTCGCGCATCCGCGCATCCTTGAGGATCGCGCGCATGGTGTGGAGCGTGGCCATGCAGGTCGTCGGCGAGACGATCCAGACCCGTTTTTCGAACCCGAGCCGGACCAGTTCAGGGAAATTGGCATGCAATTCGGCGTAGACCGCTTCGGAGGGCAGGAACATCAAAGCCCCATCCGCCGTCTCGCCCTCGATGATGTATTTCCCTGAAATATCAGAGATATGCTTCTTGAGCGCCTGCCGCATGAGCTTCGCGGCCTCGTTGAGCTCCCAACGCGTGTCCGCGTTGCGCAGCGCCTCATAGGCCTCCAGCGGGAACTTGCTGTCCACCGCGATCGGCCCCGGCGGATTGGGCAGGTGGATCAGGCAATCGGCGCGCTTGCCGTTGGAGAGCGTGGCCTGCAACGTGTAGCTGTCGGACGGCAGCGCCTTGGTCACGATGTCGTTGAGCTGGATCTCCCCGAAGGCGCCGCGGGTCTGCTTGTTCGACAGGATATCTTGCAGGCTGAGCACATCGCCGGAGAGCTTGGTGATGTTCTCCTGCGCCTTGTCGATGGCGGCAAGCCGCTGCTGCAAATCGCCAAGGCTCTGGGCCGTGCGCCGTGCCGAGGTCGAGAGGTTCTCATGCATCTGGCCCGAGACCTGCTGCAACCGCCGCTCCATCAGCTCCAGCATCTTCCCCTGCGCCGCGGCCTGCGCCTCCGACACATGGGTGAGCCCGCCCGAAAGCTGCTGCTGCCCGTCCGAAAGCGCCTGAACCCGCTGCCCCAACTGCTGCATCGACTGCGCCAGTGGCGCCGCGACTCGTGCCGACCGCCCCGCCGCGCGCACCGCCATGATGAGCAGCACCAGCACCAAAAGCACCAGCGCCACCCCGGCCAGAGCGGCCAGAACCAAAGGATCGCCAAGCGACCAGACCCTGCCCCCGATCTCAATCATCGACGACCGAAAAGCTTTTCGATATCAACAAGTTGCAGCTCCACGTAAGTAGGCCGGCCGTGGTTGCACTGGCCCGAATGCGGGGTGGCTTCCATCTCGCGCAGGAGCGCGTTCATCTCCTCCGCGCGCATCCGCCGCCCGGAACGCACCGACCCGTGACAGGCCATCCGAGACAGGATCGCCTCGATCCGCGCCTGGAGCAACTGGCTGTCGCCCTGATCCTCAAGCTCGTCGAGAATGTCCCGCAAGAGCGCGCCCGCATCCACCTCGCCGAGGATCGCCGGGGTTTCGCGCACGGCCACGGCCCCGCCGCCGAAGGGCTCGATCGCGAGACCGAGTTTCCCAAGCTCTTCCGACAGGTCCAGCAGCCGCGCGCTGTCCCCGTCCGAAAGCTCGACGATCTCCGGGATCAGGAGCGACTGCGCGGCCACACCGGTCTCCGCCATCTGGCGCTTGAGCTTCTCGTAGACGAGCCGCTCATGGGCCGCGTGCTGGTCGACGATGACCATGCCCGTGCCGGTCTGGGCGATGATGTAATTTTCGTGCACCTGTCCGCGCGCCGCGCCGAGCGGAAGCTGTTCGGCGGACGGCTCGGCGGGCTCCGGCGCGCTCTCCGCCTCGACAACCCGCGCGCTGTAACTCTCTGCAACTTCGGCAAATTGCGGCGACTGCGCGGCGAAAGACGCCGCCCGCGCACCGGCGGAGGTGCGGTCCATCTGATAGACACGCGCAGGGCCCTGCGGCTCGGGCTGGAGCGCGCCGAGCGTCGCGCTCGCGACGGTCGTTGAGGCGCGGTGCCCGGCCTCTGCGAGCGCATGGCGCAGCCCCGAGACGATCAGCCCGCGCACGAGGCCGGGATCGCGGAACCGGACCTCGCTCTTGGCGGGGTGGACGTTGACGTCGACCAGTTGCGGCGCGCAGTTCACGAAGAGCGCGGCGGCGGGGTGGCGGTCGCGGGGGAGGAGGTCGTGGTAGGCGCCGCGGAGGGCGCCGATCAGGAGCTTGTCGCGCACGGGGCGGTT
This sequence comes from Poseidonocella sedimentorum, assembly GCF_900116005.1. Classification (GTDB taxonomy): domain Bacteria; phylum Pseudomonadota; class Alphaproteobacteria; order Rhodobacterales; family Rhodobacteraceae; genus Poseidonocella; species Poseidonocella sedimentorum. The sequence goes on from NZ_FOYI01000008.1 coordinate 79,813, forward strand.
GTTGACGAAGAGGAACTGCTGGACCGCGCTGCCCCGCGAATAGGTCGGCAAAGCGGCGTAGCCGGTGAGGTGAAACCCCTCGCGCTCGGCGTCGATGGCGAGCGCATTGGACGCGAAATCACGGCCCAACACGGCGCGCAGACGATCCCGCAAGGCATTGAATAGATTTCCGTTTTCCGCCTCCGCACGGAACAGGACACGCGGCTCATCGCCGCTAGCATCGCGCAAGGTAAAGCCCACGAAAGGCTCGGCCATGGCGAGGCGTTTGACGGTGTCGGAGATGGCCTGCATCTCGGCGCGGTCGGTGCGGAGGAACTTCAGCCGCGCGGGCGTGGCGTAGAAGAGATCGCGCAATTCGACCACGGTGCCGCCGTTGAGCGCGGCCGGGCGGACCGGGCTAAGCGCCCCGCCTGAAACGGTAATTTCCGCCCCGTCGCTGCCTTCGGCGCGGGAGGTGATGCGCAAGCGCCCGACGGCGCCGAGGCTGGGGAGAGCTTCTCCGCGGAAGCCAAAGCTGTTGATATTCAACAGATCTTCGCCATCGAGCTTGGAGGTCGCATGGCGCGAGAGGGCGAGGGGCAGGTCATCGGGGCGCATCCCGCAGCCGTCATCGGCCACACGGATCAGGGACTTACCACCGCAAGATACTGTAATTTCAATGCTTTTCGCGCCGGCATCGAGGGCGTTCTCGACCAGTTCCTTGACGGCCGACGCCGGTCGCTCGACCACTTCGCCCGCCGCGATGCGGTTGATCGCGCCCTCATCGAGCTGCCGGATTATCGGCTGCCCACGGCTTATCTTGCGGCTCATTTCACCCATACCGCAAGACTTAGCATGCCCCCACAGATTCGGCTACGGCCAAACCACCGGGCCCCAGCGCACGCCCCGTTTTGTACGCCGCAGTAACCCGCCATTCATCCGAAGGTACATTTTGTACATCGGTTTTGAGGGCGGTTGAACATTTGGTACAACCGCCAGAAGCCTCAATTCGAGGCGCTCAGCACTGCGTAAATCGCCGCCGCGAGCAGGTAAATGACATCGTACCACTCGACGAAGACGAGGCCCGCGTAGCAGGCGGCGAGCCCCCTGTAGCATAGACGATGGCTGGCACAGCGGCGCAGCGTTTCATTGAGGCGTTGAAGCCTATGGGTAATTTTCCGGATCATCGGTTCGCTCCTAAGTATTGAGCGGGCCCCCGACTTGGTTAAAGCTGATGTCGACAGGACCGACTTTGCGCGGTTCGGTCGGATTTTGAGTTGCCGGATTGTTATCGCGTTGACGTTGTGGATTCCTTCGAGAGGTTGTTGAAAGTTGTTGGACAAGGTCGCCTTTGCTGCGCTCGTGAAACGGAAACGGGGCGAGAAACGCCTGACGCAGGAGACCTTGGCGGAAGACGTCTTTGGCGACGCCGGCCGGAAGGGCGACATCTCACGAATCGAAAACGGTAAGGTCACGCCGCAAGAAGCGACGATTCAGAAGCTTTGTACCGCGCTGGATATTTCCAACGCTGAGCTTGCGCCGATCAGGATGGCGCGCCCCGACGCGCGGCAACTGGACCAGATTCCCACGCTCAGCCGAGACGAACTGGAGCTTCTTGCCGGGCGTTTCCGGGTGGCCGATGCGGTGGACAAGTCAGACGCCGAATTGCGCGAGTTGCTTGACAACAAGGCCGCGGAATATCGCGACTACAAAGCGCAGATCGACGGGCTCGATGAGCGGGTGGCGGCGATTGCCAACCTCAAGGGCGCGGCGCAGGACGCGGCGGAGCGGCTCAATTTCGACGAGGTGGAAGATCTGCTGTCGCGGGTCGATGAGGTGGAGACGGAAATCGCGGCGGAGACGAAGGTGGCTCGGGCGCGGAATGCCTTGATGCAGGGCAAAGTGGAGCGCGCTTATGAGATACTGTCTGCCGCCGCGGACAGTTTCGCCAGCGTCGATCCGTTGGAACCGGTGCGGCGCAGGTTGGTCTATGAGGATCTGCTCTATGCTCACGGCCTTCGCTACGGCGGGGCCGGGATGGCGCTTTCGGAGGCAATGATCCGGCAGGCTTTGGCGCAGGTCGAGAAAGGCCACGATCCCGAGCTTTGGGCTCATGCGCAGAACAACCTCGCCATCGCGCTTTCAAACCAGGGCAAGCGCACCGGCGGGCCGGAGGGCGCGGCGCTGCTCGGTGAGGCGGTGGGCGCCTATCGCGCGGCGCTGGAGGTCACTACCCGCGCGGAGCATCCGGTGGACTGGGCCATGGCGCAGAACAACCTCGGCGCTGCGCTGCGAAACCAAGGCACGCGCACCGGCGGGCCGGAGGGCGCGGCGCTGCTCGGTAAGGCGGTGGGGGCTTATCGCGCGGCGCTGGAGGTCCGCACCCGCGCGGCGCATTCGGTGGACTGGGCCGCGACACAGAACAACCTTGGCATTGCGCTGGCAGACCAAGGCAGGCGCACCGGCGGGCCGGAGGGCGCGGCGCTGCTCGGTGAGGCGGTGGGTGCCTATCGCGCGGCGCTGGAGGTCCGCACTCGCGAGGCGCATCCGGTGCAGTGGGCCATGACGCAGAACAACCTCGGCAATGCGCTGCAAGAGCAAGGCAGACGCACCGGCGGGCCGGAGGGCGCGGCGCTGCTCGGTGAGGCGGTGGGCGCCTATCGCGCGGCGCTGGAGGTCACCACCCGCGCGGAGCATCCGGTGGACTGGGCCATGACGCAGGAGAACTTGGCGATTGTGGAGGTGGCGCGGGCCGAGTTGTTGAACGGCGCTGAGGCGCGGGCGGCGTTGGAGCGGGCGCTTGGGCATGTGGAGGGGGCGTTGGAGGTCTTTGACCCGGAGCATATGCCGTACAATTTCGAGAAGGCCACGAAGCTTCGCGAGGGGATTCTGGCGGCGTTGGGGCGGTGAGGCTTGTGGGGGGAAAGGGCCGCGCCTTTGGGGGCGCGGCTTGGGTGTTAGACGCGTTTGCGGCGGGCGGCGGTGAGGCCGGCGAGGGCTGTTAGCAGCAGGAGGCCGCCTGCAGGGAGCGGGACGGCGGCGGCGCTGGCGGTGTAGCTCGAGGAGCGGATTTCTTCGCCGTCGAAATATTCCCAGAGCAGGAACTGGTCGCCGATGGATGCGGTCGTGCGCGAGCCGAAGAAGGCGTCGGCGGCGCCGCCGGGCCATGACCCCTGGATGCGGAATGACAGGCGCGTCGGGTCGGCTGTTGTGATGTCTGTGTCGGTCCAGAGTTTGGCCGAGCTGCCCGAGGGGCCGTCGAGGTCGGTGATGGCGGAGGCGGCGGTGAATGTGGCTGTGCCGAATGTCACCGTGGATTTGAGGGTGACGGAGCTGTAGCCGTACCAGTCGTGGGTCACGCCGGCGGTGCCGGAGGGGAAAACGGTGGGGCTTGAGGTGTCGACCAGCAGGGTGAAGCTCAGGGAGCCCCGGGAGGGGGATGTGCCGAAGACAAGGTCGTCATCGCCGTAGAGGGCTGAGGAGACGTCGTAGTCGGCGGCGGTCCAGAGGCCGGTTATGGTCAATTCGGTGGTGGCGGCGCTGGCAGCAGGGGGCAGCGCGAGGCCGAGGATGGTGATGAAAAGGGTCAGAACATGTCTCATTTGAAACTCCGTAAACCAGGGTAAACGCCGCCCGCAATCTGGCGGCGCCGCGCGGGAAAATTCCGCGCGGCAGGTTCTGTTTACCATGTTTTCGGAATAGCGGCAGGGCGGGAATACCCGACCTACATGAGCCCGTCGGGTTGGCCGACGACGACAAAGTGGAGCGCTTCGGGGCGCAGGAGGCGGGCGGCGATGCGGTTGACTTCCTCCAGAGTGACGGCGTTGACGCGGGCGTTGCGGGTGGCGGCGTAGTCGATGGGGAGGTCGTCCATCTGCATGCCGACGAGGATATCGGCGATGGGGCCATTGCCGTCGAAGCGGAGCGGATAGGCGCCGGTGAGGTAGGTTTTGGCGGCGGTGAGTTCTTCGGCGGTGACGCCGTTTTGGGCGGTGTCGGCCCAGACGTCTCGGATGACCTCGATGGCTTCTGCCACCCGGTCGTTGGCCGAGGAGACCGACCCGAGGTAGAGCGCGGCGTGGTCCTTGGGCACGAGGTAGGCGTAGACGCCGTAGGTCAGCCCGCGTTTTTCGCGCACTTCGGTCATCAGGCGGGCGTTGAAGCCAGAGCCGCCGAGGATGGTGTTGAGCAGGTAGGCGGCGAAGAAATCCGGATCGTCCCGGGTCATGCCCTCATGGCCGAAGAGGACGACGGATTGGGGGGTCGCGAAGTCGACGACGGTGGTGCCGCCGGTGAGGTTGATCGGCGCGGGGCCCGGGAGGGGGGCGCCGGTGGCGGGGAGGTCCCCGAGCAGGTCATCGAGCAGGGGGCCGAGCTCTTCGGCGGTGACGTCGCCCACGGCCGAGATATAGATCCGGTCGCGGGCCATGACGCGGTCCTTGGCGGCGAGAAGGTCTTCGCGGGTGAGCGCGGCGACGGTTTCGGCGGTCCCGGTGCGGTCGGTGGCGTAGGGGTGATCCCCGAAGGCGAGGCGGTTGAAGGTCGCGCTCGCGATGGCGTCGGGGTCGCGGGCATCGGAGCGGATGTTGGCCATGACCTGGGCGCGGACGCGGTCGATGGCGTCCTGATCGAAGCGGGGGTCAATGAGCGCATCGCGCAGCAGGGCGAGGGCCTCGGCGCGGTTTTCGGTGAGCATCTTGGCGGAGATGGCGAGCGAATCGTCATAGGCGCGGAAGCCGAAGGAGGCGGCGAGGTCTTCGCGGGCTTCGTTGAAGGCGCGCGCGTCGCGCCCCCCCGCGCCCTCTTCGAGCAGCCCGGTCATGAGGTTGATCGCGCCGCGTTTGCCCGGCGCATCGAGCGAGGCGCCGCCCTTGAAGCGGATTTCCAGCGCGAGGAACGGGATCGACGGTTCTTCCACGAGCCAGGCGGTGAGGCCCCCGGGGGAAGTCACCTCGGTGATCTCGGTTTCGGCGCGGGCGGGCGCGGCGAGCATGAGGAGCGTCAGGCACGCGGCGGCGAGCCAGAGCGCCGCTCGGGGCGCGGTGCGCAGGGGGCTGAGCGGGCTCATAGGGCGGGGTCCTCCGCGTTGGTGATATGGCCCGTGACCGAGCGTTCGGGCGTCCAGAGGCGGCGCGCGGCGGCGAGGATGTCCTCGGCGGTGACGGCCTGAAGGATGTCTGGCCAGGCCTGGATATCCTCGAGGGTGAGCCCCGAGGTGAGTCCGCGCCCGTAGCTGTTGGCAAGGCTCTGGACGTTGTCACGCTCATAGATCGTGCTGGCGTGGATCTGGCGTTTGAGCCGGGCGAGCGCCTCGGCATCGACACCTTCGGTGAGGAAGTCGGCCATGACCCGCTCCAACGCCTCTTCGGCCGCATCGAGGCTGACCCCTTCGGCGGGCACGACGATGAAGCCGAAGCTCGTGTCGTCGAGCGATGTGCCGCGATAGAACGCGGCGGTGTAGACGGCGGTCTGGGTCTCGAACTGGAGCTTGCGCGCCATGTAGGAGGTGATGCCGTCGCCCCCCAGCAGCTCGGCCAGAAGCGTCAGCGCGGCGGCCTCGGTCTGATCACCGGGATCGCGCTCGGGGGCGAGATAGCTGCGCATGACATACGGCTGGGCCACGCGGTCATCGCGAAAGATGAGGCGGCGCTCGGCCATGTGCGGCGGCTCGGCGACGCGGGCGCGCGGGCTCAGCTCGGGGTTGGGCGGGATCGGGCCATAATGCGTCTGGGCGAGAGCGCGGACCTCCTCGGGCGTCGCATCCCCCGCGACAATCAGGATCGCGTTGTTGGGGGCATAGTAGCGGCTGTAATAGGCGAGCGCATCCTCCAGCGAGAGGGCCTCCATCTCGTGGCGCCAGCCGATGACGGGCGTGCCGTAGGGATGATGGAGGTAGAGCGCGGCGTCGCGCTGCTCGGCGAAGAGGCCGCCGGGGCTGTTTTCGGTGCGCTGGTTGCGCTCCTCGATGATCACGTCGCGCTCGGTGGCGATGTCCTCGGGGCCGAGGCGGAGGTTGACCATCCGGTCGGCCTCCATCTGCATCATAAGGCCCAGCCGGTCAGCGGCGACGCGCTGGAAATAAGCGGTGTAGTCCTGCGAGGTGAAGGCGTTGTCGGTCCCGCCGTTCTCGGCGACCACACGGGAGAGCTCGCCGGGCGCCATGTTGTCTGTGCCCTTGAAGAGCAGGTGTTCGAGGAAATGGGCGACGCCGGAGGCGCCTGCGGGCTCGTCAGCGGCCCCGGCGCGGTACCAGACCATGTGGACCACGACCGGTGCGCGGTGGTCCTCGATGACCACGACCTCCATGCCGTTGTCGAGCGTGAAACTGGTGACGAGATCGGAGCCCCGCGCGGCGGGCGGGAGCTGGATGAGCCCGAGGGCGAGGAGGAGTGCCGCGAAAAATCTATGTGTGCGCATGACCAGAAGATATGCCAGACGCGCGCGGGATCAACGGTGCAATCGCATAGCCACGGGCGGGCCCCGGAAAATGATCGATCATTTTCCGGCCCGTTTTCCGATTTATCGGAAAACGGCTACGGGTGGCCAGCGGCAGCGCGGGGGCCTATGGACGGGACTTGTCCGCTCTGCGCGATCCGCGTTTAGTGGGCCGCACAGAAAATCGGGAGGACATCATGACACGTTTCACGACATTGATCGCCGCACTGTTCGCTTTGGCCCTGTCCAGCGGCGCCGCGCTTGCGGACGGCTATGGCAAGCAAAAGGTCGTCTATCACATCAACTACACCGGCGGCGAGGAGAGCCGTGCCTACAAGGGCGCGATGCGCAATATCCAGAACCATATCAACGCCGTCGGGGCGGAGAACCTTGAGGTCAAGGTCGTGCTTCATGGCAACGGGTTGGGCCTTCTGATGTCGGCCAAGCAGGATGAGCAGCTTCAGACCGCCGTCGCCTCGCTGAAGGGTCAGGCCGTCGGTTTTGCGGTGTGCAACAACACGCTCAAGGGGCGCGACATCGATTACAGCGATGATCTCTATGATGTCTGGGAAGAGGATATCGTCCCCTCCGGCGTGGCTGAGCTGTCCAAGCTGCAGCAGGAGGGGTTCACCTACATCAAGCCGTGACTTAGGCTCAGTTTCCCGGCGGGGCGCTCGGGGTTGGAACGCCGGCGGCGCGGAACCGGGCCGCTTCGGCATCCGCGTCGAGCGCCTGTCGGGCGTAGGTGCGGAAATAGCGGTCGCTGCCGCGGAGCCAGCCCCCTGCCGAGAGCGTCCGGCTGCGGCTGCGCAGGGCGGCGTCTTCCTGCGCGAGCGTTGCCCGGATCCCGGGGGCCGTGCCGTTGCGGCTGGCTTGTGCGATGAGCCCTGCGTCGCTTGCCGGGATGCCCCCGGTGCTGCGGGTCCCGCCAAGGGCCGCGATCCCCTCCCCGACCGGGTCGCGGTCAGCGCGGTTGACGGCGCCCGGCGTCGGGGCCGGCAGCGTGGACGTCTGGGGCATGTCCAGCGGGCGGGCCGGCATGGCCGCGAACGCGTCGGGCCCGTTGCCGGAACTGCTGAACTGGTGCAGCCCGCGCTCGCCGCCCGCGCAGCCCGCAAGCGTGGCCGCCGTGGCAAGCACGAGCGCGCAGCGGCGCGCGATACGGCGATGAGTCATGGCGTCCCCCCGGGTGCGATCTTGCTGTCCGGCCATGGTGTTACCTCATCGCGCGCGCGCCGTCACGGGGCGAATTACCCTGCGCGCGCGCCGCGCCCCTTGGAGGGGCCGGTAAAGAGGATGAGCCCTGCCGCGCCGGCGAAGATCGCCACGTCGGCGATGTTGAACACGAACGGGTTGTCGATCCCGCAGCAGGACATGTTGAGGAAATCGGCCACCGCGCCATAGGCGACGCGGTCCACCACATTGCCAAGGGCGCCGCCGATCAGCACGCCCGCGCTGATCTGCGCCCATTTGCCCGGCCGCTCGCGCCACATCCACAGCAGCACGCCGGCAACGATCGCGAGCGCGATTCCGATCAGGATCCAGCGCGCGTCCCGGCCCGAGAAGAGCCCGAAGTTGATGCCCGTGTTCCAGGCCATGCGGAAGGTGAGGAGCGGCGGCGCGATCTCGATCACGCCGCGCGCCGCAAGGTCCATCCAGTGGACGACGATGAGCTTGCTCGCCTGGTCGGCAAGGAAGATCACCACGGCGGTCCAGAGGGCGCGCATCAGTGGCGGAAGTGGCGCTGACCGGTGAAGACCATGGCGAGCCCGGCCTCGTCGGCGACGGCGATCACGTCGTCATCGCGCATCGAGCCGCCCGGCTGGATCACCGCCGTTGCGCCCGCCTCGGCCGCCGTCAGGAGCCCGTCCGCGAAGGGGAAGAAGGCGTCGGAGGCGACGACGGAGCCCTTGGTCGGGGTCTCGGCAAGGCCCATCGCCTCGGCCATGTCCTCGGCCTTGCGGGCGGCGATGCGCGTGCTGTCCACGCGGCTCATCTGGCCCGCGCCGACGCCCACGGTCGCGCCGTCCTTGACATAGACGATGGCGTTGGACTTGACGTGTTTGGCGACCTTCCAGGCAAAGAGCAGATCGGCAATCTCGGCCGCCGTGGGCGCGCGTTTGGTCACGACCTTGAGGTCGGCCTCCGTGATCACGCCGTTGTCCTTGTCCTGCACCAGCAGCCCGCCGGAGACCTGCCGGTAGGTGAGCGCGGGTGCGGCCGGATCGGCGAGCCCGTCGGTCAGCAGCAGGCGCAGGTTCTTCTTGGCCGCAAAAATCTCGCGCGCGGCGGCGTCGGCCCCCGGCGCGATGACCACCTCGGTGAAGATCTGCGTGATCTCCTGCGCCGTGGCCGCATCGAGCGGCTGGTTCAGCGCGATGATCCCGCCGAAAGCGGAGGTGCGGTCGCAATCAAACGCGCGGGCATAAGCGTCCTTGAGCGTCTCACCACGCGCCACGCCACAGGGGTTGGCGTGTTTGATGATGGCGCAGGCGGGGCCGCCCTGCCCGAACTCCGAGACGAGCTCGAAGGCCGCATCGGTGTCGTTGATGTTGTTGTAGGACAGCTCCTTGCCCTGAAGCTGGGTCGCGGTGGCGACGCCGGGGCGGGTGCTGCCGTCGGTGTAGAAAGCCGCCGACTGGTGCGGGTTTTCGCCGTAGCGAAGCGTCTGGGCGAGGGTCCCGGCGGCCACGCGGCGGCGCGGGGCGGTCTCGCCGATGGCCTCGGCCATCCAGGTGCTCACGGCGGCGTCATAGGCGCCGGTGCGGGCATAGGCGATCTGGGCCATGCGCTGGCGGAAGGCGCGCGTGGTCTGGCCGTCATGCGCGTCCAGCTCGGCCAGCAGCGCACCGTAATCCTCCACGTCCACCACCGTGGTGACGGCCCCGTGGTTCTTGGCCGCCGCGCGGATCATCGCCGGGCCGCCAATGTCGATGTTTTCGATGCAGGTGTCGTAATCCGCGCCCTTGGCGACGGTTTCCTCGAAGGGGTAAAGGTTGACGACGAGCAGGTCGATCGGCCCGATACCGTGGGCCTCCATCGCCGCGACGTGCTCCGCGTTGTCGCGCAGCGCCAGAAGCCCGCCATGGACCGCCGGGTGCAGCGTCTTGACCCGCCCGTCCATCATCTCGGGAAAGCCCGTCACATCGGCCACATCGCGCACGGTGAGCCCCGCCTGGCGCAGCGCCTTGGCCGAGCCGCCGGTGGACAGAAGCTCCACCCCGCGTTCGCTCAGGGCGCGGCCCAGGTCGATGAGCCCGGTCTTGTCGGATACGGAAAGGAGGGCGCGGCGGAGCGGGGCGAGATCGGTCATCGGCGGTGTCCTTCAGAGGCAGCAAGAGATCCTGCGCCCGCATAAGCGATATCGGCGCAAAGCGGAACCGTCTCTTTGCCCCTGAAACGCCGCGCGCCCCGCAATCCGGGAAGGATGCGGGGCGCGCGCTTGATCGTCAGGCAGGCCGGCTCAGAAGTAGCGCAGCCAGATGTAGACGTTCGCGATCATGAGCGTGAGGATCATGATCGGGAAGGCGAACTTGATGAAGGCCATGAAACCGATGGGCTGCTTGGCCTTCTCGGCAAAGGCCGCCACGGTCAGGTTTGCGCTGGCCCCCAGAAGCGAGCCGTTGCCCCCCAGACAGGCGCCGAGCGCAAGCGACCACCAGAGCGGCTCGATCGAGGCGCCGCCGAAACTGTCGGCGGTGGATTCGATGAGCGGGATCATGGTCGCAACGAAGGGGATGTTGTCGAGGATCGCCGAAAGGATGCCCGAGGCCCAGAAGATGAGGAAGGCCGTCCACATCATGTCGCCCGCGGTGATGGTGAGGATGTAATCGGCGACCATTTCCAGCAGGCCCACCTGCTCGACCCCGGCGACGATAACGAACAGCCCGCCGAAGAACAGGATCGTGACCCATTCGACCTCGCCGAAGATGTGGTGCACCGATTCGGATTGTTCCTCGGCGTCCTGATCCCAATAGGCGAGCAGCATCAGCAGCGCAGCCCCCGCGAGCGCGGAGGTGCCCGGCTGGATGCCGTAGCCGTGGCCCACGGTGAAGCCGAAGACCACCAACGCCAGAACGCCGAGCGATTTGACCATGAGCCGCGAGTTCTTGATCGCGCCCTTGGCGTCGAATTTCATGATCCGCTGGCGCGAGCTTTCGGGGATGGTCGAGAGCTCCTTGCGATAGGCGAAGTAGATGATCGCCGTCACCACAACGAGGCAGATCGCCGAAATCGGCGCGAGGTTGACCGCGAAATCGTTGAAGCTGAGCCCGGTGGCCGAGCCGATCAGGATGTTGGGCGGATCACCGATGAGCGTGGCCGTGCCGCCGATGTTGGAGGCGAGGATCTCGGCCATGAAGAAGGGAAACACCTTGGTTTCCAGCGCCTCTGTGATCAGCAGCGTGATCGGCGCGATCAGCAGGACCGTGGTCACGTTGTCGAGCATCGCCGAGAAGACGGCGGTGATCAGCGTGAGCATGATCAGGATCCCCACCGGGTTGGCGTTGACCTGCTTCGCCGCCGTGATCGCCACGAACTGGAACAGCCCCGATTTCGACGTGATGGCGACGATCACCATCATCCCGATCAGCAGCGCGAGCGTGTTGGCATCGACGCCGGCGACGGCCTGTTGCTGGTTGAGAATGCCGAAAATCACCATCAGCGATGCGCCGAGCATCGCGAGGATGGCGCGGTTGAGCTTCTCGGCGATGAGAAGCGCATAGACGATCACGAGGATGCTCGTGGCGACCCAGAACGGCGAGATGCCCAAAAGGTCAGGGAGGGAGAACGCATGTCCCCCGTGTGCGGTCGAATGTTCTGTCACTGTAAAACTCCGCCTTGCGGCTGGTCGCGGTTACTTGAGCACGTTGTCGAGGAGGGAATTGGCGCTGACCGTCCCGACGAAGATGCCGGTGTCCGGCTCGACGAGGATCAGGTGGCGTTTGAACTTGTAGATCAGGAAGATGCCTTCCATCACCGGGGTGTCCGGCGCGGTCACGGGGATATTTTCGGGCCGCGACATGTTGTCGGAGACCTTCTCATCCTTGAGCGCGTCGATCTGCGCGTCGAAGTCTTCCTTCGACATACTCATGAAGTTGAGGCTGTCGAGACTGAGGCGCGATGTGTCGGAGTTGAGCCCGATCGTCACCGCCTTCGGCAGCAGCAGCTTGAGCAGGGTGGGCGCGGTGAATACGCCGATGTAGCGGCGGTTTTCATCCACGACCGGCAGGAACCTCGCGCGACTTTCCTTGATGATGTTGAACGCCTTGGCGACGCTCTCGTCGGGGTGAATTGTGCGTTGCAGCTCTGGCGAGAGCATCACTTCACGACAGGTCAAGCCCATGTCTTATCCTCGTGTCAAACCCGGTTGGACTCGCGGAGAACGGTCCGGCCGATGCCATCATGTTGGCCCGGCCCGGCCATGCGGCTTGCCGCGACGTACGGCTTCCGGGACAATGCCCGTGCATTAGTTTCCTTTGTCCTAAAGCGCCAGAGGGAAAACCCCCGTCAGATGCAGGTATTTGCCCCCTGGGGCGGGGGTTTGGGCGTGTGGTGGGCGGTTTGGGCGCGATCAGACCTTGCGCAGCACCCACCGCAGCACCGTCGCGGGGCGGGTGATCGGCGCCCGTATGATCAGCCGCGGCCGGCGCCCCGTCTCCAGCGCGACACTCAGCCCGTGCGCGACGCTGAAGAGCCACGGATCGGCGGGCCCGCAGTCGAGCAACACGGCGCGCCCGCCATCCTGCGGCTCGGGGGTGAGGCCGGGGGCGAGCCCGAATGCGAGGGTCGCGTCGCAGCTGCCGAAGGCCATGAAGCGCGCCTCGGCCTTGGCGTCGACCGCGATGAGCAGGTCCTCTCCGCGCAAAATCGTGCCGCCGTCCGAGAGCGTCAGGGTGCGCGCGTGGGTCAACCCGGTGCGCGCCGCAAAGCCGTCATAGCCGCCCTCGAAGCGCTGGCCCTCGGGCGTGCGCGTGACCTTGGTGGGCACATGGGCGGCCCGCCCGCGCGCCGCGCCGCCAAGCGAGAGCCCGCTGTCGCCCGGCTCGGCGGTGAGCATCCGCGTGCCCGCGCCGCAAAACTCGATCCCGAGCGCGCCGGGCGCCTCCTGTCGCTGGCCGCGCGATGCCCCCGGCCGGGTCAGGGCGGCGTCGATCAACACGGTGCTGTGCCCCTCGGCGAGCCGGGCATACCCCAGCAGCTGGGTCTGGCCCTCCTTCGGCCGGGCCGGGCCGGCCTCGGACAAAGCGCGGTCAAGCTGGCCGGGGCGCAGGGCGCGGGGCGGGCCGAACCGGGCGAGCGATCCGTCGGCGTGGCGCAGATGCCGCAGGGCGGCGGCAAGCTCGGCGATAGCGGAGGCCAGCGCGGGTGGCTGGTCATGGCCGCGCGCGGCGAGGGCGCGGCGCGCCTCTATGAGCGCTTCGAGGAGCGAGAGCAGCACGGAGGGATCGCGCTGGCCGAAACAGGGGCCCGCCGCCGACCGCGCGCGCGCACACTCCCGCGTCAGCGCGGCCCGGGCGCGGGGGGCGTTGATCCGAAGCCCGTCAAGCGCCGCGTCCGCCGAGAGCACCGCCGCCAGCGCCGGCAGGCGCGCCGCCCCGTGGGGCAGGCGCCGCCAGGCGCGGTCGAGCGCGCGGGCATGGGTGGCCATGCTGCGATAGAGCGGCTGGCGCGCGTCGGCGCTCAGCCCGGCAAAAAGGAAGGTGGCCTGCCCCAGCATCCGCCGCAGGCGCGCGGCGCTGATCTCGGGGCGCCAGGCGGCCCCGCGCGCGCGCCCGTGGGCGGCGAGCCAGTGCCCGACCCAGCGTTGCGCGGTCTCGCGCGCGGCCTGTGTCCCGTCGGCGGAAAGGTCTTCGAGCCAGCCAAACCCGTGGGCCTGGGGCGCCAACGCCGGATCCCCGGGCAGGAGCGCCCAGGGCCCCGCGCGCGGCAATTCCACCTCGGCGCCGGTCATCGGATGGGGCATCCAGCCCGCGACGAGCCGCGCCCCCACCTCGGCCCGCCCCGGATCGGCAAGCGCGGGCGGGTGCGCGAAGCTGACCCCCTGTCCGCCGAGCCGGTCACGCCAGCGGCGCAGCCAACCGCCGGGGCCGCTATAGACTTCTAGGATGCCCTCACTGCCGCTCATGCCGCGTCCTTGCCCGGATGTCGTTGCCGAAGGCTAGCCCCCGCGCCGCGCGGCGTCACGCGGTTTTGACGAGCACCGCCATGTAGAACCCGTCCATCCCGCCACGTTCGGCCCAGACATCGGGCCGCAGCCGCAGCCCGCCCTCCGCGCTGTGCCACTCCGGCGCAACGCCGGGCAGATCGCGCGCCGCAGGATCCACCCGGAGCCCCGGATGCCGCGCCAGCGCCTCTTCGACCTGCACCTCGCCCTCGTCTGGCAGGAGCGAGCAGGTACAGAAAACCATCCGCCCGACCGGCGCCAGAAGGGTCAGCGCGTGGTCGATCATCTCGGCCTGGAGCGCGATGAGCCCTGAGATCGCCTCACCCTGTCGCGCGTGGGGCAGGTCCGGGTGCCGGCGAATCGTGCCGGTGGCCGAACAGGGCGCATCGAGGATGATGGCGTCATACTGCCCCGCCTGCTCGAGCGCGTCGCCGACGACGAGCTCCGCGGTGAGGCCGGTCCGGGCGAGGTTCTCGGTGATGCGGGCGATGCGCGGCTCGGAGATGTCCACGGCGGTGACGTCGGCGCCGGCCGCCGCGGCCTGCAATGTCTTGCCACCCGGCGCCGCACAAAGATCGAGCACCCGCTCGCCCGGGGTGAGCCTCAGCATCCGCACCGGCAGGGCCGCTGCCGCATCCTGCACCCAGAAGGCCCCCTCGTCATACCCGGGCAGCGCGCTGATCCGGCCGGGATCGGAGAGACGCACCGAGCCGGTGGGCAGAAGCTCGCCCCCGGTGGCCCGCGCCAATTCTTCGGCATCGCCCTTGGCGGTGAGGTCAAGCGGCGCGCCCGCGAGATGGGCCGCCTCCATCGCGGCCACCGCCGGCGCCCCCCAGGCCTCTTTCAACGGATCACGCAGCCAGCGCGGCAGGCGCGGCGAGCGCAGCCGGGCCATCTCGGCGGCCAGCGGCGAGACATCCACCTCCGGCGCGCTGTCCCCGTCTTCCGTTGCCGCGATCTTGCGCAGCACCGCGTTGACCAGCCCGCGAAAATGCCCTGTGCGCTTGCCATGGGCGGCAATCGTGACCGCCGCGTTGACCACCCCGTGATCCGCGCCGCCCTGCGCCAGCTCGACCACCGCGAGCCGCAAAATGTTGCGCACGCCCGTGGGCGGCGGCTTGCGCAGATGTGGCTTGAGCAGCCGGTCGGCCTGTTCCATCCGGCGCAGCGTCTCTGTCGCCAGCCGCTGGGCGCGCGCGCGCTCTTCCGGCGACAGCCGTTCGAGAATCGGGCCGCGCAGAAGATCGGCCAGCGCCCGCCCCTCGCCCAGCACTCCGTTGAGCAACCGCACCGCGGCCTTGCGCGCCTGTAAGCCTTCTTGTGACATCGCCGACCCTGCTTGCACCCTTTGAAAAGGGGCGTATATCAGGGGGATGGTTTTGAGGAAAGGCGATGCGATGGACAGCGCGAAATCCGGCCCCGAGATGACGGGCGCGGCCCCCACAGGGCCCGAACGCCAGACCGACCTGCCCGATGCCGCCAAGCGAGCGCTGGCCGAAGCCGAGGCGCGGCGCAAGGCGGCGGCCGATGTTGCCCTGCCGCCCGAACTTGGCGGGCGCGACGGGCCCGAACCGGTGCGCTACGGCGACTGGGAAAAGAAGGGCCTCGCGGTCGACTTCTGAGACCCGCGGGCTTCCCCCTCCCCCCACTCACCTTGTGACGCGGCGTCACACGGGCCTTGAGCGAGGCGACTCCGGCCCGATCTGCCCAAAGGTAAGGAATTCCATACGCGACATTGCCTGACCTTTGCGTCAAGAGAGCGCCGTCATGTCGGTGGGCCGGTAAAAAGTAGGTGCTACAGTTTGCCAAAAGCGCTTTGAATAAAACGTTTCCACCGGCATGGCGAAACGAGTTGGTATCAAGTGACGCATCGCCGTGCCGCCTGTCCGCGCCTTCGGGTCCCGGTCTTGGGCGGCACGCGCGAGGCATGTACCAGCCCCCTCGCGCTGAAGAAGCAATCGCTGGGGGGCGCAGGTCAGATTGAGGACGATAGACTTAATTACCCTACGTCACTTGGCTCAACCGTCGGTAATACTACGTAGGACTCAAGCGCCAAAGTGTGAGAGATAAGCGGCGCTGCGTGTTCTGGGCAGTAAAGAGTTATACCGGTTTTGCAAAACCGCTTTGAATAGTGCGCCGTCACCACTCACGAACGCGAAGCGCACATCCTGCCCCGGGCTTTTCGTCCGGGGCGCAAAGACCGTCCGGCCCCTCCGCTCAATGGCCATGAGCCGTCGGGCCGGACGCATCCCCCGTCGCACAGTGATCCATGCGCGCAAGTGGCGTCAGCCGGCGCCGTATAGCTCCGCCGCGCGGCGCTCGAAGGCGCGCACGATCCGCTGCATCGCCTCGTTGAACACTATCCCGATGATCCCCTGCAACACCGCGTTGCGGAACTCGAAATCGACGTAGAAGTCCACCTCGCAACCGCCGCTCTCCAGATCGCGAAACGACCAGGTGCTTTTCATGACCTTGAACGGCCCGTCGATGTATTCGGTGTCGATCTTCTTCTGCCCGGGCCAAAGCGTGACCCGGCTGCCAAAACGCTCGCGGAAGACCTTGAAGGAGATCACCAGATCGGCCTCCATCACCTCGCTGCCACCCTCCCCGGGCGTCCGGCTGCGGATCCGGGCGGCGGCGCACCAGGGCAGGAATTTTGGATAGTCGCCCACATCGGCCACGAGATCATACATCTGCTGCGCCGTGTACGGCAGGGTGCGGGTTTCCGAGTGGGTTGGCATGGCGGTCCTGTCGTCGTAGGTCTTGGGCCAAGGGTGTCGGCCATGGGCCGCAGGATTTCAAGGGGCGGATTGCCGCCCGCTCAGACCGGCAACGCGGGGGACACGATGGGCCAGCAAAGCGCGAATGGCGCCTATCATATCGACACGATGATAACCGCGAAACAGATCGCCGCGCGTATCGAGGAGCTCTCGGCCGCGATTCGCGCTGAGTTCCGCGAGACCGAGAAGCTCGTGGTCGTGGGGCTGCTGCGGGGCAGTTTCGTCTTCATCGCCGATCTGGTGCGCGAGCTCGATCTGCCGGTGGAGGTCGATTTCCTGGAGGCCTCATCCTACGGCGACGGGATGGAAACGAGCCGCGAGGTGCGCATTCTCAAGGATTTGCGCGGCGCGATCGAGGGCCGCGATGTGCTGGTGGTGGAGGATATCGTCGACACCGGGTTCACCCTGCGCCACGTGACCGGGCTTTTGCAATCGCGCAACCCGGCGCGCCTGCGGACCATCGCGCTACTGGACAAGCCAAGCCGTCGCGAGGTGGAGATCCGCGCCGACTGGACCGGCTTCGAGATCCCCGATGAATTCGTCGTCGGCTATGGCATCGATTACGCCCAGCGCAATCGCAACCTGCCCTACATCGGCAAGGTGCGGTTCGACGCGGACTGATGTGGCTGCTGGTGCGGCTGGCGCGGTGGGCGCGGCATCCGCCATCGCCGGCGCGGGCGCGGCTGATCCTCGGGGTCTTTGTGATCTGTCTTCTGCTCGTGGTGCTCGAACGACTGGTTGGCCTGCCCGATTGGGCGTCGCTCGACCCGCGCGGCGCGCGATGGCCGCTGCGCTGAGCCCCCGCGCTCGCGAGAAAGTCATTTGCCCCGAGGTCAAGCGCAGGTAGGCTTTCCCGAAGCCAGCCAAGGAGAAATTTCATGCCCACGCACGCTTTGTCCCGCATCCTGTCACCCGCAGCCGCCGCCGCTCTGATCGCCTGCGGCAGTGCCGCGCTTGCACAGGATTTCGACGGCCATCTCTCCGCCCGACAGGGCCAGTTCGCCTCGCTCGGCCTTTCGCTCGGGGTGCTCGGCGGGATGGCGCGCGGGCGGGCGGACTACGACCCCGCGCTCGCCCAGCTCGCCGCCGACTACGTGGTGGCCATCGCCTCGATCCCCCAGAGCACGGCACTGCAATGGCCCGAGGGGTCCGATAACATGGCGCTCGACACCACCCGCGCCGAACCGGCGATCTGGGACAATTTCGAAGATTTCACCAACAAATGGGCCATGCTCGGCGACGCCGCCGCAGAGCTTCAAGCCGTCGCGGGCACCGGGGCTGATGCGCTTGGCCCGGCGGTCGGCGCCTTGGGCCAGGCCTGCCGCGCCTGCCACCAATCCTACCGCGGCCCCGAGAACTGATCCTGCCGATGTGGCGCCGGGCGGTAGTCGCGATCCTGCTCATCGGGCTTGCGCTCGGCGCGGCGGTGCTTGTCATGACGCGCCCGCGCGCCCTGCCTGCCGCGCAATTCGCCGGGCTCGCCGGTGATGCCGCGCGCGGGGAGGCAGTGTTCCACGCCGCTGGCTGCGCCTCGTGCCACATCGCGCCCGAAGCGGTGGAGCAGGCCGAGATGAGCGCCGCGCCGGTGCTCTCCGGTGGTCAGCGCTTCGAGACCGCGTTCGGCACCTTCCTCGCCCCCAACATCTCGCCCGACCCCGAGGCCGGGATCGGCGGCTGGACCCTGCCGCAATTCGCCAGCGCCGTGATGCGCGGTGTCTCGCCCGAGGGCGCGCATTACTACCCCGCCTTCCCCTACGTCGCCTACAGCCACATGACGCGCGAAGACGTGGCCGACCTCTACGCCTTTTTCGCCACGCTGCCCGCCTCCGAAGCCGAGAGCCGGCCCCATGAGCTCGGATTTCCCTTCAACATCCGCGCCACGCTCGGGGTCTGGAAGGCCCTCAATCTCGATACCGGCTGGGTGCTCGAAGAGGCCGAAACAGAGCAGATCGCGCGCGGGCGTTATCTCGTCGAGGGGCTCGGCCACTGCGCTGAATGCCACACCCCGCGCAACGCCCTCGGCGGGCTTGACCGCGCCCGCTGGCTCGCTGGCGCGCCAGCTCCGTCGGGCGAGGGGCGCATCCCGGCCATTGCCCCCTCTGGGCTCGACTGGGCGGCGGAGGATATCGCCTATTATCTGGAGACCGGCTTCACGCCTGAGTTTGACAGCGCCGGCGGGCACATGGCCCTCGTGGTACAGAATTACGCCAGGCTCCCGGCCGAGGATCGCGCGGCGGTCGCGGGGTATCTCAAGGCACTGCCCTTCTGAGCCGGATCACCTGAGGCGAAATTCGGCCGATTGCCCCGCCCCGCGATCGGAGGTGAACCGCACCCGGCCTTGGGCATCGCGCTCGACCTTCTGGCAATTGAAGCCCAGATCACGCGTCCCCCAGACCAGATCGCGGCAGAAATACCCCGCCCGCCATTCCCAGGACCCGCGCACCGCGAGCCCGGCGCCGCGCCCCGTGATCCCGCCTTGGCGCGTGACGGTGAGGGCGATCAGCGGCCGGTGCAGCGCGCGCCCCTCCACGAGCGACAAGAACGCGGCGCGCTCGGTGATCTGCTCGAACTCGGCAGAGGCCGGGCTGGCAAGGAGGCTCAGGATGGCGAGGGTGGTGAAACGCATGACGCGCCCTTTCCTGCGGGGGGTCAGGAAAGGCTACGCAGCAGGGCGGCGATCGGATCACCCGCGCGGGCGGGGCGCCGACGCTAGCGGGGCGCGAGCGGCCGGGTTTTGGCCAGCGCCGCGACAGGGCGCGAGACAGCGCCGCTCAGGGGGAGCACGTCGGCCTGAAGCGCGTGATAGATGTCGGGCTTGCCGAGGAATTGCCGCGCGGCCGGGCGGCCCGCGTCATCGACCTCAGGGAACCAGCCGCCGCGCGCCTCATCGACGAACAGCGCCGCCGCCGAGGCCCAGAGGGTGCGATACCAGCGCTCGTCAGCCGGCTCAGGCGCCGCGCGCTGAAGCGCGGCCAAGGCTCCGATCCCCTCGCAGACCGGCCACCAGTAGCGATCCGCCACCTGAACCGCGCCGGAATAATCGAGCGTGTAGACCAATCCGCCCTCGGGCCGCCAGGCATCGCGCAGCGCCTGTTCCGCCAACCTCCGGGCGCGATCCGGAGCCTGCGCATCCGCGCGCCCGGCGAGATCCCAGTGCTGGAGCGCGAGACGGGCAAGCTCCAGCGAATGGCCCGGCGTCGTCCCCTTGGGGCGGAACATCGGATCGCCGGCGTAGTCGAGATCGACCTCCCAGTCGGGGGTGAAATGCTCGGGCAGGCGCCAGCCATGGTCCGGCGCGATGCGGGTGAGGAAGAAATCCAGAATGCGCCCGGCCTTGTCGAGGAAGGCCCGCTCGCCGGTGGCTTCGAAGGCCGCGAGAAATGCCTCGCAGCCGTGCATGTTGGAATTGTAGCCGCGATAGTCCGAGAAGGGCTGCCAGTCGCGGGTGAACTCGTCCCGCAAAAGCCCAGCGGCATCATCCCAGAAGCGGCGATCGATCAGCGCGGCGATCTCGGCCAGGAGTGGCTCGGTCCCGGCAAAGCCCGCCGCCCGCGCGGTCGAGGCGGCCAGCAGGACGAAGACATGACCGTAGGCGAGCTTTTCGTCGCGCACCGGCGCCCCGTCCCGGCGCACCGACCAGAAAAACCCGCCGTGCTCAGCATCGCGGTGATGCGTCTGAAGGTAGGCCAGACCGGCCTCCACGATCCCGGCGCAATCGGGCGCGCCCGCCGCATGGGCCAGCGCGTAGGAATGGACCATGCGCGTGGTGGTGTGCAGCTCCTGCGGGCCCTCCCCCAGAGGCGCGCCGTCAAGGTCCAGCACGTCGAACCCGCCATCCGGACGCAGGCTAGCGCGGAAAAACTCTAGCTGGCGCAGCGCGTCCTCGCGCAACCAGTCGAGATGAGCCGGATCCTCCAGCCACGGACCCGTCTGATCGGGATCGCCCGGTGCTTGCGTCTCATGGCTCATGGTTCAATCCCCCAGCCCCAGCACATCGACCATGTCATATTCCCCCGGCGCCTGGGCCTGCCCCCAAAGCGCGGCCCGGAGCGCGCCGCGGGCGAAGACCGAGCGGTCGGAGGCAACGTGGCGCAGGGTGATGCGCTCGCCCGGACCGGCGAAGAGCACGTCATGCTCGCCCACGATGTCGCCCCCGCGAATGGCGGAAAACCCGATGTCGCCGCGTTTGCGCGCCCCGGTGATTCCATCGCGCCCCCGGTCGGAAACCTCATTCAGGGCCACGCCCCGCCCCTCGGCGGCGGCCTCCCCCAGCATCAGCGCCGTGCCCGAGGGGGCATCGACCTTGCGGTTGTGATGCGCTTCGATCACCTCGATGTCGTAGTCGGCGTCCAGCGCGGCGGCGACCTTGCGGGTAAGCTGCACCAGCAGATTGACCCCGAGGCTCATGTTGCCCGCCCGCACCACGACCGCATGACGCGCCGCGGCGGAAATCTTGTCGAGATGCGCCTGCGCGAGGCCGGTCGTGCCGATCACGTGGACAGCGCGCGCCTGCGCGGCCATCTCGGCATATCCCACGGTCGCATCGGGCGCGGTGAAGTCGATCACCGCCTGGGCCCGGGCGAAGAGCTCCAGCGCATCGTCGCTGACCATGATCCCGCAGGCGCCAAGCCCGACGCAGGCGCCCGCATCCTTGCCGATCCATGGGTGCCCCGCCCGCTCCAGCGCGCCCACAAACCGCGCGGCATCGCTCTCCAGCACGGTCTTGATCAGCATCTGGCCCATGCGGCCAGCCGCTCCCGTCACGACAATTCCCGGCAGATCGGTCATCTCGGCATCCTCTTTTTCGCCGATCCCGTCTAACCGCTCGCGCGGCGCTTGGCAAAGGGGGCGATAGGCCCTACATCTCCGGCCATGGCCCGCAATACTCATCATACCGGCCCTGGCCCGAGCCAGAGGCAGCTTCGCGTCGGCGAAGTCATCCGCCGCGCCCTCTCCGAGGTGCTCGCGCGGGGCGATATCCATGATCCGGATCTCAATCGGCTCTCGATCACCGTGGGCGAGGTCACCGCCTCCCCCGATCTCAAGATCGCCACGGCCTATGTCTGCCCTCTGGGCGGCGAGGGGCAGGAGGACGTGCTCAAGCTTCTGGCCCGCAACAAGGGCGAATTGCGCCGGATCATCGGCCGCAAGACCTCGCTCAAATACGCCCCCGACCTGCGGTTCCGCATCGACGAGACCTTTGACCGGCTCGACGAGACGCGCCGCCTGTTCTCCGATGAAAAGGTCCAGCACGACCTCACCAGGAGCGACGCCGCCCCGACCGATACGGCCGAAGATCCCGCAGGCGAATGATCCGCGCCGCGCTGTTGCTGTGTCTGGCCCTTGCCGGGCCCGCCTGGGCCGGGGTCGAGTGCCGCGACGTCGATCATGAGGGCCGGGGCTATGCGGTCTGTTCGGTGACGCTCGATGACACCGCGCTGAAGCTTTTCCTGCGCGATGACGACGGGGCGATCCTTGGCGGCTTCTCCCGCGTGGCCGATGAGCTCGGGCCCGATGAGACGCTCGAATTTGCCATGAACGCAGGCATGTTCCACCCCGATCGTGCGCCAGTGGGCCTCTATATAGAGGACGGGCGCGAGGAGATGCGCGTCATACCCAACCCGGGGCCGGGCAACTTTGGCCTGCTGCCCAACGGGCTCTTGTGCCTGCGCGCGGGCCGGGCCGATGTGATCGAGACGCTGCGCTATATCGAGGACGCCCCCCCCTGCCGCGAGGCGACCCAATCGGGGCCGATGCTGGTGATCGACGGCGCGCTGCATCCGCGCTTCCTGCCCGACAGCACCTCGCGCAACATCCGCAACGGCGTCGGGACCAGCGCGGATGGGCGTGTCGCCCATTTCGCCATCTCCGACCGCCCCGTCACCTTCCACGAATTCGCCCGCCTCTTCCGCGACGCGCTTGAGGCGCCCAACGCGCTCTATTTCGATGGCAAGGTCTCGCGCCTCTACGCGCCGCAGCTCGGCCGCAACGACATCGGCCTGCCCCTCGGGCCCATCATCGGCGCCGTCTCCCCCGCGCCAAGTGATCGGGCCACAGATTGACAGGGCTGCCCGGGTGCGATACCTGCGCCGCCTCATCGCAAAACGGGATCATTGAGCTATGGCACGCAGACGCAAGGGGCGCGACATTTCCGGATGGCTCGTGGTCGACAAACCGGCCGGGATCTCCTCCAACGCGGTGGTGAACAAGGTCCGCTGGGCGATGCAGGCGAAAAAGGCCGGCCATGCGGGGACGCTCGATCCCGAGGCCACCGGCGTGCTCGCCGTCGCGCTTGGCGAGGCGACCAAGACCGTCCCCTACGTCACCGATGCGCTCAAAGCCTATGTCTTTACCGTCCGGCTGGGCGAGGCCACCAACACCGACGATGCCGAAGGCGAGGTCACGGCCCGCTCCGACGCGCGGCCCAGTGACGATGAGATCAAGGAAGCGCTGCACCAGTTCGTGGGCGAAATCCAGCAGATCCCGCCGCAATTCTCCGCCGTGAAGATCGACGGGGAGCGCGCCTATAAACGCGCACGTGCCGGTGAGGAGATCGAGATCGCCCCCCGGCCGCTCTGGGTCGAGGAGCTGGTCATGCTCGACCGCCCCGACGCCGATCACGTCACGCTGGAAATGACCTGCGGCAAGGGCGGATACGTCCGCGCGATCGCCCGGGATCTCGGGCAGGCGCTTGGCTGTCACGGCCACGTGCGCGAACTGCGCCGCATCTGGTCCGGTCCGTTCAAGGCGGATGAGGGCCTGAGCTACGCCCAGATCGAGGAAATGGCCCAGACCGAGGCGCTCGATGCGCATCTCCTGCCGCTGGAAACCGGGCTCGCCGATCTGCCCTCCGCCCCGGTGACGCCCGAGAACGCCGCCAAGCTCCGCAACGGCAACCCCGCGATGGTCATCACCAGCGATCTCGATTACGGCGACGAGGCCTGGGCCGCGCTCGACGGGCGCGCCGTCGCCGTGGGCGTCTACAAGGCGGGCGAGCTGCATCCCTCGCGCGTCTTCAACACCTGAGCTTGCACCCGCCGCCCCTCCGGGCGACAACCGGCCCATGATCACGCGCCACCACCAGAAGGGCGACGCCAAGTCGACCGCCGTCTATTCGCCTTGCGAGCGCTACCGCTACAGCCTTACCCGGATCTGGGATCCGGCCGGGCGGCGCGCGCTCTTCGTCATGCTCAACCCCTCCACCGCGACCGAGGTCCAGAACGACCCGACGGTGGAGCGCTGCGAACGCCGCGCCCGCGCGCTCGGCTTCGGCAGCTTCACCGTGACCAACATCTTCGCCTGGCGCGATACCGATCCCCGCGCGATGCGCGCCGCGGCCGATCCGGTGGGCCCCGACAACGATGCCGCGATTCTCGCCGCCTGCGCCGAGGCCGACCAGATCATCGCCGCCTGGGGCACCCACGGCGCGCACCTGGGCCGAGGCCCCGCGGTCGCGGCACTGCTCGCGGGCCACGGCGCCCCCGTGCACCACCTCGGCCTGACCAGGGACGGCCACCCCAAACACCCGCTCTACATCGGCTATTCGGTCCAACCCGAACCCTGGAGCGCGCTTTTCGCGGAGGTCCCATGAGCGACAAATCAGAGATCGAGATCATGGACGCGCTCCGCCGCGAACTCGCCCGGCTCAACGACCATCGCTTCATCAAGGTCCAAAATTCGACCCTGCGCCTGATCTGGTTCCAGTTCCTGCGCGGCCTCGCCTTCGGGCTCGGCTCCGTCGTCGGCGCGACCATTCTGGTATCGCTCATCGGCTTCTGGCTGGCCCAGATCGAATTCATCCCGATCATCGGCGACTGGGCCGTGCAGCTCGCCGAGGAAATCGGCGTGAGCGTGGCCGAAGAGGTCAGCGAAGAGCTGGACAGCCAGCCGGACTGAGCCGGTTAACCAATTGCCGCGAAACTGTTCGGCGCAAACGGGCGATCGCGGTAGCCTCGCGGACGTGAAAGGCGAGTGAACGGCTATGTTTGGACTATTCGGGTTGCTGGGTCTGCTGACCACCGGCGCCGCCCTCTCGGTAATGCTCGGCGATGATGACGAGGAGGACGTCATCACGGGCACCGATGAGGATGACGAAATCACCGGTGGCGACGAGGGGGACACGATTCTCGCCGGGGCCGGCAACGACGCGATCGCGGGCGGCGGCGGGGATGACCTGCTCGACGGCGGTGACGGCGACGATTTCGCGCTCGGCGAGGAGGGGGACGATACCCTGCGCGGCGGCGATGGCGCCGATTACCTCGTGGGGGAGAGCGGCGCGGATGCGATTCTTGGCGGCGCGGGCGACGATACGCTCTATGGCAGCGCGGGGGACGACTGGCTTTCGGGGGAAGGCGAGGACGACCAGCTCATCGGCGGGCCGGGGGACGACACGCTCTGGGGCGGCGCCGGCGATGACAGCCTTGAGGGCGGGCTCGGCGATGACGCCCTCTCAGGCGGCGCGGGCCAGGACACGCTGATGGGCGGCGCGGGCGATGATCTGCTCGACGGGCGCGAGGGCGAGACCGCGGCAGAGCCGGACTACCTCAACGGCGGCGCGGGCGACGATACGCTGATGGCTGGCGCGGGCGATATCCTCTCCGGGGGAAGCGGCGCGGACACCTTCGTTGCCGAGGCGCCCGCCGAAGGTATTCCCGCTGATGGCACGGCGGAGATCGACGCAGACGAGCCGCCGGCGCAAATCATGGATTTCGTCGCCTCTGAAGATAGCCTCGTCATCCACTATGAGGGCACCGACGAGCTCCCGCCGGATATCCGCGTCGAGCCGGACCCGGATAGCCCGGAGGCCAGCCTTGTCTCTCTGGACGGCCAGGTTGTCCTGCGCGTCTTGGGCGATGCGCCCCCTCTGCCGGAAGACATCACGCTCATTGCCATCGGTCAGTGATCTGCGACTCGATGCGGGGCAATCGCCCGCTGGGAGTCGGCGCGTCTTTGGAAGCTGTCAGAACGGCGTCTTGGCGCGAAAGCGCAGGCCGCGCCCCCCGTCGGGATGGCGCAGCCGAAGCTCCTCCGAATGCAGCATCAGCCGGGAATGCGCCGCGAGCGTCTCTTCGGCATAGAGCGGATCGCCCAGTATCGGGTGACCGATGGCCAGCATATGGACGCGCAACTGGTGGCTGCGCCCGGTCTTCGGAAAGAGCCGCACCCGGCTTTCCTCCGGCCCGGTCTTGACCGCCTTGTATCGCGTCTGCGCCGGCCGGCCCGTCTCGTGGTCAACCTTCTGCAAGGGGCGGTTGGGCCAATCCACCGTCAGCGGCAGGTCGATTTCTCCCTCCGCCGGATCGAGGCACCCGGCGACCCGCGCAATATAGATCTTGCGCACCTGCCGCTTCTCGAACTGAAGCCCCAGATGCCGCTGCGCATTCGGGGTCTGGGCAAAAACCATAACGCCCGATGTGTCCCGATCCAGCCGGTGCACCAAGAGCACGCCGGGAAAGACCTGCTCCAGCCGGGCGATCAGGCAGTCGGCAAGCTCCGGCCCCTTGCCCGGCACCGACAGCAGCCCCGCCGGTTTGTTGACAATGATGATCTCGTGATCCTCATGCAGCACTTCGATCGGATCGGCGGGCGGATTGTAAGGGGTGGAGACCGGCACGTCAGCTGCCCTCCCCAAGCGCGAGCACGTCGGGAGAGACCCCGCCCGAACAGCGCGAGACGCCGTCTTCCAACCCGTAATAATCCCCCATGTCAGCGGTGAAAATATGCATCGCTGTGTGCAGCCCGGTGTCCCCGTCGAGCGCGCCCGCGGCGACCGAAATCTGCGCCGCGCCGTCCACGCGATAGAAGAGCGACGACCCGCAGGACCGGCAAAACCCGCGCTCGCTTGTGACCGAGGACCGGAACCAGCCAAGCGCCTCCTCGTGCCGCAGAATGAGCCCCTCCGACGCGACCGCCGTGGCGGCCCAGAAGTGGCCCGATGTCTTGCGGCATGTGGTGCAATGACAGCCAAACACCGGGCGCAATGGCCCATGCAGCTCGAAGGCCACCGCGCCGCAGGCACAGGATCCGCCCAGCATCTCGCCTCTCCCTTTTGTCCGATCGGCCCGGACCCTGACGGCGCGCCCGGCAAAAGCCAAGCGAAATCAGTTGCGCGGTTAAACTCGGGGAAAGGATTTGGGCCCTAATCTGCGCTCAATCCAGACGCAGCCCCACGGATATCATGGACATCCAGCTTCAATCCCACCCCAAGGCGGACATCGTGCATGTCGGCATCAGCCGTATCGACGCCGGGTGCGCGATTCAATTCAAGGACTCGGTGCGCGCCCTGCTCGACAAGCTCGGCGACCGTGTCATCCTCGATCTCGGGCAGGTCGAATTCGTCGATTCCAGCGGCCTCGGCGCGATCGTGGCCAGCATGAAGATCCTCAACGGGGGCGGCAGCCAGCTTGAACTGGCCGCGCTCCAACCCAACGTGAACAAGGTCTTCCGCCTCACGCGGATGGACAAGGTCTTCGTCATCCACGGCTCTCCCGCCGAAGCACTGGAGCGTCGGGTGTCCTGACGGAATAACGACCATGTGCCTGGCCAGCGACCCCGGACTGACCTTCGAATGCATTGCGACACATGCCTCCATTCG
The DNA here is from genome assembly GCF_900116005.1 of Poseidonocella sedimentorum. GTDB lineage: Bacteria > Pseudomonadota > Alphaproteobacteria > Rhodobacterales > Rhodobacteraceae > Poseidonocella > Poseidonocella sedimentorum. Next base: position 106,766 of record NZ_FOYI01000008.1, read on the forward strand.
CTGCGTATTGGGGCGAATCGTCGCTTGCCTGCACTCCGAACGGCTGAGCACGGATCGGGTGAGCGATGTGCAGATCGTGCTCGCGGAGGCGCTCAACAACATCGTGTTGCATTCGGGCTGTGCCCCCACCGACCGGATCACCGTCACGCTCAAGCTGCGCGCGGGTCGACTGGAGGTCGAGATCCTGGATTGCGGCAATCCGATGACCGAGCCCCTGCCCCGGCCGTGCCCGCTTCGGCCCGAGACCTTGCCCGTGCAGGAGTTGCCGGAGGGGCGGTTCGGCTGGCTCATCTTGCACAAATTGACGCAGGATATCGCGCATCGGCGGGTCGGCATCCATAATCTTTTGAGCTTTTCGATTACGGCGCAGTGAGATTGCCCCCGCGCGCGGTGGCCGGCCATTGGCACCGCCCCGCGCGCCCGCTAGCCTGCTCCGACTGATTCAAGTCATGACACGAGGGGGCTTCATGCGCGATTTCCATCTTCCGGGCCGGTCGGAGGTCCTTGCTGAAAACGGCATGGTCGCGACCTCCCACCCGCTGGCCGCACAAGCTGCGCTCGACGTGCTCAAACGCGGCGGGACCGCGATGGATGCGGCGATTTGTGGCGCGGTGCTGCTGGGGATTTGCGAGCCGCAGATGACCGGGCTCGGGGGCGATTGCTTCGTGCTCTGGTCGCGCCCCGGCGAGACGCGCATTCGGGCGATGAACGGCTCGGGGCGCGCACCCGCCGCCGCCAGCGCAGAGGCGATGCGCGCCGAAGGCCACGCGGCGATGCCGCTCAATGACGCGCGCTCCGTCACCATCCCCACCGCTGTCGACGCCTTCTGCCAGCTGAGTGAAAGCGATGGGCGGCTGGGGCTCGATGCCCTGCTGGCACCGGCGATCCACTATGCCGAAAGCGGCGTACCCGTCGCGCCGCGGGTGGCCTTTGACTGGCCGGCCTGTGCGGAAATCCTGCAAGGCCCGGCGCTGCGGCATTACTTGCCGGAGGGCCAGCCGCCCAAGGTCGGCGCGCGGTTCGCGCTTCCCGCCCAGGCCGAGGCACTGCGGGCGATCGCGCGCGAGGGGCGCGACGGGTTCTACCGCGGCCCGGTCTCCGAAGACATGGTGCGCGGCCTCAATGATGCCGGAGGCTGGCACAGCGAGGCCGATTTCGCCGCCGCGCGGGCGGACCTCGTCGAGCCGATCTCGGGCCACTACGGCGGCGTCGATCTCGTCGAGCATCCGCCTAACGGGCAAGGCGCGACGGCGATCCTGATGCTCAACATCCTCGCCCAGTTCGACCTTGCGGCGATGGATCCCTTCGGCGCGGAACGCGCCCATATCGAGGCCGAGGCCGCCAAGCTCGCCTATGACGCGCGCAACCGGTTCCTCGCCGATCCCGATCATTGCACCCGGCTTGATCACATGCTCTCGCCAGAGACGGCAAAGGGCCTCGCCGCGCTGATCGATCCGGCGCGCGCCATGGCCTCCCCCACCGCGACCAGCGAGGCGGTGCATCGCGACACGGTCTATATCTGCGCGGTGGATCGCGACGGGATGGCGGTCTCGCTGATCTATTCGATCTTCCACGGCTTTGGCTCGGGGATTGCCTCGGACCGCTACGGCATCCTGTTCCAGAACCGCGGCGCGGGCTTTTCGCTCACCCCCGGCCATGCCAACGAGCTTGCCCCCGGCAAGCGCCCGATGCACACGATCATCCCCGCGATGCTCAAGGAGGATGGGCGGGTCTCGGCCGTCTTCGGGGTCATGGGCGGGGCTTATCAGCCGAACGGGCATGCGCGCGTGCTCAGCAACCTGCGGACCTACGGGCTCGGGCTGCAAGAGGCGCTCGATGCGCCGCGCAGCTTTTTTGACGACGGGGCACTGACGGTGGAGCGCGGCTATTCTGATGAAGTGCGCGCGGCGCTGGCCGAGAAGGGCCACGCCGTGGAGATCCCCGACAAGCCCATCGGGGGGGCGCAGGCGATCGAGATCCGGGCCGATGGCGTGCTTGTCGGTGCGTCCGACCCGCGCAAGGACGGCTGCGCGCTCGGGTACTAGTACCCGAGCCGGCCGCTCAATTCAGGCGAAGTTCGAGCGGATAGCTCCCGTCTTCGAAGGGGCCGAAGATATCCTCGATATCGGGGTGCCCGACCGGCCCGCCGCTATGGTCGTCGACGAGGTTCTGCTCGGAGACATAGGCGATGTAGTAGGATTGCTCGTTTTCGGCGAGCAGGTGATAGAACGGCTGCTCCTTGGAGGGGCGCCGGTTCTCGGGGATCGAATCGTACCACTCTTCGGTATTGTTGAACTCCGGATCGACGTCGAAGATCACCCCGCGAAACGGGTGAAGCCGGTGGCGTACGACCTGGCCGAGACGGTATTTGGCGTGGCTTTTAATCATGTCACCTTATCCAAGGACGCAAGATGGCACGGGTATCAGCCGGAGTCCATCGCTGCAACTGCACTGGGGTTGAAACAGTGTGTCCCACCTTGGGGCCCGTTGCGCCGGGCGCGGGGCGCGGTCTGTCTGAATAGTGATTTCATTGAGCAGCATCTTGCGGTAGTCTGGCGGCGAGAGCCGGAAAACGGCCCAATATATCGAGCGAGAGGCCCATGAGCAGAGTTTTTTGCGCGCTGTTGTGTATTGTTTTGCTGTCGTCCTGCGGCAGCGGCAACTACTCGGCGCCCCGTAACCTAGACAACGCCTGCAGCATCCTGCGCGAGCGCCCCACCTATGCCCGCGCCTTCGCGGCGACCGAGCGGAAATACGGCGTCCCGGTGCATGTGCAGATGGCGACGATTTACCAGGAAAGCAAATTCATCGGCAACGCGCGCACGCCCTTCCGCTATGCGCTCGGGATCATTCCGATGGGCCGGCAAAGTTCGGCCTATGGCTATTCGCAGGCGCTCGACGGGACCTGGGATGAATACCGCCAGGAGACCGGCCGTCGCGGCGCGCGGCGCAACAACATTCGCGACGCGGCCGATTTCATGGGCTGGTACATGACGCTCACCCGCGAGCGCAACGGCATCCCGCTGGGCGATGCGCGCAACCAGTACCTCGCCTATCACGAGGGCCACACCGGCTATAACCGGGGCAGCTACCGCAACAAATCCTGGCTGGTGGCGGTGTCCAACAGCGTGGGCGCCCGTGCCGCGATGTATCGCAGCCAGCTCCGGGGCTGTTCCCGCCTGATCTGACGCTCTGACCCGGCGCGCGCGGCCCCTAGCGGAAGCCGCGCTTGCGCATCTCGCCCATGATGTTGAAGAGCACGTCGTTGACGCGTGCGCTGCGATCCAGCTCGCCGAGGATCACGGTCGTCTGGGCGCCGCTGTCATCCGTCACCACCCATTGCCGAAGCTCGACCGGCGGGCCGGAGAAGACCAGCCGGATATTGCCGTATTCCGGGTGATCGGGGTCCTGCGCGGTGACGCTGGTGGTGGTGCTGTCGCTACTGTGGCCGACGACCATGTTGGCGCGGGCAAGATCGACATCGCGGCCCAGCACCACCGAGAGCGGCGTCTCGCGGAGCGGAAACCGCACCGGCGGCTCGTTGGAGACCGGGTCGAAGACGGCCACTTGCCCGCCGCCCGCCATGACCAGCGCCGCATCGGGCGGATCGTATTCGAAGCGAATCCGGCCGGGCCGCTTGATGTAGACCGTGCCGGTCGCGATCGTCCCGTCGGGGTTGATCTGGGTGAATTCCCCGACGCCCGATTGCAGCGCGTTGAGATGCGCCGAGAGATCGGACAGCGGCAGTTTTTCGGCGCTCGCGGCACCGGATCCAAGCGAAAGCGCGGCGACGAGCGCCATCTGAGCAAGTCTTTTCATGACCTTTGAGATAAGGGCCCGCGGCCCGTCTGAAAAGGCAACTGTTGATCCCGTTGTGCGGCGTCGGCGGGATGGCGCCGTTATTGCTCGGGGACGAGGATCTCGCGTTTGCCCACGTGATTGGCGGGCGAGACGAGGCTTTCCTCCTCCATCTGCTCCACGAGCCGGGCGGCCTTGTTGTAGCCGATGCCGAGCTTGCGCTGGATGTAAGAGGTCGAGCATTTACGATCCTTGATCACGATCGCCACCGCCTGATCATAGAGCGCGTCCTCGCCATTGGTGTTGCCACCGAGCCCGAGCACAAGGTCGATATCGCTCTCGGCCGCCTCGTCCGGCCCGTCGAGCACACCGCCCACATATTCCGGCGGCCCGTAATCCTTGAGGTAAGTGACGATGTCCTCGACCTCTTCGTCCGAACAGAACGGCCCGTGAACGCGGGTGATCTTGGAGCCGCCAGCCATGTAGAGCATGTCGCCCATCCCCAGAAGCTGTTCCGCGCCCTGTTCGCCGAGGATGGTGCGGCTGTCGATTTTCGACGTCACCTGGAAGGAAATCCGGGTGGGGAAATTGGCCTTGATCGTGCCGGTGATGACATCGACGGAGGGGCGCTGCGTCGCCATGATGAGGTGGATGCCGGAGGCCCGCGCCATCTGCGCCAGCCGCTGGATACAGGCCTCGATCTCCTTGCCCGCGACCATCATCAGGTCCGCCATCTCGTCGACGATCACCACGATGAAGGGCAGCAGCTCGGGCGCGAATTCCTCGGTCTCGAAGACCGGATCGCCGGTCTCGTCGTCAAAGCCGGTCTGGACCGTGCGCGAGAACATCTCGCCCTTGCCGAGCGCGTCGCGCACCCGGCCGTTGTAGCCCTCGATGTTGCGCACGCCCATCTTGGACATCTTGCGATAGCGCTCTTCCATCTCGCCCACGACCCATTTCAGCGCCACGACGGCCTTTTTCGGGTCGGTCACAACCGGGGAGAGCAGGTGCGGGATGCCGTCATAGACGCTGAGTTCCAGCATCTTGGGATCGATCATGATCAGGCGGCACTCCTCAGGCGAGAGCTTGTAGAGCAGCGACAGGATCATCGTGTTGATCGCCACCGACTTGCCCGAGCCCGTGGTCCCCGCGATCAGCAGGTGGGGCATCTTGGCGAGGTTGGCCACCACCGGCGCGCCGCCGATATCCTTGCCGAGCGCGAGGGGGAGGCGCTGGTTCGCGTCGTCGAACTGGCGGGTCGAGAGGATTTCCCGAAGCGCCACCATTTCGCGTTTCTCATTGGGCAGTTCGATCCCGATGACCGAGCGGCCGGGCACGGTCGAGACCCGCGCCGAGAGGGCCGACATGGAGCGCGCGATATCGTCGGCAAGGCCGATGACGCGGGAGGCCTTGAGGCCGGGCGCGGGCTCCAGCTCGTACATCGTGACCACCGGGCCGGGGCGGACCGAAACGATCTCGCCCTTGACGCCATAGTCATCGAGCACGTTTTCCAGCATCCGCGCGTTTTCCTCCAGCGCCTCGTCGGAAAGCACGTGGCGTTCGATCTTGGCCGGGCTCATCAGCAGGTCAAGCGGCGGGTGCTCGTAGCCCGCCTCGCCGTCTTCGAAACGGAGCGCCGGTTGCGCTTCGGCTTGCGCGCGGGCGGAGGGTTGCACCGGTTTGCGCCCCGGGTTTTGCACCACGCGGCGCGGCTCGGGAACAGGGACCTGCATCTGGGGCGCACGCGCGGGCGCGGCGGGGGTCTGAGCCTCCTCGCCATAGGCCGTCGCGGCGTGGTCTTCGTCCATGTCATAGGCCGCGCTGTCGTAGGGGTCGTGGTCGTACCCGTCGGCATGGTCGTCCGTATAGCCGCCCTCGACGGCCTCGACGGCCTCGGCGAAGGGATCGGAGGCGGCGGCAAACGCGGCAGGAGCGGCGGCGCCGGCGGTCAGCGGCGGCTCGGGCGGCAGGCCCGGGGTTTCGGTATAGACCAGCGGCTCGGGCCGGCGCCCGCGCCCCTTGGTCAGCGGGGTCTGGACGTCGGGGCTCTTGCGCAGGCGGGCTTGCACCGCATCGCTGATCCGGGCGCGAAGCCGGTCTTCATCCGGCGCGGCCACCTCGGCGTCGACCATGCCATCGACCAGCTCGGGCTGCGGCAGGACCGGCATGACCTTGCGACGCAGCGCGGTGAAGAGCCCCGGCGCCGCCTCTGGTTCGGCCTCGGACAGATCGACCGGCTCGAGGACCATCTCGTCATCGGCAAGCCCACGCTGGGCATGAATTCGCGGCGCATTGGCCAGAACCGGCTCGGCGCGCTGGATCGCGGCCGGGGATGCAGCGGCAGGGATCGCATCGCCCATATCGACCTCATCCGCCGTTGCCTTGCGCTCTTGCCGCGCGTGGTGCCACTGGGCCGCGCGCCCGCCAGCGCCGCGCGCACCGCGCACCGTCAGATCGCGCAGGATGGCATAGGCAAAGACCGTGCCCCCAAGGAGGAACCGCCCGATGCGCCGCAGCTCGGGCCGGGTAAACCCGGTCACGAACAGCAAGAGCGCGAGCGCGCCAAAACCGCTCAGCAGCGCCAGCAGGCGCAGGCCGGTGGCCGCCCCGAAGGGCAGAAGGTTGAGCAGGGCGGCAAGGACCGTATCGCCGAAGAGCCCGCCGAGGCCGAAGGAATGTGTCCAACTCGCGGGCGGGGAGATCGTCGCGGCATAGAGGCTCGACACGGCGATGGCGATGGGAAAGAAGATCAGCCGCCCGATCGCGCGCTCTTCGCCGGCGTGCAGCGCGAACCGCGCGCCCCAGCCCAGCGCCACCAGCGCCAGCCCCCAGGCCGCCCAGCCGATGATCATGAAGAGAGGCGCCGCGAGGGTCGCGCCGAAGCGACCCATCCAGTTCTGGACCGGCGCGTCGGTGGCGGAAATCCAGCTTGGATCATCCGGCGAATAGGAGGCGATCATCGCCACGGCCATGGCCCCGATGAGCAGCAGAACGATACCGAGAAGCTCCTTGCCGCGCCGTTCGATGGCGGCCTGCATCTTGCTGTCGAACAGGGGATCGCGTTGTCTGCTCTGATAGGATGCCATGACCAGTTACCTCTTGTTCTCGTTCAAAAGACAGTCGCGGAGCCGCGTGAGGCCGTCCCGCGTCTCCGCCTCCGGCGCCACGAGCGCCACACGCAAATACCCCGCGCCGGGGTTCACACCGTTCTGTTCGCGCGCAAGATAGGCCCCGGGCAGCACGCGCACCCCGGTCTCGGCCCAGATCCTGCGGGTCACGGTTTCGCTGTCCCCGACCGGCAGCCACAGGAAAAACCCCGCGTCCGGAGAGCGGTAGCCGGGATAGCCCGCGAAGATCTCATCGGCGATGGCATAGGCCGCACGGTAGCGCGCGCGGTTTTCCGCCACATGCGCCTCGTCGCGCCAGACCGCCTCGGACACCCGTTGCAGCGGAAGCGGCAGCGGTGCCCCACCATAGGCGCGCAATTGCTTGATCCGGGCAATGTTCTGCGGACCGCTGGCGACGAACCCGCTGCGCAGGCCGGGCAGGTTGGAGCGCTTGGAGAGCGAATGAAAGACCACGACGCGTTCGGGATCGGCGCCCATCTCGGCCGCCACCTCCAGCGCGCCGGGCGGGGGCGCATCGCGGTAGATCTCGCAATAGCATTCATCGGCGATGATCTTGAAATCGTGTTTCTCCGCCAACGCCAGAAGCGCGCGCAGATAGGCGCGGGAGGCCACGGCCCCCTGCGGATTTGACGGCGAGCAGATATAGGTAAGCGCCGCGCGATCGAGCGTCTCGGGCGGCAGGGCGGCATAGTCGGGCAGATAGCCGGTCTCGGCCGTGGCGGCCACGAGGCAGGGCTCGGCGGCCACCGACAGGGTCGCGACGATATAGGCTTGATAGAACGGGTTGGGGATCAGCACGAGAGGCGCCTGCGCGCCCTTGGTCTCGGGGCAGAGCGCCATCGCGGCATTGTAGAGCCCCTCGCGCGTGCCGTTGAGCGCCATGATCTGACGGTCCGGATCGACCGGGACCCCAAAGCGGCGACCGATCCAGTCCGATATCGCGCCAAGCAACTCGGGCGCGCCGTCGTTGGGTGGGTACTTGCCGAACTCATGGGCATGCGCGGCGAGGATCTCGGGAACGAATGCGGGGAACGGGTGACGCGGCTCGCCGATGCTCATGGCAATCGGATCCCCGCCGGGCGCGCAGCCGTCGAGGAGCGCGCGCAGACGCGGGAATGCGTAGGCCGGAAGGTCCGAAAACCGTTCAGGATACATGCTCAGCTGCCTCGATGCCCGGGATCGTTTTGCCCCGCTTGATTAGGCGCAGCATAGGCAGACAAGGGCACACCGTCCAGCTTCACGCGCCGCCCGCGCGGCGATTGTGTCATTTCCGCCAGCCCCGCCGGGCGCACGGGCGGGTCATCGCGCCGTTTTCTGATCGATCAGAAAACGGGCCGGAAAATGATCGATCATTTTCCGCTCCCCGCGCCGATCAAAGCAGGCCGATGCGGCGACGGATGTTCTCATCACGGAGCGATATCTCCTCGCCGCAAAACCCGTCGGCCTGATCGCCGCACATCCAGACGAGCGCGCGGGCCGGCCAGTCGGGCGGAATGTGGTCCGCCCAGTCGAGTTGACTCACCGGGTTGATCCCGCTGGCCTTGATGTCCATTTGCATCTGCGTCGCAACGGTCCCGGGCGAGAGGCCCATCGCCCGGATCCCCTGCTCCGCGCCTTCCAGATGTGCGCAGCGCGTCATCATCGCCGCGCCGGCCTTGGACGCGCAGTAGTGGCTCCAGGCCTCCACCGGCCCATGCGCCGCGCCAGATGACACCGTCAGGATCGTGCCCGCCCCTTGCGCGACCATGTGGTCCCAGACCGCGCGCATCCCGTAGAAGACGCCCTTGAGGTTGATGTCGATGATCTTGCCCCAGCTCTCGGGATCCGCATCCTCGATATGGGCGATCGGCTCCATCGCGCCCGCGTTGTTGACCAGAACGTCGATCCGCCCGAAGGCCTCGACCGTCTGCGCCACCGCGCGATCCACATCCGCCCTGTCGCTGACGTCGCAGCGCAGCGAGACCGAGGGCCCGGGCAAGTCCCGCGCCACCGCCTCCAGATCCGCCGCGCTGCGCGCCGCAAGCCCGACCGCCGCGCCCGCCTCCGAGAAGGCCCGCGCCGCTGCGGCCCCGATGCCGCGGCTTGCCCCCGTGATCAGCACCACCTTTCCCATCAAATCGATCCCGCCTGACTGGTCCATCCATGCGTCTCCTTGCGCGTATCCTGCTGTCCCCTTGACCCCCCTTCCCCGCGGGACCAAGGTCATGGCTCAACATATGAGGACCGAGCTTTCCATGACCAGACCCATTCTCCTTGCCGCCTGCATCACCTGCCTGACCGCGCCCGCCGCTTTCGCCGAACTGTCACCGGGCGATGCGTGGATGCATGTGACCGACCAACTTGGGGCCCGCGGGTTGCATCTGGTCGCGGAAGAGCGGCGCGACGGGGCGGCGCTGGTTATGTCCGACGTGGCTCTGCACTGGCTCGACCAGAGCGATCCTCTGATCGAGATCATCGGCACGTTTCATCTCGAGCCAACATCGGACGGCGCGGTGATCCTCACGATCCCGGAACCGCTCCATACAATGACCTTCACCGAAACTCCATCGCAAAGAACCTACGAGTTCAGCGGCTTCGAAGCCCGGTTCGACGGCACGCCTGCCAATGCAGAGATCTCTATCCTCTCGGACTCGATTGCGTCCCGCTCGGTGGTGGAGGTGAGTCTCGACAGTCCCGCGCGGGCCCAGCTCACCACCAATACGAACCTTCGCGGATTGCAGGGCGCAATAACCTCAGCGTTGAGCGAAGACGCCAGTCTCGACATGGACATCCGAGGAGAGAGCTATCGGTCGGCCTTCAAATTCTCCCGCGGCGAGGACCAGGAGTTCGATGTCACGACCCGCCTCAGCGAGACCGTAACATCGCTTTCGCTGTCCTCGCCCCGCGAGTTCGACTTCGAGGCCTTCAACCAGAACCCGTTTCCCTACCTGCCCAGTACGTTTCAGTCCCGCCAAGGCCCGATGGTTGTCTCCGGCGAATTCGCAAACGCGGAGGGGCGCAGTACGATCGATTTCGACACCGGCCCCGCGACTGTGGATTTCACCCGGACCCCGGAACGGATGCGCCTCCTTAGCGACGGGGAAGATGCCGCGCTCACCGTTGAGGGCCCGCTGCCGGGTCCGCCCCTATCCCTGTCGATGGAGCGGATGGGCTATCGGCTCGAACTGCCCGGCCATCTGCCAGAGGAAAACCAGCTGCTTGTCGCCGCGTTTGGCATGACGCTTGAAGGCATCACGCTCGGTGAGCACGTCTGGGCGATGTTCGACCCCAACCGCCTACTGCCCCGCGATCCGGCAAACCTGGAGCTGGAGCTTAGCGCGAGCGTCCCGGGCGCGCGGGGCCCGGATGGCGAGTTTACGTTTGGCCAGGGGGGGCGCGTCGATCTCAGCCAAATCAGCCTCAGCGCCCTCGGCGCGGCGGTCAGCCTCAGCGGAGGGCTGGAGTTTTTCGACGTCGAGGAGGCAGAGGGTGATCTTATTGCCAGCGCGGAGGGGCTCCTGCCGCTCATTTTCAGCCTGCGCGATGCCGGACTCCTGCCGCCCGAAACCGTCGGCATGGTCCAGATGATGCTGCCCGGCTTCGCCACTAAGGTCGGCCCCAACCGCCATGAAAGCCGCATCACCCTGACCCGCGACGGCAGTGTGACGGTCAACGGCACCCAAATCCGCTGATCCCGGTGCGGGGTGTGTGAACGGTGAAGGACCTGCCCGAGCCGCTGGCCGGCTGGATCGCCGCGCAGGGCTGGGCGCTTCATGCGCACCAGCGCGCAATGCTGGAGGCCGCCGGTGAGCCCGCCCTCATGCTCATCGCGCCGACCGGGACGGGCAAGACGCTTGCCGGCTTCCTGCCCACGCTGGCCGAGCTGGCGGCGGATCCCCGCCCCGGGCTGCACACTCTCTATGTCTCGCCGCTCAAGGCGCTGGCCACCGATATCCGGCGCAACTTGCGCCGCCCGGTGGAGGAGATGGGCCTGCCGATCGAGATCGAGGAGCGCACCGGCGACACCCCATCCTCGCGCAAGCGCCGCCAGCGCGCCGCGCCGCCGCATATCCTGCTGACGACGCCGGAAAGCCTCGCGCTGATGACCTCTTATGAGGATGCGCCGCGGCTCTTCGCCGGGCTGCGCCGGGTCATCGTCGATGAGATCCACGCGCTGGATGAGAGCAAACGCGGCGATCAGCTCTCGCTCGCCCTCACCCGGCTCGACACGCTGGCGCCGGGCCTGCGCCGGGTCGGGCTTTCGGCCACGGTCGAGGACCCCGAGCGCCTCGCGCGGCGGTTCGCCCGCCACCCCGAGCCCTGCCGCATCCTCCATGCCGATCCCGGCCCCGCGCCGGATATCGCGATGCTGGACCTGCCTTCGGCGCCGCCCTGGGCCGGTGGCGGCGGGCGCTACGCGATCCCGCAGGTGCTCGAGGAGGTGGCGCGCCATCGCACCACACTCATCTTCCACAACACCCGCGCGCAGGCGGAGATTTTCTTCCACGAACTCTGGCTCGCCAATGCCGACGCCCTGCCCATCGCGATCCATCATGGCTCGCTCGACCGGGCCCAGCGGGAAAAAGTCGAGGCGGCGATGCTGGCCGGCCAGCTCCGCGCGATCGTCTGCACCGGCACGCTCGATCTGGGGATCGACTGGGGCGATGTGGATCTGGTGATTCAGGTTGGCGCGCCGAAAAACGTCAAGCGGCTGGTGCAGCGGATCGGGCGGGCCAACCACCGGTTCAACGCGCCCTCCAAGGCGCGGCTGGTGCCGGCCAACCGGTTCGAGGTGGTCGAATGCGAGGCGGCGCTGGAGGCAGTGCGCGCGCGCGATCTCGACGGCGCGCCCCCCGGCCCCGGCCCGCTCGACGTGCTCTGCCAGCATATCCTCATCCGCGCCTGCGCCGGCCCGTTCGACGCGGAGGCGCTCTTCGGCGAGGTCTGCCGCTCCGGCGTCTATGCCGGCCTCTCCCGCGCCGAGTTCGATGACTGTCTCGATTTCGTGGCCACTGGCGGCTACGCGCTCAAGGCCTATGACCGCTGGCAACGGCTCGTTCGGCGCGACGGGCTCTGGCAGTTGCGCGACCCGCGCGCCACCCGCGATATCCGTATGAACATCGGCACGATTCAGGACAGCGATACGCTCAAGGTCCGCCTGCGCGGGCGCGGCGGCAAGTCGCTGGGCGAGGTCGAGGAAGGCTTCGCCGCCTCGCTGACGGCGGGCGACACCTTCCTGATCGGCGGCGAGGTGGTGCGCTACGAGGGGCTGCGCGAGCTGGTGGTCGAGGTCTCGCGCGAGGCCACGCGCGCCCCCAAGATCGCAGTGTTTTCGGGCACGAAATTCGCCACCTCCACCCAGCTCGCCCACCGTATCCTCGCCATGTTCCGGCAGCCCGAATGGCCCGCCCTGCCCCGCCACACGGCGCAGTGGCTGGCGCTCCAGCGCGAGGTCTCGAAGCTGCCCGAGCACGGGCGGATCCTGATCGAGACCTTTCCCCATGACGGGCGGGCGCATCTGTGCCTCTACGGCTTCGCGGGACGCAACGCGCAGCAGACCCTCGGCCTCATCCTCACCAAGCGCATGGAGGAGCTCGGGCTGGATCCGCTGGGATTCGTCGCTTCGGATTACGCGACCGCGATCTGGGGGCTGGAGCCCGTCCCCGATCCGGCGGCCCTGCTCGACCCGACGTTCCTGCGCGAGGGGCTGGAGACCTGGCTTGCCGGGAACGCGCTGATGAAACGCACCTTCCGCGCCTCGGCCACGATCGCGGGGCTGATCCAACGCAACCTGCCGCAGGCGCGCAAGAGCGGGCGGCAGGCGACGTTTTCCTCAGACATCCTCTACGACACGTTGCGCAAATACGACCCCGATCACCTGCTCATGCGCATCACGCGGCAGGAAGCCCGGCGCGGGCTGGTGGATTTCGACCGGATCGAAGAGATGCTGGCGCGGTCGGGCGGGCGCATCGACCACCTCGCGCTGGACCGCGTCTCGCCACTGGCCGCGCCGCTGCTCCTCGAACACGGGCGCGTCCCGGTCCATGGCCGAGGGCGCGAACGCTTGATGGAGGAAGAGGCCGCGGCGCTGATGGAGGCCGCGGGGCTGAGCTGATCTTGCACTTCGGCGCCCGCTGGGGGATGAGGCCCGCCATGACGGGATACCGATTTTCACTCAACAGCGCCGGTCTGATCGCCCGACCGGCCGGCACGCTCTTGTGGCCGGACGAACGGCTGCTTGTGATCTCCGACCTGCACTTCGGCAAATCCGAGCGGATGGGCCGGCGCGGTGGGGCGCTGCTGCCGCCATACGAAGTGTCGGACACGCTGGACCGGCTCGAGGCGGAGATCGCCAGCACCGCACCGCAAACGGTCGTCTGCCTGGGCGACAGCTTCGACGATCTGGACGCCGGGCATAACCTCGAAGAAAGCCCGAGATTGCGGCTCACGCAGCTGCAGGCCGGTCGCCGGTGGATCTGGATCGAGGGCAATCACGACGCAGGCCCGATCGACATCGGAGGGACGCACCTTGCGCAGATCACCCTCGGCCCGCTCACCTTCCGCCACATCGCCGAAGCGGAGGCGCAAGGCGAGATCTCCGGGCACTACCACCCCAAAGCGCGCGCAGCGACGCGGAGGGGATTGGGCGCAAGACCCGCGTTTCTCATAGATGTCCAGCGCGTGATCATGCCCGCCTTCGGCACCTACACAGGCGGCCTCGCCGCGGGCAGCGCGGCACTCAGGGGCCTGATGAGCCCAACGGCCAAAGCCCTGCTGACAGGCGCGCCCCAAGTCGCGCTCCCCCTCAGCCACTGCGCGCCGCGCTGACCACGGGAGCCGGAAAAAGATCGATCTTTTTCCGGCACGTTTTCCGATCAATCGGAAAACGGCGCCCTTGGTCAAGCGGTCAAACCGTCCGGCTCGGAGAGCCCGTTGGCCCGGCAGCAGGCCGTCACGGTATTCGCCAGAAGGCAGGCGATGGTCATCGGGCCGACGCCGCCGGGCACCGGCGTGATCGCGCCGGCGACGGCGGCGCAGCTTTCATAGTGGCAATCTCCGACGAGGCGGGTTTTGCCGCCCTCGCCTTCGATCCGGTTGATGCCTACGTCGATGACCGTCGCGCCCGGCTTGATCCAATCGCCCGGGACCATTTCCGGTCGGCCCACGGCCGCCACGACGATATCGGCGCGGCGCACCACCTCGGGCAAGTCCTTCGTGCGGCTATGGGCGATCGTGACCGTGCAACTGTCGCCGAGCAGGAGCTGCGCCATCGGCTTGCCGACAATGTTGGACCGGCCCACAACGACCGCATCGAGCCCCGAGAGCGAGCCGTGTTCTTCACGCAGCATCATCAGGCAGCCGAGCGGGGTGCAGGGCACCATGCTTTTCTGGCCCGTGCCCAGCAAGCCGACATTGGAGATATGGAACCCGTCCACATCCTTGGCCGGGTCGATCGCGTTGATCACCAGATCACTGTCCAGATGGTCCGGCAGCGGCAGCTGGACGAGGATGCCGTGGATGGCCGGGTCGGCGTTGAGCCTCTCGATGAGGCTCAGCAGATCGGCTTCGGACGTGTCCGGCTCGAGCTTGTGTTCGACCGAGTTCATCCCGACCTCAACGGTCTGTTTGCCCTTGGAGCGGACGTAGACCTGACTCGCCGGATCTTCGCCAACGAGCACGACGGCGAGCCCCGGCGTGAGCCCGTGTTCTTCCTTCAAACGCGCAACGTGGGTGGCGACCTCGCCCCGGATTTTCGCCGCGAAGGCTTTTCCGTCGATGATTTTCGCTGCCATTCCTGTGGCCCTTTTCAATCTGGCGCGCGGCCCTGCCCCCGCAACGCGTGTGGCGCGCATCGTTCTCATCGCGCGGCGGATTTCAAGCCCCCATCTTGCCGCAGGGTCAGAGCCCCGGGCGCCATTCGCGCTGTGTCGGGAGGTGCAGGCGCAGCGCGTCTCCGAGCCGCAGACACCCCGGCCGCTCGACCCAGGCCGTCACCCCGCGCACCCCCTCCGCCGCCGCCTTGAAGCGTTTTGCCGCCTCGGGGGCTTCGGGTTTCATCGTCTTGGCCGGAAACTGGCAGGGCAGGTTCTGCATGTCGATCACGAGCGTCGCGCCGTCCGGCCCCTGCAACCGGGCCGAAGGCGTCAGATTGCTGAAATCAGGGATCCCGGAGACGACGACCGACGCCCCGAGCCATTCCGGTTTCAGCCGCTCCACCCCGATTTCGGCGGCGATCTGCGCCATCTCCTCTTCGGAGACGACCGAGAGCTGGCGCACATTGGCGATCTCGGTGCCCTTCGGGTGCTGCGCGACGACCCGCGAACAGGAGGGGCGCGTCTCGCCGCTGTGGCAATCCTCGGCAAAGCCGCCGAACCCAAGCGCCATCTCGGTCAGTGGCCGGGTTTCGATCTCGGCCCGCTCGCGATGCGGAACAAAGCCCAGCCAGGTGATTTCAGCGGTAAAGTCGGTCGGTGCGAGCGCGATCATGAGAGCCTCTTCGATAAATCGCCCCCAGCTAACACCGCCGCGCCGGGCGATGCCATGACGCTTTGAAACTTTCTGCCCTTTCCAAACACCGCAGACTGGGCTAGAGGAGCCGCTTCACGCGGGGATACAGCCTTGGAGGATCCCTGCAAAGCTATATGGAGAAAGAACATGGCTGGAGAAATTCCTGATCTTCACGCCCAGGAACGTACGGGGACAGGCAAGGGCGCCGCTCGTCAGGCACGCCGCGATGGCATGGTTCCGGGTATCGTTTTTGGTGGTGACACCGATCCGCTTCCGATCAACATCCCCTTCAACGTGCTGCTCAAGCGCCTGAAGGCCGGGCGCTTCAAGTCCACACTCTTCAACCTGAAGGTGGACGGGCACGAGGACGTGCGCGTGATCTGCCGCGACGTGCAGCGCGACGTGGTCAAGGACCTGCCGACGCACCTCGACCTGATGCGCCTGCGCCGCACCACCAAGATCAACCTTTTCATCCCCGTTGATTTCATCAACGAAGAAGAGGCCCCGGGCATCAAGAAGGGCGGCGTTCTGACCGCCGTGCGCCCCGAGGTGGAACTGATGGTGACCGCCGGGGACATCCCCGAGAAGATCGTGGTCGACCTTGCCGGGCTGAACATCGGCGACACCGTGACGATCTCGTCGGTCTCGCTGCCGGAAGGCGCCAAGCCGACGATCGACCGTGACTTCGTGATCGCCAACATCTCCGCGCCGTCGGGCCTCAAGGCCGCCGACGATGCCGACGACGCCGCGGATGCGGACGACGTTCCCGCGACGGAGCAGAACGAAGACTAAGCTCTTCGCAAAGTCGAGAATCGAAAAACGCCCCCGCCTCGACGGGGGCGTTTTTTCGTTTTGGGAAGGGCGCGCGAGAGACGCGCCTAGAACTCCTCGACCTCCAGCACCCCAGGCAGGCTCTTGATCGCGCCCTTGATCTGGGGGTTGACCGGATAGCTGCCGGGCAGGGCGACATCGACCTCGCCGATATCTTCGGGATCATAGAGCGTGAACTTGATCGGCCCGCGCCCCGCCGCGCGCGTGGCCTTGGCCGCATCCTGCAGCAGCGTCTGGGTCAGGGCGACCGCTTCGGGGCTCTCGAAATGAATCCGAAGCCCGGTGCCGCCCGCGCCCGCCGTCACGCTGTCGATCGGGGCCACGGCGCGGCCCAGCAGTTTCAGCTGCTCGCTCTCAAGCGTCGCTTCGACCGTCACGACGACCTTGGCCCCGGTCTCCAGATGATCCCGCGCGGTTTCCAGCGTGTCTGAAAACAGCGTGACCTCGTACCCGCCGGTGGTGTCCGAAAGCTGGCAGAAGGCAAAGCGATTGCCCCGCGCCGATTTGCGCTCCTGCCGCCCGGCGACGACGCCCGCGATCTTGGCCACATGCGGGCCCCGCTGGGCCTTTTCGTGGATCTCGTCGAGGGTCATGACCTGCTTGCGCCGCAGCGCGGTCATGTAATCATCCAGCGGGTGGCCGGAGAGGTAGAAGCCCACGGCCTTGAACTCCTCGCCCAGCCGCTCGGCGGGCAGCCAGTCGGTCACCGGCGCAAGACGCGGCTCGGGCAGATCATCCCCCGCCTCGCCGAAGAGCGACACTTGATTGGAGGTTTTCTGGTCGTGAATCGCGGCGGAATAGGCGGTCAGGGCTTCGATGCTGTCAAAGATCCGGCGGCGGTTGCGATCGAGCGCGTCGAAGGCGCCGGCGCGCGCGAGCATCTCCAGCGGGCGCTTGCCGATGCGTTTGAGATCCACCCGGCGGGCAAAGTCGAAGACCGTGACGAAGGGCTTGTTCGCGCGCCCTTCCTCGATCAGCCGCATCGCCTCGACGCCCACGTTCTTGAGCGCTCCGAGCCCGTAGACCAGCGCGCCGTCCACGACCTTGAACGTCGCATCCGAGCGGTTCACGCACGGCGGCACCCAGGGCAGCGAGAGGCCCTTCTTCACTTCTTCGAAGTAGATCGCGAGCTTGTCCGTGAGGTGGATATCGCAGTTCATGACCCCGGCCATGAACTCCACCGGATGGTTCGCCTTGAGCCAGGCCGTCTGGTAGCTCACCACCGCATAGGCGGCGGCGTGGGACTTGTTGAACCCGTAGTTGGCGAACTTGTCGAGCAGGTGCCAGACTTCGAGCGCCTTCTCGTCATCGACCCCGTTTTCCTTGGCGCCGGCAATGAATTTCGGCCGCTCGGCGTCCATCGCCTCCTGGATCTTCTTGCCCATCGCGCGGCGCAAGAGATCCGCGCCGCCGAGGGTGTAACCCGCCATCTCCTGCGCGATCTGCATCACCTGTTCCTGATAGACGATGATGCCTTGGGTCTCGTCGAGGATATGGTCGATCGAGGGGTGCAGCCGGTCGCGCTCCGATTGGCCGTTCTTGACTTCGCAGTATTTCGGGATGTTCTCCATCGGGCCGGGCCGGTAAAGCGCCACGAGGGCCACGATGTCTTCGATGCAGGTGGGCTTCATGCGCTTGAGCGCGTCCATCATGCCCGAGCTTTCCACCTGGAACACCGCGACGGTCTTGGCGCGGGCATAAAGCTCATACGATTTCGCGTCATCGAGCGGGATCGCGTTGATCTGGTTCTCCGCCCCCTCGGCGGGCTCATAAAGCTGGGTGCCGTCGGCGGCCACGTGCAGCGGGCGGCCCGAGGCATGGATCTGCTCGATGGCATTCTGGATGACGGTGAGCGTCTTGAGGCCGAGGAAGTCGAACTTCACGAGCCCGGCCTGTTCCACCCATTTCATGTTGAACTGGGTCGCGGGCATGTCCGAGCGCGGATCCTGATAGAGCGGCACAAGCTCATCGAGCGGCCGGTCGCCGATCACCACCCCGGCGGCGTGGGTCGAAGCGTTGCGCAGAAGGCCCTCAAGCTGCTGGGCGAAATCGAAGAGCCGCCGGGCCGGGTTCACGCGCCCGTCGCGCCGGTCCTGCTCGGTTTCGCGAATCTCCTCCTGCAGGCGCGGCTCGTCGCGGAGCGCCTTTTCGATGGAGACGGGCTTGACCCCTTCGACCGGAATCATCTTGCTCAGCCGGTCCACCTGGCCGTAGGGCATCTGCAGCACGCGCCCCACATCGCGCACCGCGGCCTTGGAGAGCAGCGCACCGAAGGTGATGATCTGGCCGACCTTGTCGCGGCCGTATTTCTCCTGCACGTAGCGGATCACCTCCTCACGGCGATCCATGCAGAAGTCGATGTCGAAGTCGGGCATCGAGACCCGCTCGGGGTTGAGGAACCGCTCGAAGAGGAGCGAGTAGCGCAGGGGATCGAGGTCGGTGATGGTGAGCGCATAGGCCACGAGCGAGCCCGCCCCGGAGCCCCGGCCGGGACCGACCGGAATGTCATGTTCCTTGGCCCATTTGATGAAGTCGGCCACGATGAGAAAGTAGCCGGGGAAGCCCATCCCCTCGATGATGCCGAGCTCGAACTCGAGGCGTTTTTCATAGTCCTCGACGGGGGCGGCATGGGGGATGACGGCCAGACGTTCCTTCAGGCCCTCGACGGCCTGACGGCGCAATTCCTCCACCTCGTCATCGGCGAATTTCGGCAGGATCGGATCGCGGCGATAGGCCATGAAAGCGCAGCGCTTGGCGATCTCGATGGTGTTGGCGGTGGCCTCCGGCAGATCGGCGAAGAGGGCGAGCATCTCCTCGGGCGTTTTGAACGAATGCTGCGCGGTCAGGCGGCGGCGGGGATCCTGTTGGTCGACATAGGCGCCGTCGGCGATGCAGATCAGCGCGTCGTGCGCCTCGTACATGTCGGGCTTGGGGAAGTAGACGTCGTTGGTCGCGACGAGGGGAATGTCCATCGCGTAGGCCATCTCGACGAAGCCGCGCTCGGTGAGCTTTTCGGTTTCGGGAAGACCGGCCTCGCCCGGGTGGCGCTGGAGTTCCATGTAGAGCCGGTCACCGAAGATGTCCTGCAACTGCCCCACCAGCCCCTCGGCGGCGGGGCGCTGGTCGGTCTGCAGAAGCTTGCCGACGGGACCCTCAGACCCGCCGGTGAGGCAGATCACGTCCTCGCTGTGGGCGCGCAGTTCGGCGAGGGTGACATGCGGAAGCTCCCCGTCACCGCGCAGGTAGAGGCAGCTGTTGAGCTTCATCAAATGGCCATAGCCGCGCTCGGTCTGGGCCAGAAGAACGACAGGCGCAGGCGGCTGGGCCCGCTCACCGGGGGCGGGCTTGCGATAGCGCAGATCGACCTGACAGCCCATGATCGGCTGCACCCCCGCCGCACTGGCCGAGACGGAGAATTCGAGCGCCGCAAACATGTTGTTGGTGTCGGTGACCGCGACGGCGGGCATCCCCATCCCCGAACAGAGCCCCGGCAGCTTCTTGAGCCGCAGGGCCCCTTCGAGAAGGGAGTATTCGGTGTGGGTGCGGAGGTGGATGAATCGTGGCGCGCTCATCCGGTCAATGTAGCCCTCCGGCCGGGCCCGCGCACCCGGAAAATGATCGATCATTTTCCGGCACGTTTTCTGATCAATCAGAAAACGGCGTCCTTGGCCGTTGCGGCGCCTTGCTTAAAAGGGCTTGCAAATTCGCACCTTGGGCGAGCAGACTGCAAGGCGATGGATCCGCGCCCTTCTACGCCGCATCGAAGGGAGTTCGCGGAAGCGATCGGTAAGGCGGCGGGTTTTCACGATGGACATCACGTTTCTTCTCAACGGAGAGACCGTGGACCTCAAGGATATTTCCAGCACCCGGACGCTGCTTGACTGGCTCCGGGAAGAGCGTGGTCTGAAGGGGACGAAAGAGGGCTGCAACGAGGGCGATTGCGGGGCCTGCTCGGTCATGGTCACCGACGAGCAGGGCGCGCGGGCGGTCAACGCCTGCATCCTCTTCATGCCGCAGCTCCACGGCAAGGCGGTGCGCACGGTCGAGGGGCTCTCGGGGCCCGGCGGCGAGGCGCACCCGGTCCAGACCGCGATGATCCGCGAGCATGGCTCCCAATGCGGCTTCTGCACGCCGGGCTTCGTGGTCTCGATGGCCGCGGCCCATGCGTCCGGCAACCGCGCCCATGACGATGCCTTGTCCGGCAACCTTTGCCGCTGCACCGGCTATGCGCCGATCATTCGCGCGGCGGAGGCCGTGGCCGATATGCCCGTGCCCGTCTGGCTCAACGCCGAGTTGCCGGAAGTGGGGCCCCAGGCCGCTCTGCCCGAAACTGCGGGCGCGCTGGCGGAGTGGTATCTTGCCAACCCCGACGGGGTACTTGTCGGCGGCGCGACGGACGTGGGGCTCTGGGTGACGAAGGGGCTGCGCGATTTGGGCCCGGTCGCCTTTTTGCACCGCTGCCGCGATTTGCAGCAGATCGAGCGCGAAAGGGATGTTTTGCGCATCGGCGCCGGGGTCACGATGGACCGTGTGCAGGCGCTCATGGCCGAGGACTATCCCAGCTTTGCCGAGATGATCCGCCGGTTCGGCTCGGTTCAGGTCCGCAACGCGGCCACCCTCGGCGGCAACATCGCCAACGGCTCGCCCATTGGCGACAGCCCGCCCGCCCTCATCGCCCTCGGCGCCGAGCTGCACCTGCGGCGCGGCGATGCGCGCCGGACCCTGCCGATTGAGGCGTTTTTCCTCGACTACGGAAAACAGGATCGCGCGCCGGGCGAATTCGTCGAGGCCGTCTCGATCCCTCTGGGGCAGGACGCGCTGCGCTGCTACAAGATCTCCAAGCGCTTCGATCAGGACATCTCGGCGGTCTGCGGCTGTTTCAACCTGACGCTGGACGGCGGCAGGATCGCCAGCTCGCGGATCGCCTTTGGCGGCATGGCCGGCATCCCCAAACGCGCCGCCGCCGTCGAGGCCGCGTTGATCGGCCAGCCGCTGACCGAGGACGGGATCGCCCCGGCGCTTGACGCCTTTGACAAGGATTTCACCCCGATGAGCGACATGCGGGCAAGCGCGGCGTACCGCCTCGAGACGGCGCGCAACCTGCTCCGCCGCTATGTCCATGACCTCTCCGGCGCGCCGGTCTCTGTCCGGGAGGTACGCCCATGAGCGTCGCCAAACCCCTCCCCCATGACGCCGCCG
This sequence comes from Poseidonocella sedimentorum, assembly GCF_900116005.1. Taxonomy (GTDB): domain Bacteria; phylum Pseudomonadota; class Alphaproteobacteria; order Rhodobacterales; family Rhodobacteraceae; genus Poseidonocella; species Poseidonocella sedimentorum. Next base: position 128,209 of record NZ_FOYI01000008.1, read on the forward strand.
CCCTGCATGTGGCGGGGACGGCGCGCTATGTCGATGACCTGCCCGTGCCGGCCGATTGCCTGCACCTGGCCTTCGGGCTCGCCGAAATCGCCGCCGGCCGGATCACCGCCATCGACCTTGCCCCGGTGCGCGCCGCGCCCGGTGTGGTGGCCGTGCTGGAAGCCGATGACCTCAAGCGCCCCGCCGATTGCTCGCCGAGCGCCCATGACGAGCCGCTCCTGGCGGGGCACACGGTGCAATACCTCGGCCAGCCGGTGTTCCTCGTGATCGCGACGAGCCACCTCGCCGCGCGCAAGGCCGCGCGGCTGGCCAAGATCGACTATCAGGCGCGCGATGCGATCCTCACCATCGACGACGCTCTCGACAAGGACTCCCGTTTCGAAAACGGCCCGATCATCTGGGAGAAGGGCGACGCAGGAGAGGCCGTCGACAGCGCGCCGCATGTGGTCGAGGGCCGGATGGAAATCGGCGGGCAGGAGCATTTCTACCTCGAAGGTCAGGCCGCGCTCGCCCTGCCGCAGGAGGGCGGCGACATGCTCGTCCATTCCTCGACCCAGCACCCGACCGAGATCCAGCACAAGGTCGCCCATGCGCTCGGGGTGCCGATGCACGCCGTGCGCGTCGAGACACGGCGCATGGGCGGGGGCTTTGGCGGCAAGGAGAGCCAAGGCAACGCGCTCGCCATCGCCTGCGCGCTGGCCGCCGAGCTGACCGGGCGGCCCGCCAAGATGCGCTATGACCGCGACGACGACATGATGATCACCGGCAAGCGCCACGATTTCCGGATCGAATACCGCGCCGGGTTCGATGATGACGGGCGACTCGGCGGCGTCGAGTTCGTGCACTACGTGCGCTGCGGCTGGGCGCAGGACCTCTCGCTGCCGGTGGCCGACCGGGCGATGCTCCATGCCGACAACGCCTACCTTTTGCCCAACGCCCGGATCGAGAGCCACCGGCTCAAGACCAACACCCAAAGCGCCACCGCCTTTCGCGGCTTCGGCGGCCCGCAGGGGATGGTCGGGATCGAGCGGGTGATGGATCACATCGCCCATGAGCTCGGGCTCGACCCGCTGGAGGTGCGGCGGCGCAACTTCTATCGGCCGGGCAACGGATCGGACGCCCGCGCCGCCAGACCGGCAGCGGAGCCCCCTGCCCCGAGCGCAAGCCCGGTGAGCGACGCGATCGACCTCACCTCGCGTGGCGCGCCACCTGAGCTCGACCAGAGCCCCGCCCCTGCGGCGCCGAGCGGCACACAGACAACGCCCTACGGGATGCCGGTGGAGGATTTCGAGCTCCACGAGATGGTCGCGGCCCTGACCGAGAGCGCCGACTACAGCGCCCGCCGCGCCGCCGTGCGCGCCTGGAACGCCGAGAACCCGATTCTCAAACGCGGCATCGCGCTCACCCCGGTCAAGTTCGGCATTTCCTTCACGCTGACCCACCTCAATCAGGCCGGCGCTCTCGTGCATGTCTATCAGGACGGCTCGATCCACATGAACCACGGCGGCACTGAAATGGGTCAGGGCCTCTTCCAGAAGGTGGCCCAGGTGGCGGCGGATCGCTTCGGTGTCTCGCCGGAACGCGTCAAGATCACCGCGACGGACACGGGCAAGGTCCCGAACACCTCGGCCACCGCCGCATCCTCGGGCTCGGACCTCAACGGGATGGCAGTCAAGGCCGCCTGCGACACGATCCGGGACCGGATGGCACAGGTCCTCGCGGCCAAACACCAGACCGACGCGAGCGCGGTGCGGTTCGACGAGGATGAGGTGCATGTGGGCGGCGCGAGCTACAGCTTCGAAGAGGTGGCGCAGCTTGCCTACGAGTCGCGTGTGAGCCTGTCGGCCACGGGCTACTACCGCACGCCGAAGCTTCAGTGGAACCGTATCGAAGGCGCGGGCCGGCCGTTTTTCTACTTCGCCTATGGCGCGGCCGTGACCGAGGTGGTGATCGACACGCTCACCGGCGAAAACCGCATCCTGCGGACCGACATTCTGCATGATTGCGGCGCCTCGCTGAACCCCGCGCTCGACATCGGCCAGATCGAGGGCGGCTACGTTCAGGGCGCCGGCTGGCTCACCACCGAGGAGCTCGTCTGGGATGAGGCCGGGCGGCTGCGGACCCACGCGCCCTCGACCTACAAGATCCCCGCCTGTTCGGACCGGCCCGAGGTTTTCAACGTCGCGCTCTGGGACGGGCGCAACCGGGAGGACACGATTTATCGCTCCAAGGCCGTGGGCGAGCCGCCCTTCATGCTCGGCATCTCGGCGCTCATGGCGCTCTCGGATGCGGTCAGCGCCTGCGGCGAGGCCTACCCCGCGCTCGATGCGCCGGCCACGGCCGAACGGGTGCTCGAGGCCGTGATGCGGGTCCGGACGTGAGTTTCGACCTCGACGCCCTGCGCCGGGCCATCGCCGCCCACGGGCCCGTCTCCCGCGTCGTGATCGTCGATGTGGCGGGCTCATCCCCGCGTGAGGTGGGCGCGTCGATGCTTGTTTGGGAGGGCGGCCAATCGGGGACGATCGGCGGCGGAACTCTGGAATGGGAAGCGGCGATCGCGGCCCGCTCCGGCGCGCTTGGCCTCAGCCGCCACGCGCTCGGGCCGGACCTCGGGCAATGCTGCGGCGGCGCGGTTAGCCTGCTCACCGAGCGCTGGACCGAAGCGGATCTCGACGGGATCGACGAGATTGTCGCCCGCCCTGCCGGGTCGCCCACGGACATGCCCCTGACGGTTCGGCGCCTGCTCGACCGCCACCGCGCGCAGGGCGAGCCCCCCACCGCGCAGCTTCTTCAGGGCTGGTTCATCGAACCGGTCCACCGCCCGGCGCGGGCCCTCTGGATCTGGGGCGCGGGCCATGTCGGCCGGGCGATGGCCAACGTCTTCGCCCCGTTCGACGATTTCGCCATCACATGGGTCGACACCGACCGCGCGCGCTTCCCCGAAGCCATTCCCGACGGCGTCACCTGCCTGCCCGCGGCCGATCCCGTCCGGCTGGTGCCCCGCGCACCCACCGATGCCGAACACCTGATTCTCACCTACGCCCACGAGCTGGATCTCGCACTCTGCCACGCGCTCCTCCAACACGGATTTGCCGGGGCCGGGCTCATCGGATCCGAGACGAAATGGGCGCGGTTTCGCAAGCGTTTGCGCAACCTTGGGCATAGTGACGCTCAAATCTCGTGCATTCGCTGCCCGATTGGGCATAAATCGCTCGGCAAACATCCGCAGGCCATTGCCGTGGGGACGGCGGCGGTTTTACTGGGCCACCGGGAAAACGGGGACGCAAACGGGGACGGACAGGTTTGGCAACACCACTCATCGACATCCGGGGCCTGACCAAGGCCTATCCCGGTGTCGTCGCCAATGACGATATCTCCTTCGCCATCGCCCCCGGCGAGGTCCACGCGCTGTTGGGTGAAAACGGTGCGGGCAAGTCCACGCTGGTCAAGATGATCTACGGGCTGGTGCGGCCCGACAGCGGGGCGATGACCCTGAGCGGCGCGCCCTTCGCCCCGTCCCAGCCGCGCGAGGCGCGCGAGTCGGGCGTGGCGATGGTGTTCCAGCATTTCTCGCTCTTCGATGCGCTCAACGTGGCCGAAAACATCGCGCTTGGCATGGAGACGCCGCCAAAGATGCGCGATCTCGCCCGGCGCATCCGCGAGATTTCCCATGAATACGGCCTGCCCCTCGACCCGGACCGCACGGTGGGCGATCTGTCGGCGGGCGAGCGCCAGCGGGTCGAGATCGTGCGCTGTCTGCTGCAGGATCCCAAGCTCCTGATCATGGACGAGCCGACCTCGGTCCTCACCCCGCAGGAGGTCGACATCCTGTTCCAGACCCTGCGACAGCTCAGCGCCGAAGGCACCTCGATCCTCTATATATCGCACAAGCTCGAAGAGATCCGCGCGCTCTGCGATGAGGCAACGATCCTGCGCCTTGGCAAGGTGGTGGGAACATGCGTGCCGCGCGACACGACCGCGCGCGACATGGCCGAGATGATGGTCGGCACGGCCCTGACCCCACCGGCCCGCGCGGGCCAGGCGCCCGGCGATGTCGCGCTGGAGGTGGACGGGCTCTCGCTCCGCTCGCCCTCGCAATTCGGCACATCGCTCAAGGATCTGCGCTTCACTGTGCGGCAGGGGGAAATCCTCGGCATCGGCGGGGTCGCGGGCAACGGACAGGATGAGTTGCTCGGCGCGCTGTCCGGCGAACTCCGCGCGGCGCGCGATGCGGTGCGGCTCGCGGGGGCGCCCATCGGCCATCTCGGGCCTGAGGCGCGGCGCAAACGGGGGCTCCTCACAGCCCCGGAAGAACGGCTCGGCCATGCTGCGGCGCCGGACATGAGCCTGATGGAAAACGCGCTTCTGACCGGGGCTGCGCGCAAGACGCTCGCCCCCCGGGGCCTCATCAACTGGCGCGGCGCGCGTGTTTTTGCCGAAGACATCATCGCCCGGTTCGACGTCCGCACCCCCGGCCCGCTGAGCGCGGCGCGCGCACTCTCCGGCGGCAATTTGCAGAAATTCGTCATCGGCCGCGAGGTGTTGCAGGCACCGGAGGTCCTGGTGGTCAATCAGCCCACATGGGGCGTCGATGCCGCCGCCGCCGCCGCGATCCGGCAGGCGCTGCTGGACCTCGCCAAGAACGGCGCCGCGATCCTCTGCATCAGCCAGGACCTCGACGAGCTCATGGAAATCGCCGACCGCTTCGGCGCGCTCAACGAAGGGCGCCTGTCGGAGATCCGACCCGCGGCGGGGCTCACGGTGAAGGAGATCGGACTGATGATGGGCGGCGCGCATGGCATGGAGGTGGCCCATGCTGAGGCTTGAAAAACGCGCCCAACCCGACCGCCGCCTCGCGCTCGCGAGCCCCGTTCTCGCGGTGCTGGCCACGATCGTCGCGGGCGGGCTGCTCTTTGCGTTTCTGGGCAAGAACCCCTTCATCGCCATCGGCACGATCTTCTGGGAGCCGCTCTTCGGCGAGTTCGCCTTCTACTACCGGCCCCAGCTTCTGGTCAAAGGCGCGCCGCTCATCCTCATCGCCATCGGCCTCAGCCTCGGGTTTCGCGCGGGCATCTGGAACATCGGCGCGGAGGGGCAATACATCATGGGCGCGCTTTTCGGCGCAGGCGCCGGGCTCGCCTTCTACCCCGCCGAGAGCCCGCTCATCTTCCCGCTGATGATCGTCGCCGGCGCGTTTGGCGGCTTCCTCTGGGCGATGATCCCCGCCATCCTCAAGGTCCGCTTCGGGACCAATGAAATCCTCGTCTCGCTCATGCTTGTCTACGTGGCCGAACAGTTCCTCGCCTCGATGTCGCTCGGCCTGCTAAAGAACCCCGAAGGCTTCGGCTTCCCCGGCTCGCGCAACCTCCAGCAATACGCCTCGGCCCATAACGCCGAGATCATCGCCGGGACGGGAATGCACTGGGGCGTCGTTTTTGCCTTCATCGCGGTGATCTTCGCCTACGCGCTTTTGAACCGCCACATGCTCGGCTTCCACATCCGCCTCACCGGCGAGGCCCCCCGCGCCGCGCGCTTCGCGGGCGTCAACCCGCCCCGTCTCATCCTCTTCTGCCTCGGCACCTCCGGCGCGCTCGCAGGGCTCGCGGGCATGTTCGAAGCGTCGGGGCCCGCGGGCGTCGTCTCGATCGATTTCAACGTCGGCTACGGGTTCACCGCGATAATCGTGGCCTTCCTCGGGCGCCTCCACCCGATCGGCATCCTTCTCGCCGGCTTCCTCATGGCGCTGACCTACATCGGCGGGGAAATCGCGCAATCCAACCTCGGGCTGCCCGCCGCCGCGATCCAGGTGTTCCAGGGCATGCTGCTCTTTTTCCTTCTCGCCGCGGACCTGCTGACCAACTTCCGCATTCGCCGCGCAGTGCCGGAGGCCGCGTAATGGACCTGACCGCCATTTCTCCCGCCCTTCTCGTCGCCTCGCTCATGGTCGCGGCGACGCCGCTGCTGCTGGCCGCCATCGGCGAGTTGGTGGTCGAGCGGGCGGGCGTTTTGAACCTCGGGGTCGAGGGGATGATGATCACCGGCGCGATCTGCGGTTTCGCGATTTCGGTCGAGACCGGCTCGCCCTATATCGGGCTCATCGCCGCGGCGCTCGGCGGGGCGGCGCTCTCGCTGCTCTTTGCGCTGCTGACCCAGTTCGCCCTCGCCAATCAGGTCGCCTCGGGGCTCGCCCTGACGCTCTTCGGCCTCGGCTTCTCCGCGCTGATCGGTCAGGGCTACGTCGGACTAAAGCCACCCTCGATGGGCCGGCTGTCGATCCCGGGCCTGTCGGATCTGCCCTTCTTCGGCCGCGTGTTGTTCGGCCATGATCCCGTGCTTTACTTCGGCCTCGCGCTGACCCTCGCGACATGGATCTTCCTGCGGTTCACCCGCGCAGGGCTCGTCCTGCGCGCCGTGGGCGAGAACCACGACGCCGCCCACGCGCTCGGCTACAAGGTCGTGCGAATCCGGATCCTCGCGATCCTCTTCGGCGGCGCCTGCGCCGGGCTCGGCGGGGCCTATATCTCGCTCGTCCGCGTCCCCCAATGGACCGAAGGCATGACGGCGGGGATCGGCTGGATCGCGCTCGCGCTCGTGGTCTTTGCAAGCTGGAAGCCCGGCGGCCTGCTGCTCGGCGCCTATCTCTTCGGTGGACTGACCGTGCTCCAGCTCAACCTTCAGGCCGCGGGCGTCGCCATCCCGGTCGAGTATCTCGCCATGTCGCCCTACCTCATCACCATCGTGGTGCTGGTGTTCCTGTCCTCGCGCCGCAGCCTCACACCGGGCTCGCTCGGGCGGATCTTCCATGCCTCGAACTGATCCGCCATGACCCGGGCCGTGACAAACCAGAGACCAAAAGACACGCACCCACGGGCCGGTCGGAGCGTCAGAAATCTGCTCCTGATCGTGGCCCCTGCGGGCGCATACGAAAGAGTTAAATGTTCCAACGAAAGGGAAAGCAAATGAAACTCACAAGACGCATGCTTATGGCGGCCTCCGCGGCCGCGATCGGGCTCGCCACGGGCGCGACAGCACAGGACAAAACGAAGGTTGGCTTCGTCTACGTCGGCCCGGTGGGCGATGGCGGCTGGACCTATGAGCATGATCAGGGCCGCCTCGCGGTCGAAGAGGAATTCGGCGATGCGGTCGAGACCGTCTACGTCGAGAGCGTACCCGAAGGGCCCGACGCCGAACGCGTGATGACGCAGATGGCGCTGCAAGGGGCGGACCTCATCTTCACCACCTCGTTCGGCTACATGGACCAGACCATCAACGTCGCGGCCAAGTTCCCGGATGTGAAATTCGAGCACGCCACCGGCTACAAGCGCGCCGACAACGTCTCGACCTATTCCGCACGCTTCTACGAAGGCCGCGCTATTCAGGGCCACATCGCGGGCAACATGACCGAGAGCAACATCATCGGCTACATCGGCTCCTATCCGATCCCCGAGGTCATCCGCGGCATCAACTCGGCCTATATCCACGCCAAGAAGGTCAACCCGGACGTCGAATTCAAGATCATTTGGGCCTACACATGGTTCGATCCCGCGAAAGAGGCCGATGCCGCCAAGGCGCTCATCGAACAGGGCGCCGACGTGATCCTGCAACACACCGACTCCACCGCGCCGCAAGCCGCCGCGCAGGAGGCCGGAAACGTGATCACCTTCGGCCAGGCGTCTGACATGTCGGAATACGCGCCGATGCCGCGCGTCTCTTCGATCATCGACAACTGGGCGCCCTACTACGTGGCGCGCACCAAGGCGGTCATCGATGGAACATGGGAGAGCGTTGATACTTGGGACGGGATCTCCACCGGCATGGTCGGCATCGGCGAGATCACCGACGCCGTGCCGGCAGAGGTCAAGGCCGAGGCTCTGGCGATGAAAGAGGCGATTGCCGCGGGCGAGTACCACCCCTTCACCGGGCCGCTGAAAAAGCAGGATGGCTCGGACTGGCTGGCCGAGGGCGAGGTCGCGGATGACGGCACGCTGCTGGGCATGAACTTCTTCGTCGAAGGGCTCACCGGCGAGATCCCGCAATAAGATCCGGGCCCGCCGCCCCAAGCCCCGCCCATCGCGGCGGGGCTTTTTTATTGGAAGGTTCGGGCTCCGCTCAGCCGTAGACCGCTTGAATCCCCGGGTAATCGCGGTAGCGCTCGGCCATGAGCCGGTTCTCCGCGGGCATGTCGCGCATCGCGACCATGCCGACCGGGCTGCCGTCCTTGCAAACCGGCAAATGGCGGAAGCCGCCCGCCATCATGTTGCTGATGGCATCGGCCGCGGAACAATCGGGGTCCACCGTCTCGGGATCGCGGGTCATGACCTCGGCGACCCGTGTCGCCTGCGGCGCTTTCGCCCCTGAGATGCAGCGATGGATCACATCCTTTTCGCTCAGGATGCCAACCAGGCGGCCATTGTCGACAACAGGTAGCGCGCCGATGTTGTGATCACTCATGATGGTGCAGGCATCCTGCACCGTGGCGTTGGGTGGAATGACATGAAGAACGCGTTCACCCAGCAACTCGGAAACCGTCTTGACGTACATTTTGAAAATCACTCCCTTTCAAAATCTGTACCTGTTTTGTAACATTATTCTGCGGCGTTTAAAAAGTCATGAAACCCTGACCGTGACCCACACGTAAAGTTAACGCGCGTGCACCACGGGGTGTTCCGCAAAGAGCAAAAGGACTGTGGGAGGGACGTGCCCGAAGCGGGCTAAACTCTCTGCAACCAAGGGTTTAGTGCAGGCTGAGCATCACTTCGATGTCGCGCCGACTCAAGCGTTGCAGCAGGCTCTTTTCCTCGGTCGAAAGCCCTGTCCCGCTCTCGATGACGGCCTCCAGCTCGCCGGCGATATCGCTGGTGGATCGGTAGTAGAGGTCGGGCTGCGCGCGGGTCAATTCGCCCACGAGCCGTTGCAGCAAACGCTTCTGCCGCTCGCCATCCAGATCCTGTCGCTTTTCGTGCAGCATCGCCTCACCTCGCCGAGGTCGGGCGCGGCGACTGCCGCCACCCTCAACCCAATGCTAGGCCGGCGGGCGTGATCGTCCACCCCGCAGCGCACCAGAGCGCCGGAAGATCAGGTAAATTTGTTGGATTTCGGGAAGGCGCGCGGCGGGCGTTTACCAACCGAGCCGCGCTTGCCCTTCCACTCGGTCAGGTCCGGCTCGTGGCGCGTCTTGCCTCCGCCCATCTCCCATTTGAGCCCGTCGTCCCAGGCGAAGGTGACCACATCGGAGAGCCCGCCGTCGAGTTCCAGCACGCCCTGACGCCCGCGCGCCATGTTGTACTTCTGAAGGCGCACACCCTTGCCACGGCCCATCTCGGGCAATTCGTCGAGGCCAAAGACCAGCAGCTTGCTGTTCTCCGACACAACCGCAACGTGATCACCCGCCACCCGCCGCACCAGCTTCGCCACATCATCGCCGGGCACGTTCAGGACCTGCTTGCCGGCCCGTGTCTGGGCCACGACATCGTCCTCGACGACCACAAACCCGTTGCCACCCCGGGAGGCAACGAGCAATTTCGCGCCGGGTTTGTAAACCATGATGTCAATTATTTCGGCCTCATTCGGCAGATCGACCATCAGGCGCAGCGGCTCGCCCATGCCCCGCCCGCCGGGCAAACCGGAGGCCGAGAGCGTGTAGAATCGCCCGTTGGAGGCAAAGACGAGCAGCCGGTCCGTCGTCTCGGCGTGGAACATGAAGCGCGCGCCATCGCCATCCTTGAACTTGAGCTCCCGCCCCAGATCGATATGGCCGGTCATCGCGCGGATCCAGCCCATCTGGGAGCAGACGACGGTGATCGGCTCGCGCTCGATCATCGCCTCCAGCGGCACCTCCTCGATCTCGGTGGCTTCCGCGAATTGCGTGCGCCGCGCGCCACCCTCATAGTCCTTGCCGAAGGTCTTCTTCACCTCGCGCAGCTGATCGGCGATGGTCGACCATTGCAATTCTTCACTGTCCAGCAGGTCTTCGAGCCCTGCGCGTTCTTCCATCAGCGCGTCGCGCTCGCGCACAAGCTCCATCTCCTCCAGCCGCCGCAAACTGCGCAGGCGCATGTTGAGGATCGCTTCGGCCTGCACCTCGGTCAGCCCGTCGGGCGCCCCGGCGGCAGGAGAGACGTAATCGGCTTCCGACGTGGCGCGGACGAAGTCCCGCCCCCAATCCTCGCGCATGAGCGCCGGTTTGGGTTCGTCATCATACCGGATGATGTCGATCACGCGGTCGAGATTGAGGAAGGCGACGATCAGCCCTTCGAGCACTTCCAGCCGGTGATCGATCTTCTCCATCCGGTGCTGGCTACGGCGGATGAGCACCTCGCGGCGGAAATCGAGGAAGGCGCGCAGCACCTCCTTCATCGAGCAGACCTTGGGCGTCACCCCGTCGATCAACACGTTCATGTTGAGCGAGAACCGCACCTCCAGATCGGAGTTGCGATAGAGCATGCCCATGAGCATGTCCGGCTCGACATTCTTGGAGCGCGGCTCCAGCACGACGCGGATATCCTCGGCGCTCTCGTCGCGCACATCGGCCAGAAGCGGGACTTTCTTGGTCTGGATGACCTCGGCGAGCTTCTCGATCAGCTTGGATTTCTGGACCTGGTAGGGGATCTCGGTGACCACGATTTGCCACGTGCCGCGCCCCAGATCCTCGACCTCCCACTTCGCCCGGAGCCGGAAGGCGCCGCGGCCGGTGCGATAGGCCTGCGCGATGCTCTCCTTGGGCTCGACGATGATGCCGCCGGTGGGGAAATCCGGGCCGGGGACGTAGTTGAGGAGCGTGTCATCGCGCGCATCGGGCACCTTGATGAGATGCAGGCAGGCATCGCAAAGCTCGGCAATGTTGTGCGGCGGGATATTGGTCGCCATGCCCACCGCGATCCCCGACGAGCCGTTGGCGAGCAGGTTGGGAAAACTCGCGGGGAGCACGACCGGCTCGGTCAGCGTCCCGTCGTAGTTGTCGCGGAAATCGACGGCGTTTTCGGTGAGCCCGTCGAGCAGCGCCTCGGCCACGGAGGTCAGCCGCGCCTCGGTGTAGCGGGCGGCGGCGGGGTTGTCGCCGTCGATGTTGCCGAAGTTGCCCTGGCCATCGACCAGCGGGTAGCGGACGTTGAAATCCTGCGCCAATCGCGCCATCGCGTCGTAGATCGCGCCGTCGCCGTGGGGGTGATAGTTGCCCATCACATCGCCCGAGATCTTGGCCGATTTGCGGAAGCCCCCGCTCGAGGTCAGGCGCAGCTCGCGCATCGCATAGAGGATGCGCCGGTGCACCGGCTTGAGCCCGTCGCGCGCATCGGGGAGCGCGCGGTGCATGATCGTGGAGAGCGCATAGGTCAGATACCTGTCGCCGATCGCGCGGCGCAGGGGTTCGGCCAAGGCGACCGGCTCCATGTTGGGGTCATCAACGGTGTCGCTCATAGATGCTGTGATACCCCGCGCCTACGGCCCCCGCAAGCGGACCTCGGCGTCAAGTTGCGGCTTTGCCTCTTGTGGCGCGCGCACCGCGCCGTAAAAGTGGGGCAAACGGCGGAGGACAGGGTGCAGAAATCGGTGTTGATCACGGGGTGCTCATCCGGCATCGGGCTCGATGCGGCGCGCGCGCTGCGGGCCCAGGGCTGGCGCGTTTTCGCCTCCTGCCGCAAGCCGGAGGATTGCGCGCGACTGGCCGCGGAGGGGTTCGATGCGCCCCGGATCGACTACGCCGACCCCGCGAGCATCGAGCAGGGGCTGGCCGAGGTTCTGGCCGCCACGGAAGGGCGGCTCGACGCGCTCGTCAACAACGGCGCCTTTGCGATTCCGGGCTACAGCGAGGATCTCACCCGTGACGCCCTGCGCGCGATTTTCGAGACCAATCTTTTCGGCTGGCATGACCTGACGCGCCGAGTGATACCGGTGATGCGGGCGCAGGGCGACGGGCGGATCGTCAACATCTCCTCGGTTCTGGGCTTCACCGCGATGCCGTGGCGCGGGGCCTATGTCGCGACCAAATTCGCGCTCGAAGGGTTGACCGATACGCTCCGTATGGAGCTGCACGGCGCGGGGATCGAGGTCGTCCTGATCGAGCCCGGGCCCATCACCTCGCGGTTCCGCGACAACGCCCTTACCCAGTTCGAACGCTGGGTCGCGCCCGTGGCCTCCGCCCATGCCGCCGACTACGCGCGCCTGCGCAAACGCTATCAGGCGGGCACCGGCCCCGACCGGTTCGAACTGCCCCCGAGCGCCGTGTCGGCAAAGCTCATCCATGCGCTCGAAAACCGCCGGCCCCGCCCGCGCTACTATGTCACCACGCCGACTCACCTGATGGGTGCGGCCCGCCGACTCCTGCCGACGCGCGCCCTCGACCGGATCCTGCGCCGCGGCTGAGCGCGGTTTTGGGGTCGCATTTCCCGCCGAGACCTCTACATCTTGCCCGAGCCCGTTCAGCAAGGCACAGACCGAAAGGCCCCTCGCATGTTCTCCGACCCCGTTTTTGTCATCCTCGCCATCGTCATGCTTGGCGTCGTCGCCATCCTCGGGATGGGGATCATGAATTTCGGCAAGGGCACGCCCGATGCGGCCAAACGGTCCAACAAGCTGATGCAGCTCCGCATCGTGGCCCAGGCGGTCGCGGTCCTGCTGATCCTCGTCTTCATCATGGCGCGCGGCGGCAACTGAAGATGGTCGTTCTCAACAAGATCTACACCCGCACCGGCGACAAGGGGCAAACCGCGCTCGGCGATGGCTCGCGCGTGGCCAAAACCGCAACCCGCGTCGGCGCCTACGGCACGGTGGATGAGCTCAACAGCTTCATCGGCGTCGCCCGGCTTAGCGCCGAGGGCGAAACCGACGCCGCGCTCGCGCGCATTCAAAATGACCTCTTCGATCTGGGTGCCGATCTCTGCCGCCCCGGGATGGAGAAGGACGCCGAGGCCGAGTATCCGCCCCTGCGCATGGCCGCCGAGCAGGTCAGCCGGCTCGAAGCCGAGATCGATCTGCTGAACGAAAGCCTCGAGCCGCTGCGCAGTTTCGTCCTGCCCGGGGGCTCCTCCCTGGCCGCGCAGCTCCATGTCTGCCGCACCGTTTCGCGCCGGGCCGAACGCGCCACGCTGCAGTTGGCCGAGGACGAGACGGTCAATCCCGAAGCCCTGCGCTACCTCAATCGGCTCTCCGACTGGTTCTTCGTCGCCGCCCGACAGGCCAACGACTCAGGGCGCGCCGATGTGCTCTGGGTGCCCGGCGCCAACCGCTAACCCCTCCGCAGACGACAAGAAACGCGGCGTAGAATCGCACCCTGCCGCCGCTTTTTCCCTGTTTCCACGGGCCGCGCTCCGGTATCACTCGCCCATGACAAACCAGGGGCCGCCTTGGCCCCGGCAGCGAGGGAGAGACCGCCGATGAAGGTGCTTGTGCCTGTCAAGCGAGTGATCGACTACAACGTCAAGGTGCGTGTGAAAGCGGACGGGAGCGGTGTTGATCTGGCGAATGTGAAGATGTCGATGAACCCGTTCGACGAGATTGCCGTCGAGGAGGCGATCCGGCTCAAGGAGAAGGGTGTGGCGAGCGAGGTTGTCGCCGTGTCCATCGGGGTCAAGCAGGCGCAGGAGACGCTGCGCACGGCGCTGGCGATGGGGGCGGACCGGGCGATTCTGGTGGTTGCGGCCGAGGATGTGCACAGCGATATCGAGCCGCTCGCGGTGGCCAAGATCCTCAAGGCGATCGTCGATGAGGAGGCGCCCGAGCTGGTGCTTTGCGGAAAGCAGGCGATCGACAACGACATGAACGCCACCGGCCAGATGCTCTCGGCGCTGCTGGGCTGGTCGCAGGCGACCTTCGCCTCGGAGCTGTCGATCGAGGACGGCGCGGCGCTTGTGACCCGCGAGGTCGATGGCGGCTTGCAGACGATCAAGGTGACCCTTCCGGCGATCGTCTCGGTGGATCTGCGCCTCAACGAGCCGCGCTACGCCTCGCTGCCCAACATCATGAAAGCCAAGAAAAAACCGCTCGACGAGAAGACCGCCGCCGATCTCGGCGTCGACGTGAGCCCGCGCCTTGAGGTGGTCGGGACATCGGAGCCGGCGGCGCGCGCCGCGGGGATCAAGGTCGGCTCGGTCGACGAGCTGATTGGCAAACTCAAAGACGCGGGGGCGATCTGATGGCTGTTCTTCTTCTGGCGGAAATCAACAACGGCGCGCTGGCGATGGATGCCACCGCCAAGGCCGTGACGGCGGCGAAAGCGCTTGGCGATGTGGTGGTTCTGGCGGCGGGCGCGACCTGCGCAGAGGCGGCGGCCGAGGCCGCGACGATCGAGGGCGTGAGCAAGGTGCTCTGCGCCGAGGATCCGCTTTATGGCCACCGTCTGGCCGAGCCGACGGCGGCGCTGATCGTCTCGCTGGCGGGGGCGTATGAGCACATCCTCGCCCCCGCGACGACGGATGCGAAAAACATCCTGCCCCGCGTGGCGGCCCTGCTTGACGTGATGGTCATCACCGACATCACCGGCGTGGTCGATGCGGACACCTTCGAGCGCCCGATCTACGCGGGCAACGCGATCCAGACGGTCAAATCCTCGGACGCCAAGAAGGTCATCTCGGTGCGGACCTCGACCTTCGACGCGGCCCCCGCGGGCGGCAGCGCCCCGGTCGAGACCATCGGCGCGGGCGAAGATCCCGGCCTCTCGTCCTGGGTCGAAGACAAGGTCGCCGCGAGCGACCGGCCGGAGCTGACCTCGGCGGGCGTTGTGGTCTCGGGCGGGCGCGGCGTCGGCTCGGAAGCGGATTTCGCGCTGATCGAAAAGCTGGCCGACAAACTCGGCGCGGCCGTGGGCGCCTCCCGCGCGGCGGTCGATTCCGGCTACGCCCCCAACGACTGGCAAGTGGGCCAGACCGGCAAGGTCGTCGCGCCCGAGCTCTACGTCGCCGTCGGCATCTCCGGCGCGATCCAGCACCTCGCCGGCATGAAGGACAGCAAGATCATCGTCGCAATCAACAAGGACGAAGAGGCCCCCATCTTCCAGGTCGCAGACTTCGGCCTCGTCGCAGACCTCTTCGACGCAATCCCGGAACTCACCGAGAAGCTC
>NZ_FOYI01000014.1 GCF_900116005.1 Poseidonocella sedimentorum
GAGGAGGACGTCCTCGCCTACATGACCTTTCCCCAGCAGCACCGGACGAAGCTGCACAGCACGAATCCAATCGAGCGTCTGAACGGCGAGATCAAGCGGCGCACCGACGTGGTCGGGATCTTTCCCAACGAGGCATCCATACGCCGCCTCGTCGGCGCCAGCCTGATGGAACAGACCGAGGAATGGACGGTGCAGCGCGGTCGGTACATGACGCTGGAAACGCTGGCTCCGGTCTGCGATGATGTCGTGGTCAGCCTGCCTGCAGCGCAGCGCGACTGACAAGCTCGGCCCGCCGGTGAGCACGAGGCCCGTCACGAGCTACACCACGCCGTGGGACATCATCCAAATGTCTCATCAATTTGTTCCGAGCCAGAGCCTTTCAAACTTTGGGGTTGAGCCTAAGGACCCCGGTTACATTTATGTCCTGCATGCCAGTTCTAGATTGAAAATTGGACGCTCTATCAACAAGCAGACACGGATCAAGCAGGCCAAAACTTGGCTACCAGAATGCGAAGTGATCGGCGTCAAGCCGTTCTGGAACCACAAAAGTACAGAGAAATACTTGCAACTCGGTATGGCTCGATTCTGGGTCACTGGTGAATGGTACGAGTTTAAAGGTGACGAATTCGAAGGCTGGTTTCTAACAGAATTCCAAGCATTCAGCGAAACAGACATCAACAAGAACTCCATCGACTTCATCTATTTCATGAATTCCACGGGCATGAGCGAACTGACACTTGAGTTTTCGGAGCGTAAATCTTCCAAGCTAAGTTTTCAGCGCGAGGAAAGCACCCACTCGTCGCATCACGTTGATCAGGATAGATACAACTCTCCGAAAGAGACGCCATAATTTCCAGTTGGCACACGGTCAGCCCCCAACGCATCATCGGTAAGATTGTGCGCGTACGCGGATGCGTATTTTTATATTATATTTCAGTTAGTTAAATGGTGCCCGGGGGCGGAATCGAACCACCGACACGAGGATTTTCAAACCGAAGCTTATTGAGAAGGCTCAACAGGTTAGTCACGAAAAATCTGTCAAACCTACAACGGCGCATCAAGCACTTAGCAGCATTTTGTCAAACCTTGGCTCTGAGGCCATCCGATGAGCTGGCGGGTGGCAAACGCTTGCGCGGAGCGGAAGTTCGGGAGTGCGACGCGTAAGCAGATCATCATGTTCTTGGCGGACAAGGCCTCGGATGATGGGTCGGGCATCTGGTGTTCGAAAGGCACGATCCAGCGGCATACCGAATTGGGGGAAACAACGGTCAAGCGAACGATCCGGGAGTTCCTGAAGGAAGGCATCCTGGTCGAGACCGGGGCACGGGGGTGCAAGAACGGTTTCACAGTCGTTTATCGGATCGACCTAGCCAAGGTTGAGGTGCTTGAACTGACCGCCGAGCCCGAGATCGAGACGGGGGCCACAGTGGACCCCGTCCAGACTGGCCCCGGAACGGGGGCCACAGTGGCCGGGGTACCGGGGCCACCACGGCCCCCAAACCATCCTAAAACCATCCATAAACCCTCTACGCGCGAGCGCATGGTGGCGGTGGATGAAGATGCTGAGAAGATTTTGGCCTCCTATCCGCCCGACCGTCTGCGCGGGAAGGCTGAGTGCCTCAGTCGGATCAGGGAGGCTTTGGACGTTGGAACAGAAGTTGAGGACCTGTTGCAGGCCGTGAAGGCCTACGCGGCGGACAGCGCGGGCTTCACCCGCTCCAAGGTCTGTTTCTCGGACAACTGGTTCAGGTCGGGACGGTGGCGCGCCTATATCAAAGACATCACCAAGGGCCGAGATGAAGCGAAGGCGAAGGAAGCCCAGATGCTCACAGGCTTGGCCAATTGGATCACGGACAAACATCCCCTTTGCCGCCACATCACTCCCGGCCAGATCGATGCGCTCTTGGCTGCCGAGCTGGTGACACAGGCCCAAATCCAGGCGGCAGGCCTCAGATCATGAGCGTCACCGATCCCACCGAAGCGCAAACAGCAAGGCGACCCATGTCATACGGCTGCGCCGATGACACGGGACCTTGCGAGGGGCGGCACGCCTCCCCTTCGAACCCCACCGGCGCGGGCAAAGCCGCCGCCAAAAAGCCGCTAACCGAGACCTTCGTCTTCCGCTGCACCGCGTCCGAGAAGGCCCAGCTGCGCGCCAAGGCCGAGGCCGCTGGCTTGCCTGCTTCGGCCCTCCTGCGCGAGGCATTGGGCCTAACCGAAGCGCGTCGCCGTAAACCCGTGCCCCGCGTTGACCCCGCGCTGGTGCTGGCGGTCGGGCGGATCGGCGGCAACCTCAATCAGATCGCCCGCTGGCTGAACTACGCTATGAAAGTCGGGCGCGCAGACCTCGATTCGCTCACCGTCGCGCGCCGCCTTGTGGTGATCGAACGCCAGCTCGCCGCCCTCCTCGATGAGGCGCGGCGGTGCTGATCAAGTTCTTCCCCAACGGCAAAGGTGCGGGCGCGGGACCGGTCGGCTACCTCGTGGCCGAGCGTGTGCTGGCCTATGACGGCAACCGCGACCTGATTCGTGACGCCGACGGACAGCCGATGACCGTCACGCGCGACCCTCTGCCCGAGGTTCTGCGAGGAAACCCCGAACGCACCGAAACCCTGATCGACGCCAGTCGCCACCAGTGGACCTACCGCGCGGGCGTGATCAGTTTTGCCGACAGCGACGGTCCGACCGAGGACCAGCAGGCCGAGGTCATGGATCAGTTCGAACGGCTGGCCTTCGCGGGGCTGGACCCTGAGCAATATGAGGTGCTCTGGGTCCGGCACGCCCACGAAGGCCGGGTCGAGCTTCACTTCTGCACGCCGCGTCTGGAGCTGACGACTGGCAAGAGCCTCAACATCGCACCGCCGGGCTACCAGGACGCCTATGACAGCCTGCGGGACGTTATGAACCAGCGCCACGGTTGGGCCGATCCGATGGATGTGGAGCGTGCTCAAGAGGTCCGCGACACCGTCGAGGCCCCGACCCGCGCCCAGGGCCGGGACGAGCTGCACACCTGGATACAGGACCAGATCGACATGGGCCTGATCGCCGACCGCGCGACCATGATCGAGGCGCTTACCGACGCAGGCTTCGACTTGCCGCGCACGGGCAAAGCCTACATCACCGCCCGTGATCCCGAGACTGGTGAGCGCTGGCGGCTGAAAGGAGAGATTTTCCATGAAGACTGGCAAGCCGACCCGGCTGAGCGAGAAGCTGAACGCGGAGCTCGACGAGATCAGGCAGGAACACGTCGCCTCGATCTCATCCCAGCTCAAAAACTTCAGGATCGATTTGAAGAACATTGTGGGCGCCGCGCAGCATCCCATCGCGAGCGATACGCGCCGCTTTCAGACCGAGACGGCGACCATGTTCGAGACGCGGTTGAGATCGATCCGCCTCTGGCTGACGATCTCGCCCTGGCTGATCGCGGCAATAGTGCTGACGGGGATCGCCTCGATGATGGCCGCGAGCTTCTTCTGGACGGTGCATCTGACGCGCTCGGAGCTGACGGAACTGGGCCTAACACGAATCGAGCGGCCCGATGGGACCTGGCTGATCCTGGACCCATCGAAGACGCGCCTGCGAACCTGCACGATGGGCGAGCGACGCGTCACCTGCATTCGGATCGAGGAGGACTAGATGACTCAACTGACAGCCTTGGAACGCGACTTGCTCGCCTGCGTCGAGCGGTTGGTGAAGGCCTCAGAGGCCTCCGCGAAGGAATTGACCGCCTTGGAGACACGCTCGACCGGCAGGATCGAGACGGAGCTGGATGGCTTGAAAGACTGCGTGACCTTGCTCATTCGTTCACAAGCCGCATCCATGAAGGCCTTGAACGGATTGCTGAACGACGAGGCGAGCTACAAGACGCTGGACGAGAGCTTGCAGCAGAGCTTGACCTTAGCGAAAGCCGCCGCAGAGAGATTGAGGGACAGCTAGACAGCCAGGAAGCGCATGCGGAAAGGGGATTGCGGCATTGAATGCTAGTCGCCGACCAAGTGGCGGTCTTGTCTTGGGCAGAAGACGCCACATAAACGCTGTCGACAGCCCTCCTCTTTAGCTAGGTTCCAAAAGCCCCCGAGCATCTAGGCAGCTGTAGATCGAGGCCACTTTCGATAGGAACCGATGGGACGCTGTCCATGGGATCGATACCGTCGGCAGCCAGTTGATCGAGCCGCACCCTCGCCTCAGCATCAAGTCCATAAAACCAGTCTTGTTCGAAGAAAACATTTTCCTCGTGCTTCACTGCGAACTGTAGAAAGACCGACGCCAATTGATCATTGCTTTGGGCAAGCAGTTGTTCAGCGATGCGCAGCCCTGGAGCGTTATCAGAATTAAGCCAAGAAACGCAGATCATTGCCCCACCATCCAACGCAAATGAAGAAACCATCACTTGTTCGAGGAACTCGTCGGCGAAACCATTTTGCAGATCTCTTCCACCTAAATCCGTGAAAGGCGACCAAGCCCCTGCAACCATGAAAGGCAAAGGGGCATCGAACTCGAAAATCATGGACTTAAGCGCGCCAGTTTGTTGCTTTGCTAGCGCTTCGGTCAACCTGTCATGCGTAGCCTTCAACTCACGTCGAGCAGCTTCGTTGCCAGTCTCTATGTCATCCAACATTTGTTGAAGAAAGACTTGCTCTAACGGTCCCAGGCCTTTGTCTGCTTCTCGTAGCGTCTCTCGCAAATGCGCCCCTGCGTCTTTGCCGTATAGCTCTCGGCTCATCGAGCGATAAGCAACCGCGAGGCATTGGTCTGCCCTACCGGAGAAGGGCTCGTTTTCGATGCAACTGAACAGGTCCCGATCATGTTTGGAGCAGAAGCCATAGAAAACCGATGCCTCCTTAACACCGATCTTCTTTATCGACAGCTTGCCACCGTTCTTGTTCAGGTCGGGGATGCTCGCGGAGTATTGCAGCACATGACCATTCTTCGCGATTTTGGACAGATTCGGGCCCCGCGAGACTGTGTGCGCCTTAATGACACCTCCTTCGCAAGCTCCTAATCCCACATCTCGTGCGCAGCATTTCTTCTTTGTGAACGCTTTTCGGTTTACCTCAACCGCCTGCCACGGGTTTCCTTTTTCTTGATCTTCTCGCCCAAGATGACATTTCTTGTATTTCTTGCCGGAGCCACACCAGCAAGGCGCATTACGATCTCTGCCTTTCATAGAGCGAAACTCTTACTTTCTGATGTTGTTAGACAGTCCTTCGCAGGCGAAAAGGGCAGCTTAGGCCGCTCCTGCCCGCGATTGAGGGCCGCTTCCATCTGCGTAGATGAATTGCTTGGCATCGTCGCGCACTTCCAGCGTCGCCCCGTCAATCGCGCCAACGGCAAGGCCTGCGTTCACCCGCCGCGCCGCTTTACCCGCACTCAACCACTTCCCCGCCTTGTCCACTGCGAAGCGTCCTCTGCGCGCCCCAGAACCCTTGCCTTCCGCCGCATTCATGATGACCACAGAGACCTCTTCCATACGGAACAGCCCGCCTTGGCTGGCCGGGGGCATCTTGCGCTTTTGCAGCGACTGGCGTGTCACATCCAACCGCTTGGCCACATCCGCCAGGCTGACGAGGTCAGGCCGCACTTCCCGCAGAGCCGCGCCCGCAGGCAATTGCTTTTGGATCGCCCGCGCCGCGTTGAGGATCGCATCCTCCGCGCGATCACTCGCGGCTTCCAGCGCAACGCCAAGCATGCCCGGCACGCCAGTGCCGACGATGGCATCCTCGAAGCCAGCCTCGAAGACTGCGTCCATCAGATCGAACGCTTCATGCTCACCCTCCGGAAGGGCGAAGATCAGTTCGAACTCAATTTCTGCCATATTATTCATCCTCTTGCGCGTCTTCGTTCGTGTTGTCGAGTTTCGTGCAACCGAGCGCCCGACTCCTCAATTGCCGCGCAAAGCGGCCCGGATTCTGAGGCGTCGACCAGACACCCATCTGACAAAACTCACCGCACCGACAGTCAGGATCGTTGTTCGGGCACCGGACCAGGCCCCAAGCATGACCACGCCCAGAACGCAAAGTGACCGTCCAGCCCAAAGCCTCCAGCTCACGCAGAACGGCTTCGATCTCCTTGGACTTGTGCGACTTTCTAGGCATTAAATAGGTCTTTTTCTTTAAGTTGTCAACTGACAACTTTATTGCTTCGAGTTGATTGACGGACTGCCTCAACAAAATAGAAACGTTCACAAACCCTCAACTTGCATCCCATTTTCTGCCAACCATTCCTTGCGGGCCCTCCAATCAGGGAGATGTTGCTCAACCTTGATCCAGAATTTCGCCGAATGGTCGGGATGATGGGCATGCGCCAGTTCATGGATGATGATGTATTGCGCGATCCTCGGCGGCAAAAGTGCCGCCTTCCAATGAAAGGAAACCCTCCCCTCTGATCCGAACGAACCCCACCGGAAGCCTAGGTCCTGGACTTTGACTTCATTGATGTTCACATCCATGCGGTTTGAATGCTGAAGGGTTTGCTTCTCGAACCAGGCCTGCGCCTTGCGAATATACCAGGAAATAAAGACTTCCCGGCCTCTATGGACCGAGGCCGTTCGAAGACAGAAGCGTCCATTCTTCAATGTCAGATCGACAAGCTGACGGTCGACCAAGCGAAGGCGATAACTTTTACCAAGATACAGGAACCCCTCGCCATCGACGAACTCCTTAACAGGGGCCCTTCGCTGAAGCCGCGCCTTTTCCTCTAACTTGGTATGCACCCAAAGCAGTTTCTCCTGAACGAACTCGACCAGTTCACTTTCAGTTGCTTCCGGCGGCGCAAGAATTACAAGTTCACCCGACCTCTCCACGGTAATTTGGAGGGTCTTTCTTCTATCGCTTCGTCGTATGTTGAAGGACAGGCCATCTACGTCCAAATGCTGGTCGAAAAAACGTACCGAGCGGCCCCCGGTTCGAATGGGTGAAAGCGGGAGGTTTGGCATCAGAATTCCCTCAAGGCTTCGTCATTGGCCTTGGCTTGCTGCATCAACTGTTCCGACAACTGCTCTGACTCCAAAACACCAAGCCCCTTGATCTTTGCATCAACCAGTTTTTCGAAGATTTCAGATCGCAGATTTTCTTGATCAGCCATCTTGAATGTGCTCCAGATTGAGCGATTGGCAACAACCTCTTCGACAATGCGATCCACGATTTCCTGGGTCACACGATGCAGAGCCTGAAGATGTTGTGCCGGAGTGTTTTCGTCCACTCCCGCCTCTTCGAGAACGGTGCGAAGGAAGGGGACATAAATCTCCGGTATATCGAATTCAGTTTCGCCAGTTGATTGGGACTCTGACCGTAGCTCATCAATAATTGCTTGAAGCTGCTCGATGATTTCATCCCACTGATGGCCAAAGCCATCTAAAATCTGATTAAGGCGCTCGGACATCTTCTTGAACCGAACAGGGTCAGTTTCGAGCTTCTTGCGGATATGTGAACGGATCGCGTGTTCCATCTCCGAAGCTTTGGCGCGCGCACCGCTGGCGTGCCCAACCTGGTCTTCAAACTCGGCATCCGTAAGTTGAACGGGAGGTATCTTGGGATCGATACCCAACGAGATCACATGGTCATCAATCAGCTTTCGGACCTTAGCACCCACATCTGAACCGATGACAGCGACATCGCGGAACCTGTTCCGTGCGCGCGCTTGGATATAGGCAAGGCGCTTTGCATCCTTCACAAATGGAAGACCCTCGGGCCTTGGAAGCACGATTTCCAAGGACTTGAGGAAGTCCTTCAGCTTCACTGTGAACTCGGCCCTGAACTTTTCAGTTGCCAGCACTTGTAGACAGCTTTCGTCGTCCGACAGATCGTCCAAGCCTTCCCGCCTGAAAATGTCGACGACTCGAATGTGCCGATCTCGCAAAATGGGAATTTGGTCAGTGAGGCTGACCAGCGCCCCGTCAATGTCTTCATCCGAATATGCGGAAAGGGCCGACTTCAGGTGATGGGCAACGCCGAAATAATCCACGACGATCCCGCAGGTCTTGCCAAAACCGGTTCGATTTACACGGGCAATGGCCTGCAACAGCTCGGCTTCACGGATCGATCGATCAAGGTACATCACGCCTTCGATGGGCGCATCGAAGCCCGTCAAAAGCATCGATTTGACGATCAAAAACGCTAGAGGGTCCGCTTTCGTGGGGTCCTTGTGAAACAGAGGTTTCTTGAACCGTTTGATCCGCATTTCCTGCGCTGATCCTTCGGTCCACTGCTTCCAGCTGGCATCATAATTGTTGCCACCGGACATGATCGCAGCAAACTCGATCTTCTCCAGCGTATCGCGGTATCGCCAAGCTTGGACCAACGCCTGCAGCTTCGCCGGTCGGATGCAAAGCTCTTCGTCGTCCAACGACTTGTCAGCGTCGGAAAGAGCCGAGGCTTCTGCCAAAAGCTCATCACGCGCCTCTAAAAAAGCCGCATGATACCGGACAACTGCTGTGCGGCTGTAGGCCACGACCTGCGCCTTGTAACCGTTCGGCAAAAGGTTGGTCACGTAGTGACGCAGCATGTCGCGGGCCTTTTCCCCGATCAGCTCTTTAGCCTCCAGGATGTTGCCCTTGGTCGCGTATTTCTTGCGGATCGCTTCCAGTTCCTCGTCAGACCGGCCGCGAAACATATCCTCGAACAGGCCGTCCAGGGTGGCCCCATCCTTTACCGCACCCTCAGCGGTGCGCCCCTCGTAAAGCACCGGAACCGTCGCCCCATCGGCCTCGGCTTCCTTGATCGTATATTGATCGATGAAATCGCCAAAAATCTCGGTCGAACGCTTCTTCTCGCCCATGATGATCGGTGTGCCGGTGAAGCCGATCCTTGCGCAGTTCGGCAGCGCTGCCAGCAAATTGGCATGCAGATCACCCGCTTGCGTGCGGTGCGCTTCATCCACAACGACCAGGATCGTGTCATCTTCGTTCAGCACGTCAAAGGCCGGGCCCTTCGTGACCTCGGCCACGTCCTCATCCGTGCGGTACTTCTGGATCGTGGCAAAGACCAACCCCGGACCCTTCCGGCGGGCGAGCCTTTTGAGGGAACTGTTGCTTGTCGCCAGTTCCACCACATCACCGGACATCGTCGCAGTTTCCGACAACTGGCGCTGCAGGTCCTTGCGGTCGGTGACCATGATCACCTTGAACTTCCGCAACTCCAAATCGGTCCGCATCTTGCGGATCATGAACACCATGGTCAGGCTCTTGCCCGAACCTTGCGTGTGCCAGACGATGCCGCCGCGCCGATCATATTCGCCGTCTTGCAGCCGCGTCTTGCCGCTGCGCAGACGTTCCAACGCACGGTTGACGGCGCGGTATTGCTGATACCGGCAGACGGTTTTGATGGTCTGGCCGCCCACATTCATGAACAGCAGGTAGTGGCGCAGGATATCCAGCAGATGCGCGGGGCGCAGCATGCCCGCGATCATGCGCTCTTGCTCGGACAAGCGTGTCTTGCCAAGCGCCGTCGCCACCTCATCCTCGGAGCCTTTGCCATCCGGCCCCACGACCGTCTTCCATTGCCCGTAATACTCCAGCCCCGCGCCGATGCAGCCCACGCGCGCCTCGTCGAAACTGGTGGCGATCAGAAGCTGGACCGAGGCAAAAAGCGCAGGCGCGCCTTCGTTCTCGTCCACCTCCAGCGCCGCCTTACGAGCGTTGTGATAGCGGCGCAGTTGCTTGACCGCCTCGGCCAGCGGTTCGGGGATGCCGGGGCTTTTGGCCTCGACCACCACCACGGGGATGCCGTTCACCAGCATCACCACATCGGGGATGATGAAACCCTTGCCGACGTCATGGCCCGGTGGGCAATCGACGCGGAACTGGTTGGAGACGGTGAAATCGTTCGCCTCCACATCGTCCCACGCGATATAGCGGATGGTCTGGCCGCGCCCGCCGTCCCAGCCGGGCAGGCCCTCGACCGTCAGGCCCTTGAGCAGCAGTTCGGTGACCGCCTGATTGGCCTCCATCAGCCCGCGCTGGCCGGGGCGGGTGAGCGCGCTGACAGCTTCGGACAGGCGCGCATCATCGAGCCAGGGTTTGCCATCGGGGCCGGGGTTGATCGCGCGCAGGCGCTCGCGCAGCGTGGCCTCCGCGATGACCTCCTTAAAGCTGGTGCGCCCGGTCAGGGCGGGGTCGTCCATAGTGCCGGTCTGCGCCTGCCAGCCCATGGCGACACATTGGTCGATGAAGGGCTGTTCGACATCATCGAATTCATGCCCCATGTCCAGCCCCCTCTTCGAGCAGAGGCGCGACAGAGACCCGCCCGGTGAGCAGATCGTCCATCAGGCCGGATTTCTGAAGTCGGAGCTTTTTAAGGAGTTGCTCTTCCTCAGTGATTTTTTGCGATTGTGCGGTGATTGTCTCGGCGATGAAGTCTTGTTCCGGTTGAGAGGGTAGAGGAGTTGGCAAAGGCTTCAGCGTGGCTTGCGAAATATTGGTTTGCGACTCTGCCATGCCGCTAATCGTTTTGCTGATTTCACGCTGAACTGCCGTCGAGCCCAATGCCAACGAAACGTAGCCAGGATTGTGCCGTTGATGGACCCTGAGACGGTAGAGTTTATCAGAAATCATAAGCTTATCCCTTGTTTCAGGAACATAGGCCACGACCGCGACTCTGCTGGATGGACCTGCCCGCGTTATCAAAATGTCGCGCGCTTCGACCTGCAGGTGCGGCCTTGGCTTGAGACCCATGGTCAGCCGCTTGTTTTCGTGCGCTTGGTATCCCTGCCAAACAACAGCGGTTGTCTTTAGCACGCCCCATTCGTCTGCAAGCGCTTCTTCTGATGGGCAGTCTGGGCTCCACCCTTGAGCGAGCTCGCGAGTGATTTCTCCAAGGGGTAAGACATCCCACTCCTTCGGGAGCCAGCCGAGTGGGGTTTCTTTGTAGAGGTGGGGGGCCTCGGTGTGTGGGGGGCGGAGGTCTCCGTTTGCGTCGATGCCGCGGGTCAGAAGGTCATGCAGCAGCCCTTGCTTCATCGCCTTCAACTTCGCCACCACCGCCTCCGTCCCCCGGATCGCCGCATCCAACGTATCCAGCACCTCGGCGATTTTGGATTGCTCTTTGGGATCGTCAGGGACGCCTACGGAATATTCAGCCAGTTCGCCGCGTTTGATGTGCTTCATCGTGCTGCCATGCGCACGCTTGTCGAATTCCGCAACGGAGTCCGACAGCACATGAAACATGAAGCCGTCATCCACATCTGACGCGGATGTAACTTTAAAAAGGTGTTGATTAAGCCAAGCAGGCCCGCCATCCCAGCGAACAACCGCAAGGGTGCCACTCCAAGAGAAAATCATGTCACCTGACGCCAGGCGAAACTTGTCAGGCAACTGGCCAGCAAAGCGATCCACAATCTCTTGCGAGCCAGTGATCTGAGCGATGCGAACGATGGGAAGGCCTTCTTCTGACCAATGCTGATCATTGAATGCAAAGCCATTTTCATACTGACCTAGACTCGCCAGTGAGCGGCTACTCCAACCTTCTGGTAGGCTCGGTTTAGACATACCCCAACCCCTTCAAGAACCCAGCCAGCTTCTCCGTCGCCTCTGCCCGTGCGCCCTCGATCTCAGTGAGGGTCACGCGATACTTGTCCCACCAATTCTCAAACGCCGCCACGATCTGCCCGCGCTGCGCGGCGATGTAGCGGATCAGGATTTTCTGCATATCGTCGTGCAGGATTTTCAGCAGAAGCGACGCTGCCTCCTCGGATGACAGCCCGTCAACGCCTGCATTGATCTCATCCGTGAACTGCGCCTGTTTGGCCTTCAGCGTCTTCTTGACCTCGGTTAGCTCCTTCTTCCAGCGCTTGATCTGCGCCTCATCCACCGGTTCGGCCTCGTCCTCTTCTTCCTCGCCCTCTTCAGGCTTGGCCGTCGCTGCCTTGATCTGTGCATCCAGTTCCGCCTTGCGCGCCTCAAGCTCTGCAATCTCGCGCACGAAGTCGCCCATGAGGAAGGCGACCAGCTTGTGATCGAGCGGGTTTTCCTTGTTGCCCTTATCCTCCAGCGCCGTGACGATAGAGGTGCGCCAGGCATCCACCACGCCCTTGGTGTCGCGCGCCATGAGGGTCAGGAAGTCGAACCGCGACTGGTTCCAGAACTGCGCGATGATGCCCCGCACGGTAAACGGGTCGAGCATGGCGAGGCTTTCCAGTGTGTCGGAAAAGCTGGAGAGCAGTTCGTCGCGCAAGGTGATCAGCGCGGCAGGGTCTTCGGCCCCGGCGAGGGATTTGATGCTATCGCGATGCGCGTCCCACCACGCGTTGAAGCTGTCCTTGATCTCTGCCTCACGGGCGGTGAGGCCCGCGTTTGTCTCAATGGCGGGCTTAAGGTCTGACTTGGCAGCCAGGCTTGCGGCGAAGTCGAAGTAGTTTTCATCGCGCGGCGTCAGCAGGTCCATCGGGTCCAGCCCGTGGGATTGGAACAGCTCCGCCTTTGCCTTAACCTCAGCCTTCGGGATGCCGCCGACCAGATGCGCGCGGACGTCATGCGGCTCTGGCGGCGGGGCGTTGTCGGCATAACGGCGGATGTTGAGGTTGAAGTCATTCTCGCGCAGCCTGTCGATGTCGACGATGGCCGAGAAGCCGGGGATTGCACGGTATTCCTCGAACGTGGTGATGATCTTTTCGATATGTTCCGGCAGCAGATGGTTCTGCGCGCGCCCTTCGAAATATTCGCGATCCGCATTAATGAAGAGCACCTTGCCCTGCCGTTCGGCTGGCTTGCCCGACACGAGGTTCGCGCCATGGTGCACCCGCTGGCGCAGGACAATCACACAAGCCGGGATGCCAGTTCCATAGAAGAGTTGCGGGCCGAGGCCGATGACCGCCTCGATCTGGTCGCTCTCGATGATCTTCTGACGAATTTTACCTTCGTCTCCGCCCCGGAACAGAACGCCGTGCGGCATCACCGTTGCGATCATGCCGCCGTCACGACTGACGGCCAACATGTGCTGGAGGAACATGAGGTCGGCCTTCTTGGAGCCAAGCGGCACCTCATGGAAGAAGCGTTCTCTGAACTTGGGCTGCCACGTGTATTCACCAGAGCGGTCTTTGTCCTTGGAACCCCAGTTGATCGAAAACGGCGGGTTCGTGAGGATCCGATCAAAGCGACGCAGTTCGCCGTCTTCAACGTGCTGCGGTTCACCTAGGGTGTCCTCGTTCCGCAGGTCGGCGCTGTTGATGCCATGTAGCAGCATGTTCATCTTGGCGATGGACCAAACGGTGCCAGCGGCTTCCTGACCGAAAAGGTTGGCCCTGCGCCCGTCCTGACCATGTTCGTCGATGTAATCCTTGGCAGCGATGAGCATGCCACCAGACCCACAGCAGGGATCGTAGATGTCATGTTCGAGCGTTGGCTTCAGCAACCTGACCATCATCCGGACGACCGAACGCGGCGTGTAGAATTCGCCGCCTTTTTTGCCAGCGGAGTCCGCAAACTCACCGATCAGATATTCATAGGCGGCACCGAGAAGGTCAGGAAATTCAAAATCTTCGTTGCGCAAACGGATTTCACCAAAGTGATTGATGAGTTGGCGCAGCTTTTGGTCGCTGATCTTGCTTTGACCAACTTTGCGGGTGAAGTCGATGTGGTCGAGGACACCTTCGAGCGCGATGTTCTCAGACTCA
The DNA here is from genome assembly GCF_900116005.1 of Poseidonocella sedimentorum. Taxonomy (GTDB): domain Bacteria; phylum Pseudomonadota; class Alphaproteobacteria; order Rhodobacterales; family Rhodobacteraceae; genus Poseidonocella; species Poseidonocella sedimentorum. Next base: position 13,606 of record NZ_FOYI01000014.1, read on the forward strand.
ACGCCGCCCAGAGCTTTGTTGAGTTTGTCGCCGATGTTCTCGTGCGCTTCGTCAACGAGGTGACCAAAGCGCGATTGCGGCGGAACCCAGAACGTGCCGCCGCGCCCGTACCAAACCTTGTTCTCCGCTTCTTCTGCGGCCTGCTCCGGGGCCACGCCGCTCGCGATACGCTTTTGCACCACCTCTAAGCGGGCCTGTTCGAACACGTCCGAACAGCGCTTCAGGAAGAGCATCCCGAAAATGTACTCTTTGAATTCCGAGGCATCCATCTTGCCGCGAAGGATGTCTGCAGCGCTAAAAAGGTGACGCTCCAATTGGGCGAGTGTCAGTGGCATCTACTGGTATTCCTAAGTTGGCGCGCGCTCAGAGCGTGCAAATGTACAAATTCCGCTGGCGTACGCCGCAGGACGGGCCGCAGAGGTATCAATGCGAGGGGCTTTAATGCATCGTGTCATTCTTCAATCAGTTTTTTGAGCTGACGGTCTGCAAGCCGCAACGTGATGACGGAACCCGAAAGAATGGGCACCAGAATTCCAGATAGTGCTACCGCAAAGATGGCCGCGCCGGATATCAACGTAAAATCATGAGGCTGCCCCCCGAAGCTCAGCCTCAGGAAACCGATCAAATAGAGTGCGCTGGCAACCAAGAGTACCGTATTGAGCGGTTCCAACGGCTCGACTGCGTTGCGGCGTGCACGCTCCAGTGTTGCGCGCCGAAGTTTCTTCCAGTTGTCGCTTGGCTTTTGCATCGGCTTAATCCCTTACCAGTTCGATCCAAGTGTGAACGTCATCATCTCTGACTTCCCGCCCCTCGAGATGTGACTGATACCAGCGCGCGACGATGGCCCCGCGCTTCTCACTTTTGATCTTTATGTTTTCTTCGTTGAGGTGCTGATCGAGCGAGGTCTCAATCTGTTTCAAGGCTTCAAAGTCATGAGATGCACGGACTGTCTGCGTTCCGAGCAGTATCCACGCAGCATCTACTTCAAACCGGTCTGACATCGCGACAAGCGCCTCCACAGGAAGACCCCGTTGGCCCTTTTCGTAGCTGTGATAGGCGCGATGTGAGACGCCAATCGCCTCCGCCATTGCTGTTTGCGTCAAGCCGACTTCGTTACGCGCGATAGCAAGGCGCGCGCCCATAGCAATGAAAACTGACTTTGCGTCCTGCCGCATGCAAGGTCTCCTATTGACGAAATCGCCATAACGAGCGAAACTGCACGAAATGACGTATTTCCTGCCTTTAAATCATCTGAGCATGTCATAAGGTGCAGAACAAGCGATTCTATTCATATCCAGCGATGGAGGCCGAAATTGACCCAGGAACGCCTGCTTTCACCCAAACAGCTCAGCGAGATCGTCGGGCTTAGCCCTGCGCAAATTCGCGCACTCATGAACACCGGGAAACTGGAGTTCGTGGAGATATCATCGAAGACCAAGATGCTGACGATGAGCGGCTGGGAGCGGTTTCAGAAGAATGCGACCAAGGTCAGTGGAGCCGAGGGCTCGGCGGCGAATTGAACGGGGGATGTCAGGCCATGGCAACGACCAATCTCAATATTAACGTGGTAGATAAGCGCATGTTCAAGCAGTCAGAGGCCGCGAGCTATGCCGGGTTGCCAGTCAAGCACTTCAAGGCGGCTTGCCCGGTGCGCCCGGTGGAGTTGATACGAGGTGCACGTCTTTGGGATCGTCGTGACCTCGATCTTTGGATCGATGATGTGAAGTCCGGGGCCGTGACCGACACCCGCGACACCATTCTGGACCGCCTTTGATGACACAGGTGCGGGTCAAGGGGTTCAAGATTTTCAAGGACCGGCACGGAAAGCAGCGATGTTATCACCGCGAGACCGGTCACAAAGTTGACCTGAACAATGCGCCGATTGGTTCCGCCGAGTTTTTCGCTGAATGCGAGACGGTCCGCGCCATTGCCGAGGCACAGCGGGCGAAGGCACCAAAAGCCGGAACTTTGGGCGGGTTGATCCAGTCCTACTTTGAAACCGAGCACTATCAGAACCTGGCTGAAGCCACGCGCCGCGACTACCGCAAATGCGCTGACTTCCTTGAGCCGATCCGCGACACACCGATCCATGTGATCGACACCCCCTTGATCGCGGGCATCCACGACAAGGCCGCGAAGAAAATTGGCTGGCGGCGGGCAAACATGGTGCGCACGCTTTTGAGCGAGGTCTTTCGCTACAACATCCCGAAAGGGCTCATTTCCGCCAACTTCGCCAAAGAAGTGATCCCCAAGCGCCGCCCTCGCGACCGCGCCTATGCCAACCGCCCCTGGACCATCGAGGAGCGAGACACTGTTCTAGGCAAAGCAAAGCCCCATGTGCGCGTGGCCCTCGCCCTTATGATGAACACCGGCCTCGACCCGTCCGACGCCCTAAGTTTGCGGAATGATCAGGTCGACGGCGGCACTATCTGGGGCGTACGCGGAAAGACAGGCGAAGAGGTTGCGATTCCGGTCAGCCCGACCCTTCAGGCCGCGCTTAACCGCATGCCTAACCACGACGCCGAGACTGTGCTTTCCAATTCGCGCGGTGAGGCATGGACATACAACGGCTTTTCGACTGTTTGGCACCGCTTCAAAACCGCCCTTGAGAATGAAGGCCTTATCGAAAAAGGCCTGACCCTCAAGGGCTTGCGGCACACGGTCGCCACGACTTTGCGCGAGGCGGGGCTGGATGAACGCCGTATCGCGGACCTTCTGGGGCAGAAAACACCGTCCATGGCGCGGCACTATTCGCGTTCTGCAAACCTTGCCGACAAGAACCGCGAAACCATGGCCACACTAGAAGAAGAGAACCGAAGGCGGGCCGAAGGTGTCAAACCTTCGCAGAAAAGCGTCAAACCTGTCCGAAACGAGGATCAGCCATGAGCAGAAACTACAATCATATCAGAGAGTTAAGTGGTGCCCGGGGGCGGAATCGAACCACCGACACGAGGATTTTCAATCCACTGCTCTACCCCTGAGCTACCCGGGCAACGGGAACGCCTTGGCGTTCGGGTGGGTGGTTTCTATGCGAGGCCTTGGGGCGTGTCCAGCGCATTTTGTGGGGGTTTAGTGGGAATATTTTCGCAAACTCGCAGGGACGCGCAGGCGGGTGATCACCCCTTGAGTTTGCGTGTTTGCAGAGTCTTGATCCAAGCTGTTGCTCCGGCTTCGATCAGGGTCAGGGCGGCGTCGAAATCGCGGGTGAAATAGGGGTCGGGGACGTCGCTTGGGGCGCCCTGAAGGGGGCTCGTAAAGAGCGCGGTGTCGCACGGCGCGCCTGCGGGTCGGAGCGTTTCGATATCATCGAGGTTTTGGCGGTCCATGGCGAGAATGAGGTCGAAGCGCGTGAAATCGTCGGTGTGGAATTGCCGTGCGCGCAGGGGGCTGAGGTCATAGCCGCGGCGGGAGGCGGCGGCTTGCATCGGGCCGTAAGGCATCTCGCCGATGTGCCAGGAACCGGTGCCTGCGCTGTCGATGAATAGCTCGGGCGCCTTGGCGCGCATCACCGCTTCTGCAGCGGGCGAGCGGCAGATATTGCCGAGGCAGACGAAGAGAAGACGCATGGTTTCCACCTTTCCGGCGTGCAAGTTGCGCGATCGCGTGGCGGAGGGCAAGCTCATCGCGTCGGCATGGGCGAGGCGTGGGAAGCGGGTCGTGGTTCTGCCGTGGGCAGTGGGGCAGGTCTATCCGGCGGCGGGATTTGTGGGGGAGGCGCGGGCCTTTGGGGCCGAGACCGTGGCGTTGACCCTTGAGAGCGGCCCGGCGCGCAGGCTTTTCGATGGGGCGATGCCGGGCCTGCGACCGAGACGGGCCGGATTGGGGCGCCGAGATCGCGGCGGAGTTGGTGTGACGCGGGGGAGGCATGGTCCCCCGCGTGCGGAGCGGTGGCTCAGTGGTTTTTGTGCGCGCCGTGGTCGCCGCCGTCCATGGCATCATGGCTGTTGCCGATGCGCACCGGCAGGTCCAGGTCGATCACGCCGGCCTTCTCGAAGATAAGCCGGACCGGGACGCTCGCCCCGTCTTCCATCGGGCTGGACAGCCCCATGAACATGACGTGATCGGCGCCGCGTTCGAGCGCGTGGATGCCATCGGCGGGGATGTCAAAGCCGTCCTCGTCTTCGCGCATCTGCATCACGCCGTCGCCAGACGAGATATGCGTGTGCAGCTCGACGCGGGCGGCGATGTCGGATTCCACGGCGATCAGGCGGTCTGGCGCTTCGGCGGTATTGTGGATGATCATGAAGGCCGCGGCCGATTTGGCAGTGCTCATCGCGCTGCGGACGTAGGCATCGGTCACCATGATATCGGCGGCGAGCGGCGTGGCGCAGAGCGCGGCGACCGCGAGGGAGGCGAGGGTGGTGCGTGTCATGTTGTCTCTTTCTGAAGATCAGGAAATTTGTGTGATCCGGGCAGAAAGGGGCGGGGCGCGGGCCTTGGCGGCGGCCGGGCGCGCAGAGAGACGGTAGGCGGGCCCGGGCTGAACAACTAGCTTGCGCGCCGCCGGGGTGTGCGCCGGAATGTCGAGCGGTGGTGCGATCTGGCCGACATAGACCAGCGCGCAATCGGGGCAAAGGTGGCGCGGGGCGGTGGGCTGGCCGTCGGCATCCACTGGAACGGTAACAGTGCCGGAGCCGGTGCAGAGCACGATCGTCCCCACCGGGCCCGGCGTTGTGCGAGCGGTCGCATAGTGATGGCTCGTGAGCGACAGAAGCAGCGCAAGGAGCAGGGCGATGGGCGCGTTCCAGACTCGTGCGCCTCGGGCGCGCCTATCTTCCAGACGCGAAAAAACGCCCCGACCGCGCGGGGCGGTGGGGCGTCTGATTTCCATCCAACTCAGTCGCACTGAGCGGCTCAGGCGGACGCCTGGGCCTTCTGGATCTCTTTCTTGACCTTCAGCGCGTTTGCGGACAGTTCCGCATCCTTCGCCTTGGCGAGATAAGCATCAAGCCCGCCCCGGTGATCCACGCTGCGCAGAGCAGCTGCGGAAATCCGAAGCTTCACGCCACGGCCGAGCGTCTCGGACTGAAGCGTTACATCGTTCAGGTTGGGCAAGAACCGACGCTTCGTCTTGTTATTCGCGTGGCTCACGTTGTTGCCCGTCATAGGGCCCTTACCGGTCAGTTCGCAGCGGCGCGACATCTCATGTTCCTCATGTGTCTCGTCGGGCCGCGTGGGCCCCTTCAAAACCAAACGGGCACCGCCAACGGCAGCGCCCCGAAATCCGTCCGCGGGGGATACGCAGAATCGCCGGCCCCGTCAAGCGGGTTTCCGCGCGGTAGGAGAGAGGCGCCCCGTTCAGACGCCATGGAGCACCCCCCAACGGGCGAGGAGCGCGCGTTGCAGCCCCCGAGCCCGCCCGCTCCAGCCGCGCGCGCCGGGGGGCACTTCATCGCCGCGCGCTTTCGCGGCGGCGCGGGCCTCAGGATTGGCGCTGAAGACGGCAAAGCTCATCAACGTGCCGTCGGGCGCGGTCAGATAGCCGCCCAGCCCGTTGACGAAATCGAGCGTCCCGGTCTTGGCGCGGACCTGCATCGGCGGGCCGATCTCTGCGGCGTCGCGCAGATCGAAGGGCTTGAGCAGCCCGTCCAGAGCGGCGCGGATTTCGGGCCGGGCGAGCATCCGGGCGAAGGGGGCGGCCTGCAGGCGGGATCGGTCGCCCAGCCCGCTGTGATCTACGAAGGCCGCGCCGTCGAGCCCGAGACTTTCGCGGGCCCAGAGCGCCATTTCCGCGGCCGATGTCAGGGTGCCGCCCGGGCGGCGGCCACTTCGCGCGGCGCTCGCCATGAGCCCCACGGCTTCAGCGGTCAGGTTGGTGGAATACTTCAGCATTCCGAACAGAATCTCGCGCAGCGGGGCGGAGCTGTGGCGGGCGATGGTCTCGCCGGTGGGCGCGTCGGTCATGAGCTCGGCGGCGGGCAGGACGATCCCGTGAGCGCGGGCAAAGGCGCTGAAGACCTCGCCGGCGTAGAGCGCGGGTTTGCGGACCGGAAGCCAGCGGGCCCCGCCGCCCCCAAGCGCGCCGCGCGCGACGCTCCAGTCATCATGCCCGCCCGCGTCGGCATAGGTATAGACCGGCCCGGCGCGGTCGGCGACGCGCATCCGCGCCACGGTCACATCGGGCCGGTAGCGCGCCGAGCGGGCGTCCATCGTGATGTCATAGTCCCCGCCCTGGCGGCGCCATTCGAAATGCACCCGGTTGTAGTTCAGGTTGAGCCCCGAGATCGCCGGATTATAGCCCAGATGCGGCAATTGCGCGGCGTCGATCGAGGGCTGATAGGGCAGCGCGCCCTCCCACAGGAGGAACCGCCCCGTGATCTCGCGCAGCCCGGCCTCCTTGAGCGCCGCCGCGAGTTCGGCCGCGGCATCGGTGTCGAAGGTGGGATCGCCCCCACCGGCGAGGATCAGATCGCCCTCGAGCCGCCCGTCCACAACGGGGCCAGTGCCCAGAACGCGCGTTTCGAAGCGGAACGCAGGGCCGAGCGCCTCCAGCGCATAGAGTGCGGTCACGACCTTGAGCACGGAGGCTGGCGGCAGGGCGACATCCGCGCCCCGCGCTTCCATGACCCGGCCGTCCGCCGCGTTGACCAGCGCCAGCGCCACCGGGCCATCAAGCCGCGCCTTGGCGATCAGATCGGCGGTGGTGGGCAGCGCGCGTTTGATCAGGCCCGCGGGCCGGGCCTGGGGAAAGAGCGAGCGGGCGGGCGCGCCGCCAAACACCGCGGTGGGCGCGGCCAGAGCCGCCATGCCGCCGAGGAGCGCGCGTCGGGAGAGGGTCGGGGTTGTCATCTCGGGCGGAGTTAATCGCATGGCCCCTCGGGGGACAAGCGCGATCACGGGCAAAACTATGTTACCGCGCCCAGTCCCCGCGAGAGCGGATCGCGGTCGAGCTCTCATCGCGCATAGGCACGTTGAGAAAGCACCAGGCCGGCGCGGCGGCGAAGGGCAGAAGATGCGCCTCGGCCGGTTTGAGCATGTAGCGCCGGTAGATCCGGGCGGCGGGGGCGGTGCGCGCCGCGATCCGATCGCCGGGGCGGGCGAAAACGCCGACGGGCACGCGCCCGAGGATGTCCTGCCAGTCCTGCCAGCGGTGAAACTGCGCAAGATTGTCCGCGCCCATCAACCACACGAACCGGTGTCCGCGATGGTGCCTGGTGAGCGCGGCGAGGGTCTCGGCGGTGAAACGCGTCCCGGCATGGGCTTCGAAATCGCTGATGCGGACGCGGGGGTGGTCCATGAGCTTGCGTGCCTGTTCCATGCGGCGGGCGAGCGGGGCTGGGCCGTGCGATTTGAGCGGGTTGCCCGGCGAGACGAGCCACCAGACCTCATCGAGCCCGAATCGCTTGAGCGCCTCGCGCGTGATATGCACGTGGCCCGCGTGGGCGGGATCGAAGCTGCCGCCCAGCAGCCCGATGCTGCGCGGCCTCGCGCCGCGTGGCAGGGTCGCACGCATCGGCGCTCTCCAACTCGCTTTTTCAGACAGTTATCCATGCCCCGCCCCCGGCCCGCTTGGCAAGCCGTCGGGGGGCAAGATATTGACCGCGGATTTATAGCTGACTAAAGTCAGGCAAATGACGATTTCCGATATTTCCCGCATTCGCAGGTTCAATCGCGCGGTGACGCGCGAGGTGGGCGCGCTCGATCACTCCTTCCTCGGCCGTGGCCGCCCGCTGGGCGCCGCGCGTGTGCTCAATGCCATCGGTCAGGGCATCGACGAGGTGGGGGCCTTGCGCGCCAATCTGGGGCTCGACAGCGGGTTGCTCAGCCGGCTTTTGCGCGGGCTTGAGGGCGAGGTGCTGATCACTCTGGCGCGGGATGACGCGGATGGCCGCCGCCGCCGCGCGCGGCTCACCCCGGCGGGGCAGGCGGAGTTCGAGGCCTATGAGACCCTGTCGGACACGCGCGCGACGGATTTGCTGGCGGCGCACCCGAATACCTCCGCGCTGCTCACCGCCATGGATCTTATCGCGACGACGCTGGGCCGGGAAGAGATCGAGATCGCGGAGACGGACCCGCGCGCGGAGGCCGCGATTCACTGCCTTGAGGCCTATTACGCCGAACTCGCGGCGCGGTTCGACGGCGGGTTCGATGTCTCGCTTTCCTGCGATCCGGAGGCCGCAAGCATGACCGCGCCGCGCGGGGCGTTTTTCGTCGCGCTCTCGGACGGAATGCCGCTCGGCTGCGTCGGGCTGAAGGGGACGGATCTGGGCTATGCCGAGATCAAGCGGCTCTGGGTCGCGCCGTCCGCCCGGGGGCTTGGCCTTGCGCGCAAGCTCATGACGCGGGCCGAAGCGGCTGCGCAGAAGCTCGGGATCACCACTTTGCGGCTCGACACCAACGCGGCTCTGACCGAAGCGCAGGCGTTTTACCGCAACTCCGGCTGGCATGAGATTCCGCGCTACAATGACGATCCCTACCCGACGCATTTCTTTGAAAAAGCGGTGGCCGCACCGGGGGCGTGAGCGGGCGTCATGGCGCCGAGGTGCCCCGCGCGCGCGCCTCGGCGGCATTGCGCAGCAGATCGAGCAACAGCGCCTGCTCCGGGGTTGGCTCCCAATCTTTACGCACCGTGAGCCCGATGGCCCGGCCGGGCCAGTCCCCCGCGACATCGAGCCGCGCGAGCATCCCCTTGGCGATCTCCGCCTCGGCTTGTGTCTCGGAAATGCAGCCGATGAACTCTCCCGCATGGAGCAACTCGCGCATGAACAGGATCGAGCCGCACTCGATCAGGCTCTCGGGCGGGGCGATGGCGCGGCTGGCGAAATAGGCGTCGAACTGGCCGCGCGACGGGCTTCCGGGGCGCGGCACGACCCATTGGCAGCCGGTGAGCGCGTCCAGCCGCAGCGGGCGGCCGACGAGCGGATGATTGGGCCGCGCGACGAAGGCGAGGGCATCGGTGAAGAGCGGCTCCTGCACCACCTCGGCGATCGGGGCGGGCACGCGCAGCGCGCCGACGATGAAGTCCAGATCGCCACGTAACAGACCGGGGAGGAGATCTTCGTAGGGGCCGTCGTTGATCTCGATCGGCAGGCGCGGGTGGCTCTTGCGCAGCTCGGTGAGCGCCTGCGGCAGCAGGACAGAACGCGAAAGCGGCAGCGCGCCGATGGCGATCCGCCCGGCCTCACGCCCGTCGAAGGTGGAAAGCTCGGCCTCGGCCTGTTCCAGCTCGGAGCCGAAGAGTCGCAACGCGCGCGCGAGCGTCCGGGCTTGCGGTGTGGGCACGAGCCCGTGGGCCGCGCGCAGGAACAACTCGCGGCCCGCGGCGCGCTCCACCTGCGCGACCGCGCGGTGGACGGTTGGTTGGGCGAGGTTGAGCCGTTTGGCGGCAAGCGAGAAGTTCTCGGCCTCCACGACGGCGGCGAGCGCCTGTAGCTGGGCGTGGGTCAACGTGGGTTTGAGCCGGGGCGAGACCGCGTCGAGGCCGGGATCGAGGTGGGCAAGGGCCCGGCGCAGCCGGTGGCAGAGAAGCTCGCCGCGTTCGGTTGGAAACACGCCGCGCCGGGTCCGGGCGAAGAGATCGCCGCCGGACTGCCCTTCGAGATTATGGAGCGCCTGACTCACCGCCGGTTGCGAGATGTTGCACAGCGCGGCGGCTCGGGTCAGCGAGCCGCTCTCCGCGACTGCGAGAACGACGCGGAAATGCCGGATATTGCGCGCCAGTTTCATCGGGGGGTCGCCTCGCGCATGGTGGTTTTCCGCCCGGCGGCGGAGCTTCGGCTATAGCTAAAACTTATTTTACAGTTCCGCGCAATCGGGGTGCATCGAGACCCACCTGGAGCCTCAAGCGTCCACGGATTGCGGCCCGGCCACGGCGGCGCGCCAGTGCGCGGCATAGGCCCGCATGAGGGCCGCATCGGGCGCCGTGTCCGTGCTGGGGCGGGAGGGTACGGCGGGCAGGGCGGCATCTGGCGCGGCGAGGAGGGCGGCGCCGAGGCTTGTCCCGGTGCGCGTGGCCGAGGTCTCGACCGCGCGGCCCGTGGCGGCCCGCAGCATCGCGAGGTAGAGCGGATTGCGCGCAAAGGGCCCCTCCACGATGGAGGGCCCGGCCGCGCCGATCAACGAGAGGCACTCGGCGGTCATCATCGCGAGGTAGAAGGCCAGCGCGGCGCCTTTCTCCGCCGGTGTCATCTCCGGATCGCTCCAGCCGCCGGCCCGCTGCGGATAGGGGCCCGATCCGGGTTCGACGGCGGGAAGCAGCAGCAAGCCCTCGCGCAGAACGCGCGCGACGGCCGCGTCGTCCGGCGCCGCGGTCTGCGGCGACAGGCGGTCAAATTCTCGCCCGCCCATGAAACGCGCGGAGGGGGTCGGCTGGCCGAGGGCGTTGACGTTGACCAGCGTATCGCGGGCCGGATCCAGCGCGCGGCGGGCGCCGTTGATCGCCATGGCGATGACCCATGTCCCAGTCGAGATCACCGAAAACGCGCCCTCGCGCTGGCGCAGATGCGGCAGGAGCGAGGCGTTGCTGTCGTGGATGCCGGAGTGGACGGGCGTCTGCGCGGGCAGGCCGGTGGCCTCGGCGAGTGCGGGCAGGAGCGTGCCCGCCACATCGGAGGCGGCGGCGAGCGGCGCCATGGTCAGGCCAAGGCGCGCGGGCAGGTCGGAGAAGCGCATCTCGTCGGGGCGCCACAGGTCCGTATGACAGCCGAGCGAGGTCGGTTCGGTGGTGAAGCGGCCGGTCAGTCGGCCGGACCAGTATTGCGGGTAGCTCACCACCTGGGCCACACGCTCCCGCAGGCCCGGTTGCGTCTCGGTGAGCCAGTGGAGTTGCGCCCCCGCGTTGAGGCCACCGGGCAGGCGCGGCGCGCCGGTCTCGTCAAAGGGCGGGCGGATCGCGTCATAGGCGGCGGCGAGCGCAACGGGGCCGTCATGCTCGTAGTCGAGCACCGGGCAGGCGATCTCGCCGCGCGCATCGAGCAGGACCAAACAGGCGCCGTGGGTCGTCACGCTGATCCGGTCGATCCGGTGGCGGGCATGCAGTGCCGCGAGACCGTCAAGGAAAAAGCTCCAGAGCGCCTCGGTATCGAAATGCGGATAGGGCGGTCCGGGGCGGACCGTATTGGGCCGGGTGAGGACCTCGACCTCCGTCATCGACGCGGTGTCGACCAGCGCCAGCTTGGCATTGGTCTTGCCGATGTCGATCACGGCGACGTGGGGCGGCGGCGCGCTCATGGCATGTGAAACACCAGCCGCAGGGGAGTCGCGACGGGCTCGTTGTCGGGATGGGTTTCCATGATGTCGGCCATATGGGCCCACCAGCGCTGCATGATCTCTGCCCCCGGAAGCGCGTCCATCCCGTGATCGTCGCTGCGCCAGAGCACGCCGAAGAGGGTGTTGCTCTGCTCGTCGAGGTGGATCGAGTAGTCCGAGACGCCGGCCTCCTTGAGCAGGGTCACGAGCTCGGGCCAGATCGCATCGTGGCGGCGCGTGTATTCCTCGGCCTGGCCGGGGTGAAGCCGCATGGTGAAGGCGTGTTTTTCCATCAGCCCCTCCACATCCGCCAGAGGCGCGGCACGGCGATGACCGAGATGAGCATCAGGCCGATGAAGATCGACATGACGATGCCGGGCACGTTCAGCAGCCCCAGCCCGAACGTCACCAGCCCCATGACGAAGGCGGCGATCACAACGCCGGGGATCGAGCCCGAGCCCCCGAGGATCGACACGCCGCCGAGCACGACCATGGTCACGACTTCGAGCTCCCAGCCCGAGGCGATGGAGGGGCGTGTGCTGCCGAGCCGGGAGGTGAGGCAAATGGCGGCAACGCCGGACATGAGCCCGGTCAGCAGAAAGAGCATGAATTTCACGCGGCCCACCCGGATGCCCGAGAATTGCGCCGCGGTGGCGTTGTTGCCGATGGCGAAGACCGAGCGGCCGAAGTTGGTCCGGTGCAGCAGCACGTAGTAGGCGAGCGCGCAGAGACCGAAGAGCACGAATTCGAACGAAATCACCCAGCCGACGTAGCCCTGTCCGAAATAGGCGAACTCGGGGGGGTAGCTGCGGTAGGCGCCGTCGCCGAGGATGATGAAGCTGACGCCGCGAAAGAGGCTCATCGTGCCGATTGTCACCACGATCGACGGCAGGCCGAGCCGCGTGACCAGCAGCCCGTTGAACGCGCCGCAAGCGAGCCCGGTGCCGAGGCCGATGAGGACGAGCAGCGGGGTTCCGGCCCCGGCCGCGGCCGCCGCGCCCATGGCGGTGGAGACCAGCGCGATGATCGCCGCGACGGAGAGGTCGATCTCGCCCGCGATGATCAGAAGCGCCATGGCGAAGGCGATCATGGCCTTTTCGGTGAAGTTGAACGTCGCGTCGCTGAGGTTCCAGGCGTTGAGGAAATAGGGGGAGGCGAGCGAATTGGCGATGAAGATCGCGATCGCGAGGCCGAGCAGCAGCAGCTCCCAGCTCTGGAGCAGCCGCGCGGCGGGGCTCTGGAGCCGGTCGGGCAGATGGCGGGCGGTCATGTCGCTCATGCGGGGGCTCCTTCGGTCTGGGCGGCCTGGGCGCGTCGCAGGATGATCCGGCCTTTGGCGCGCGCGCTGCGGGTGTTGAGCGTCACGGCGATGATGATCGCGGCGCCAGAGATCGCCATTTGCCAGAAGGGCGAGACATCGACCACCGGCAGGGCATTCTTGATGATGCCGAGGAACAACGCGCCGAGGATGGTGCCGAGGATCGTCCCGGCGCCGCCGGCGATGGAGATGCCGCCGATGACGCAGGCGGCCACCACCTCAAGCTCGAATCCGCCCGCGATATCGACATAGGCGACCGAATAACGCGCGACCCACAGGTAGCCCGCGAGCCCGGCGAGCGCGCCGGAGATGGTGAAGGCCCAGAACTGGGTCCGGCCGACATCGATCCCGGTGTAGACGGCCGCGTGGGGGTTGCCGCCGACGGCGTAGAAGGCCCGGCCGAGCGGTGTGCGCGTGACCATGAGCCAGATGAGCAGCGCCGAGGCGATCCCGAACCAGGCCAGCACGGGCAGGCCGAGGATCCGCGCGCGGGGCAGGCCGGTGAAGGCCGCGCTCATCTCATGGGCGTTGACCCAGGCGCCGTCGGAAATCAGGAAGATGATGCCGCGATAGATCGTCATGGTGCCGAGCGTGACCACGATGGGCGGGATGGCGAGTTTCCACACGAGCGCGCCGTTGATGGCCCCCATCACCGCGCCGAGAAGCACCGCCAGCGCGAGGATCAGGGCCACCGGTATGCCCGGCATCGCCGCGTTGAGCATGGCGCAGACCATGCCGCTCAGCGCGAGGTTGGCGGCGACCGAGAGGTCAATGCAGCGGGTGAGGATCACCACCGTCTGGCCGAGCGCGAGGATCAGCAGCGGGGAGGTGTCGGTAAAGACCGCGACGAGGTTGGCGGGCGCGATGAAGCCGGGAAAGCGGCTCGCGGTCAGCGCCAGAAGCAGCAGGATCGCCCCGCTCAGCATGGTTTCGCGCGATGTCAGGAGGCGTTTCATGGGCGGTCTTCTCCGATCCCGGCAGCATGGCGGACAAGGGTTTCGGGCGTGAGCGCGTCGCCCTCCAGCTCGGCGGCGATGAGCCCTTCGCGCATGACGATCACGCGGTCGGACATGCCGAGCACTTCGGGGATTTCAGAGCTCACCATGATCACCGCGAGCCCTTCGGCGGCGAGCTCGGCCATGAAGGCATGGACCGCGGCCTTGGAGCCGATATCGATGCCCTTGGTCGGCTCGTCGAGGATGATCACCTTGGGCTGGGTCGCGAGCCATTTGGCGATCACGACCTTCTGCTGGTTGCCGCCCGAGAGGTTGCCCACGTCCTGATCGAGCGCGGCGGCGCGCAGGTCCAGCCGTTCGGTGTAGCGCCGGGCGAGGGCGAATTCCTCGGCCAGCCGCAGGAAACCGCGGTGCGAGGTCTGGGACAGCGAGGGCAGGGTCACGTTCTGGAAGATCGGCATGCCGATCACCGCGCCCTGCTTGCCGCGATCCTCGGGCACATAGACGATCCCGTTGGCGACCGCGTCGGCGGGCGAGCGGATCACCTTGATCGCGCCGTCGATCTTGACCGCGCCCTTGGACGGCCTGGTGATGCCGAAGAGCGCCTGCATGACCTCGGAGCGCCCCGCGCCGACAAGGCCATAGACCCCGAGGATCTCGCCGCGCCGGAGGGAAAAGCCGATGTCGTCGAACTCGGTGGGATGGGCGTAGCCCACCACTTTCAGGACCTCCTCGCCGGGGGATTTCACCCGGTCGGGGAAAATCTGGTCCACGTCGCGCCCGACCATCATCCGCACGAGATCCGCCTCATCCACATCGGCCATGAGGCCCGAGCCCACATGCGCCCCGTCGCGGAAGACGGTGTAGCGGTCGGCGATGCGGAAGATCTCGTCGAACTTGTGGCTGATGAAGAGAATCGCGCGGCCCTCGGACTTGAGCCGGTCCACGAGCTCGTAGAGCTCTTCGATTTCCTTGTGCGAGAGCGCGGCGGTCGGTTCGTCCATCACGACGACGCGCGCATCGACGGAGAGCGCGCGGGCGATGGCGACGAGGTGTTTGGAGGCGATCCCGAGATCGCGCAGCGGCGTGTCCGGGTCCAATTCGGCGTCGATCCGGGCGAGGATGTCGCGCGCGCGGCGGCGCATCTCGGCCCAGTCGATCATGCCGAAACGGCCGCGCGGGGCATGGCCGATGAAGATGTTTTCCGCGACCGTCAACTCATCGAAGAGGACGGTCTCCTGGTGGATCGCGGTGATCCCGGCGCGCGCGGCATCCTGCGCGCTGGCAAAGCGGACGGGCTTGCCGGCGACGCGGATCTCGCCCGCGTCGGGCTGGTAGATGCCGGTGAGGGTCTTGACGATGGTGGACTTGCCCGCGCCGTTCTCGCCGATGAGCGCCGTCACCTGGCCGGGGAAAAGCTCCAGTGAGACCCCGTCGAGCGCCTTGACGCCGGGGAAGCTCTTGGTGATCCCGCTCAGCGCCAGAACGGGCACGTCGGCGGTTTGGGGTGCATAGTCTCGGGACGCGATGCTGGGCTGCATCCGGTCCTCCATCCTTGGGCGCGCGCGGGGGCGCGAGCGGGGCGGCCGTCTTGGTGGACCCCGGCGCACCAAGGCGGCGCGCCGGGGGGAGGGCTGGGATCAGAAGATGTCCTTGAACGCGTCGATGTTGCTCGCGTCATAGACGAACGGGTCGGCCATCGCGCCTTCGGTATTCTCATCGAGCGTGAGCGCGCCCATCCGGCCCATCGGGATCTCGGCGCCGGGGGTTGCTTCGGCCGCGTCGGTGGCGAGCTGATAGGCGAGGTAGGCCGCCGAGTAGCCAAGGTCGATCGGGTTCCAGATCGCGAAGGACTTCGACGCGCCGCTCTCGATCGCGCCGGCCATTTCCGACGGGAGCCCCAGACCGGTCACGTTGACCTGCCCCACCTTGCCCGCATCCTCGACCGCACGCGCGGCGGCGACGATGCCGACGGAGGTCGGCGCGATGATCGCGTCAAGCTCGGGGTAGGTCTGCATCAGGCCCGTGGCCTCGCGGTAGGACTTGTCGGCCAGATCGTCGCCATAGACAGTGCCCACGACCTCGATGCCGTTATAGTCGCCGAGGACCTTGGTCATCTCCTCGATCCAGATGTTCTGGTTGGTGGAGGTGGTGGTCGCCGACAAAACCGCGACCTGTCCGCCCTCGGGCAGCTCATCGGCGGCGAGCTTGATGATCATGTTGCCGATCAGCGGGTTGGACGAGGGGTTGAGGTGCAGCTCGCGGCCTTCGGTCGCGACGCCGGAATCCCACGAGATCACGGTAATTCCGCGCTGCATCGCCTTCTTGAGGGCGGGGACAAGCGCGTCGGTGTCATTGGCGGAGACGGCGATGGCATCGACCTGCTGGGCGATGAGCGAGTTGATCACCTCGATCTGGCCCTCGGCGGTGGTGTCGGTGGGCCCGGTGTAGATCACCTCGACGTTGCCAAGCTCGGCAGCGGCCTCTTCCGCGCCCTTGGCGGCGGCTTCGAAAAAGCCGATCCCGAGCGCCTTGACGACCAGCGCGATGCGCACCGGATCATCCTGCGCCGTGGCGGCGTTGCCGGCGATGAGCGCGGCGGCCATGGCCGCACTGCCAAACAGTCTGCGTGTGAATTTCATGGTGGTTCCTCCCTTTTTGAACCTGTCTTGCGAAATGCCGGACGCTATCCTGCGTCCGATTTCTGCGCGGCGCCCGTTGGCGCCACGATCAGTCGGATGTCCGCCGCCTCCAGCATCGAAGCGGCGCGATCCGTGATCCCTTCGTCGGTGATGACAATGTCGATGCGCTCCAGCGGGCAGAGCACGAGGCTGGAGCGGTTGTGGAACTTGGTGCTGTCGACCAGCACCACCAGCTCATCGGCCTGTCCGATAAGCTTCTCCTCGGCCTGAATGAGCAGCGGATCGCTTTCCATGAGCCCGATGGGCCCGAGCCCCTGCGCGCCCATGAACATCCGCCGGGCATAGAAATGCCGGGTCATGTCGTTGTCGAAGGGCGAGAGCACGATGTTCTGTTCGCGGTAGATCGCGCCGCCCGGGAGCATCACGGTGTTCTTGGAATGGCGCAGCAGGTGTTCGGCGATCGGAAAGCTGTTGGTCAGGACCTGCAGCCGCCGGTTGGCCAGCGGGTGCACCATCTGGAACGTGGTGGTGCCGCCGTTGATGATGATCGGCTCGCCGTCCTCGCAAAGCGCGACGGCCTCTTTCGCGATGGCCTGTTTTGCCTCGGAATTCATCGCCTGGTTGACGCTGAAGGGCCGGCCGGCGAGGCCGGGCAGGTTGGGCGGTGTGAGCGCCTCGGCCCCGCCGCGCACCCGGCGCAGACGTTTTTTCTGGTCCAGCGCGGCGATGTCGCGGCGGATCGTGGCTTCGGAGGTTTCGGTCAACGCCACCAGTTCCGCAACGGTCACGAGCGGGCGCTCCTGAACCGCGGATAGAATGATCCTGTGGCGTTCTGTTTCGTGCATCTTGTCCTCCCGTTCCGCCTAGATTGCCCGATTTATCGCTTGGGTCAATCATAAACTTTCATAAACGATCATACTGCGGTGCAGCATGATTGGTTATGATTGTTTTTGGTTGACGCGCCCGGCGAATATGCGCAAGCTCTGGCCGACGACGACGATGCCGCCGGATGCGGCGTTCATGGGAGGATTATCATGCTGACCCGCGCCGAGGACCGGCTTCAAAACCTGTGGGATGATGCCCGCGCCGCGACCATGAGCGAGCCTGAAAAGCTGCTCTACCGCTCCAACCTTCTGGGCTCGGACAAGCGAATCACCAACTACGGCGGCGGAAATACCTCCGCCAAGGTGATGGAAACCGATCCGCTCACGGGCGGCGAGGTCGAGGTGCTCTGGGTCAAGGGCTCGGGCGGTGACGTCGGCTCGATCAAGATGGACGGGTTCGCGACGCTTTACATGGAGAAGCTTGAGGCCCTGAAGGACAAGTATCGCGGGGTCGAGTTCGAAGATGAGATGGTGGGCTACCTCCCCCATTGTACCTTCAACCTCAACCCGCGTGCCGCCTCCATCGACACCCCGCTGCATGCTTACGTTCCGGCAAAACACGTCGACCATATGCACCCCGACGCGATCATCGCCATCGCGGCCTCCAAGGACAGCAAGGCGCTCACGCAGGAGATTTTCGGCGACGAGATCGGCTGGCTTCCGTGGAAAAAGCCGGGCTATGAGCTGGGGCTCTGGCTGGAGGCCTTCTGCAAGGACAACCCCGATGCCAAGGGCGTCGTGCTGGAAAGCCACGGGCTGTTCACCTGGGATGATGACGCCAAGGCCTGCTATGAGCTGACGCTTGAGATCATCCAGAAGGCGATGGACTGGTTCGCCGGCAAGACCGCGGAGCAACCGGCCTTCGGCGGCGCGGTGCATGAGAGCCTCGCGCCGGAGGCGCGGCGCGCTGTGGCGGCCCGGCTGATGCCCGCGATCCGCGGCTTCGTCTCCGGCAACCAGCATATGGTCGGTCATTTCGAGGACAGCGACGCGGTGCTCGATTTCGTCAACGCGCGCGACATGCCCGGCCTCGCCGCGCTCGGCACCTCCTGCCCGGATCACTTCCTGCGCACGAAAATCCGCCCGCTGGTGGTCGATTTCGACCCCAGGACCGGCGATGTCGATGCGGTGCTGGACGGGCTCGCGGGCCAAATCGCGGCCTATCGTGAGGATTACACCGCCTATTACGAGCGCTGCAAACATGGCGACTCGCCCGCCATTCGCGATCCCAACGCGGTGGTTTACCTCGTGCCCGGCGTGGGCATGATCACGTTTGCCAAGGACAAGGCCACGGCGCGGATCTCGGGCGAGTTCTACGTCAACGCGATCAACGTGATGCGCGGCGCCTCCGCGGTGTCGGAGTATCAGGGCCTGCCCGAACAGGAAGCCTTCGACATCGAATACTGGCTGCTCGAAGAGGCCAAGCTCCAGCGGATGCCCAAGCCGAAATCACTCGCGGGCCGGGTCGCGCTGGTCACGGGCGGCGCGGGCGGGATCGGGGCGGCCACGGCGGCGCGTTACCTCGCCGAAGGGGCCTGCGTCATGCTGGCCGATATCGATGCCGGCGCGCTCGACGGGACGGCCGAGGGGCTGATCCAGACATTCGGTCGCGATGCGGTGCGCACGGTCGAGATCAACGTGACCGACGAAGCCGCCGTCGCGCGCGCCTTTGCCGAGATCGCGGTCGAATTCGGCGGGGTCGATATCCTCGTCTCCAACGCCGGGATCGCCTCGTCTGCGCCGGTCGAGGACACCACCCTCGCGCTGTGGCAGAAGAACATGGACGTGCTCTCCACGGGCTATTTCCTCGTCTCGCGCGAAGCCTTCAAGCTCCTGCGGGCGCAGGGGATCGGTGGATCGATCGTCTTCGTTGCCTCGAAAAACGGCCTCGCGGCCTCGCCCAACGCCTCGGCCTACTGCACGGCCAAGGCCTCGGAGTTGCACCTCGCGCGCTGCCTTGCGCTCGAAGGGGCGGAGGCGGGGATCCGCGTCAACGTGGTCAACCCCGACGCGGTGTTGCGCGGCTCGCGGATCTGGGAGGGCGAATGGCTCGAACAGCGCGCCTCGACCTACGGCACCGACAAGGGCGGGCTGGAAGAAATGTACCGCAACCGCTCGATGCTCAAGCGCTCGGTTTTCCCCGAGGATATCGCCGAGGCGGCCTATTTCCTCGCCTCCGATCGCTCGGCCAAATCGACCGGCAACATCATCAATGTCGACGCGGGCAACAAAGAGGCCTTCACGCGCTGAGCCAAGCGCGGGGGCGGGCCCGAGGGGGGACACATGAGTTATAGTGAAGCGCGGGAAATGTTCGCCGATTGGGGCGTGGATACCGAAGCGGCATTGGACAAACTGGCCGGGATTGCGATTTCGGTCCATTGCTGGCAGGGCGACGACGTGCGCGGGTTCGAGACCCGCGCCGGGGCCTCCGGCGGGGGCATTCAGGCCACGGGCAACCACCCCGGCCGGGCCCGCACGCCCGATGAGCTGCGCGCGGATCTGGAGTTCGCCTACGGGATGATCCCGGGGCGGCACAGGCTCAACCTGCACGCTTTCTATCTCGATACGGACGAGACCCCGGACCGCGACGAGATCGAACTCGGCCACTTTACTCCCTGGATCGACTGGGCCACCGCGCAAGGCATCGGGCTCGACTTCAACCCGACCTTCTTCGCCCACCCCAAGGCCGACGATAACCTGACCCTCTCGCATCCGGACCAGGGCATCCGTGATTTCTGGATCGAGCATGGCCGCCGCTGCCGCGAGATCGCCGATGGCATGGCCGCGGCGCAGGGCGGCGAGGTGGTCAACAACATCTGGGTGCCCGACGGCAGCAAGGACAACCCGGTGGACCGGATGGGCGCGCGGCGCCGGCTGGAGGCCTCGCTCGATGCGATCCTCTCGCCCGACTACCCGCGCGAACGGGTACTCGACGCGGTAGAGAGCAAGCTCTTCGGGATCGGCGTGGAGGCGATGACCGTCGGTAGCCACGAGTTCTACCTCGGCTACGCGATCCGCAAGGGCGCGGCGCTCTGCCTCGACATGGGCCACTTCCACCCGACCGAAAACGTCGCCGACAAGCTCTCCGCCGTGGCGCTCTCGGTGCCCGATATCCTGCTTCACGTCTCGCGCCCGATGCGATGGGACAGCGACCACGTCATCCTCCTCGACGACAGTATCCGCGCCATGGCGCAGGAGGTCATCTTCGCGGAACTGACCGACCGGGTGCGTATCGGGCTTGATTTCTTTGACGCCACGATCAGCCGCACGGCGGCCTGGGTCATCGGGGTGCGCAACATGCAAAAGGCCCTGCTCGAAGCGCTGCTGAGCCCTCAGGCGCAGCTCAAACAGGCCGAAGCCGCGCTCGATTTCACCACGCGCATGATCCTCACCGAAGAGATCAAGGGCCTGCCCCATGCGGCGGTCTGGGACGAGTTCTGCGCCCGGCAGGACCGGCCAACGGGCCTTGCGCTGCAAAGCCGTCTCGAGGGCTACCAGGCCTCGGTCGCATCGCGCGGATAGAGAGTAAGTCGTAAACACAACCAGGAAATATTGAGCGGATATTAACACTTTCGTCCCTAACTTGAGCCGGAGTTCAAGTAGCAGGTCGGTATGGTCCGTTTCATCGTTACCACGGTACTGATTACCTCTATGGCGGTTTTCCTTGTGATTTCAGCGCTTTCGGACCGGCGCATGAATCAGGCGGTGATGCATCACGCGGCGACGGTCGGGGAGTATTGGGGGCGCTACATGTCCTCGCATATTTCCGATATCGAAACGTTACTGGCCACCGGCGTACCCACCGAGGATCAGATCAAGTCCATCGGCGACATGCGCGCGGTTGCGAATGTGTTCCGCTTCAAGCTCTTTGACGATCAGGGCCGTCTGGTGCTTATCTCCGACGACGAATTCGTGGCCAATCCGCAGGGTGTTGCCCCGGAGGCCGATCCTGACCCGCGGATGGTGCTGGAGACGATGAAGCCGATCGTCTCGGTAAACGACGGAACGCTGAAGCCTGATCGCCCGGATATATATGCAGAGGCCTATGTCCCGATCATTGGCGCCGATGGCGCGCCGTTGGGCGTCGCCGAGGTCTACCTCGATGAAACCGAAACACGCGCCTATTTCGTGGACAGCTTCAACGGGTTCGGCATCATCGTTGCCGGCCTGAGCGCGTTTCTTTTCCTGGCGCCGGCGCTTGGGTTCATCGTCCAGAAGGAGCGCGCGCTGCGCACCCAAAAGCAGATCGAATACCTCGCCCGGTTCGACACCCTCACCGGGCTGATGAACCGCGCCGAATTCAAGCGCCGCTTCGACGCCGCCCTCGCCGAAGGGTCTCTTTCGGCCGTGCTCTACATCGACGCGGACCGGTTCAAATCGATCAACGACACCTATGGCCACGGGGTTGGGGATGAATTCCTCAGCCGGCTCGGGCGCATCCTGAGCGCCAACACCGCCGCGGACGACCTCGTCGCGCGCTTCGGCGGCGATGAGTTTGTGGTGGCGTTGCGCAACATCAACCCCGATATGATCCTGACCCGGATCCACAAGATCCTGACCCTCTCGGCCGAGACCTTCACCGTCCGCGAACGCGTGATTGCCTGTTCGGTCAGCATTGGCGTGTCGCTTTTCGAAGAGGGCAAGGATTTCGACGAACTCACAGCCGAGGCCGACGCCGCGCTCTATGCCGCGAAATCCGGCGGGCGCAATCAGTATGCCTTCTATGGCGAGAAGATGGGCTCGGAGATCCGGCACCGCAACATGATCGAAGCCCGGGTCAAGGTGGCGACCGAGAACGAGGAATTCACCATCGTCTATCAGCCCCTCGTGGATGGCCAGACGCATGAGGTTCTCGGATATGAGGCGCTGCTGCGTCTCAAGGCCGACGACGGCACGGCGATCCCGCCGATGGAGTTCATCCCTCTCGCCGAAGAGATGGGCTATGTGGAGCGTCTCGGAAGCTGGACCATCGCCAAGGCGATCCGCGATATCTCCGAGTTCGACGGCAGCTCTTGCGTGGCGATCAACCTGTCGGTGGCGCAGTTTCGCTCCGGCACCTTGCCGGATGTGGTCCGCGAGGCGTTGGAAGCGGTCGACTTCGCGCCTGAGCGGCTGGAGGTTGAAATCACCGAGTCCCTCCTGCTGATCGACGATCCGTCGATTTCCTATCAGATCGACATGCTGCGTGAGATGGGCGTCAAGATCGCGATGGATGATTTCGGCACGAAATACTCCAGCCTCGGGTATTTGTGGAAATACCGGTTTGACCGTCTGAAGATCGACCGGTCCTTCATCTCCGGCCTGACGGAGAACCCCGAGCGGACGCTGGAGATTGTCGAGTCTGTGATCATGTTGGGCAAGCGCCTCGGAATGCAGGTGACCGCCGAAGGTGTCGAGACGCAGGCGCAATCGGCCATCCTGACCGAGCTTGGCTGCGATGTCTTGCAAGGCTTCCTGTTCGGTCGCCCCGAAGCGCTGGATCCCGCGGACGCGACCGAGATCGCCGTGCCGAAAGTGGTGCAACAGGCCTGAGCAAAAAGCGCCGCAGGGCTTGTTTGATCAAGCGCTCCAGTCGGGCCGATTTCCCAGATGTTCGATCAGGAAATCCATGAACACCCGGGTCTTCGGGGTCAGCACGTTGGTGCGCGGATAGACCAGCCACAGCACGGCGTGGTCGTTCATCCGCCACCCGGGCAGCACGCGTATGAGCCGCCCGGTCGCAAGCTCAGCAGCCACGTTCCACAGCGAATTCATCGATAGCCCCGCGCCCGCGAGCGTCGCCATGCGTTGCGCGTCGCCATCGTCAACGATCGTCTGGCACGACATGCTCGCGGGATCCAGCGGGGCCGTCTCGCCGTCTGAGTTCACCAGGTCGCGCGGCTCGAGATTGCCCCAGGCGATGAGGTCGTGGCCCGCGAGATCGGCTGGCGTTTCCGGACTGCCGCGCCGTTCGAGGTAGGCAGGCGACGCGCAGAGAACCCGCGTATCATCGGCCAGCTTGCGGCCCTTGAGGCTGCTGTCCGTCAACGGCCCACTGCGCAGGGCTAGATCGAAGCTGCCTTCGATCGCGTCGAACCGTGTGTCCGACAGGCGCAAATCGAGGGTGAGCTTGGGGTGGCGCCGGTGAAACTCCGGCAAAAGCGGCATGATATGCAGCTGCGCGAAACTGCTCGGCGCCGCGAAACGCAACGTACCTTTCGGGCCGGAATTTGCGCCCCCGAGTGCCGCGCGTCCCGCATCGGCCTGCGCGAGTATCTCCCGCGCGTAGGGCAGGAAGTCCGCGCCATCGAGTGACAGCGACACCTTGCGCGTGGTGCGCCGCAACAGCTCCACCCCGAGTTCGCGCTCGAGACTGGCAAGACGTGCGCTCGCCACCGCCGGGGCAAGACCCAACTCGCGGCCCGCTGCCGAGATGTTCAGCCGCTCAGCGGCCCGGACGAACAGGCGCAGATTCTCAGTATCCACCGCGATTATATCCCAAATCCGAAAGAACAAATCCGATATGCCCGGTTTTATCGCGTATTCGCAAGGGATAGCTATGCTCCATCGGATCGCAACCCGGCCTTTGTCGAGCCAGCCGAGGAGATAGACCTTGAAGGATACCGCGCCCACCACCGCCTTCGCGCCCCTCAACCGGGGCTACAACGCGACCTTCCGGCCGGGGCGGCTCAGCATCGGATTGGTCGCGCCGCTGGAGGCCCATGGCGGCACCCCCGTGCCGAGCCTTGAGCGCCATATCGAGCGGGCGCAACTGGCCGACGCTCTGGGCTTTTCCGCGCTTTGGCTGCGCGATGTGCCGTTCAACGTGCCCTCCTTCGGCGACGCGGGACAGGTCTTCGATCCCTTCGTCTACCTCGGCGCGCTGGCGGCCTCGACGCGCGACATCGCCTTGGGCGTCGCGAGCATCGTGCTGCCCTTGCGGCATCCGGCGCATGTGGCCAAGGCAGCGGCCTCGGCCGATGCGCTTTCGGGCGGGCGGCTGCTGCTCGGCGTGGCCTCGGGCGACCGGCCGGACGAATACCCGGCATTGGGCATGGACTATGAGGGCCGCGGCGAGAGGTTCCGCGACAGCGTCGAGTACATCCGCGCGATGGCCGAGACCTACCCCCGCGTCGAGACGGCACAAGGTTTGCTGTCCGGCGGGATCGACATGCTGCCCAAACCCGCCGCCGGGCAGTTGCCCCTCCTGATCACCGGCGGCAGCCAGCAAGCCCCCGACTGGGTCGCGCGCCATGGCGACGGCTGGATGACCTACCCGCGCGACGCCGCTGCCCAGGGCCGGGTGGTGGACGCCTATCGCCAGCGCATCGCGGAGGCCGGGCTGCCCGACAAGCCGGTGATGCAATCGCTCTATGTGGACCTCGTGGCGCAGGCGGATGCCCCGCCCCGCCCGATCCACCTCGGCTTTCGCGCGGGCACCGATCACCTGCGCCGCTACCTCGAGGAAATCCGCGCGCTCGGCATCAACCATGTCGCGCTCAACCTGCGGTTCAACGGGGCCGACATCGAAGACACCATGACACGGCTGGCGGATGAGATCCTGCCGGATTTTCATCTCTGAGGAGACCCAAATGTCAAAGACGATCCTGATCACCGGCGCCACCGACGGCATCGGCCTGCTGACGGCAAAGACGCTCGCCGCGGATGGGCACAACGTGCTTCTGCATGGCCGCAGTGCGGAAAAGCTGGCGGCGGCGGCCAAAGCGGTGGGCGGCGCCCCGGAGACCTTTCGGGCCGACCTGTCGGACCTCGGCGCGGTGGCCGCCCTTGCGGATGAGATCCGGGCGCGACACGAGCGGATCGATGTGCTGATCAACAACGCCGGCGTGCTGAAAGCGCCGAAGACGCGCACGGAAGCCGGGCTCGATCTGCGCTTCGTGGTCAATTCGCTGGCGCCCTGGGTGCTCACGCAGCGGCTCTTGCCGATCTTGCCGAAGGAGGGCCGCGTGGTGAACCTGTCTTCGGCGGCTCAGGCGCCGGTGGAGGTGGCCGCGCTGCGCGGCGCGCGCAAGCTCGATGACATGGGCGCTTATGCGCAAAGCAAACTGGCGATCACTATCTGGACGCTGGAACTGGCCCGCTCCCGCCCCGAAGGGCCGGTGTTCGTCGCGGTGAATCCGGGCTCGCTGCTGGCCTCTAAGATGGTCAAGGAGGGCTTTGGGGTCGCGGGCAACGATCTCGAAATCGGCGCGGATATCCTCCGCCGGGCCGCCCTGTCGGATGAATTCGCCTCCGCCTCCGGCCGGTATTTTGACAACGATAGCGGCCGTTTCGCGCGCCCCCACAGCGCCGCGGGCGATCCCGACCATGCCGCCGAGGTGATGGACGCGATCCGCGATCTGACCGGTTTGGGAGACAAACCTGAAGATATGCTTTGAAATGCGCCGCCCCGTCGCCGTAACATCCGCGGCGGAGGAGACATGACGAGAGGCACCCCAGACGCACCCACCCGCGAGGCAATCGCCGCCTCCTGGGAGCGTTGCGAGCGGCAACACAAGCTCGCGCGCGATGCCGCGCATCCGATCCTGCGGCTGCAAACCTCCGAGATCGCGCCGAGGCTGGCGCATATCACCGAGCGCACTGGCGGCAGGCAAGGGTTCTTCCGCCAGCTTGCGGCAGTGACGGGCGATGGCAAGCGGTGCCTCGTCGTGACCGATGCCGAGGGCGTGCTGGTGCGGCTCGAATCCGCCGATCCGGACCGGACCGCCGAGGAGTGGAACGGCATCGCGCTCGGCTCTTGCTGGGATGAGCGGATCGCCGGGACGAACGGTGTCTCGATGGCGCTGCGCACGGGGCGGGCCATCACCATCCGCGGGGCCGATCACTTCTATGCCCGGCTCAAACCCTTTGCCTGCACGGGTGCGCCGATCCTTGATGCCGACGGGGCGCTCGTCGGGTCGGTCAACCTCGTGACCTACGATCTGGGTGCCGCGGCCGAGCACCATTTCGCCCGCCAGTTTCTCGAAACCGCCGCCGACCGGATCCAGCGCCGTCTGTTCGAGCAGCATTTCGCCCAGAGCATGTTGATATCGGTTTCGGCCGGGGCAGAGGGGCAACCGCTTTCGGGGACCGGGCTGATCGCGGTTGACGAGGCCGGGATCATCCTCGGGGCCACTGCGGCGGTTGCGCGGATCGCCGGAGATCGCGCGCGCGGGCCCTTGACGGGACAGGCGTTCCAGGCCGTGTTCGACCTTGAAAGTGATGCGCTGGCGAAGGTTCCCGAGCGGGTGCTGTCGATGCCGATGGCCCGGGGCGCGATGATGACGTTCTCGGCCGTGCTGCCCCAACGGGACGGCGCGGTGTCGCGCGGCCCTCGCCCCGCAGCCGCGCCACGGCGGCGCAGGTTGCCGCCCTCGCTGCGCGATCTGGCGGTGGGGTGCAAGCTCATGGCGGCGCGCTGCGCGGAGGCCGAGATGCTGTTTCGCGCCGGCGTGCCGTTTCTCATCGATGGCGAGACCGGCACCGGAAAGTCGGCGCTGATCGCCGCGCTGGCGGGGGCCGCGCCGGTGCTCAAACTCGATTGCGCGACGATGGGCGACACCTCGGCGGACACCGACATCTTGCGCGCCGTCCTGTCGCAGGCGCGGGTTTTGGCGCTGCTGCCCCGATCAGCGCAGGAGCGGGTCAGCGTGCTGCTCGACAACATCGCCGAGATGCCGCGAGAGGCGCAGGCGGAGTTGCGCAGGCAACTCGATGAGCTGGAGGCTGAGAGGGGCGGCGCCGAGGGGGCGCCGCTTCGGGTCGTGGGCCTGAGCCGCCGACCATTGGCGGACGCCGTGGCAGAGGGGCTGTTTCGCGACGATCTGTATTACCTGCTGGCCGGAGCGCAGGTCTCGCTGCCGCCGCTCAGGGCGCGCAGGCAGCCCGAAGTTCTGGCTCAGGTTCTCGCCACGAAGCTCGCCGGACGACGGATCGATCTCAGCGACGAGGCCGCGGCGCTCATCCGCGCGCACCTGTTCCCGGGCAATCTGCGCGAGCTGCGCGCCGCCCTTGCGCGTGCGCTCCTGAGCGCATCGGGCGATCGCCTGACACCGGTGGATTTCGGCCCCACGTCCATCGTGGCGGGTGGCGCGGTGGCCGCCGCCGCGGCCACCGATCCGGCGCCGATGCTGTCCTATGACGAGCCAACGCGCATTCGCGACGCCTTGACGTCGAGCGGCTGGAACGTCAGCGAGGCCGCCCGGCGCCTCGGGATGAGCCGCGCCACCATCAACCGCAAGATCAAGCGGCACGGGCTCTCGCGGCCGTCCTGAGCGGTGGCTCAGAACCGATGAAAGCCGCCCTTTTGGGTGATATAGGTCGGCGCCAAGCCCTCAAGAACGCCCTGGATATAGGCGGTCGCGTTGTTTGAAACGGTGGCCTCGCAGCTCTCCGCGAGTTCGAAGAACCTGCCGGCATAGTTTTCGGCAAAGCCTTTGACATGCGCGTCCCCCTGCTCCGCATCGGCGTAGCGTTCGAGGATGTGCCAGGTGCCGTCCGCGGCCTGATACCATTCGTAAAGCAGCGTTCCGGGCTCGGCCAAACTGCGCTCGACCAGCTCGTCCATGAGCGCCGTGAAGCGCTCCACATTGGCGGACGGAACGCCGACCTTCAGATGGACGTGGATGGTGTCATTGGTCATGGATCGTCTCCCTTGGGGGTGGTGCCGCTCTCCTCCGAGCGGCGGTGATTTCAGGCGGCAATGATTGCCGGGCTGGGGCCGAGCGCGTCTGCGGCGCGGGCGGAAAGACTGTCGGCGAGCTGCGTCGGTTCGGGCGCGTCAGGTCCCAGGACATGCGCGAGCGTCGTGTGGGCATCGGCGCTGACCGGGGGCAGGCCGAGATCCGCATGCGCTCCGTTGACCGCCAGTGCGGCGGGCCCGAGGTCGCAATCCGTGAGCAAAAGCGCGTGGACGAGCACGCGGCGCCGGCCGCCGCCGGTCGGGCGGATGCGCTGCGCTGTGCCGACCAGTTTGCGGCCCCGGGCCGAGAGGTTCCACGCCCCGTCACAAAAGCTCCTCGGCGTTGCGCCGGTGGTGAGGCAGAGGCCGAACGGGCCGAGCGCGTTGCGGATGACATCGGTGATCAGCCGGTAGCCCGCCTCGATGCTGAACCCGGGGCCGGCGGCAAAGGCGAGCGCGAGGTTCAGAACGCCCGGCCCCTGCGGCACCGCGCCCCCGCCCGTGGGCCGCAGGTGGAGCGGCCAGCCGCGAGAGCCCGCGTTGCGCGCGGCGGCATCGAATCCGGGTTTGCGGCGAAAGGCGGCCGGGCAGACCAGCGCCGGGGCCTCCGCCATCCAGAGGCGCACCTGGGGGCCGGTGCCGCCGAAGGCCTGCGCCTCCAGCGCGAGCCCCGCGGGAACATCCCGCACCATGGTGAGCGCGGCGCTCACGCCCGCATCCCCTCGATCTCGGTGCAAATCGCGGTCAGCAGATCGCCCGCCGGAGCCCCGTCGAGTGCGCGATGATCGAAGGTCAGCGACAGCCCGACATGGGGCCGCAGCGCGATACCGCCGTCCGGCGCGCGCACCGCCCGGTCGGTCATCCGGCCGATGCCGAGGATACAGATCTGCGGCGTGTTGATGATCGGGGTGAACTGCTCCACCCGCGTCAGCCCGAGGTTGGAGATGGTGAATGTGCCGCCGGTCATCTCGGTCACGCTGAGCGTGTTGGTGCGGGCCCGCGCGGCAAGGTCCTGCCGGGCGGCGCGCAGCTCGGCCACGCTCATGGCCTCCGCGCCGAAGATCGCCGGGGCGACCAGAAGGTTCCCGGGCAGGGCGATCGCGATCGACAGATCGACCGCCTCTGAGAGCCTGACCTCGCGCCCCTCGACCCGGCCATTGGCATCGGGCACCGTCTTCAGCGCCCGCACCGCGGCCAGCATCAGCAGATCCTCGATGGAGACCTTTTCGCCGCCCTCCGCCAGCCGCGCCTTCTCCGCCATCAGCGCAGTGGCGTCGGCGCCGGCGTGGTGGGTGAGTTGCGCGGCCGTCTGCAGGCTCTCGACCATGCGATCGGCGATCATGCCGCGCACGCCCTTGAGCGGGATGACCCTCGCCGCGCTGCTCATTCGATGCGCCCGATGACCGCGCCCTTGGCGACGACGGCATCGGCCTCCTGCGTGATCCTGACGGTACCGGAGGCCGGCGCGTGGACCTCGTATTGCACCTTGGCGGTCATGATCTCCGCCACCAGGGCGCCGCTTTCGACCGTGGCGCCATCATCGACGAGCCAGCCGGTGATGACGCATTCCTCGTCCTCTTCCCAAAGATCGGTGGGGATGGTGATGTCCGTTGACATGTAGACTGTCCTTCTCTGTGCGGGGGCAGGGCTCTCCCATGCCCCCGGCGAATATCGGCAAGTGGCAATTCGGGCTCAGGCGGGCTGCATCGCGCCCATCTCGTCCCAGGCGGCGACGATCTTGTCCGGATTCGGCAGGCAGTATTGCTCCATCACGCGGGCATAGGGGATCGGCACATCGGGGAAGGCAACGCGCTTGGGCGCGGCCTTGAGGACCGAGATGTCGTGTTCGGTCACGCAGGCGATGATCTCACCCGAGACGCCGTAGCTTTGGTAATCCTCATCCACCACGATCAGCCGGCCGGTCTTGGCCACGCTCGCCCGGATCGTCTCGCGGTCGAGCGGCACGAGGCTGACCAGGTCCACGACCTCGGCGCTCACGCCCTTGCCCTCAAGCGTCTTTGCGGCCTTCAGCGCGTTGTGAACGCCGAGGCCGAGGCTGACGATCGTGACGTCGCGCCCCTCGCGGACCACCTTGGCCTTGCCGATCTCGACGGTGTAGCTCTCCTCGGGCACATGCACCGTGGCGCCGGGCTCGGTGCCGAGCCAGCCCATCCCCTGCAAGCCCTTGTGATACATGTAGACCACGGGGCTGTCATCGCGCAGGGCCGCTGTCATCAGCCCCTTGGCGTCATAGGCGTTGGACGGCGCGACCACCTTCATCCCCGGCAAGTGCGCGAAGGTGCCGTAGAGGCATTGCGAATGCTGCCCGCCATCGGAATAGCCGCCCCCCGTGGAGGTCATCAGCACCATCGGCACCTTGAGATTGCCGCCGGAGAAATAGATGTTCTTGGCCATCAGATTGTAGATCGCATCGAAGCAGACGCCGAAGAAATCGACGAACATCAGCTCCACCACGGGGCGCATGCCGTCCTGCGCCGCGCCCACGGCCGCGCCGATGAAGGCGGTCTCGGAGATCGGCGTGTCGCGGATCCGCTCGGGGCCGAATTCATCGAGAAGCCCGCGGGTGTTGCCATAGACGCCGCCGAGGGCCGCGATATCCTCGCCCATGACGAAGACGCCGGGATCGAGGCGCATCTCCTGGGCCGTGGCCTCGGCCATGGCGCGGGCGATGGTCAGTTTTCTCTCGTTCGGTTTGGTCATGTCCTGTCCTCCCTTCAGGCGGCGAAAACGGCGGTCAACGCGTCTTCGGGCGCCGGGTCCGCGCTGTCGCGGGCAAATGTGATGGCGGCGTCGACGCGCGCCTCGGCCGCGCTCTCTATCGCGGCAAGCTCCTCCTCGCTGGCCGTGCCCTCCTTCAGCAGACGGGCGCGCATCGCGGGGATGGGGTCCTTTGCGAAGAGGCCGTCCTTCTCGCCTTCTGGTCGGTAGCCCTCGGCGTCGCCCATGAAGTGCCCCGCAAGCCGGTAGGTCTCGACCTCGATCAAGGAGGGGCCGTCGCCGTTCCTGGCGCGGGCGATGGCCGTGCCGGCGGCGTCGTAGATGGCGAAGGGATCGTTGCCTTCGACCCGGGTGCCCGGGATGCCGTAGGCCGCGGCGCGCACGTCATTGGTGGCAACGGCGGTGGCTGCGGATTTCGCGACCGAGATGCCCCAGGCATTGTCCTCGATCACGCAGACGAAGGGCAGGTTCCAGACCGCGGCGAGGTTCATCGCCTCGTGCCAACCGCCCTGGTTGACCGCGCCTTCGCCGACAAAGGCCACGGCAACGCCCGGTTTGCCCTGCATCTTGCGGCTGAGCGCCGCGCCGACGGCCGGGCCCATGCCCTGGGCGATGATGCCGGAACAGGCGAAGTTCACATCCGTATCGAACAGGTGCATGTGTCCGCCGCGCCCGCCGGAGAGTCCCGACGCCTTGCCGAAGATTTCCGCCGCCATCTTGTCCAGATCCACGCCCTTGGCGATGGCCTGATGGTGGGGGCGGTGCGTGGCGGTGACCACGTCCTCGGGGTTGAGATGCGCGCAGACGCCGACCGCCACCGGCTCCTGCCCGTCCGACAGGTGCATCTCGCCCGGGATCGGCCCGTTGGCCATGTTGAACGCGGGGGTTTTCCCCTCGAAATAGATCTTCGCGATGGCGTTTTCGAACCTGCGGCTCGTGACCATGTTGCGATACATCCAATGCTGTTCGTCGCGTGTAGGTGCCATGAACTCCTCCCTTTCATGAGCGGCGTGTTTGCCGCCTCGAACACTGAGCGCGAGGGTCCACCGGGAGGCCGGGTCGGACAAGTTCCGAGGGCCGGACGCGGCGCCGAAGGGGCTTTCCTGTCTCATTGTGAGACAGGTTGAGACAGCGCCCGCGGGCCGCTGCGGCTCTGGGCGCGCGCTGGGGGATTATCCGAAAATTCGGAAAACTGAACTCCGATTTAGCCCAATTATCTTTCCGATCTTGTGCCTTTATCTCCATTTCGAAACTGACCACAGGAGATACCGATGAAAGCGATGACCTTGAACGCCTATGGCCCGCAGGCGTCTTTCGAAGAAACCGAGATGCCGCGCCCGGTGGCCGGGCCGGGCCACGTGCTGGTCCGCGTGAAGGCGTCGAGCGTCAACACGGTCGATACGATGATCCGCGATATGGGGAGCGAATTGCCGCTCTCGCCACAATTGCCCGCCGTGCTGGGCATGGATTTCGCCGGGATCGTCGAAGAGGTCGGCGCGGACGTGACGGGTTTTGCCGTGGGTGATGAGGTCTACGGCTGTGCGGGCGGGCTTGCCGGGTTGCAGGGCGCTCTGGCCGAGTACATCTCCGCCGACGCGGCGCTCATCGCGCATAAACCGGCATCTCTGTCTATGCGCGAGGCCGCCGCGTTGCCGCTGGTGGGCATCACCGCGTGGGAAGGGCTCGAGCGCGCAGGCGTGGCCAGAGGCCAGAAGGTTCTGGTCCAGGGCGGCGCCGGCGGCGTGGGGCACATCGCCGTGCAACTGGCGCGCCATCTTGGCGCCGAGGTTTCGGCGACCGGGACCGGCGCCGATCAGTTGGCGGTGATCGAAGGGTTCGGCGCCCGGGCGATCGACTTCAAGGCCGAGCAGGTCGAGACCTATGTGGAGAGCCACACCGGCAACGCCGGGTTCGACACGGTGTTCGATACGGTCGGTGGTGCCAACCTGACCAATTCCTTCGCCGCGGCCGCGCTGAACGCCCAGGTGATCACGACGGTTGCACTGACGGAGCTCGATCTGTCGCCGGCCCACTTCAAGGGCCTGTCGCTGCACATCGTCTTCATGTTGCTGCCGATGCTCCATGATCAGGGGCGCGAGGTGCACGGCAGGATCCTCGCCGATCTGGCCAGGCTGGTTGATGCCGGTGCGGTCAAGCCACGTCTGGATACGCCGGACTTCTCGCTTGCGCAGGTCGGACAGGCCTATGCGCGGCTGCAAGGCGGGCAGGCGATCGGCAAGGTGGTCGTCGACGTCTGAACGCCGGAGAGATGACAGCGGGCGAGACAGACGGATCTGCCTCGCCCGGCTTTGGATCAGGCCTCCACGTGAAGGTTCTGCACACCGCGACGTTCGCGGATCGAGTCCTTGATGATCGCCTTGATCAGCGCCACGCTCATCAGGAACATCACGAAGCTGAACGGAAGCGCGCCGATCACCATCGCGGTGCGGATCGCGCCGAGGCCGCCGACGAGCAGCAGCCCCCCGACCACGAGGCTGAGCGCCACGCCCCAGAACACGATGTGCATCCGGCCCTTGGGGCTTTCCTCACCGGCCGCGTTGATCGTGTTGACGATGAGGATCGCGGAGTCGGCGGTTGTCACCAGATAGGTGAGCAAAAGCACCACGACGATCGCCGCCATCACCCAGGCCATCCCGCTGCCGAGCATCAGATCCAGCATGACGAAGAGCTGGCTTTCCTGCCCCGTGCTCGAGATCGCATCGCCCACGCCGCCGTTCAGCGTCAGGTCGATGGCGGTGCCGCCGACGAGGGTGAACCACACAAAGCACATCAACGACGGCACGATGATTGCGCCGAGCACGTATTCGCGGATGCTGCGCCCGCGCGAGATGCGCGCGAGAAAGACGCCGACAAAGGGGGCGAAGGCGATCCACCAGGCCCAGTAGAACACCGACCAGCCGCCTTGCCACGCGGCGAGCGCGTCGCCGGTCTCGGTGCCGTCAGCGTGGTTGACGGTGAAGAGCAGGGCGGGCAATTCCATCACGTAGGCCACCAGCCCGTTGACCAGCGCGGTCAGTCCGAAAAAGCTGGAGCCAAAGAGGATGAAGAAGGCCAGCAGGAAGAAGCTCAGCCCCATGTTGAGGTTCGACAGCCACTTGATCCCCTTGCCGACACCCGAGAGCGCCGAGAGGGTCGAGGCGCCGAGGATCACCACGAGGGCGACCACGATGCCTGCCGCGCTGGGCTTGCCATCGGCCAAGATGATCCAGTCGCCGAAGCCCACGCGGTTGAGGCCGGCCACGAATTGCTCGACCCCGAAGCCGAGCGTCTGGGCCACGCCGAGGATGGTGGCGACAACCGCCACGATATCGACCACGTGCCCGATCGGGCCGGACAGCCGCGCGCCGAACAGCGGCGTCAGCGTCGAGCGCACCGTGAGCGGCAAGTTGCGCCGGTAGGAGAAGTAGGCCAGCGACAGCCCGACCAGCGCGTAGCAGGCCCAGGCCGAGAAGCCCCAATGCAGGAAGGACCAGACATAGGCGGCGGTGACGTTGTCAGCGCCCGAGCCGGTCGTCTCGCCCATGATCACGTTGGGATTGGTGGCAAAGTGATACATCGGCTCGGCGGTGGCGAAGGTCAGCATGCCGATGCCGATACCTGCGCCGAACATCATCGAAAACCACGAGAAGCGCGAAAATTCAGGCCGGTCCTCGGGCAAGCCCAGCTTCAGCCGCCCGGTGGTGGGCACCACCGCCAGCACCACGCAGAGGATCAGGAACAGCGCAACGACCCAGATGTACCAGCTGGCGAAGCTCTTGAGCATCGCGCCGTTCAGGGCGTTCAGCACGGCCGCGGCGTTGTCGGGCACGGTGATCGCCCAGACGATCAGCGCGCTGACAAGTATCTTGGACGGAATGGCGACGCTCTTGGCGAAGCCGGAATAGAAACCGCGATCCGCGGTCTCGATATCCAATTCCATTAAAGGGGGGGTGTTGGCCATGTCTCCTCCGTTCTGGCTCAGGATGTCCGGGCAGCCTCCTCTGCTGCCTCGCATCGCTGCGCGGCAGAGCCGGTCCGGACGGATTGGAATTCGTAGAGCTCAACAAGAAAGGGGGCCCTCGCGAGCCCCCAGGTGCCCTAGCTGGGCAGGTATTCGGCGCTCCAGCTTTCGCTGAGCTGGCCGGATTTCAACATCGTGGTGATAGCAGCATCGGAATAGCCCAGCTCGCGCAGGATGTCTCGCGTTGAATTGCCGAACTTCTCGGTCGGCGACAGGGCGAAGACCTTTCCGCGCGTCGGGCGGACGGCATAGGGATCGAGCTGGATGACCTCGTGCCCGCTCGGGTGGTCGGTGTATTGCGAAAAGGAATAGCTGCCCCTGTCCGTGCCCGGCGTTCCGTCGGGATCGCGCAGGTTTTCGGACCGCAGCGCATCGATGTTGTGACAGATCGCGCAGCCGATATCCGCCGCGCGCAGCCGGTCGATCCATTCGGTCGCCGGGTGCATCTGGAACGCGGTCGCGAGATAGGCCGCGCGGTCCTCCACCGGCAGGTCGGGCAGATCCGACAGGTCCTCCACATCGCGGAAGCGGGGCAGGTCGGTCTCGTAGGCGCTCAGCAGGATATAGACGCCCGAGGCGGTGCTGTAGAAACGGCTGAGGTCATCGTAGCCGTTGACCTCCGGGCCCGAGGGTTCGTCAAACAGCCCGCGTCCGCGGAAGTCATACGCGAACGGCACCTGCAGCAGCCCGCTGTTGGCGCTGAGCGAGGTGCGCCCGCGCCCGATCCGGCCGAAACGGTGTTTCTGGTAGAGCGCCGCCGCGACCGCCAGCGCGCCGCCGAAGCCGCACATGACGTCGATGGTGCCCACGTGGGCGTGTTCCTCGGGCCGGTCCATCGCCCCGCCGAAGCGCAGCATGATGCCGGTGGTCGCCTGCACCAGATCGTCATAGCCGATGTAGTCGGTCCGGGCGCCACGCCGAACGCCGCTGAAACAGTCCAGCTTGCAAAAGATCGCCTCGGGGTTCAGCTTGCGCAGGTTCTCGGCGTCCAGCCCCATGCGCTTGATCTGGCTGTCGGGCGCGTTCCAGAAGATCACGTCGACGGATTTGACGAGGTCCTCGAAGACCTTGCGCCCGTGCTCGGATTTCACATCCGCGAGGATCGACCGCTTCCCGCGCCCCTGGCTCAGGCCATAGATCACCGTGTTCCAGCTGTCGTAGAGCGGCTGGGCCGGGTCGATCTTGATCACCTCGGCGCCAAACCGCGCGAGGTAGCTGGCCGAATGCGGCCCGGCGATGACGTTGCACATGTCCAGCACGCGCACGCCCGAGAGCCAGCCCTCCTGTTCAATCCCGTCCTCGGGGTCGGGGATATCCGTGCGCAGCTTGCGCAGGACTTTCATCGCCTCGTCGAATTCGACCCAGCGGCGGGGGTCGGGGGAAAGGGCCTCCTCGCCGCTTTCCTCCATCCACACGACCGGCCCGGGCTGGATCATCTCGCCGTATTCGGGATCCCACACGTCGATCATCAGGCCCGAGGTTTCGGCATATTCGTCGTTGATCCACTCCTGCAACCAACGCTGCGGCGCGCCGGGGATCCCCGCGCGGCCGAACATGCGTTTCCACTCGTGCGAGGTGCGGGTCATGAAGACCTCCTTCATCCGCGCAGCGATCTTGTCGGCCCAGACTTTCGGCATCGGATAGACGCCCAGAGACGTGTCGGTCGCCCAGTCCGATTGCGGTCTGTAGGTGTCGTCCTCTTCCTGCAGCCCGTCTTCGACCATCTCTTCGTAAAGGCCGAGCACCTCAAGACAGCGGCGTGCGTGGTGCTTGTGGCTGGGGCAGACGACGTAGAACATCCGCCCGTCCTTGCACATGTAGCTGCGGAAGAACGGGTCGAGCAGTTCCTGAAGGTCCTCGTAGGTCATGTTCATCGGCAGGCCCTCGATCCGCCGCCGTTCGATCTCCTGCTCGCGCTGCGTCAGATAACGTTCGGGCATGTCTGACACCTTGATGGAGTTGTAACACAGCCCCTCCATCACCGCCGCCGCCAGAGGCACCTCGATCTGGTCGCCCAGCCCGGTCAGCTGCCGCGATTGCAGCGCCAGCACCGTGGCCGAGGCCGCGATCTGCGAGGCATAGGCGGAGGAGAGCGGCAGGGGCGAGAACGACGGGTTCAGGCCCATGAGCACCCGGTTGAGCCCCATGTCGGTGAAGACGCCCGAGCTTGCCGCGATGACGCTCTCGAAGGCGCGCTGCTCGCGGCGCTCCATGTCGTTGGAGGCAAAGCCGGGGATCGAGACGGTGATCACCTCGGGCCGCTCTTCTCGCATCGCGGCAAAGTCGATCCCGAGCGCGGCCAGTTTCCCGGGCCGGAAATTCTCGACGATAATATCCGCCTCGGCGCACAGCGCACGGGCCTTGTCCAGCCCGTCCCCGGATTTCAGATCGAGGGTCAGGATCAGCTTGTTGCGCATGAGCGTGGCGTTTGCGGGGCTGTCCCACATCGGGCCGCCGGGCGGATCGATATGGATCACCGTCGCGCCAAGATCACCGAGCAGCATCGCAACCGCCGGCCCGGCGATATACTGTCCGAAATCGACCACTTTCACCCCGGTCAGGGGCAGTTTCGAGAACGAATTGCGCATGGTTCCTCCCAGTTCGATTGGTTGCGTCAGTGACCGGCCAGGATCCACCGGGCCGCCTTCTCCGCGATCATGAGAGTCGGAGAGTTGGTGTTGCCGCTGGTGATTTCGGGCATGATGCTGGCATCGACAACCCGGAGCCCCGCCACGCCCTTGAGCCGAAGATGCGGATCCAGAACGGCGCTGTCGTCCTCGCTGCCGCCCATCTTCACGGTCCCGACCGGGTGGAAGATCGTGTTGGCGATGTCCCCGGCCAGCTTGGCGAGATCCTCGTCGCTCTGATACTGCACGCCGGGCTTGTATTCCTCCGGCCGGTAGCTCGCCATCGCCGGTTGCGCCATGATCTCGCGGACCTGCCGCAAGCTGTCGGCGGCGACCTTCCTGTCGTCTTCGGTGGCCAGATAGTTGGGCGAGATCATCGGCGCGTCGCGGAAATTGGCCGAGCGGATGCGCACATTGCCCCGGCTGGTGGGGTTGAGATTGCAGACGCTGACCGTCATCGCCGGGAAGGCATGCAACGGCTCGCCAAAGGCGTCGAGGCTGAGCGGCTGGACGTGATACTCGAGGTTGGCGTGGGATCTGTTCGGATCGGACCGGGTAAAGGCGCCAAGCTGGCTGGGCGCCATGCTCATCGGGCCGGACCGCTTGAGCGCGTATTCCGCGCCGATCTTCGCCTTGCCGAACAGAGTGCTGGCGAGCGCGTTGAGCGTGCTGGTGCCGTTCACCTTGTAGACCGCGCGGATCTGCAAGTGGTCCTGCAGGTTTTCGCCCACCGGAGCGTCGCGCAGCACCTCGATGCCATGCGCGCGGAGCAGATCCGCCGGGCCGATCCCGGAAAGTTGCAGGATCTGGGGCGAATTGATCGCGCCGGCCGAGAGCACCGTTTCACGCCGCGCCGTCACGGTGAGCGTCTTGCCCTTGCGGTTGACCGTCGCGCCCGAGCAGCGCAGCTTGCCATCCGCATCGCGCTCGAACGTCAGCTTTTCGACCTGCGACTCGGTCCAGATCGTCAGGTTGCGCCGCGTCTTCGCCGGCTTGAGGAACGCCTTGGAGGTGTTCCAGCGCCAGCCTGAGCGCTGGTTCACGTCGAAATACCCGACGCCCGCGTTGTCGCCGCTGTTGAAATCATCGGTCTTCTCGATCCCGGCCTCGACGGCGGCATCGGCAAAGCTGTCCAGAACGTCCCACCGCAGGCGCTGTTTTTCCACCCGCCACTCGCCGCCATGGCCGTGGGTGTCGGAGAAGCGCTCATTGTCGCCCGTCCTGGGATCGGCACCACCGTCGAGCTTGTAGTGGTTCTCGTGCGCCTTGAAATCCTGCAACGCGTTCTCCCACGACCAGTCCTCCTCTCCGGTGAGGGCGGCCCAGTTGTCGTAGTCGCGGGCTTGGCCCCGCATGTAGATCATGCCGTTGATCGACGAACACCCGCCTAGCGTCTTGCCGCGCGGATAGCGCAGGGTGCGCCCGTTGAGCCCCGCATCGGCCTCGGTGGTGTACATCCAGTCGGTGCGCGGGTTGCCAATGCAATAGAGGTAGCCGACGGGGACGTGAATCCAAGGATAGCTGTCGGCCTTGCCCGCCTCCAGAAGCAGGACCCGGTTGGCCGCATCGGCGCTGAGCCGGTTCGCCAGAAGGCACCCGGCGGATCCCCCACCGATGACAATGAAATCGACTTCAGTCGCGGCGTCGGCCATGTCTCTTCTCCGATCTTCGGACAAAGAGGCGCCACCACGGGGCCCGGATCTTCCCGGGGCTTCGGGTCGACGGCTCCTCCCAGCCCATCAACACGTCCCCCTCTAGAGCCGGCCGCGAAACATTCCCAATGACATATCTCTCTGGCTGATATTAAAATCTTTAATATGGATAGAGTCTCCAATCCCAACAGTATCCTCGCCTTTGTCACCGTGGCGCGGGAGGGGAGCGTGTCGCGCGCGGCCGAGGTGCTGAACCTCACCCAGCCGGCGATCAGCCACCAGATCCGGCGATTGAGCGAGGATACGGGCGTGACCTTTTTCACCCGGGCGCCGCATGGGCTGGACCTCACGCCGGACGGCAAAGCGCTCTTGCCGAAGGCCGAGGCCGTCCTGAGCGCGATGGCCGAGTTCAGGCAAAGCGCGCGCCGGCGGGTCGGGCAGGTCTCCGGCACGCTGCGGATCGGGACGATCGTGGACCCGGAGTTCATCCGCCTTGGCCGCCTGCTGAGCCATTTGGGCAGCGCGCATCCCGGCATCACCACCGAGCTGGTGCATGGCATCAGCGGCGAAATCCTCGAAAAACTGCGCCGCCGCCAGATCGACGCCAGTTTCTACCTCACGGACCCCGGGGCGGTGGATGACATCGCCGTGGAGGAGGCGATG
This sequence comes from Poseidonocella sedimentorum, assembly GCF_900116005.1. Taxonomy (GTDB): domain Bacteria; phylum Pseudomonadota; class Alphaproteobacteria; order Rhodobacterales; family Rhodobacteraceae; genus Poseidonocella; species Poseidonocella sedimentorum. The sequence continues at coordinate 52,955 of NZ_FOYI01000014.1, forward strand.
CAGGTCAAGCCGCTCGCCACGTTCAACTACCGCATCATCGCGCCCATCGGCTGGGAGGCCCGGGTCGCGAGAGCGGGCTGGCCGGAGCTGGCGGCTCTGCCGTGGATCGGGACAACAGCGGTCTCCGTGCACAACCGGCTGCTGGGCCGGATCTTCGCCGAGCACGGCTGCACCCAGAACATCGTCGCGCTTGTGGACCACGAGGCATCGATGCTCGAAATGGTCCGCGCCGGGGTCGGCCTGTGCCTGTGCCGCGAGACCATTGCCTTGGAGCAGCGCCATTCGTTCGGCCTCAGCCTGTGCGAGACCCAAAGCCTGCCGGCCAGCCTTGTGATGCTCACCCCCGAGGCGCGTGCCTCTGACGACGTCATCACAGCGCTTCTCGACCAGCTCGCGACGGTCTGGTCCTGAGGCGCCCTGTTGCGATCGAAGCGCGCCGCAGCCGGTGTTTTCGAGCTCTGGACTTCGGCGCGAATTTGATTGCGGCGGACGTTTAAAGACCTGATTTCAAATGGGAGTGTGTATTTCCCCCGAATTTACTTGGAATTCTAATGCCCCCAAAATTCGAGGTGTTGCGCCTGATGATGAAAATGCAAATCTGATGCAAAATGGCGGCATACCTGAGGGGTGTTGACCGGAAGAAAATACGCGCTTCGGTTGAAAATATGTTGAAATAGAGACGTATTCATGCTCCAAATTGAAAGATAATTTTAAAGGTTCTTGATTGTTTATCGCCTAATGCGAGAATATCCATAGGGCAAGTATATGAAAAGAAGAGCGTTTCTATATTCAATCGGTCTCGGCGCTCTTACCCTTGCGGGGCGGGGCCACGCAGCACCACAGCCCGAGAAGCTTGCTCATAACGCGCTGCGCGAGGTGACGCGCAATATCCATGCCCAGTTCGGAAGCGGTTTCAACATCCGCTCCGCCAAGCGTGCCGGTAACCAGACGGAATGCGTGATCGAGAACCGTGGCAATTTTCTTGTCGTGACCTCGCAGGATAACGCGCATTGGGCGATCCGGAAGTCGACGGATATGTAAGCGCCAGCCAAGAGCGCACATCAGATTTGAGAGATCGCAGGGACGCTGCGGCATCAGGGACGGAGCACCATGGCTAGCGAAATCAAATCGATTCGCGTGCATCCCGGCATCGGGATTGCGCGCGTTGGGAATAGTGGTGCCGGGTCCCCGGATCCACTCGAGATCAATCAGAATTTCTATGTCGGGCCAGAGGCGCCCGGGATCGTTGTGGACCCGGGCAACCCGAACTCGCCCGCGTCGGGCGATGGCCCGGGGCCGAATGGCGGCACCTATCGCGACGGGAACATGGACTTGAAGCGGCAAGCGCAGCGTTTCCGGATCTACGGCCAGGACAGCGACGGCGATACGGTCGAGATCACGCGCAGAACCCCAGGCGTCAAGGACATCACCTGGCGGGTTCACGTGCAGAACATGAAGGCTGCGAATTTCGCGTTCCAGGGCGCCTATCTGTTCGACGCGACCCAGATGCGGAACCCGAACATCCAGCCGCGCGAGATCAGTGATTACGCGGACCCCGCGAACCGGTCCCAGCTCATCGTTGATCCGGGCGCGCAAGAGCTGTCCCTGAGCTCTGGCACCGAGGAAATTTCGTTGCGCGGGTCTTGCTTCTTCGACTCCGATCCCACGGTCAGGAAATACTACCTACCCGCGGATCTGAAGTTCGGCGACGCCGTCACCCCGCAAGACGGCTGGGTCGAAGTCACCTACAGCAAAGCGGAAAACATCGAACTCGGCCGGATCCAGCTGGACGAGGACGGGCGGCTTCTGTTCATTGCGGGCCCCGGGCTTGCGGGCTGCGTGACCACGCCGCACATCTGCCTGTCGAACCCGTCAGAGACGCATACCCCGCCGAACGGCACACCCGTCACCAACGGCACGTTGCCGAACGGCGACACGGTAGACCCCAAGGACTACGATCCTCTGGTCAATCAATTCGCCTATTTCAACGTCCCCGGTTGGTGGGACGACACATGCGGCGGCGAAATCGACGCGACCGTGACGTTCGAAGACGCGAGCAAGGCGCCGCTGACGACCCGCCCGGGCGGGATCCGCGACCCGAAAGCCGGAGGCTGGATCGTCACCGCCCCGCCGAAATTCGCGCCCGATATGTACCATGTGGTGAGCATCAAGGACCGCGTCTATGAAGCCTTCCCGGAGCAAGACCCGACACTTGCGAGCCCGGCGCTGTCTCCGGCGGACCCGATCCGGCAAGCGCCGGTCCCCGGTGTGACCAAGTTCTGGAGAGACGTCTATCCAACATTGGCGCGCGCCGTGAATTACGGCTGGGTCAGTGCCGAGGCCGGCGGGGTGACGCCAGAGAACCGCAACCTTGCGCATGGCCCGAAACAGGCCGGAAACATGCTGAGCGACGACAACATTGCGCGGTTTGTCGACAACACCAAGGACAAGTCCTCGGCCGCCTATCAGACGCGGCAACAGATTTTCCGCATCATGCGACAGGCGGAGCATGGCGCGCGGGATGCGCACTATCCCGCGCCCACCACCGAGATGGAGGGGCTGGTGTCGACCTTCCCCCGCCTGATCATGACCTTGCCGACCGACCCGCCGCCGACCTCTGCGCCGCTGCCCGACGAGCTCAAGGCAAACCGCTCCGCACGCGGGAACAAGATGCCGAAGCTGTGGGGCACCGCGGGCAAACCGCTACAGAACCAGCAGCTCGGCCATGATTTTCCCAACCAATATCTGAGCCTTACGGCGAACACGCTTGCGCACCTCTACAACTGGGCCTTTGGCGAATTTGAAAACGAGCGCGCCGGGACGTCGCCGCCCGTGCCGCCCCCGCTTGATCAAATTCCCATCGAAGACCAGCCCCATGCCATGGATTGCGCCGCGCTGGAGCCGACCATCGGCGGCGGGTTTCACCCGGGGATCGAGTTTCCCTACGTGATCTGCTACCGGTCCTATTTCGAAGAGGCCTTTCGCGTCGCAGGTGGGACCGTTCCGGGGGCGGTGGCGGCCTTCATGTCGAGCCCGTGGCAGGGCGACTACTGGTCCTGCAACGTGGCCTGGTGGCCGGTGCAGCGCCCGGACATCGTCTTTCAATACTACCCCGCATCCTATGAGAGCCCGACGCCAATCGGCGGTGTCGTGAACTATGAGGGGGGGCAGCGCACCTATCGCGAGTGGTTCCGAGGCTTCGACACTGAAGGCAATCCCCTGTCCGGATCAGACGGCTACAACCAGATGGTCTATGCCTGGGACAAGCTGGGGATGGTGCTGCCGCAGCGGGACAGCGATGGCAACGTCATCACTGTGCGCAATGCGGTCGCCTTCCGGGAATACGAGCGCAATCCGGTGCTGAACTCTGTCCCGGCCTCGTCTGCCGGACCGGCCTGTGATCCCGATGACAATGAGGCGTGACTACGACGTCGTGATCGCGGGGTCCGGCCCTGCCGGCAGCGCCACGGCGATCACTTTGGGGCGCGCGGGTTTGCGCGTGCTGATCGCCGAGAAACGGCAGGTGGCGCGCGCCAGAGCGGGCGAGACACTCGCACCGGCGGCCAAACGTCTGCTGACAGGGGTGATCGGAGGGCAGGACGGCGCCGCCTTGCCAAGCTGGGCCGAAGCCTGTCGCGGCAATATCTCCTGCTGGGGCGACGCCGCCCCGATGCAGCAGGATTTCGACTTCAGCGCCTATGGCAAGGGGCTGTGTGTGGACCGCTCAGGGCTGGATGCGGCGCTTTTGGCAGAGGCCAGCCAGCTTGGTGCAGAGCATCGGACGGGCGCCACTCTCGCCGTTCAGGGGCGGCAGGATGGGCGTTGGGATCTGCTGTTGCGGTCCGGCGATGCGGCAGAGACGCTCACCGCAGCCTACATCGTCGATGCCACGGGGCGTTCGGCGCGCTTGGGGGCGTCTCTGGGGCTGCCCCGAACACGCTCCGATCCGCTGTTCAGCTTCGGGATGCTCTTCGACAGCAGCGGTGCTGATCGCGATGATCACGGTGGCCACACCCGCATAGAGGCATGCCCCTATGGCTGGTGGTACAGCAATGTCGTGCCATCCGCCCGCCATGCCCGGCGGCAGCGTCTCGTCGTTCTGCACGCGGATCTGGGTTCTGCCGAGGCCACGGCCGCCGCGCGCCCGGGCGGGTTCCTCGCGCTTTTGGCGCGGACCCGATTGATGCAGGCGACATTGACCGAACGGGGATGCGCGCCGGTTGGTAAAGTGCTGGGCGCTCCGGCGGGCAACGCCTCTTTGGATCATATCGCGATGGAAGGGTTTCTGGCTGTCGGCGATGCCGCACAGGCCTATGATCCTCTGTCGTCTCAGGGTCTGGAACGCGCGATGACATCGGGCGGGCTCGCCGGCCACGCCCTTGCCTATGCGCTTTCGAACCCTCAGGAGCCGCGCGCCTATCTTGCGCATTACCACCAAAACCTGCGCCAGCATTGGGCCCGGCACCTCCGGCAGCACAGGTCCTACTACGCGATGGAGACCCGCTGGCCCGATCACCCGTTCTGGGCCCGGCGCCGCTCCGAACAGACGTTCCCCCAGCCAGATTTCGCAAGGGATGCCAGATGACACCTCGACTTTTTGCTTCCGCTACGTTCCTGACCTCCATTGCCCTGACATGCTCCGCGCTTGCGCAGGAGGCCCGAAAGACGCCGGTGAACCTTGGCCAGACGGTGCCGAAGCCTGTGTTTCAGCTGGGCGACACGCCAAGCGAGCCCCATGCGGACGGAAGCCCGGCGGCACAAAGCTTCCTCGATTTCTTCAACGAGACCTATTTCGAGGGCGAGCCGAACCTGCAGCTGGAGATGCTGACCAAGGATCACGTCGTGTGGTTCCCGCCGCAGCGGGCGGGCGACACCTCGTTGGAGTTGGTCGCGCGCGAGGTGCATCCGGGGACCGAAAACTGTAGCGGCGATATCACCACAACGGCGCCGGGCAGCTATCCGATCACCTGCCCGCCGGGCGAATTTTCCACGGCGCAATTCTGTCAGGCGTGCCATGACAGTGCGCTCTTTGTCGAAGGCGGCGGGCTGCCGCAGATGATGTACCGCTCGGAGCAGAACGCGGCGCCGGCCCCGGACGGGCATGACCAGTGGCTGGCCAACTGGTCGCAATACGGTGATTGGAGCGCGTCGATCATGCGCCTCGCGACCCGCGACCCGATCTGGCAGGCGCAAATCGAGACAGAGACCAGCGTGCACCAGTTCGCTGATCCGGCGGTGATCCAGGACGTGTGTTTCAGCTGTCACGGCGAGATGGGTGAGCGTCAGCTCAAGTCCGACACGGGCGCGGAGGCAAAGTTCTGCACCGACATGTTCTACGCCAAAATTCCGGGCCAGATCGGCGATCTGGCCGGCGGAAAGCCCTATCCGTTTACCGGCGATTGTGATGCGCAGTTTCCCGAAATGACCATCGAGACGCATCAGGCGCATTTCGCCAAATACGGCTCCCTGGCGCGGGACGGCGTGTCTTGTGAGACGTGCCACCGCATCGGGCCGGAAAACGGGCAGGGCGCATGGGATGGCGCGGACTTTTCCGTCTTCTACGGGCCGAAGGACACCTATCAGGTGCATGAACGCCAGACAGACAACGACTGGCCGCTCGAGTATGAGTTCACCGCGAGTTTCCAGTTCGACATGAACAACATCATGGCGCCCGATCCGATCGGCGCGCTCGATACTCAGCCGATGCAGGTCTACGACAAGCTGTCCTTGGCGACAGCGACGAACAAGGCCGTTTCAGACCCGAAGACCGACGAGAACGTCAGCTACCTGCAGCAATCGGTGTTGTGCGGATCTTGCCACGTTCTGATCGTGCCGCAGATCCCGACCAACTACATCCCGGGCGGCGAGCTTCCTTCGGTCGCGAATGACGCGGTGGCGCGCTACAACACCGATCACCCGGATGACATGAAGCCGATCCCCTATCCCAAGTACGATCGACCCGCCGCCTGCGTCTCCGGTGTGGAGAGCTTTACCCTCGACAACTCCCGGATGCTAAGGGGCAAGCGCGTCGGCAACCCGGTGCTCGATCCCTGTGTTGGTCTTGGCTACGAGCAGGCGACCTATCTTGAATGGCTCAACTCCGACTTCGCCACGGAGATGAACAATGGCGATACCTGTCAGGGCTGCCATATGCCACTGGTCACGAACCCGGCCGACCCGAGCGATCATACCGCGATCATGGCGCAATCGACCGAGGGACTGACCGCGAAGACATATCGCCGCCACCGACTGATGGGGATCAACCTGCCAGTGTCGGAAATGTTCATGCAGTTTCCTGATGTTTTGGGCGTGTTTCCCTATAGCGACAACGTGCCGGACTATGCACCCGTGCCGGGCGGGGCGGACATCGCCGCGATCGAAAACTATCTTCTGGGCGGCCAGCAAGCGATCATCGATCAGGCCACGAGTCAGGCCAACGGCGCCGGGCTCGCGCCTGACAGCGTGACTGCCGACAAGATGGCCGCGGCCGAGATCGCCGATATCGTCTCCTGGCGGGAAGAGGGCGATCCGGACAACAGGGAACTGGTCACGATCCTGTCGATCAAGAACAACTCGGGCCACAAGTTCCCCTCGGGCGCGGGCTTTCGCCGGGCCTTTGTGAAGTTCGAAGTGCTGGATGGTGATGGCAACACGCTTTGGGTGTCGGGCGATACCAACCGCTTCGGCGCGATATGCGTCGGCGCGGCGAATGAGGGGGCCTGCACGACACTCTTGCCGAGCGAGCATAATCTGCACAATGACCCCTCACGTCTCCAGCCCCACTACGAGACGATCACCAGCGACGATCAGGTCCAGATTTACGAAGTGCAGACCGTGGACGATACAGGAAAGCTGACCTCCAGCACGCTGGCCTTGTTCGAGGACGTCAAGGACAACCGCCTTCTCCCGCGTGGTTTCAAGACGGTTGAGGACCTGAGTTGCAGCGAGACGGTGGTCGGGCCGGTCGTCTTCGGCATATCGCAGTGCAGCGCGGCCCAAGCCACGCATTTCGTGCTTTCAAGCGAAGAGCGGCCCTCTGCCGGCAAGGACGATCCCTACTATTTCGACAGCACGAAAGCGGGTGAAGACATGCTGACCTATCGCATCCCGCTCTCGCAGGTGGACGGCGCCGCAGAGGTACGCGCAACGCTGCAATACCAGACGATCCCGCCCGGTTTCCTCGCGGCGCGTTTCAGGCAAGGGCGCGCGCCGGACGCCGGGATGTCGCTGCTTCCGGCAACGGAGCGCGCGATCTATCTCACCAGCCACCTGAACCTGGATCTTGTCGGCCTGAACAGCGGGCATCCCGACAACACCGAAATGCAGTTCTCCAGAAACTGGACATCATCGATCCACCAGACAAACACAGCTGTGCTTGCGCGCAAGCCCTAGGGTCTACCTGCGGTGACGCACAATGATTTTGGAGGAAGGCTTGGGCGACCAGTCATTGCCGACACGCGTGCGAAGCTTGGCTGGACAGGCTCCAACTCTCACAGGCCGTCAAACGCGGTGGTTTGTGGCTGGGGTGGTAGGATTCGAACCTACGGTACACGGTACCAAAAACCGCTGCCTTACCGCTTGGCTACACCCCAACGTGACGCGCTATTTACGGCGCTCCGGCATCGGGTTCAAGTCTGAAATGCCCGCACTTCCGACGAATTCGCCGCAGATTTTCCTCTGGCCTTGCTGTCCCGCCGCCCGAACCTACTCCGCGGGTCCGGCGGTATGGCCGCCGCGCGCGAGGATCGTGTCGAGGGAATCGTGTTCGGCCACCATGTGGCCCGGCCCGTGGGGCAGCAGGCGCGGGACATAACCGGTCTCGCCCGCGTCCAGCTTGCTGGGCAGGAAGCGCAGACGGGCGCGCGGCTCAAGCGGGGAGGGCAACTCGCCCGGCAGCTTTATCCGGTCGCGGGTGCGCTCGACCTCCGGGTCCGGGATCGGGACGGCGGAGATGAGCGAGCGGGTGTAGGGGTGTTGCGGGTGATCGAAGATCGCGTCGCGCCCGGCCATCTCGACCACGCGGCCAAGGTAGAGCACCATGATCCGGTTGGAGACGGCGCGGACCACCGAAAGATCGTGGCTGATGAAGATCATCGCGATGCCGAACTCGTCCTGCAGATCGCGCAGGAGCTTGAGGATCTGGGCCTGAATCGAGACGTCGAGCGCGGAGACGGCCTCGTCGGCGATGATGAGCCGGGGGCGGTTGATCATGGCGCGCGCGATGCCCACGCGCTGGTTCTGGCCGCCCGAAAGCTCGTGTGGGTAGCGGTTGTACATCGACGGATCGAGATCGACGCGCTGCATCATCGCCAGCACGGCCTCGCGCCGCTGGCTGGCGTTCAGCTCGGGCTGGAACGTCTTGAGCGGCTCGGCGATGGAGGCCGAGATGGTCATGCGCGGATCGAGGCTCGCGAGCGGATCCTGAAACACGATCTGGAGGTCCCGCCGGTGGCGGTTGAGCGCCTGGCGGTCGAGCCCGGTGATCTCGTGGCCGAGCCAGGCGACGGAGCCCGCCGTGGGTTCGATCAGTTGGAGGACCGCGCGGGCCAGGGTGCTCTTGCCACAGCCCGATTCGCCCACAACGCCCAGTGTCTCGCCCTCGCGGATGCCGAAGCTGACCCCATCCACCGCGCGCAGGGTTTCGGTCCGGCGGAAGAGCTTGCCGCGCATCTGGATCGGAAAGTGGACCTTGATGTCCTCGACCTTGAGCAACTCGGACGCGCCGCCCGAGACGTCCTCGCGCAGCTCGGTGCTGTCGAGCCGGGGCATCGCGTCGAGGAGCGCGCGGGTATAGGGCTGGGTCGGGTTGGCGAAAATCGCCGCGGTCTCGCCGGCTTCGACATAGGCGCCGTGCTGCATGACCTGCACCCGGTCGCACATCCGCGCGACAACGCCCATGTCATGGGTGATGAGCGCGATGGCGGTGCCCTCTTCCTCGCGCAGCTGCGCCATGAGATCGAGGATATCGGCCTGCACGGTCACGTCGAGCGCGGTGGTGGGCTCATCGGCGATGAGCAGGGTGGGGTTGCAGAGCATGGCCATGGCGATCATGACCCGCTGGCGCATCCCGCCCGAGAGCTCGTGCGGATACTGGTCGAGCCGGCGCTCGGCCTCAGGGATGCGGACCTTTTCGAGCCAGTCCAGACAGACGGCGCGGGCCTTGGCGCCGCGCAACCCGCGGTGCACCTGAAGCACTTCGCGCATCTGGGCGCCGATCTTGAGATGCGGCGTCAGGGCGGTGAGCGGGTCCTGAAAGATCATGCCGATCTTGTGGCCGCGGATGCGGTTGAGCGCCGCCGTCGGCAGGTTGAGCATCTCCTCGCCGTCGAGCTTGACGGAGCCGGTCGCGCGCCCGTTGGGCGGCAGGAGGCCCATCGCGGCGAGGAAGGTCTGGCTCTTGCCCGAGCCGCTTTCGCCGACGATGCCGAGGCACTCGCCCGGGGCGATGTCGAAGGAGACCCCCTTGACCGCCTCGACGGTGCCGTCCGAGGTTTCGAACTCCACGCGCAGGTCGCGTACTTGCAGAAGCGTCATCTCAACGGTCCTTCGGATCGAGCGCGTCACGCAGCCCATCGCCGATGAAGAACATCGTGATGATGATGGTGACGTAGAAGAAGAGCGGGAAGAGGAGTTGCCAGATCGTGCCGTAGGCCATGGTCCCGGCGCCCTCCGCGATGAGGCTGCCCAGCGAGGTGTTGGGCTCGGAGATGCCAAGACCGAGGAAGGAGATGAAGCTTTCGGCGAGGATCATTTCGGGCACCAGGAGCGAGGCATAGACGATGACCACGCCCAGCAGGTTGGGCAGGATGTGCCGGGCCATGATCTTGACCTCGCCGACGCCGCCCGCGCGGGCCGCCTCGATGAACTCGCGCCCCTTGAGCGCGAGGGTCTGGCCGCGGACGATCCGCGCCATCGACAGCCAGCTCACCGCGCCGAGCGCGAGGAAGAGCACGATGAAGGACCGCCCGGCGATCACGAGGATCAGGATGATCACCAGCGTGAGCGGGATCGCGAGCAGGATATCGACCACCCGCATCATCGCCGCATCGACCCGCCCGCCGAGATAGCCGGAGACGAGGCCGTAGATCGTCCCCACGACGAGCGCCATGGAGGCGCCGATGAGCCCGACGAGGAGCGAGGTCGTGGTCGCCTGAATGGTGCGGGAGTAGAGATCGCGGCCAAGTTCGTCCACGCCGAAGAAGTGGCCGGTCTCGAGCGAGGGGCCGCCGGAGCCGCGCACGTCGCCCATGATCACCCAGTCAATCTCCTCGTTGCTCCAGACCGCGAAGAGCGGGCCGAGAATGCAGAAAAGCACGATGAGGCCGAGCACGGCCAGGCAGACCATCGCCGCGCGGTTGCGCACGAAGCGCTCGCGGGCATCGCGCCAGAGCGAGCGGCCCCGGACCTCGGCGCTGGCGGCGACACCCTCGGCGAGGGCGACGGATTTTTCGGAGCGTCCGAACATTGGTCAGCCCCCTTTCAGTAGCGGATCTTGGGATCGAACCACGCGTAGGCGAGGTCGGTGATCAGGTTCACGAACACGGTGAGCACACCGTAGAGAATGGTGACGCCAAGCAGCACCGCATAGTCGCGGCTGAGCGCGGAGCCGACGTAGGCCTGCCCCAGACCGCCGGTGGAGAAATAGAGATCGACGAAGACCGAACCGGTCAGCACGTAGACAAAGACCGGCCCGAGATAGGAAATCACGGGCAGCATCGTCGGCTTGAGCGCGTGACGCCAGATCACGGCGCGTACCGGCAGGCCCTTGGCCCGCGCGGTGCGGATGAAGTTGGAGTTGAGCACTTCGAGCATCGACGAGCGCGTGATCCGCGCGATCGAGCCCATATAGGACGTGCTGAGCGCGATCACCGGCATGATCAGGTATTGCCATTGCCCGCCGTTCCAGCCGCCGCCCGGCAGCACCCCGAGCCAGAGCGTGAAGGTCAGGATCAGGATCGGGCCCATGATGAAATTCGGCAGGGCCTGGGCCGCGATACCGAGCGAGACGGCGGTGTAATCGACCCATGAATTGTGGCGGATCGCGGCGGTCACGCCGAGCGCGATGCCGACGATGGAGGCCGCGAGGAAGGCCAGCGTGCCGTAGGTCAGCGAGATCGGGAAGCCCTGGGCGATGATGTCATTCACATCGCGGTCCTTGAACTTGAAGGACGGGCCGAAATCGAAATGCAGCACGATGTTGGTCAGATAATCCCAAAGCTGCTTCCACAGCGGCTGGTCGAGACCGTAGCGCGCCTGGATGTTGGCGAGCACCTCGGGCGGGAGTTTGCGCTCGGAGGTAAAGGGCCCGCCGGGGGCCGCGTGCATAAGGAAGAACGCGGCGGTGATGAGCAGCAGAATTGTCGGGATCGCGCCGAGAAGGCGGCGCAGCGTGTATGCGAACATGTCGGGTACCACCAAAACGATGCGCGCCGCCCTTTCGTGAGAAAAGGCGGCGCTGCGTTGCAGTCAGGCGCCGCTATTCGGCGATCTTGTAGAGGTCCTTGGAGTACCAGTTCTGCTCGACGTTATCGACCGGCCAGTTGCCCACGTCGCTGTCGAGCATGTAGACGCCCGCGTAGTGATAGATCGGGATCACCGGCATTTCCTCGGCGAGGATCTGCTCCACTTCGGTGTAGAGCGGGCCGGTGTCGCTGGCGGTCCGGGCTTCCTGCATCAGCGCGTCGACGCGCGCATTGGAGTATTTGCCGTCGTTGTAGCCCGAGGGCGAGGTCAGTAGGTCGAGGAAGGTGGAGGCTTCGTTGTAATCGCCGCACCAGGCGCCGCGGGCCAGTTCGAAGTTCTGGTTGCCGCGCTCCTCGAGGAAGACCTTCCATTCCATGTTGCCAAGTTCGGCCTCGACGCCGAGTTTCTGCTTCCACATCTGGCTCAAGGCAACCGCGATCTTCTTGTGGTCGTCGGAGGTGTTGTAGATCATGCTGAATTTCAGCGGGTTGTCCGGCCCGTATCCGGCCTCCGCCAATAGCTCGCGCGCCATCTCATCGCGCTCGGCCTGCGTCATTGACGCCATCTCGACCTCGGGGACCTCGAACCCGGCCGTGGCGGCGGGGGTGAAGGTGAAGGCCTGGGGCTGACCGCCGGCGAGGATGTTTTCGGTGATGATCTTGCGATCTACTGCGAGCGCCAGCGCTTTGCGCACGTTCACGTCCTTGAAGACCTCCGGGCCGCTCTCGGAGAGGTTAAACGTGTAGTAATAGTTGCACAGGCGCGGGAAGGAGACGGCCTCTTCGGGCATCTCAGCCTTGAGGCGCGGAAACTGGCCCGCGGGGATTTCGGTCCGGTCCAGCTCGCCCGCCATGTAGCGCGTCAGGGCCACGTTCTCATCGTTGATCACCAGCGCCTCGACCCGGTCGATGATGGTGCTCTCGTTGTCCCAGTACATCTCGTTGCGCTCGCGCACGGAGCGCTCCATGGGCATATGCTCGGTCAGGACATAGGCGCCGTTGGAGACGATGTTTTCCGGCTTGGTCCAATCGGTGCCGAACTCCTCGATGACCTTCTGCGGCGCGGGGAAGGTCGTCGCGTGGGTCGTCATCTGGGGGAAGTAGGGCAGGGGCGCGCTGAGCTTGACGACAAGCGTCTGGTCATCCGGCGCGCTCACGCCAAGCTCTTCGACAGGCATTTCACCGGCGATGATCTCGGCGGCATTCTCGATGCTCATGAGTTCCATGAACCACGAATAGGGGCTCGAAAGCTCCGGGTTCACCGCGCGGCGCCAGGCGTAGACGAAATCGCCCGCCACGACCGGTTCACCGTTGGACCACTTGGCATTGTCGCGCAGGGTGAAGGTGTATTCGGTCTTGTCGTCGCTGGCCTCATAGCCCGTGGCCACGCCGGGGACGAGGTTGCCCTCCGCGTCCTGGTTCATCAGCCCTTCGAACAGGTCGCGGACCACCTCGGAGCCCGTGACATCCTCGACGACTTGCGGATCGAGACTGCTGTGCTCGTCGAGCACGCGATAGGTGAAGGTCTGGTCATCGGCCAGCGCCTCGCCCGTGACCGGGTGGGTGCCGGCGGCGAAGGCCTGCGAGGTCAGCATCGTGCCGGCGAGTAGCGCGGCGACGAGAGGTTTGGACATGTGCGTCATGGCGTGTCTCCCTGAAATTCTGTGGCCCGCGTTGAAAACCGGGGCCGGGTGCCGCTCCTTTTGTCGGAGCTTGATCTGGGGAGACTGGCAAAGTCGGGCACAACCTACCAGCGAAAATTTCGCCCAACGTCGCGTCAGCGGCGAATGAGCGCGACGGCGCATGTGAAAACACCCGCGGCGGGCGCGGGTGCTTTTTGCGGACAGATCGTCGAAGCGCCGGGGTCTAGCCGATGGCGACGGCTTTCACGTCCTCGTCGATGTAGGGGATATATTGCTCGAAGTTGTCAGCAAACATCTGCACGAGCTTGTGCGCCTGCGCGTCGTAGGCGGTGGGGTCGGACCATGTGCCGCGCGGGTCGAGCAGGATGTCATCGACACCCGCGACCGAGACCGGCACTTCGAAGCCGAAGTTGGGATCCTTGCGGAACTCCACCTCCGAGAGAGAGCCATCCAGCGCAGCGGTCAGCAGCGCCCGGGTCGCCTTGATCGGCATCCGGGCGCCGGTCCCGTGGGCGCCGCCGGTCCAGCCGGTGTTGACCAGCCAGCAGGTCGCGCCATGCCGCGCGATCTTTTCGCGCAGGAGCTTGCCGTATTCCTCCGGCCGACGCGGCATGAAGGGCGCGCCGAAACAGGTGGAGAAGGTCGGCGTCGGCTCGGTGAGGCCGCGCTCGGTCCCTGCGACCTTGGCGGTGAAACCCGACAGGAAGTGATACATCGCCTGCGCCGGGGTAAGCCGCGCGATCGGGGGCAACACGCCGAAAGCATCGCAGGTCAGCATGACGATGTTTTTCGGGTGCCCGCCAAGCGCCGACTCGGAGGCGTTGGAGATGTAATCCATCGGGTAGGCGCAGCGCATGTTGGCGGTCAGGCTGTCGTCCTTGAAGTCGAGCTCCAGCGTCTCTTCGTCATAGACCATGTTCTCGATGACCGTGCCAAACCGCTCAGTGGTGGCGTAGATCTCGGGCTCGGCTTCCGGGTCCAGATCGATGGTCTTGGCGTAGCAGCCGCCCTCGAAGTTGAAGATGCCGCGATCGGACCAGCCGTGTTCGTCATCGCCCAGCAGGATGCGGTTGGGGTCGGCCGAAAGCGTGGTCTTGCCGGTGCCCGACAACCCGAAGAAGACGGCCGCGTCGACCGGGTTGCCCTTGGCGTGGTTGGCCGAACAATGCATCGGCATGATGCCTTTTTCGGGCAGCATGTAGTTGAGGACGGTGAAGATGCCCTTCTTGTTCTCGCCGGCGTATTCGGTGTTGCCCACAAGGATGATCTTGCGGTCGAAGTTGAGCGCGATGACCGTGTCCGTGCGGCAGCCGTGGCGCTCGGGATCGGCCTTGAACTTGGGGCAGTTGATCACGGTGAAATCCGCCATGAACGTGTCCAGCGCCTCGCGCGAGGGGCGGCGCATCATGTGGCGGATGAAGAGGTTGTGCCAGCTCAGCTCGTTGATGAAGCGGATGTTGATCGCGTGTTCGGGATCGGCCCCCGCGGTCAGATCCTGCACGAAATAATCGCGCCCCTTCATGTGGGCGAGCATGTCGTTGTAGAGGGTGTCGAAATGGGCTTCCGACATGGGCGGGTTGTTCTCCCACCAGATCTTCCCCTCGACGCCCGGCGTCTCGACGACGAACTTGTCCTTGGGCGAACGGCCGGTGAATTTCCCGGTCTCGACGAGAAAGGTCCCGCCCTTGCCGAGCCGGCCTTCGTCGCGCTTGAGCGATTGCTCGATGATCGCGGGCTCGAGGAGGTTGTAATAGACCTCGCCGAGCCCCTCGATCCCCATATCCTCCAGTGTGTACTGCGGATTGACCCGTCCGATTGCCATGGCGTCAGCCTCCTCCAGCCGCATTCGCTTTGCGGCGCATTCAAGGGAAGAGCCGCGGTGCGGGCTCTTCACCGCGATCAATCCGATCCCGGCCCAGAGGTCATAGCACGCTGATTCCAAACGTGAACAGCAAGCCATGCAATCGTTAGCGCAACCATCGACAGGTTAGCGCAATCACCGCTCCGGTCCCGGCAACAATCCCGCCCGTTTTCACCCGATGTTGACGTTATTCCGTCTTTATCGGCTCCGGGAAAAGGGTGATTCGCAGCCGCGCCCGCACAACCGGCCCCGCTCAAGGTGGTCAAAAGGTTGACGCAGCGCGCGCGAAGAAGGGTTAGTAATGGCAACCATTGCATTGGTCGATGACGACAGGAATATTCTGACTTCCGTCTCTATGGTTCTGGAGGCCGAAGGGTTCGAGGTGGAGACTTACGCCGACGGGCAATCGGCGCTGGAGGCCTTTGGCCGGACCCTGCCGGATCTGGGGATATTCGATATCAAGATGCCGCGCATGGACGGGCTCGACCTGCTCCAGAGAGTGCGGCAGAAATGGGCCCTGCCGGTGATCTTCCTGACCTCGAAGGACGAGGAAATCGACGAGGTTCTGGGCCTGCGCATGGGTGCGGATGACTACATGCGCAAACCGTTTTCGCAGCGGCTTCTGGTCGAACGCATCCGCGCGCTTTTGCGGCGGCAGGATGCGATCGCGGGGCAGGGCGAGACCGAGATCGAGCCCGAAACGGTGATCCAGTCCGGCCCGCTTTTCATGGATCCGCTGCGCCATACGGTGACCTGGCACGACCAGCCGGTCACGCTGACGGTGACGGAGTTTCTCCTGCTCAAGGCGCTCGCCGCCCGTCCCGGCGTGGTCAAGAGCCGCGACCAGCTCATGGACGTGGCCTATGACGATCAGGTCTATGTCGACGACCGCACCATCGACAGCCACATCAAACGGCTGCGCAAGAAACTCCGCAACGTGGATCCCGGGTTCTCGGCGATCGAGACGCTCTACGGCATCGGTTACCGCTTCAACAAGGGGTGAGTATGCTGACCGATCAGCTGATCCCGGAGGGGCTTGGGGCTGCGTCCGCGCCGCCTGAGCGGAGCCTTTGGCGCGAGTCTCCCCTCGCGCGGCGGATCGTGCTGTTCAACCTGCTTGCCATCCTGCTGCTCGTCGCGGGTGTGCTCTATGTCGATCACGCCTCCGACAGCCTGTCGCGTCAACGCGGGCGCGCGCTGGTCACCGAAGCTGGGCTCATCGCCGCGCTGGTCGATCCCGCGCGGCTCGATGAAAGCACTGCCGCTCCGGCCTTGGGGGCGCCGGCGGATGCGCTGCGCGAGCTTGCTTTGCTCAACGGGTTGCAGGTCTTTCTCTTTGACGCGAACGCGGAGTTGCGCCTGCGGCTCGGGCCGGATGACGCGCCCGACGGCAACCCGCAGGCCCTCGCCGCTCGCGCCGCGCGCTTCGCCCGAAACGGCGCCACAGCGCGCACCGAGGTTCTGGAAGTCAGCGGCGATGCTGGCGCGCGCTACCTGATGTCAGGCGCGCCGATCAGTGACGGCGGCGAGATCCGCGGCCATGTGGTGGTCGCGAGCGCCCGCGGCGAGATCGAAGCCCTGGCCCAAACCGACCGCCGCCGCACGACGAAGATCGTGGTGATCGCGGTGCTGGTCTCGCTGGGGCTCTCGCTCGCGCTCGCCTCCACTATCGCGATCCCGCTGGCCGATCTGGCCGCCGCCGCCGAGCGCGGCCGGGATGAGAACGCCGGCAACCTGCGCGCCGCGCGGATCCGCATCCCCGACCTCACGGACCGGCAGGACGAAATCGGCCGACTCTCCGGCGCGCTCAGCGGTCTGGTCAGCGGCCTGTTCGAGCGGATCGCCCGCAACGAGCAATTCGCCTCCGACGTCTCGCATGAGATCAAGAACCCGCTCGCCTCGCTCCGCTCTGCCGCCTCCGCACTCCGCGTCGCCAAACCCGATCAGGCCCGGGAACTGATCGAGGTCATCGAACAGGACGTGAGCCGCCTTGACCGGCTGGTGAGCGACATCTCCAATGCCTCCCGGCTCGACAGCGAGATGGTCCGCGAGCAGGAGGCGCCTTTCGATCTGGTCGATCTCTGCGCCAAGATCGGCGAACACATGGAGGGGCTCGCCGACGAGCGCGGCATCCGGCTGACCCGTGATGTCCCCCCCGCGCCGCTGGTCATGCACGGGCTCGAGGGCCGCCTCGCGCAGGTGCTCGTCAATCTCGTCTCCAACGCGGTCTCCTTCTGCGGGCCGGGAGACAGTGTGAGCATCGTCGTGCGGCGCCTGGGCAACCGCGCCGTGATCATGGTGGGCGATACCGGGCCGGGCATTCCCGAAGACGCGATCCAGAAGATTTTCGAGCGGTTCTTCTCCTCGCGTCCCGCCGGCGAATTCGGCAAGAACTCGGGCCTCGGACTTGCGATCTCCAGGCAGATCGTCGAGGCTCATGGCGGGACCATCCACGCCGAGAACATCACAGCCACCGTCCATGACCCCGGCTCCGCGCCGATGGGGGCGCGGTTTGTCGTCAGCCTGCCGGTCTAGGTCCCGTCCCGGCGGGCGCGAGGGGGAGGACGCGCGTGAAGCGCCACGAGATCATCCATGCAACGGCGGTCGAAGCGGGCGGGCGCGCGGCGCTTCTCATCGGCCCGTCGGGCAGCGGCAAATCGGCCCTCGCCCTCGCGCTGATCGCCCATGGCGCGCGGCTTGTGAGCGATGACAGAACACGGATCGAGCGGCGCGAATCGGGTCTTTACGCCTGTCCGCCGGACTGGCTCGCGGGGGTCATCGAGGCGCGCGGCGTGGGGCTTCTTCGCGCTCCGGTTGCGCCGCCATCGCCGACTACCGTTGTGGTCGACATGGGGCAGGTGGAAACAGAGCGTTTACCGCCGCGGCGCAGCGTGGAGATTATGGACGTTTCGCTCGCTTTGCTTCACAAAGTCGAAACCCAGCATTTTGCGGCCGCCGTTCTGGCCTACCTTACGCACGGACCTTTCGAGTAACGCCACGGGATGACTCCTCAGCAAGCTGTACATAAGCTCGTCTTGATCACCGGCCCCTCCGGCGCCGGGCGAAGTACGGCGATCAACGCGCTTGAGGATGGCGGCTTCGAGGCGATCGACAACCTGCCGCTGAGCCTCGTGCCCCGTCTGCTCGGCCATCTTCCGATGGCCCAACCACTGGCGCTCGGGATCGATCCGCGCAATCGGGAATTTTCGCAAACCGCCTTCATCCAGCTCGTCGAGGAGATGTCCGCGCGGCCGGACGTGGAGCTCCACCTCGTCTATATCGACTGCGCCCCCGAGGTGCTCCTGCGCCGCTTTTCCGAGACCCGGCGGCGCCACCCGCTCGCGCCGGCCGAGACCCCCGAAGCAGGCATCGCGCGCGAGATCGACCTGCTCTCGGCGATCCGCGCCCGGGCCGATATCCTGATCGACACAACCGAGTTCAGCCCGCATGATCTGCGGGCCGAAATCCTGCGCTGGTTCGGGGGTGATCCCACCGGCGCACTGGCCGTCTCGCTGCACTCGTTTTCCTACAAGCGCGGGCTGCCCCGGGGGCTCGACATGGCCTTTGACGTGCGGTTCCTGCGCAATCCCTACTGGCAGGCAGAGCTGCGCGCGCTCGACGGCCGCGCGCCGGAAGTGGCCGCCCATGTCCGCGAGGACGCGCGCTACGCGCCGTTCTTCGAGCAGCTCTCGGGCCTCATCGCCATGCTGCTCCCCGCCTACCGCGACGAGGGCAAGGCGCATCTCTCCATCGGGTTCGGCTGCACCGGCGGCCAACACCGCTCCGTCGCGCTGGCCGAGGCCATGGCCGAACGGCTGGGCGAAAGCGGCTGGCCGGTGACCGTCCGGCACCGGGAGCTCGAACGCCGCGCCAGCGAGAGCCCCATGCCCCAGAGCCGAACGGAGCTTCAGGCATGATCGGTGTCGTCATCGTCGCCCATGGTGGGCTTGCTCAGGAATACCTCTCCGCGGTCGAGCATGTGGTCGGCGATCAAAGCGGCGTCCGCGCCATCGCCATCGGGCCGAACGACGACCGAAGCTTCAAGCAACGCGAGATCTCCGAGGCGGCGGATTCCGTGGATACCGGCGATGGCGTCGTGGTCGTCACTGACATGTTCGGCGGCTCGCCCTCCAACCTCTCGCTGCGTGCCTGTTCCAAGGCGCGACGGCGTATTCTCTATGGCGCCAACCTTCCGCTTCTGGTCAAGCTCTTCAAGAGCCGCCGGCTCGGGCTCGATCTCGCGGTCGAAAAGGCGCTGACCGCTGGGCGCAAATATATTGACATGCGGGACCTCTCTGCTCATTAGAGCCAGCGGCGAGGAGGATGGAGCACGCATGGTCGATACCGTGAAGCGCAAGCTGAAGATCATCAACGAGAAGGGCCTGCATGCGCGCGCATCCGCAAAGTTCGTCGAAGTGGTCGAGGGGTTCGACGCCCAGGCCGAGGTCGCCCATGATGGCATGGAAGCTTCGGGTGACAGCATCATGGGCCTGTTGATGCTTGCTGCCGCGAAGGGCAGCGAGATAGAAGTCGAGACCCGGGGCGCCGAGGCCGAGAAGCTGGCCCATGCTCTGGAAGCGCTCCTCTCGGACCGGTTCGGAGAAGACTGTTGAGCGATCCTCGGCGTGTTATAGGGTGAGATGGTGAGTTTGGCCGATCGACGTGCAGACCCGGCGCTTGGTGCGGGCAGTGAGCAAAGCCCCCCGGAGCAGAAGTACGACCGGCGCAGCCTGACCTATGCCGACAGTTTCGAAAACCCGTTCAAGCGCGGCGCCATCCACACGCTGGAATGGCTGACCGGCAAGATCACTGTATTGCGCATGGTGCGCGCCTTCGAGAAAACCGGCGCGCCGCAGGATGCGACCTTCTTCCGCGCCGCGCTCGATATCATGGGGATCGGCCTGACCACCCCCGAAGAGCAGATCGCGCGGATCCCGACAGAGGGGCCGGTTGTGATCGTGGCCAACCATCCGCATGGGCTGGTGGACGGGATGATCCTCGCCGAGCTCATCGGCAAGCGCCGGCCCGACTACAAGATCCTGACCCGTTCGCTGCTGACCCAGCTCGATGAGGTCGCCGATCGGTTCCTCATCCCGGTGCCGTTCCCGCATGACGTGGACGCGCAGGAAAAGAGCCTTGAGATGCGCAACGCGGCAATGAAACAGCTCGACGCAGGCGGGGTCATCGGGGTCTTCCCGTCGGGCGTCGTCTCTTCTGCGGACAGTCTTTTCGGCCCGGCGGTCGAGCGCGAATGGAACGTCTTCACCGCCAAGATGATCCGCCGCTCCGGCGCGCAGGTCGTCCCTGTCTTCTTTCCCGGTGCCAATTCCCGTTGGTACCAGATGTCGAGCCGCATCTCGGCCACGCTGCGCCAGGGGCTTTTGCTGCATGAGATCGTCGCGCGCTGCAACCGGCCGATGGCGCCCATCGTGGGCCAGCCGATCAGCGCCGAGGAGGCCAGCGCCCGCGCCGCCAACCCGCGCGATTTCATGACGTGGCTGCGCCAGCACACTCTCAGCCTCGGGCAGGGCGGCTAAAGCCTCAGCGCGTTGGGACCGGCGTCTCGCCGCGATAGTCGTAGAACCCGCGCCTGGTCTTGCGGCCAAGCCACCCGGCCTCGACGTATTTCGTCAGGAGCGGGCAGGGGCGGTATTTCGTATCGGCCAGCCCGTCGTGCAACACGTTCATGATCGCAAGACAGGTGTCGAGCCCGATGAAATCGGCAAGCTCCAACGGCCCCATCGGATGGTTCGCCCCGAGCTTCATCGACTGGTCGATCGACTCGACGTTCCCCACGCCCTCATAGAGCGTGTAGACCGCTTCGTTGATCATCGGCATCAGGATCCGGTTGACGATGAAGGCAGGGAAATCCTCGGCGCTCGCGGCCGTTTTTCCCAGCCGCTGCACGACCTTGAGGCAGGCGTCGTAAGTCTGCCGGTCGGTGGCGATGCCCCGGATGAGCTCCACCAGTTGCATCACCGGCACCGGGTTCATGAAGTGGAACCCCATGAATTTTTCCGGCCGGTCGGTGCGGCTCGCCAGCCGGGTGATCGAGATCGACGAGGTGTTGGTCGTCAGGATCGTGTGCGGCTGCAGATGCGGAATGAGATCTTCGAAGATCGCCTGTTTGACCGTCTCCCGCTCGGTCGCGGCCTCGATGACGAGGTCACACTCCCCGAGGTCCGCGAGCGTGAGGGTCGGCGCAATCCGCCCCATGGCCGCGCTCTTGTCCTCGGCCGAGATCGTCTCGCGCGTCACCTGGCGCTCCAGGTTGCGGTTGATCAGCGTCATGGCGGCATCCAGCGCGTCTTGCGAGACATCTGTGATCCGCACGTCATACCCCGCCAGCGCCGCCACATGCGCGATGCCGTTGCCCATCTGGCCCGCGCCGACGACACCGATTTTGCTGATCTCCATAGGCCGCTCCCCGTGCAAATGTTCGCGCGACCATAGCCACGGGCGGGTGGCCGCCGCAAGGCGATCCGCCGCCGCTTAGCGAATTGGTAGGGGATCCGTGCCACGGTAGGCGCGGGAGTGAAAATTGGTGGAACGGTGAGCAATCTGTCTTTGCAACAGGGGCCGTTGCTGCACGAGCTGTGCAGCTACGGCGCATCATGTCTGCGGTTTCGCGGGCCGGCGCAGCCGCTCGAGGGCGATTATGTCGCCTTTCTGGGCGGGACAGAGACGTTCGGCCGCTTCGTCCGGCGCCCCTATCCGGACCTTGTCCACGATCAGATCGCCCAGACGGGCGTCAATCTCGGGGTCGTCCATGCCGGGCCGGAAGCGTTTCTGGAAGATCCCGGCATCTCCGAGATCTGCGCCGGGGCCAGGCTGACGGTGATCCAGATCATGGGCGCGGGCGCGTTGTCCGGCCCGCACTACCGGGTTCACCCGCGGCGCAATGACCGGATTGTCGAGGTGCTGCCGCTCCTGCGGGGTATGTTCGAGACGGTCGACTTCAGCGAGCACGACTTTCTGCGCCACCTTCTGCACGATTGCGCCGAGGCCTCGCCGCGCCGGTTCCGCATCCTGGTCGATGCGCTCTGCCAGGCCTGGGTCGCCCGGATGCAGGCGTTGATCAGCGCAATCCCGGGTGAGGTTCTGCTCTTCTGGTTTGCCGACCGTGTGCCGCCCAAGGCGCAGAGCTACGCGCTTGAGCGCGAGCCTTTGTTCGTCACGGCGCCGATGATCGACAAACTGCACGGCGCGCGGGTGTCCTGTCTCGAGCTGCCCGCCTCTCTCGACGCGCTCGGGGAAGGCACGGCGGAGATGTACTACGACCCACGGGAATTCACCGCGGCGCACACGCAGCTTGGCCAGCTCGCCCATCTCGAAGCGGCGCAGGCGCTTGTGGGCCGGATCAATGCGCTGCTTCAGAAATAGCAACGCCGCCCCCGGAATGGAGCGGCGCCGCCTGTTGAGTCGAAGTTTGGAACCCGGGGTCAGAGCTTCTCGGTGAGTTCCGGGATTGCGTCGAAGAGGTCTGCGACGAGGCCGAAGTCTGCGACCTGGAAGATGGGGGCCTCTTCGTCCTTGTTGA
>NZ_FOYI01000023.1 GCF_900116005.1 Poseidonocella sedimentorum
GTCGCAACCCGGTATGATCGCTGCCCCAAGGTCTTCCTCTCGGCCATCGCTCTCGCAGCAATCGTCATTTATTGGCTATGAGTCCTGACCCTAGACGTAGTTAAGCTTGGGTCACCAAGGTGGACTTCGATCAAAGAAACAGCGGCAGTACTATTCCCATCGGCTGAAACCACGTCGAAATTTATGATTCCACTGTTTAGAATATCTGTTGCTTTCTCCGCAACCGTATCTTTTAGATCGTCTGAAATAATGAAATCAGTCATGTTTCTCTCCGTTCAAATAAGCATCGCTCATATAGAAATTAATCACTGATTTTCCTTCCGGCCGGGCTATCGATAATATTGCAGAGTTGCTTCCTGTTTTTTCACGGATGAGTTCTTGACACTCTCTTCGAGATTTTGCTTTTCGGCACTCCGTAAATTCGCCAGAAACGATATTTGTTTCTAAGCTTCTGTCTTGCAAGAATCGGCTTATCCTAAATGGTGCAGATTGCACAAATTGGGATTCGACCGTCAACTCATCCATACTAAATAACCAAATACGATCACTATTGGGATCAAAACGATCGACAATTATGAAGCTGCAACCAGTACGGTCATCATATACAAAATGCCTACGATACGCACTTCCGGAGTTGTAAAATCTAAGGTGGTATCCGTTTGTCGAACTGACTTCGCCTGCAAACTTGATTCGTTCGCACGATTTTTCTATCCTTTCAGCCGAACTCATAGTAGGCACAGCACAATGTATGATCGCCAAGGGCAAAATGTAGATGTAGGACAGCGCAATTTTTATCATGTGTCAAGTCTTCGCTGAAACGGTTATTTTTGACAGGCCCAATCTCCGCACGAACAATTAAGGTGCTAGCCGCTCGCAAAAACCGTGACAAAACGTTTGGGGTTTTGAAGGGCTTCTTGTTATGACGGGGCATGCTCATCGGATAAGCTCGCGTTTCGACCAAAGACCAAAAAAATTGACGCTCAGCCTAACTCGCGTACGGCGGCGGGAGCGGAGCGTCTGTTCCATTGGAGCGTAAAGGAACTAGGATGGAACGTCCAGAGCTGGATAATTGTTGGATTAGCTCCGCGCTGGTGATGGGATGGTGATGACAAATTATGTCCGCCTTGCTCGGACCTTGCGCGATTTATTGGGCATTGTGGAGACTATCAAAGAGCGCGGTACGGGATTTCTATCCTTGGCCGAGGATATCGAAACGACGACGCCAGCCGGAGAGTTAATCTTCCACAGAGGTGGTCCTGGAAATTCGACCAGTTTGCCGCCGTGCTAAGCTATAACATTGGTTTCATTTCAGGCGGCAACCTTCAGGTCCGGAGATCGCCTATCATAGGTCTCGTCCGGCGTCATGATCCCATGTGATGAGTGTGGGCGTCTTTCGTTGTAGTAGCTGATCCAATCACCAATCCCGTCCCGGGCTTCGGAACCGGTTTCGAAGGCGTTCAGATAGACGCATTCGTATTTGAGGGATCGCCAGAGCCGCTCGATCATCCGATTGTCGATCCAGCGGCCATGACCGTCCATCGAGATTTTGATCTTCGCATCGCGCAGCACGTCGGTGAAATCGGTGCTGGTGAATTGCGAACCTTGATCCGTGTTGAAAATCTCGGGGGTGCCGTATCCGGCCAACGCTTCTTTCAAAGCCTCGACGCAGAATCCCGCGTCCATGCTGTTCGACAGCCGCCAACTCAGCACTTTCCGGCTGTGTCAGTCCATGATGGCAACGAGGTAGAGAAACCCGCGGCGCATTGGAATGTAGCTGATGTCAGCACACCAAACCTGGTTGGGCCGGGTGATGGGTAAGCCCTTCAGAAGATATGGATATATCTTGTGCTCCGGGTGCTTCTTGCTGGTCTTCGGTTCTTGGTAGATCGGCATCAACCGCATGAGCTTCATCAGCCGACGCACACGATGCCGCCCACATCTGAGGCCTTCCCGCTTCATGTGGCGAGCCATTTGACGCGCGCCATACCACGGCGTCTCCAGGAACTGCCGGTCGATGATTTCCATGAACTTCAGGTTCTCGGCGCTTTCCCCGCGCGGCTGGTAGTAGAGGCTTGAGCGTGCCAGTGTCAGCAGGCTGCATTGCCGCCGGACGCTGAGATCAGGATGGTCTTTCTTCACCGCTTTTTGCCTCCAGCGCCGAGGACGAAACTGGAGGCTTCTGACAAAAAATCCCGTTCCACGACCAACTGCCCGATCTTGGCGTGTAGCTTTTCGACCTCTGCCGCCGATATCGTCGGCTCCGCGGTCGCCTGGCCATTGAAGGCCTGTGCCATGTTCTCGATCGCTGTCCGTTTCCAACCGCTAATCATCGTCGGATGGATGTCATACTTCTTGGCAAGCTCGGCTGTCGTCAGCTCCTCGCGGATGGCTTCCAGAGCCACCTTCGCCTTGAACTCCGCCGAATAGCGTTTCCGTCTGGTCATTTCTGTGCGTTCTTCCTCAGGCGCTACAGCTTAACACCTGGTCCGAAATCCCGCGACCACCTCTATCCCCATGCTCGGACCAGCTCAGCTTGAAAAACTCGCAAAATGATTTCCACTCGCCAATCGCATCGAGATCTTCGGGGCTGAGTGTCGCAAGGTAGGTTTCTGAGACCTTGCTTGAGTGTTCCGCATCTTCGCGCGCCAAACCAAAGAGGAACTGATGCTTAAAATCACTCAAACCCGCCGTAGGCTCAGGTATGTAGAGTTCAGTATTTGACGAATCTCTACTCTTACTCGGCTTTTGTACAGATGCGGCTTGTTCCCCTCGCGCCTCGGCTTCAACGCCATCTTGGGCATTCATTGAACCAATTTTTTTCAAGAAATTCTCTGCGCTTTTGATTTATCACTACTTGTTTGGTTGTGATCTCAAAGTTTGCGCTCAGAGCCTCAATGAATTCTGTAAATCGATCTTCATCATTGATGAAAAAACCAATCTCGCGAGGATCTAAAGCTCCATCTCTGAACCTTACATCACTTAGGTCGAACTCTGGCGTAAAGATTGCCGCATGCTGGTTTTCTACGATCCAAGCCGCCCCCATCTCGTTAAGGCAAGCAACGCTTGAATAATAATCGGCAGACAGCAAGAAGATAACGAATGGTTTGTCAGATATTTGATTTTTTAACCATTCGAAAATATTGTCGCCGACTGGAATTCCGTATGAGGTGTTGCTTGTAAACACAATGCTCTCGTGGGCGACACCCACTCCAGTCAGCAGGTCTACTAACGCTTGCCCATAAACTGCATTTCTAGATGAGTGCGAAATGAAGATCTTCATCTTTATCGAGCCTTGGTTTCTGAGGTCAAACCCACAGTTGATTTGATCGGATCTCCCAGAGAATGCTGCTCTAACCGGAAGTCATGTTCAACCCTCGAAGTTTCGAGCATGGTTGCTTGCTGAAGCGGCACTGTGACCCAGTAGCCTTTAGTTGGCCGCTTCTGCTCCACTAAGGACATGCCGCCAAGCTTTGCAAAGCCTGTTCCCCCGCATTGCGGACATCGGTTCAAGTTGCCGCGAATGTCTGCTCCCCGCCCTCGTGCCGGCGCTTGGTGAACATGCTGCGCCATGCTCGAAGGTCGTACAAGGGCTGGCTCCGGGCCTTCACCGCGCTTGGTTCGAAGGTCCGGATTAGGTCGTTCAGACCCTTCTGGGATGTGGGACGACCGAGACGGTTCATGACCCGGTTCCTTTCCGATGCTCAAGTTCATGCATAGTGGGGCGAACGGCCGGCCTTGTCGCCGTGCCCCTTCCGAAGTCGAGAGGGGACACTCCTCTCGACGCTCCCCCCCCCCAACCCAACAAGAATGACCGGACCGGGAAGCAGGGCCTGGCC
>NZ_FOYI01000012.1 GCF_900116005.1 Poseidonocella sedimentorum
AAACGGTCTTCTCTTCGACCTGTTCTGCGGCCAAACCAACCATCATTTGCGCGAAGATGCCCTTGTCGCTCCAGCGCTTCCAACGATTGTAGAGCGTCTTGTGAGGGCCATATTCCTTCGGAGCATCCCGCCAACGCAACCCATTGCGGTTGATGAAGATAATCCCGCTCAGAACACGACGATCATCGACGCGTGGCTTGCCGTGGGACTTCGGGAAGTAAGGCTCCAGGCGCGCCATCTGCGCGTCGCTCAACCAGAAAAGATCAGACATGTCACCGCTCTGTTTTCGGACGGTGAATCATGACGCCTCAATGAAATCAATGGGTCCTGACCCTAAAACTGAACGAAGATGAAGTTACGCTCACAGACGACGAATCCGTTCTACATCACATTAACTGGGAACCATCATGAGATGCTTACGTTTGTAGACATCAAGGTGGCTCCGAGCAGTGCAGATTAAACCGCTTCGCCAGAGGTGGTCTGATCTGCACAACCGCATCTACTAAACAGAGGACTTCCGGTGCGCACTTGACTGTGTCGGTTCGATGCGCACAATGCAGGTCCGAAGGCTGTTTCGCAGAGGGTCGGCCTTTGATTTTGTTGGATTTTTTCTGGCTTTCTGCGGCCCCTACCGCCGGAGCCAATCTCTCCTAAATCACTAAAAAGATTGGCACTTACGCGACGAGAGTCGCAGAGTGCCCCTTATGGCACGATTCCTGTCCCCCCGCCTCGCACAAACACTGGCACAGGAGACGGAGACATGCGGTCCCAGGTCTCGGCACAAGCACACCTCGAATAGCGGCCCACGGGCTTCCATTGGCGTCGCCGCTGGCCGCGCCGGGTGCTGAAGACCTGCACCCCATCAAAAAAAGTGTCACTCGTCCTTTCTCTTCGGTCCCACGTCCTCCCCGACGCGAAGGCGATTTGACGGAGAGAACGATGGCGATTGCGCTCGACATCATGGAACGGCTCCTTGTGGAGCTCTGCCGCTTCCTCATTGAGGCTGCGGATGTGGCGCGTGAAATGGCTCCCCCGCGGACGCCGGAAGCTGCGGCCTTCGAGTTGAACTGTGCCAACGCTGCCGTAGCGACGCTGCGGCATGCCATCGCGACACGCGATCGCTCTATGGCGCAAAGCCCGCTCCATGAGGTCGCCGTCCGGCTCGGCATCACTCTGGATGAGACCGATCCTGAATGGCAGCGGCTTGCATTCCGTGCCCTGCGGGTCATGCTGGATGCTGAACGGGAGAACCTGCGCCGCGATCAGGGTGTGTTCGATAGTCCTGCAGCGGCATTGAAGGCTGCGCGCGATCACGTCGACGCGACGGCGCCTTGTCGCGGAGGTGGAACGGCAGGTTTTCGGTCTCGGTGCCCCGCCCGGAACGCGCTGTCCTCTTGGCGGGCGCCACGCAGGGCCTGTTGGCAACTCTGAGCCAAGGCTTTAGCCCGCTCGGCCTGATCTCCACAATCCAGAATCAGCAGATCGCATCGCGCCTTGCCGGAATGCATCAGACGGTGTCTGATCATGCAGAATCTGCAGATCTGCAGTCGTGCCGTTTCGGGGCTCGGCCTCGGCGTCTCCTCGGCAGGCTTTGCCTTGATGCTGAGACGTCTGAAAGGGACCGAGACCCATCTAAGAGCGATAGAGGACAAGCTTGACAAGGTGACTGATCAGCCTGACTTTGCTTCCCTGCGCTGGTCAATTTCACGCCCGTAGAGGATCGTCGCTCACCCCTCCCCGTCGTCGCCGCGCTCGGTGCTGTAGGTCTCGAAGAGCTTGTTCTGGGCGATGAAGAAGGCGAACAGCGCCGCTGTCAGGCCGAAGGTTTTGAAATAGACCCAGGAGTCCGTGCTCATCGTCCGCCAGATCACCTCGTTGAGCAGCGCGAGCCCGGCGAAGAACGCCGCCAGGCGGCGGGTCAGGATCATCCATCCTTCCGGCGCGAGGGGCATGAGCTCTTCCATCACCAGCCGCAGGTAGCTCTGGCCGCGCAGGAGGCCGACCCCGAGAACGCCAGCGAAGAGCAGGTAGATCATCGTCGGCTTCATCTTGAAGAACCGGTCGTCGTTGAGCCAGACCGAGAGCCCGCCGAAGATCACCACCAGCACGACCGTCGCAAGCTGCATCCGGCTGAGCTTGCCGGTGAGTTTCCACAGCGCCAGCGTCGACAGGATGAGCAGCGGGATGAACCCGGCGGTCACGACGATGAAGCCCTCGTATTCGCGCCCGCCGATGGTGAAGATCGTGTCCTTCAGCCACAGGTAGGCGGCGAAGAAGATCACGATCGGCCCCAGCTCCAGCGCCGATTTCACCACGGGATTTACCGATTTGTCATCCATGCTCTGTCTCTCTCCTATCCGCCCATTTCAACGATGACCGCGCCGACGGCGATGAGCGCCATGAGCGCGATCCGCCGCGGGCCCACCGTCTCGCCCAGCACCAGCCAGCCGATCACGGCGGCAAAGACCGTCGATGTCTCGCGCAATACCGCCGCTTCCCCCACCTTGTCGAGCCGTGTGGCCAGCATGATCGCGCCGAAACTGGCGAAGGCCACCATTCCGCCGATCACCCCGCGCAGCATCAAGGGCCCGAGGGCGGGGTGTTCGCGCATCCCCCGCCAGCGCCGGGCCGCGATCACGGGCATCACGAACCCGTCGATGAAGAAGAACCAGGCGAGGAAGGTGAAGGGGTCGGCCGTGGCGCGGATGCCGTAGGCGTCGTAGGTGGTGTAGAGCGCGACGAAGAGCCCGGTGGTAACGGCGAGCAGGAGCGCCGTGCCGAAGCTCTCGCGTTGGGAGGTCATGAACACATAGTTGTAGAGCGCAAGGCCGAAGATCCCCGCCAGCAGCACCCCCACCCCGAGCCATTGCACGCCGGTGAAATGTTCGTTGAAGATGAGCGAGGCGCCGATGACCGTGAAGAGCGGGCCGGTGCCGCGCACAACCGGGTAGACCACCGTGTAGGCGCCTTTCATGTAGGCCTGCGCCTGCAGCAGCTTGTAGCAGACGTGGATCACGAAGACGCCGGCGAAGATCGGCCACATGTGCGGCTCGGGCCAAGGCACGACGAAGAGCGCGAAGGGCGCGGCCATGACGCCGTAGCTGAAGTCGATCGCGCCGCGCGAAAGCCAGGGATCGTGCCGGCCCTTCTGCAGCGCGCCGAAGACCGCATGGAGGAACGCCGCCATGAGCGCGAGGCCGAGGGCGAGCTGGTGGCCCGCCTCGGTGCCTTCGAGGGAAATCAGCCAGTCGCTCATCCCGGGAACCCGGGCGCCCGCCCGCGGGTTGTCCCACACTGGCAAACCGGGGAGCGGCGCATGGAAACGGACAGCGGATCATCCATCATCTGGGAGACGATACTCGGCGAGCTTGACGGCACGTTCTCGGTCGTGCCGCCGGAAATTTCGGCGATCCGGCTGTTGGCGGCGGTGCTGTTCGGCGGGATCGTGGGCTTTGAGCGCGAGGCGCAGGGCAAGCCCGCGGGCCTGCGGACGCACATGCTCGTCTCCATGGCCGCGGCGCTTTTCATCGTGGTGAGCCAACAGCTCAGCGCCCTGCCCTTCGGCACATCCGAGGCCGTGCAGATCGACCCGCTGCGCCTGATCGAAGCGGTAACCGCGGGCGTCGCCTTCCTCGCGGCGGGGATCATCTTTTCCTCCGGCGGCAAGGTCCACAACATCACCACGGGTGCCTCGCTCTGGCTTGCCGGCGCGGTGGGGCTGGCCTGCGGCTCGGGGCAGGTCCCGCTCGCCGCACTGGCCACCGGGATCGTTGTCATCGTCCTCTTCGCGCTGCGCCATCTGGATCGCTGGATCGCGCCGAAGTAGCCCCGAGGGGCAGATCCGTCAGCCATTCGTGGCCCCGGTCAGCGCATTGGCGAAATCGCGCGGATCGAAGGGGGCGAGGTCATCGATCTGCTCGCCGACGCCGATGGCATGGATCGGCAGGCCGAACTTGTCGGCCAGCGCCACGAGCACGCCGCCCTTGGCCGTCCCGTCGAGTTTGGTCATCACCAGTCCCGAAACATCGGCAAGCTTGCGGAAGGTCTCGACCTGGCTCAGCGCGTTCTGGCCGGTGCTCGCATCCAGCACCAGCAGCGTATTGTGCGGCGCATCCGGGTCCTTCTTGCGGATGACGCGGACGATCTTGGCGAGCTCTTCCATCAAGTCCGCGCGGTTCTGCAAGCGCCCGGCCGTGTCGATCAGCAGAAGGTCCGCGCCATCGGCCTCGGCCTTGGTCATCGCGTCGAACGCAAGGCTGGCCGGGTCGGACCCCTCCGGCGCGGTGAGAACAGGCACGCCCGCCCGCTCGCCCCAGACCTGAAGCTGTTCGACCGCCGCGGCGCGGAACGTGTCGCCCGCGGCGATCACCACCGATTTGCCCGCCGCGCGGAACTGGCTGGCGAGCTTGCCGATCGTCGTGGTCTTGCCCGAGCCGTTGACCCCGACGACCAGCACCACCTGCGGCGTTTTGGGATAGAGAGGCA
Organism: Poseidonocella sedimentorum; assembly: GCF_900116005.1. Lineage (GTDB taxonomy): Bacteria > Pseudomonadota > Alphaproteobacteria > Rhodobacterales > Rhodobacteraceae > Poseidonocella > Poseidonocella sedimentorum. The sequence goes on from NZ_FOYI01000012.1 coordinate 4,486, forward strand.
GGGGCCGGGCCACGGGCTCCATGATCCGCGTAACCTCATCGGCCAGCAGGGTCTTGATCTCGTCGACCGAGAGCTTCCGCCCGATGCGCCCCTCGGCCATGTTGGCCGCCACGCGCAGCGCGGTATCGACGCCCATATCCGCCGCGATCAGCAGCTCTTCGAGCTGTTCGATCATCTCGTCGTCGAGCACCCGGCGCAGCACGGGCGCCGCCTCGCGCCGCCCCATGAGCCGACCGAGAATCCCCGGTCTGGCGCGCTCCTCCTGAGGGATTTCCACCGGCGTGGGTGCGGGCGCGGGTGTCTCGGCCGGGCGCTCCTGTGGCAAGTCGTCTGGCATTTCGGAGGGCGCCTCCGGGATCTCTTCCGGCGCCTGGGGCGCTTGCGGCAGGTCCGGCGCCGGCGCGGCGGGCGGCGCGGCCGGATCGCTCGGCATCGGCGCCTCCTGCGGCGCGGGCCGGGGCTCCGGCAGGTCCGGCGCGGGCGCAGGCAGCGGCTCCGGCGCGGGCACAGGATCGCTCGGCTGCGGCGCTTCCGGCGGCGCCTCGGGCGACGTATCGGGCTCGGGCGCCCCGCCCGGATCTACCTCGCCGCCCTCTTCGACTATGGCCTCCAGCCCCTCATCGATCTTCGACGAGGATTTGAAAAGACGGTCCTTGAGCTTCTTGAGAAAGGCCATGGGGCGGCTCCGGTTGACTTGGTGCCGGATCTCTGCGGCTCCGGGAAAATGCGGCGCGGGCGCGCCGGTCCCCCCTGAGGTAATGCGGAACGCCGCCGGATGGAAGGGGCCGGCGCATCGGGGCTTTTCTCGGCCGCGCCACTCTGGCAGCGTGGCGCCATGAGACCACACCGCCTGACCGCCGCCCTCGCCTTGCTCGTCTGTTCCGACGGCGCCGCCCTCGCCGCCATGAGCGCCGAGGAATTTGCCGCGCGCACCACCGGAAAGACCCTGCTCTTTCGCGCCGACGGGGCGCCCTACGGCGCCGAGGAATACCGCGAGGGGCAGCGCGTGCGCTGGTCCTTCCTCGACGGGCAGTGCCTTGAGGGGCGCTGGTACGAGGACGCGGGCCGGATCTGTTTCGTCTACGACGATCGCCCCGACGCGGCGCAATGCTGGCTCTTCGAGCCCGATGGCCCGCGCTTCTCGGTCCGTTTCGATGGCGATGACGCGACGCTCTATTCGGCCGAGCCGAGTGCGGAGCCGCTGCTCTGCCTCGGCCCCGAGATCGGCGTCTAGGCGCTAGAGCAGACTGCCCTGTTCGGGGGTGTCCTCGGGCTTGGCCTTGCCGCTGCGGCGTTTGCCATCGAGCGCGAGTCGGCCGTCCTTGAACTCGATCTCGAGCCCCTTGGCGCGCCCCGCCTCCGCGCGGCTTGTGACGACACCCGCCTCCGAGCGCACGACCGCATAGCCGCGCTCCAGAGTGCCGCGATAGCTCAGGGTTTCGTTGAGCCGGGCAAGGCCGGTCAGCCGGTCGCGCCAGAGTCGCGTCTGGCGGCGCGCGGCCTCCACGAAGGACTGGCTCACGCGGTCGAGTTCCTGCGCCGTGCGATCCATCTCCCGCGCCAGTGTGCGCAGCGAAAGCCGGTCGGCGCGGCGGGCGAGCAGATCGCGGCGGATGTCTTGACCGCGCGTGAAGGCCGGGGCGAGCCGGGAGCCGCGCTCCTCCAGCCGCCGGGCTTCACCGTCGAGTTGTCGGCGCAACCCGGCCGGGCGGAGCGCGCCGGAGAGATCCGAAAGCTGCACCCGGTGCCGCTGAACCCCGCGCAAAAGCGCCTGCGGCAAGCGGTCGGAGAGTACGTCGAGCCTCTGGCGCGGGCCATCGAGCAGGGTTTCGGGGCGCGGCAGCGCGCGCGACAGATCCTGCAACCGCTGGCCGCGTTGGGCGAGCGCCTGGCTGCTGGCCTGGCGCATCCGCCCACCCTGCCCTTCGAGCCAGCTGAGCAGATCGGCCCGGACGGGCACGGCCATTTCCGCCGCTGCGGTGGGCGTCGGCGCGCGCCGATCGGCGGCGAAATCGATCAGCGTGGTATCGGTCTCGTGGCCCACGGCCGATATCAGCGGGATCTCCGAGGCGGCGGCAGCGCGCACGACAGCCTCCTCGTTGAATCCCCACAGATCCTCGATGCTCCCGCCCCCGCGCGCGACGATCAGCAGATCGGGCCGCGGCAGCGCGCCGCCCGGCGTCATCGCGTTGAACCCGGCAATGGCGCGGGCAACCTCGGCGGCGCAGCGCTCGCCCTGCACGGCCACGGGCCAGAGCAGGACCTTGCGCGGGAATCGGTCGCGCAGGCGGTGAAGAATGTCGCGGATGACCGCGCCCGACGGCGAGGTCACCACCCCGATCACCTCGGGCAGAAACGGCAGCGGCTGTTTGCGCGCATCGTCGAAAAGCCCCTCGGCGGCGAGCGCCTTGCGACGTTTTTCCAGCATCGCCATGAGCGCACCGAGGCCCGCGGGCTTGAGATCGTCGATGACCAACTGGTATTTCGACTGGCCGGGAAAGGTCGTGACGCGGCCCGTCGCGACCACCTCCATCCCCTCCTCCGGCTGGACCTGTAGCCGCGCGGCGACGCCCTTCCAGATCACCCCGGACATGACCGCGCGGTCGTCCTTGAGATCGAGATAGACATGACCCGAGCGCGGCCGGCTCACCCGGCCCAGCTCGCCCCGGATCCGCACATGGCCGAACTCGCCCTCGATCACCCGTTTGATCGCGCCGGAGATTTCCGAAACGGTGAATTCGGGCTCGTTGGCGCCCGGGGAAGGCTCGTCGATCAGGTCCATGCTTGCTCCTTTGCCGGGCCGACCTTAGAACGCCCCGGAGAGAAGGCCAAGCAGGAGCGCGCGCCCATGAACATCCTCATCCTTGGTGGCGGCGGCCGCGAACACAGCCTCGCCTGGGCTGTGCTGCAGAACCCCAAATGCGACAAGCTCATCGTGGCGCCCGGCAATGCCGGAATCGCGGCGATGGCCGATTGCGCCGACATCGACATCGAGGATGGCGGGGTCGTCGCCGGCTTCGTGGCCGAAAACGCCATCGACTTCGTGATCATCGGCCCCGAAGCGCCGCTGGCCGCCGGCGTGGCCGACCGGCTGCGCGAGGCGGGCGTGCTGGTCTTCGGGCCGTCGAAGGCGGCGGCGGAGCTTGAGGCCTCGAAAGGGTTCACCAAGGAGATTTGCGACGCGGCCAAGGCCCCCACGGCGGCGTATGCGCGGTTTACCGAGGCCGGTCCCGCCAAGGCGTACGTCCGCGCGCAGGGCGCCCCGATCGTGGTCAAGGCCGATGGGCTCGCGGCGGGCAAGGGCGTCATCGTGGCCGAAACCGAAGCGCAGGCGCTGGCGGCGATCGACGACATGTTCGGCGGGGCCTTCGGCGGCGCGGGCGCGGAGGTAGTGATCGAGGAATTCATGACCGGCGAAGAGGCGTCTTTCTTCGTGCTCTGCGACGGCGAGAGCGTGCTGCCCATCGGCACGGCGCAAGATCACAAGCGCGTCGGCGAAGGCGACACCGGCCCCAACACCGGCGGCATGGGCGCCTATTCCCCGGCCCCGATCCTTGACGAGACGGTGGCCGCGCGCGCGCTCGACGAGATCATCAAGCCGACCATGGCCGAAATGGCGCGGCGCGGAACGCCCTATCAGGGCGTGCTTTACGCCGGGCTGATGATCGAGAACGGCGCGCCGCGGCTGGTGGAATACAACGTCCGCTTCGGCGATCCGGAGTGTCAGGTGCTGATGATGCGGCTGGGCGCGCAGGCGCTCGACCTGATGCACGCCTGCGCGGAGGGGCGGCTGTCGGAGGTGGCGGTCAACTGGGCCGAGGATCACGCGATCACCGTGGTGATGGCCGCCGCCGGATATCCGGGCGCCTATGAGAAGGGCTCGGAAATTCGCGGGCTCGAGGCCTTGCCGGAAGACAGCAGCAACATGGTGTTTCACGCCGGGACGCGCGCAGCGGGCGGGCGGATCGAAGCCGCGGGCGGCCGGGTGCTCAACGTGACCGCGCGGGGCGCGACGCTGCGCGAGGCCGCGAGCCGGGCTTATGAGATTGTGGACCGGATCGACTGGCCGGAGGGGTTCTGCCGCCGCGACATCGGCTGGCGCGCGCTCTGACGCCCCGCCCGCGGGGGGCTCACTCCGCAGCCAGCCCTTCGGTAAACTGCAACCGCGCCAGCCGGGCGTAGAGCCCGTTTTGCGCGACGAGCTCGGCGTGGGTGCCCTCGGCCACGATCCGCCCCTCTTCCATGACGATGATCCGGTCGGCCTTCTTCACCGTTGCAAGCCGGTGCGCCACAACGAGCGTGGTGCGGCCCCGGCTGACCTCCTCGATCGCGCGCTGCACCGCGAGCTCGCTCTCGGCATCAAGCGCGCTTGTCGCTTCATCAAGCAGCAACACGGGCGCGTCGCGCAGGATCGCGCGGGCGATGGCGATGCGCTGTTTCTGTCCGCCCGAGAGCATGACACCGCGCTCGCCGAGGTAGCTGTCATAGCCCTCCGGGAGGGCCGAGATGAACCCGTGCGCCGCCGCCGAGCGCGCCGCGGCCTCGACCTCCGCCTCGCTCGCGTCCGGCCGGCCGAAGCGGATGTTCTCCCGCGCTGAGGTCGCGAAGATGACCGGATCCTGCGGCACGAGGGCCATGTGCTGGCGGAACGCCACCCGCGACATGCCCGTGAGCGCGACCCCGTCGAGCGAGACGGTGCCCGCGTCGGGATCATAGAATCGCTGCAGGAGCTGGATGATGGTGCTTTTGCCCGCGCCGGAAGGGCCGACGAAGGCGACCGTCTCTCCGGACGAGACCGAGAACGACACGTCATCGAGCGCGGCCACGTCGGGGCGCGTGGGGTAGCGGAAGGTCACGTGCGAGAAATCGACCCGGCCCGTCACCGGCTCGGGCAGCGAGACCGGCGCCGACGGATCCTTCACCGTGTCCTCGGCCTCCAGCAACTCGACCAGCCGCTCGGTCGCGCCCGCCGCGCGCTGGACCTCGCCCCAGACCTCCGAGAGCGCGGCAAGCGCCCCCGCCACCATCACCGCGTAGATCACGAATTGCACCAGCGCGCCCGCCGACATCGCATCGGCCCGCACATCGCGCGCGCCCACCCAGAGCACCGCGACGACGCCTGAAAAGATAAGGAAAATAACGATCGCCGTCATCGCAGCACGGGTGCGAATGCGGCGTTGGGCGGCGCGATAGCTGGCCTCGGTCATGTCGTCGAACTGTTCGCGCACCGCCGCCTCGCGGGTGTAGGCCTGCACCGTCGAGAGGCCAAGCAGCGTCTCGGAGGCATTGCCCGAACTGGCCGCGATCCACTCCTGATTCTCCCGGCTGAGCCCGCGCAGGCGCCGCCCCAGCGTCAGGATCGGGATCATGACGAAGGGCACCACGATCAGCACGAGGCCGGTGAGCTTGAAGGAGGTCACGAGCAAGAGCACCAGCCCGCCGACGAAGATCAGGATGTTGCGCAGCGCGATGGAGATCGACGAGCCGATGACGCTCTGGATCAGCGTGGTGTCGGTGGTGATCCGGCTGAGGATCTCGCCGGTCATCACCGTCTCGCGGAAGCGCGGGCTCATGACCGTCATGCGCGCGAACACGGCCTTGCGCAGATCCGCCACCACCCGCTCGCCCAGCTTCGTCACCAACGCGTAGCGCAGCGCCGTGCCGGCTGCGAGCAGCGCCACCATGCCGATGGCCGCACCAAAATAGAGGTTGAGCAGTTGCCCGTCATGAGAGCCGAAATTGTCGATCACCCGGCGCACCGCGATCGGCAGGCTGAGCGAGACCATCGCGGTCAGAACCAGCGCGATCCCCGCCCCGAGGGTCAGCGCCCAATAGGGCCGCAGAAAGGGCACAAGGGCCCGCAGGATCCCGATACGGCGGGAGCCGGGGCGGTCGCGATCCGCCTCATTGGCCGGATGAGCGCGCGGCGTTTGAGCCATCTCTACCTCGCATGTGTCGTCCGGGCTGGGTCGTACCGGGCTGGATCGTCGGTCGGCGCCGTACCTGCCCCCAGGGGGCCGCGCCGCGCCGACCCCCACCATTGCCGTCTGGCGCCGCTAAAATCAAGGCTGGCGCGTCCGGGTTGTCACAATGACGCACGGCGCCCGAAGGCGCCGTCAAATCCGAAGGAACGGTTTGTGCGAAAAGCCCTGATCAGGCGCCCCAGGTGCGAACGGGCCCGCAATCCATATGGACGAAGTCGGAGCGCGAATACCGGCCCACACCGCCACCCTTGCAGGCCGCCGCGGCCTTGGCCATCTGGGCCACCGAGCGGGTCGCGAGCCGAAGATCGGCCGCCTGCCCCTTCATGTGGAGCGAATTCTTGGCAACGCCGCTGGAGCGCGCGCGCAGCATCGCGTTGGTCTGGGGGCTGCGATAGCCCGAGAGCAGCAAGTAGGGCTCCGAGACATCCATGAGGTTATGCGCCGCGGCCATGATGTCGATGGTGCGGGTGTCAATCTGCTTGACCTCGCCCGTGCGCCAGTCGCGCATGAAGGACCAGACCTCCTTGACCGCATCGCGCACATACTCGCCCTCGACCCAGTAGATCGTGTCGATGCTCTCGCCGGTGCGGCCCGAATACATCGTGATCCGGCGCACATCGCCAGCCCCCCGCAGGAAGCCCACGGCGTTGGAATAGGTCGGTGCTGCTGTGACTGCCGTTGCTGCAAAAGCGCCCAGCAAAGCGCGCCGCGTCATGCCCGTTCTGATCATATAGCGAATCCTGTCGCCTCATAACCGGCGCCTTTGACGCCGTCTTGTTGTCATCCCCACGCCGAAGTTTTGACACAGCGGTCCGCTATCTCCAACCCATGCGGGGCGCGGGTTCCGTAGTTTTGCCTATGGTCGGCGATAATTTGCGCAAAAGCGCTTTGAAAGATTGCGTTTCCGTTTATTTTCATCGGTCTGCGCTTTTTGAGTGGCGCGAAATGGCCACGGCGCGGGCCCTTTCGGGATTGTGAGTGGACAAGGCCCGGGCGAGCGCGTCTAACTCGGTCTCGACTGAGGATTTACGTGTTTACGAGGTTGGCAATGCATCTTTCGTTTCCTTCGCCCCGTGCCCGGGCGCGCTCCGGACTGACCGGGCTGCTTCTTTTGATTGCCGCGCTGACAATGGCCCTGCCCGGGCTTGCGCGGGCGCAAGTGACCGCCTTCAATCAGGCCGTGGCCACCGCCGCCGCCGGGGACCGCGACATCGCGGGGTTCTACAAGGCGGTCAACTACGAGGGGATCTGGACCGGTAAGGATGACCGCGCGCGGCGCGCGGCGCTGATCTCGGCGCTGGAGCGCGCGGGCGATCACGGCCTGCCCACGGCGCGGTTCTCGCCCGATGCGCTGAAGGCAAAGATGGACGCGACGAAAGACCCCGCGGCGCTCGGCCGGCTCGAGGTGGAAATCAGCGCGCTCTTCCTCGACTATGCCCGCAGCCTGCAGACCGGCCTGCTGACCCCGTCGCGCATCGACGAGGGGCTGGTGCGCGAAGTGCCCTATCGCGCGCGGCAATCCTATCTCGTCAATCTCATGAAGAGCGATCCGCGCGGCTTTTTCAACGCGCTCGCGCCGCGCACGCCGGAATACACCCGGCTGATGAAGGAAAAGCTCCGGCTGGAGACGCTGATCGGCCGTGGCGGCTGGGGCCCGACCGTGGCCGCGACCAAGCTCGAACCCGGCGCCAGCGGCCCGTCTGTGATCGCCCTGCGCGACCGGCTTGCGGCGATGGGCTTCATCGGGCGCAGCGCGACCCAGACCTACGACGCCGAAATCCAGTCTGCGGTCCAGCAGTTCCAACTCGCCCACGGGCTCAGCCCCGATGGCGTCGCCGGCAGCGGCACCCTCAAGGAGCTCAACGCCTCGCCCGAGCGCCGGCTGCAATCGGTGATCGTCGCGATGGAGCGCGAGCGCTGGTTCAACCGCCCGCGCGGCAAGCGCCATGTGCTCGTCAACCTCACCGATTTCAAAGCCCGCATCATCGACAACAACGCGGTGACCTTCGAAACCCGTACCGTTGTCGGCGCCAACCAGTCGGACCGGCGCAGCCCGGAATTTTCCGATGTTATGGAATTTCTGGTCATCAACCCCAGCTGGTACGTCCCGCGCTCGATCGCGACGAAGGAATACCTGCCGATGCTGCAAGAGAATCCCAACGCGGTCCGGCATCTGGAAATCACCGATTCGAACGGCCGCCGGATCGATCGCAGCGCGGTGGACTTCACCAGCCTCACCGAGAAGACCTTCCCCTTCGCCATGCGCGAGCCGCCGAGCCAGGGCAACGCGCTCGGGATCGTGAAATTCATGTTCCCCAACCGCTACAACATCTACCTGCACGACACCCCCGCCAAGAGCCTCTTCTCGCGCGAGGTTCGCGCCTATTCGCATGGCTGCATCCGCCTCGCCGAGCCGCGCGAATTTGCCTATGCGCTGCTTGCGCGCCAGACCGCCGATCCGCAAGGCTACTTCCAGTCGGTGCTGGCGACAGGCCGCGAGACGCGGGTGAACCTCAAGCAGCCGGTGCCGGTCCACATCATCTACCGCACCGCCTACACACAAGCCGACGGGCGCACGCAGTTCCGGCGCGACGTCTATGGCCGCGATGCCCGGATCTGGGCGGCTCTGGCGAAAGAAGGGGTGGCCTTGCGCTCGGTTCAGGGGTAAGCCTCGCCGCATCCTGACCTCAGGGGTGCGCCTTCGATGAAAGCCTACGCGATCCGCGACATAGCCGCCGCTCTCGGCGCCGAGGCCCATGGCGAAACTGGGATCGAGATCACCAGTCTGGCCGAACCCGCCGACGCGCGGGCCGACCAGCTCGCCATGGCGATCAAACCCGAATTCGCCGCCCGAATCGGCGATGGCGCGGCCCGCGCGGCAATGCTCCCCGAGGGGGCTGATTGGCGCGCGCTCGGGCTCGCCGCCGCCATCACCGCCCCGCGCCCGCGCTACGCGCTGTCCGGCCTCAGCGCGATGATGGACCCGGGTCAGGGCTGGAGCGAAGGCATCCACCCGACGGCCTTCGTCGATCCCGATGCCAAGCTGGAGCGCGGCGTCTGCATCGGCCCGCTCGCGGTGGTGCTCGCGGGCGCGGAAATCGGCACCGGCACGGTCATCGGCCCGCAGTGTTTCATCGGCCACGAGGCCCGCATCGGCGCGATGTGTTTCCTGCGCGAGGGCGTGCGCGTTGCGGCGCGGGTCAGCCTCGGCGACCGGGTCATCGTGCAGCCGGGCGCGAGCATCGGCGGCGACGGTTATTCCTTCGTGACCCCGGAGCGCAACGCCGTGGACGAGGCCCGCGAAAGTCTCGGCACGAGCGCCCCGTCAGAGACCGTCGCCACGGGGCAAAGCTGGGCGCGGATCCATTCGCTCGGCGGTGTGGAGATCGGCGACGACGTGGAAATCGGCGCCAACGCCTGCATCGACCGCGGCACCATCCGGGACACCCGCGTCGGCGCAGGCACCAAGATCGACAACCTCGCCCAGATCGGCCACAACGTCGTGATCGGCACCGATTGCATGATCTGCGCGCAGGTCGGAATCGCCGGCAGTTCGGTCATCGGCAACAACGTCATCCTCGGCGGCCAGACCGGCATTTCGGACAATCTCACCGTCGGCGACAACGTCGTTACCGGCGGCGCGACCAAGGTCCTGAGCTCGATCCCGGCGGGCCGCGTCATGCTTGGCTATCCGGCGATGAAAATGGCCACGCATATCGAAAGCTACAAGGCCATCCGGCGCCTGCCCCGCCTCCTACGAGAGGTTGCGGCGCTCAAGAAGATGGTTCAAGATTCCGACCCCCGTGACTAAACGACAGGCAACCGAAGGGATGTCCCGCATGAATGTCGAAACCAAAACCATCGAGATCATCGCCCAGCAGGCCATGCTGGAGCCCTCCGACATCTCGCTCGACAGCACGCTGGAGGAGGTGGGGATCGACAGCCTCGGGCTGGTGGAAAGCATTTTTGCCATCGAAGAGGCCTTCGACATCTCGATCCCGTTCAACGCCAACAACCCCACCGAGAGCGAGTTCGACATCTCCAGCGTCCGTTCCATCGTCGCCGGCATCGAACGGCTGATCAAGGAACAGGCCTGAGCCGCAGCACATGAACCGAGTTGTGATCACAGGCGCCGGGACGATCAACGCCCTCGGCACCGGCGTCCCCGCGACGCTCGAGGCGATGCGCGAGGGGCGCTGCGGTATCGGCCCGCTGGAGTTTCGCGACGTCGAGCGCCTGTCGATCCGCATCGGCGGACAGGTGCGCGATTATGAGCCCGAGGCGCTCTTCAACCGCCAGCAGATCGTCCTCTATGACCGTTTCACCCAGTTCACCCTGCTTGCCGCGCGCGAGGCGATCGAGCAATCGGGCCTGACCTTCATCGGCGAGCTCGCGGCCACCAGCGGCGTGGTGCTGGGCACGGCCGGCGGCGGCGTCAGCACCTGGGATGACAATTACCGCTCGGTCTACGAGGACGGCAAGAACCGGGTCCACCCCTTCGTCGTGCCCAAGCTGATGAACAACGCCGCCGCGAGCCACGTGAGCATGGAGTGGAACCTCAAGGGCCCCTCCTTCACCGTCTCGACCGCCTGCGCCTCGTCGAACCATGCGATGGCCCAGGCGTTCCAGCTCGTCCGCTCCGGCGCCTCCAAGGTGATGGTGACGGGCGGCGCGGAATCCATGCTCTGCTTCGGCGGGGTCAAGGCCTGGGAAGGGCTGCGCGTCATGAGCCGCGACGCCTGCCGCCCGTTCAGCGCCAACCGCAACGGCATGGTTCAGGGCGAGGGCGCGGGGGTTTTCGTCTTCGAGGACTACGAGCACGCCCGCGCGCGCGGCGCCGAGATCCTCGCCGAGGTGATCGGCGCGGCCATGTCCTCAGACGCGGCCGACATCGTCATGCCCTCCAAACAGGGCGCGGCGCGGGCCATGACCGGCGCGCTGCAGGACGCGCGGATCGCCCAGAGCGACGTGGGCTACATCAACGCCCATGGCACCGGGACGGCCGCCAATGACAAGACCGAATGCGCCGCCGTAGCCGATGCCTTCGGCCACCACGCGAATGATCTGATGATCTCCTCCACCAAGTCGATGCACGGCCATCTCATCGGCGGGACCGGCGCGGTGGAGCTGCTCGCCTGCATCATGGCGCTGCGCGACGGGGTCATCGCGCCGACGATCAGCTATGAAGAGCCCGATCCGGAATGCGCGCTCGACGTGGTTCCCAACGAGGCACGCGAGGCCAGGGTCGATGTGGCGCTGTCCAACGCCTTTGCCTTTGGCGGGCTCAACGCGGTGCTCGCGCTGCGCCGGGTCTGAGCCGCGCCTAGCGGGGCAGCGTGAAGACCTGCCCGGGGTAGATCAGATCCGGATCGCGGATGTGCTCGCGGTTGGCCTCGAAAATCCTGACGTATTCGATCCCCTGCCCGTAGGTCCGCCGGGCGATGGCCCAAAGGGTCGAGCCGGGCTGCACGGTTTCCACCCGGCGCACCTGTGTGGCCGGGCTCTGCGCCTCGGGCGGCCCGGGCTCGGCCAGCGCGCTGCGCACAGTCTCGACCGCCTCGCGCCGGAAGGGGATTTCGGCCCGCGAGACCACATCTCCCTCGGCGTCGAGTTGATCGACCCGCAGCGTATAGACCCCCGCGTCGATCCCGGGCAGCTCGGTCTGCCATGAAATGCCCTCATCGGCCTGCTCGGTCACGATGAGCCGGTTGTCAACATAGACACGCAGGGTCGCTTCCGGCGCGGTCGCCCGCCCGGCAAGCGTCACCGCGCCGTCTTCGGTGTAGGACAGGCGCTCCAGCGCGAGGTCCTTCGGCGGGGTGGCGGGCTGGTTCATGACGCGCAGCCCGGTTTCATCGACCAGAAGCACTTGCGGCGCGGCTGCGGCCGGGCGCGGCTCAGGAGCCGTCACGGGCGCGGCGCTCTGAGGCTCTTGAGCGAGGGCCGCTGTCGTCATCGTCGGCTCTGCCTCCTCACCATCGACACCGACCGTCTCCGGCGCAGGATCAGTCTCCGCCTCCGGGATCACCGCCTCTTTCACGCTCTCTACCGTCACCTCCGGCACCGGGTCTTCCACGACTTCGGGAAGCACATCCGCCGCCGCGTCCTCTGCCGCGAACTGCGGCGCTGTGGCCAGAAGGGCAAGCTCCGTGTCGCCCGCCCCTTCCGCGATCACCGGCGCCGCTGGCGCGTCCTGAGTTGGCGGTGTAAGCGCCGGGCTGCTCTCCGTGGCGATCTCGATATCGGCCGGCGCGCTCACCGGCTCCGCCGCGGCCATGCTCTCATCTGGTGTCTTTTGAAGGGCGTCCGTCGGAGCGGGCTCCGCCGCGGCCGTCTTGGCCTCTGGGGCTGTGCCCTCATCCTCAGGGCGCGCCGCCGGAGCAGGCGGCGCGATGATCACCTGCGCCTCGGAGGCGACGGGCGCCGCCCCCTCGCCGTCGCGCGCGCTGAGCTCCAGAACGCGGGGCGCATCCTCCACGGGCAAGGTCACCAACGCGGCGAACTGCCCGGAAGCATCGGCCTTGGCCGCCCCCACGGGCGCGCCGTCGAGCAGGATCTCGACATCCGAGCCCGGCGCGGCGCGGCCCGCGATGACCGCATCGCCCTCGGGCTCGACCCGAACGGAATCAAACGACGGCGGCGGCGCTGACGGCTGCTCAGGGTCGGGAGGCGCGCCCGCCACTTGCGCCGTCTCGGCCTCCGGCGCCCCTGCAATCGCGCCCGGCGCGTCCTCTCCGGCCTCCGATCCGGCCTCCGTTCCGGCCGCGATCACGCGTGTCTGCGGCAGGTCCGGCTCCGCGGGCAAACCCAAAAACAGCGCCCCCGACGCCCCGATTGCCACCAGCGCAAGCGCCACCAGCCAGCCTTTCCGTCCGGTTTCCGACATCAACTTCCCCAAATGCGGAACACCCGCAGTTGAGCGAGGATAGCAACGCAGCTAACAAGGGTCAAAAGCAAAGGAATTTCGCCAATGGCCTCCCACTCAGTCTGTGTCTTCTGTGGCTCCCGTCCGGGGCGCGATCCGGCCTACATGGCCGATGCCGAAGCGCTCGGCACCGCGCTTGCGGCCCGCGACTGGCGACTCGTCTATGGCGCGGGCGACGTGGGCCTGATGGGCGCGGTCGCGCGCGCGGCGCAAGCGGCGGGCGGCGAGACCTTCGGCGTCATCCCGGTGCACCTGATGCAGCTCGAGGTCGGCAAGGTGGACCTGACGCGCTTCATCGTGACCGAAAACATGCACGAGCGCAAAAAGGTCATGTTCATGAACTGCGACGCGATTGCGCTCCTGCCGGGCGGCGCGGGTTCGCTGGACGAGTTCTTCGAAGTGCTGACCTGGGCGCAGCTCGGGCTGCATCGCAAGGCGATCGTCCTGCTGAACACGAGCGGCTACTGGGATCCGCTGCTGGCACTGGTGCGGCACGCGGTAGATCAGGGCTTTGCCGATGCTTCGCTGCTCGATCTCTTCACCACGGCGGACACTGTCGACGGCGCGCTGGAGCGTCTCGCCCCGACCGGGTGAGCCGGAACGGGGGGCAGGACGGGGTCTGCCGCGCCAGCCTCCGAGCGGGGCAGTTTATGGCGCCAGGGACTTTTCCCCTCAGCGGTCGGCGCGAGACGACAAAAGCGGCAGGCCGCCGGACGTCCTGCCGCTGGCCCGGCGGCTTCGCCTTGAAACCGGGCCTTTAGCGATAGTAGAGCGACTTGCCGTTGTGGAAGACCTGCACCTTTTCAGGCGCGGCGGTGAGGCGGACCGTATCCCCGCGCAGATCGCCATGGATCCCGGGCAGTTTGCCGATCACCGGCTCATGGCTGGCGTCATGCTCGAAGTAGAGTACCGTGACCTCGCCGAGCGCTTCGAGAATGTCGACGCGGCCCTCAAAGATGTACTCCGCCGCGTCGGTCGCGACCATGTCCTCGGGGCGCACGCCCACGTTGACCGCCTTGCCCTTGTCGGCGTCGGTCGTGGGCACAGCCGAGACCGCCACCCCGCCGCTGCCGAGCCGGACGGTCGTCTGGGCGCCGGTGCCCACGATCTCGCCGGGCAGCAGGTTCATCGCCGGCGAGCCGATGAATTGCGCCACAAACTCGTTCTCGGGCCGCTCATAGAGCTGCAGCGGCGTGCCGACCTGGGCGATGCCCTTGTTGGCCAGAACCACGATCCGCGTGGCCAGCGTCATCGCCTCGACCTGATCGTGGGTGACGTAGACCATCGTGCTGTCGGGCATCGATTCCTTGAGCTTGGCGATCTCGATCCGGGTGGCCACGCGCAGCGCGGCGTCGAGGTTGGAGAGCGGCTCGTCGAAGAGATAGACCTTGGGATCGCGCACGATCGAGCGGCCGATGGCCACCCGCTGGCGCTGTCCGCCCGAGAGCTCCTTGGGCAGCCGGTCGAGATATGGCTCTAGCTGCAACACGCCGGCCGCCTTGCTCACCGCGGCGTCGATCTCGGCGCGGGTCTTGCCCGCGAGCTTGAGCGCAAAGCTCATGTTGTCGCGCACGGTCATGTGCGGATAGAGCGCGTAGGATTGGAACACCATGGCGATGCCGCGCTCCGAGGGGGGCACGTCATTGACGACCATCCCGTCAATTTCCAGCGTCCCGGCGCTGATCTTCTCCAGCCCCGCGATCATCCGCAGCAAGGTCGACTTGCCGCAACCAGACGGCCCGACGAACACGACAAGCTCGCCTTTCTGGATGTCGAGATCGATGCCCCTGAGCACCTCGACCTTGCCGCCATAGACCTTGGCGACATCAGTCAGTTTCAGATCAGCCATGCTCACCTCCCAATTTCCCGGTCCAAATTCCGGCCCAATTCCCGGCCCGTACCCCGGTTTCGTTGTACACCCGTCTAGGCCCTCAGCGCCAGACAGGGCTGCCAGGGCCCGAGGTGCAGACCGCCCTCGGGCGTCGGCGCCGCGCTGCCCAGCTCCACGCCGATCACCTGCCAATCGCCCTCCGGCAGCGCCACCTGAGAGGGCGTGTCGGAGAGGTTGAAGGCGCAGAAAATCTCCTCGCCCGCGTCCTTGCGGAGGAAGGTGAGGATGTCGCCCTCGTGGCGGACGTCCTCCATCGTGCCCTGCATCAGCGCGGGATGCGCGTGGCGAAAGCCGATGGCGCGGCGGTAGTGGTGCAGGATCGCGGAGGGGTCCTGCTCCTGCGCCGCGACGGAATGGCGGAGGTGCTCCTGCGCCACCGGGAGCCATGGCTTGCCGGTGGTAAACTCGCCGCTGTGATCCGCGCCGGACCATGCGATCGGCGTCCGGCAGCCATCGCGGCCCTTGAACTCGGGCCAGAACTCGATGCCGTAGGGATCCTGAAGATCCTCGAAGGCCAGCACGGATTCGCCAAAGCCAAGCTCTTCGCCCTGATAGAGACAGACCGTCCCGCGCAGGCACATGATCAGCGTCGAGAACAGCCGCTGCGCCGCGGGCGTGAGCGACCAGCGCGAGGCATGGCGCACAACGTCATGGTTGGAAAAGGCCCAGCAGGCCCAGCCATCCGCCGCCACCTCATCGACGAGAGCAAAGACCTCCGCGATCCGCGCCGCCGTCGGTTGCACCTCCGACAGAAGCTCGAACGCGTAGCACATATGCGCGCGGTTATCGCCCCGGGTGTATTCGCCCAGGAGCCGCATCCCGTTCTGCGCGTCACCCACCTCGCCGACGCAGGTCTTGCCCGGGTATTCATCGAGCAGCGCGCGGAAGCGTTCGAGGAACACGAGGTTCTCGGGCTGGTTCTTGGAGTGGATGTGCTCCTGGTGGTTGTAGGGGTTCACGCTCGGCGCGATGCTCGAATTGCGCCGCTCGGGTGCGAGCGCCGGATTGTCGCGCAGCTCCTTGTCGGCGAAGTAGAAGTTGATCGTATCGAGGCGGAACCCGTCGACCCCGCGATCGAGCCAGAACCGCGTCGCATCGAGCACCGCGTCCTGCACCTCGGGGTTGTGGAAGTTGAGGTCGGGTTGGCTTACGAGGAAATTGTGCAGGTAATACTGCTCGCGCCGCGCGTCCCACTGCCAGGCCGGGCCGCCGAAGATCGACAGCCAGTTGTTGGGCGGCGTGCCATCGGGCTTGGGATCGGCCCAGACGTACCAGTCGGCGCGCGGGTTGTCGCGGCTCTGGCGGCTCTCGGCGAACCAGGCGTGCTGGTCGGAGGTGTGCGAGAGCACAAGGTCGATGAGCACCCGCAGCCCGAGCTTGTGGGCCGTGTCGATCAGCACATCGAAATCCGCCAGCGAGCCGAACATCGGATCGACATCGCAATAATCGCTCACATCATAGCCGAAATCCTTCATCGGCGAGGTGAAGAACGGCGAGATCCAGATGCAATCGGCCCCGAGCGCGGCGACATGCGGCAACCGCTGCACGATGCCGAGCAGATCGCCGATCCCGTCGCCGTTGCTGTCCTGAAAGGAGCGCGGATAGATCTGGTAGATCACCGCGCCGCGCCACCAGTTTGGATCGTCGTTGAGGGAGCCCGGCTGCGAGGGAACGGGGTTTGCGGTCATGTAGGATCTTGCCTTTGTGTGTCGTGGTCTTGTTGGTCTGATTATTTGACGGAGCCGGCGAGAAGCCCGCGCACGAGGAACCGCTGCATCGAGAAGAACACCAGCAGCGGCACCGAGATCGAGACGAAGGCCGCCGTGGCCAGCACTTCCCAGTTGCCGCCGCGGGTGCCGAGCATCTCGACGATCTGACGGGTCATGACCGTGGTCTGGCCGGTGGAATCGATGAGGAACACCATCGCGACGAGCAGGTCATTCCAGGTCCAGAGGAACTGGAAGATCGCGAAGGAGGCGAGCGCGGGGAAGCTCAGCGGCAGGATGATCCGGGTGAAGATCTGGAAATCCGTGGCCCCGTCCACCTTGGCGCATTCGATGATATCGCGCGGCAGGCCGACCATGTAGTTGCGCAGCAGGTAGATCGCGAGCGGCAGGCCGAAGCCGGTATGGGCGAGCCAGACGCCGAGGTAGCCCTTGCCGATGCCGATCTGGTTGTGCAGCGTCAGGAGCGGAATGAGCGCCAGTTGCAGCGGCACCACCAGCAGCGCCACCACCGCCGCGATGAGAAGCGCGCGGCCGGGAAAATCCATCCATGCCAACGCATAGGCCGCGAAGGCCGCGATCAGGATCGGGATGACGGTGGCGGGAATGACGACGGTGAGCGTGTTGAAGAAGGCCTTCTTCATGCCGCCGCCGGAGCCTTCGGTAAAGAGCACGTTGTCGTAGTTTTCGAGGGTGAACTTCGGCGGGACCATGGCGTTGAGAAAGACGCGCTGGCCGCGGCTGCCGGACATTTCCTCGCGGCTCTCCACGCGGTAATCGCCGTTTTCGGCCACGGTGATCGCGCTGCCATCGCGGAATTCGGCCGTCTCGCCGGGCTGATAGGCGCCAAGATCGCGCGAGGAAATGCCCCATGCGTCGACGGTCAGCGGCTCGCGCCCATCAAGCGCAAAGAGGTTGCCCTCGACGACCCACAGATCGCCCTCCGCCAGCTGGCTATCGGGCGCGGCCGTGCGGATCACGAGGTTCTGCTCGGCGGGGAAGAGCGCATTCCACCAGCCCGAGCTGGAGATCTGGTCCGAGGTGCGGAAGGACGAGACCAGCAAGCCCACCGTCGGGAAGAGCCACAGCAGCACGAGCGCCGCGACCGAAATATGTACGACCCACGTAAGCGCCGGTTTTCTACCTGCGATATTGTCCATCAGCGCATCTCCTTGCGGGCGGTGTAGACGTTCCAGACGAGGATCGGCGTCACCAGCAGCATGATCACCATCGCCGCCGCCGACCCCATGCCGGTATCGAAGGAGCGGAAAAGCTTGTCATACATGTAATTGGCCAGAACCTGCGTCTCCCACTGGCCGTTGGTCATGGTGAAGACGATGTCGAAGACCTTGAGCACCACCAGGGTGATCGTCGTCCAGACCACAACGATGGTGGACATGATCTGCGGCACCTTGATCTTGAAGAAAATCTGGAACGGGTTGGCGCCATCGACGATCGCGGCTTCCACGGTTTCCTCGGGAATGCCGCGCAGCGCGGCCGAGAGGATCACCATGGCAAAGCCGGTCTGGATCCAGACCAGTACGATCATCAGAAAGAAGTTGTTCCAAAGCGGAATGGTGAGCCAGTTCTGCGGCTCGCCGCCCATCGCCGTCCAGATCGCGTTGAGCACGCCGATCTGTTCGAACCCGTCGGGGCGGGCCTCGTAGACCAGCTTCCAGATCACGCCCGCGCCCACGAAGCTGATGGCCATGGGCATGAAGATGAGCGACTTGGCGAGATTGCCCCAGGCGATCCGGTCCGTCAGCTGCGCCGCGAGCAGACCGAAGGCGGTCGAGAGCGCCGGCACCACGATCAGCCAGAGCAGGTTGTTGCGGATCGCCTCCCAGAACTTCGCCTCACCCGTCAGCTTGGCGTAATGTTCAAGGCCCACGAACGCGCCAGTGTCATTGTCGATCAGCGACAGGCGCAGCGTCGCGACGACGGGATAGGCAAGATAGAGGCCGAGCGCGAATATCGCCGGAAAGAGAAAGAGCCAGGGCCGGATCATGTTGGCGCGGTTGATATTGCGCCCTGCGTCGGGCCCCTTGGCGGGATAAAGCACCCGGTCCAGGAACTGGTTGGCGAAGTAGAAATATCCGATACAGCCGCCCACACCGATGATGATGGTTACGAGCCCCTGCAGGGCCGGATGAAGTCCACCCATGTTCCCCCTCCCCCTTGTTGCGCGCTTTGCGCGTCAGTCTGGTGAAGCGGCCCGCGCCGTGGCGGGCCGCCCGATCTTGGCCGGGGCGCTTACTTCAGCGCGTCCCAGGAGCTTTGGATATCCGCGGCGACATCTTGGGCGGATTTGCCGCCGGTGTAATCGACCATGCCGGTCCAGAACGACCCGGCGCCGACGCCTGCGGGCATCAGGTCGGAGCCGTCGAAGCGGAAGGTGGTCGCATCGATCAGGATCTGGCCCTGGCCGCGCAGCGTGTCGCTCATGTAGGCATCGAGGTTGACGCCCTTGTGCGGTGTGAGGAAACCGGTCTGGGCCATCATCACCTCATGGGTGAGCGGCAGGGTGAGGAATTCCATGAATTCGCTCGTCGCATCCGAGGGGTTGGTGACCGCCATCAGCGTGCCGCCCCCGAGGACCGGATTGCCGAGGTCTTTTTCCGCGTAGGACGGGAAGTAGAAGAAGTCGGCATCCACGCCGAATTCCACGTCTTCGGGGAAGAAGGCCGGAACGAAGGAGGCCTGGCGGTGCAGGTAGCACTGCGGCGGCGAGGTGAAGAGGCCCTTGGGGCTGTCGCGGAAATCGGTCGAGGCCACGGCCCCTGCCCCGCCGGAGACCTTGGCGTCATCGCGGGCGAAGTAGCCGAATTCCTCGATCGCGGCGACAACGCGCGGATCGTCAAAGCCGATCTCGTTGGTGGTCCAGGCGTCGTAGACCTCGGGCGGCTGGGTGCGCAGCATGATGTCCTCGACCCAGTCGGTCGCCGGCCAGCCGGTCGCGGCGCCGGAGCCCAGACCGATACACCACGGCGTTTCGCCCTCGGACACGATCTGCTCGGTCAGCGCCTTGAGCTCTTCCATCGAGCCGGGGACCTCGTAGCCCGCGTCCTCGAAGTTCTCCGGGTTGTACCACACGAGGCTCTTGAGGTTCACGTTGAAGAAGAAGCCGTAGAAGGCGTCGTTGCCATCGGCATCGGCATAGGTGCCCAGATCGACCCAGGATTGCCCGGCGGCGTAGTTCTCGGCGACCCAGGATTGGATGTCGTCCGAAAGCGGCGAGAGCTGGCCCTTGGCGGCGAGCAGCGCGGCAAGACCCGGCTGCGGGAACACGGCAACGTTGGGCGGCGAGCCGGCTTCGGCATCGATCACGATCTGCTGCTCGAAGCTGTCGGAGCCAGTGTAGATCACCTCGGCGCCGGTCGCATCGGCGAAATAGGCGACGGCACTGCGGAAGATGTCATCTTCGGGCGTGAGCCAGGGGCCCGAGACGGTCACCGTCTGGCCGGAGAGATCCGGCGCGCTGTCCGCCCATGCGGTGTAGCTGTCCCAGCTGAACGGGCCCTCGCCCACCGGAAATTTCAGATCCTGTGCTTGCGCCATTCCGGCGACCAGGGCAAGCGCTGCCGCGCTGGCCATGAAACGATGTGCCATTCTTTCCTCCCAAAAAGGTGCTTTGTCTGCACGCTCTCCCGACTGTTGAATCATGCGCGCCTGGAATCAACCGCCAAACGCAGAAACCCCAAACGCAGAATCAACCGCCAAAGCGCTTTGAACACTATATACGGTTTATTAATCCTTTCAGCCTGTCAATGATCTTGCGAGGGCGGCGGCGCAAATACTCCCGCCGCGCGGCGGGGGGTGGCCCAGGGACCAGTCGCAATAAAGTGCTTGTTTTTTCACCGGACCTGCCGCAAGCGTAAACCGGGACCGGGGCAAAAGCGCTTTGACTGGAGGAAAAATGAACCTGAAACAACTCTCCGCGCATCTCGGCCTGTCCCAGACCACCGTCAGCCGCGCCCTCAACGGCTACCCCGAGGTCAACGCGGTCACGCGCGAGCGGGTGGAACAGGCCGCCCGCACCTTCGGCTACCAACCCAACCGGCGCGCGCGCTCTCTGGCCACGGGTCAGGCGATGGCGATCGGGCATGTCATCCCGGGCCGGTTTCAGCATGAGCTCCACAACCCGATCTTCGGGGACTTCATCGCCGGCGCCGGCCAGCTCTATGCCGATCACGGCTATGATCTGATGCTGACCTTCGTCGGCCAACGCCAGGAGCTCGATGTCTACCGCGAGCTGCACGGCCGCGGCGCGGTCGACGGGGTCATCGTGCAGGGGCCGCGCATGACCGATGAACGGATCGAACGGCTCACCGAAATCGGGATGCGCTTCGTCGTACACGGCCGGTCCACCAACTCCAGCGTGCCCTATTCCTGGGTCGACATGAACAACGAGCGGGCCTTCGAGCGCGCGACGGAATATCTCATCGGCCTCGGCCACCGGCGCATCGGTCTGATCAACGGGCTGGAGACGCTCGACTTCGCCCACCGCCGGCGCAGGGGGTTTTGCGCGGCGCTCAAGACCGCCGGGATCACGCCAGAGCCGGAGCTGATGACCAGCGCGGAGATGACCGAAACATATGGCTATGAGACGACCGTCCGGATGCTCGCCGCGCCCAAGCCCCCGACGGCGATCGTCGTCTCGTCCATGCCGGCAGCCTTTGGCGTCCGTCTCGCGATCGAAAACGCCGGGCTGGTCATGGGCCGCGATATCTCCGTCGTCACCCATGATGACGATCTGTCCTACCTGCGCAACGATGGCGACACTCCGGCCTTTACCGCCACCCGCTCGTCGGCGCATGAAGCGGGGCGCATGTGCGCCGAGATTCTCATCGCACAGCTCAGATCGAAACAAACCGAGCCCGTCCACAAGATGCTGGAAGCCGAATTCGTCATCGGCCGCTCCACCGGACCGGCGCCGGAATAGACCCCGAGGCACGCATGAAATTCTCTCGCAGCGATTTTCCCGAAGGCTTCCTGTTCGGCGCAGCCACCTCGAGCTACCAGATCGAGGGCCACGGATTCGGCGGCGCGGGCCGCACCCATTGGGATGATTTCGCCGCGACGCCCGGCAACGTGGTCCGGGCCGAAAACGGCGCCCGCGCCTGCGATCACTACCACATGTATGAGGCGGATTTCGACTTGCTCAAGGACGCGGGCTTCGATTGCTACCGCTTCTCGACAAGCTGGGCCCGGGTGCTGCCCGAGGGGCGCGGCACGCCCAACCCCGAGGGCCTCGACTACTACGACCGGCTGACCGACGCGCTCCTGGAGCGCGGGCTCAAACCCTGTGCCACGCTCTATCACTGGGAACTGCCCTCGGCGCTCGCCGATCTCGGCGGCTGGCGCAACCGCGACATCGCCGAATGGTTCGCCGAGTACACCGAGGTCATCATGTCGCGCATCGGCGACCGGATGTTCTCGGTCGCGCCGATCAACGAGCCGTGGTGCGTCGCATGGCTGAGCCATTTCCTCGGCCACCACGCCCCCGGTCTGCGCGATATCCGCGCCACCGCCCGCGCGATGCACCACGTCCTCCTCGCCCACGGTCGCGCCATCGAGACGATGCGCGGTCTCGGGATGGACAACCTCGGCGCGGTCTTCAATCTCGAATGGGCCGATCCCGCCGACGACAGCGACGCCGCCCGCGAGGCCGCGGCGCTCTATGACGGGTACTATAACCGGTTCTTCCTCGGCGGCGTGTTCAAGGGCGAATACCCCGCCAACGTCATGGAGGGGCTCGGTCCCCACATGCCCAAGGGCTGGCAGGATGATTTCAAGACGATCATGGCGCCGGTCGACTGGTGCGGGATCAACTACTACACGCGCAAGCTCATCGCCCCGGCGACCGGCCCCTGGCCCGCGCATCAGGAAGTCGAAGGGCCGCTGCCCAAGACCTTGATGGGATGGGAGATTTTCCCCGAGGGCCTCTACAACTTCCTCACCCGCACCGCCCGCGAATACACCGGCGACCTGCCGATCTACATCACCGAAAACGGCCTCGCGAGCCCCGATGTCCTCAAGGACGGCCGCGTCGAAGACCCCGCCCGCATCGCCTATCTCGACGCGCATCTGGAGAAAGTCCGTCAGGCGATCCACGAAGGCGTCCCCGTCAAGGGCTACATGTGCTGGTCGCTGCTGGACAATTATGAATGGGCCCTGGGATATGAAAAGCGCTTTGGGCTCGTGCATGTGGATTTCGACAGCTTGAAGCGGACACCCAAGACATCCTATGAGGCTCTCAAAGCCGCCTTTGCAAGGTAACGCCCCCCGTGACCGATCCAGTGACCATGATCCATCCGGACAATGCCTACACGCTCGTCGCCGATGTCGGCGGGACCAACACGCGGGTTGCGCTCGCGGACGGGGCCGCGCTCGTGCCCGGCACGATCCGGCGCTATCGCAACGCGGAGTTTCCGGGGATCGAGAGCGTTCTGGCGCAGTTTCTCGACGATGAAGGCGGGGCCGATCCGGCCGCGGCCTGTATCGCGGTGGCGGGCCCGGTGCACAACGGCGTCGCCGAGCTCACCAATCTGGACTGGTCCATCGACGGCGGCGCCCTCGCCCGCTCCACCCGCTCCGAGACCGTCGCGATTCTCAACGACCTTCAGGCTCAGGGCCATGCGCTCCCCTATCTCACCCCGGAGGCGCAGCGCGAGGTCGTGCCCGCCGGCGTCGAGGACAGCCGCGGGACGACGCGGCTGGTGATCGGGGTTGGCACCGGGTTCAACGCGGCCCTTGTGCTGACCGATGCGGGCAAGACCATCGTGCCGCCCTCCGAGGCCGGTCATGCGAGCCTGCTGGTGCGCAACGAATCCGAGTATCGCCTCAGCCGCTACATCGAAAGCGCGCATGGCCTTCCCGGCATCGAAGACGTGCTCTCGGGGCGCGGGCTGGAGCGGGTCTACCAGTGGCTCGGGCAGGAAGACGGCGATTTCCGGCAACAGACCGCCGCCGAGATCATGGCCCATTGCGCCGACGGGACGGACCCGCGCGCCGAGGATACCGTCCGCCATTTCGTCCGCATCCTCGGCGCCGTCGCGGGCAACCTCTCCTTGATCCAGTTGCCCTTTGGCGGGGTGTATCTCGTGGGCGGCGTGGCCCGCGCGATGACGCCCTATCTCCAGCCCTTCGGTTTCGCGGATGCCTTCCGCGACAAGGGCCGCTTCGCCGGGTTCATGAAGAATTTTGCTGTGCATGTGGTCGAGGATGACTATGCTGCGCTCACGGGCTGCGCCGCGCATATCGCTTCCGTCATCGCCGCCAAAAGCTGAGCGCCGCCCCGCCGGATGGGGAGATGGTCATGGACCTTGGATTGTTTTCAGTCAGCCTTGCGGTCAAGGATCTCGATGCCTCTCGCGCGTTTTACGAAGCGCTTGGGTTCAGTTTCAGCGGCGGTGAGCCGGACAAGGGCTGGGCGATCATGCGCAACGGCTCAACGATCATCGGCCTCTTCAGCGGGTTTCTGGAAAAGAACACGCTCACCTTCAATCCCGGCTGGGACGAGAACACTGACCCGCTTGAGGCCTTCGAGGATGTGCGCGAAATCCAGAAGACTCTGCGCGACCGCGGCATCGCGCTCCACACCGAAACGGATCCGGACGGCACGGGCATCGGGCATATCGTTGTCCTCGACCCCGACGGAAATCCGGTCCTGATCGACCAGCACATTTCGAAACCGGCGGCGCCAAAAAACTGACCCGCCTGGAAGATCCAGACGGGTCAAGATAGCCATCCATTGCCGCGCGGTTCGCGTCAGAATATCTCGTCTTCGGGGCTTTCCAGCGCCGCGGCAGTGGCTTGGGTCATGCAATCCATCGTCTCGCGCAACCGGCATCCGGCCAACAGCATCTCGTCCGAGACCGAGGCGAGCCCACCCTTCGCATCGCGCAGGTTCTGCACCGTGCGGCGGACATCGTCTATGATCTGCAAGGTCATGTCGATGTTCTGCGCCTCCGCGGGCAGCGCTGCTGCGTCTCCATAGCGCTTGGCAAACGCCGCCTCGGCGACGGCGATCAGGTCCGCAGATCGCATCAGACGGCGATCCAGGAAATCAAGATAACGGCTAGCGACGTCCCGCGCCGCCCCGTCCGGTTCCCCAGTCATGTCCTTCATTAGAGCGCACCGACGACCTTCTCGATACAGGCTTTCATCTCCGGCACAGTGAACGGCTTCTTGAGGAAGTTGTTCATCCCCAGGCTCGAACCCTTCTCGATGATCTCGCGCGTGGCCTTGCCGGTGATCAGGATGAACCCGACACGGGCCGATGCCGGCTCTTTGCGCAGCCCACCGAGCAGGTCGATGCCGTTCATCTCGGGCATATTGTAGTCGGAAATCACCAGATGCACCGGCTTTTGCCGGATCTGCGTGAGGGCATCCACGCCGTTGTTGGACGTGGCATAATTCGCAATGCCGATATCATCGAGAGATTGCGTGATAAGTGCTCGGCTGGTGGACATGTCGTCCACAACCATCACTCTGAGTTTTTCGCGTAAAGACATGGCATTCACTCCACTTAAGCTGCTCTTAGCTCACCCGCTCAGTTCGTAAGCTGGTACATTGTAGACCCCAGAAATCTAAATCTGGTGTTAGCCGGACCGGCCAGACGTTCGGAATGACCGATATACATGCTCCCGTTTTTCCGAAGAACTTTAGCAAACTTCACCCATAGATCTTCCTGCACGTTCTGGGGGAAGTAGATGGCAACGTTCCGGCAGAAAATCGCATCGAACGGGCCGCGGACGGGCCAGGTTTTCGCCAGGTTCATGTAGCGAAACGTCACCAGGTTCCGGACCTTGTCGGCAAGCACGACCCGGCCGGGATCATTGGGCGAGGGCTGGAAAAATCCGCGCAAATCCGCGCGTGCGGCGTCGGCCTCGCTCTTGGGATACTCCGCCGATTGGGCGGCTTCGAGCACCTTGACGTTGACGTCGCTCGCGAGGATCTTGACGTTGCTCAAAGCCCGGTCGCTCAGGTGCCGCGCGAGTATCATGGCCGCGCTGTAGGGCTCCTCGCCCGTCGAACAGGCCGACGACCAGAGCCGGACCTGCTCGCCTCGCGAGGCGCGCTTTTCGATGTCCGGTATGAGCTGCGTCTCGAGATGATCGAAATGATGCGGCTCACGGAAAAACCGCGTGACGTTTGTGGTCACGCAGGCGACGAACTCCTCCAGTTCCTCGGCAGATTGACCGGTGTTGAGAAGCTCGGTGTATTCCGAAAATCCGTCAAGCCCCAGGTGGCGCAATCGCTTTGCCAGCCGGGAGACCAGCAGCGACTTCTTCTCACCGCTGATCTCGATTCCGAGCTCACGCAGCGCGATGGAGCGGAGCGACGCGAAGTCGCTGTCCGAGATACCCCCGGCAACTGTTGAACCAACCGCAGACATTCGGCGTTACTCCAACTCGCCCGCGGGGAGGATCTTTTCGATATCCACCAACCGGATCATCTTGCTGTCTTTCGGGATCACGCCCGAAATGAAGGACTTGGTCGTCTCCGATGCGACATCGGGCGTCGATTGGACGATATCATCGCCCACGCCGAGGATGTCGGAGACCGCCTCGACCAGAAGGCCGATGATCTGGGTGTTGACCATCGCGATGATGATCACGTGGCGGGCATGGGGCTCCGTCGTCGGGAGGCCAAGGCGCGTCGCCAGATCCACGATCGGCACCACCGATCCGCGCAGGTTGATCACGCCAAGGACATAGCTCGGGGCGTGGGGAAGGATGGTGGCCTCGGTCCAGCCGCGAATCTCGCGGACCTTCATGATATCGAAGCAGAAATCCTGCCCCGCCGTGCGGAAGGCAACATATTCCTTGAACGCCGCGCCGTGGTGTTCGCGCGTGTCGATTTGTTGAGCCTGGGTCATCACGCTGCTCCTATCCAAGGCTGTTGCGTCTTAATGGCGGAATGGCTGTTCATGCCGTAGATCCCGTCCGTGTCGATGATGAGCGCGATGCGGCCATCCCCGAGAATTGTTGCGGCTGCGATCCCGGGCAATTCGCCGTAGTTTTCGCTGAGCCCTTTGATCACGACCTGGCGTTGGTCAAAGATCGAGTCGACCGTCAGGGCGTAGGTTTGTTCTTCGTCCGTGCTGATCAACAGCAGGACCTGATTGCTCGAGTAGCTCTTGGTCGTCCGGTACCCGAGGATCGAGCCCAGATCGAAGATCGGGATGAATACGCCGCGCACCGAGACGACCTGCTCGCCCGTACCGAGGTGATGGATATCCTTGTCCTCGGGGCGGAGCGTCTCGACGATGGCCGTCAGCGGGACGATCATTGTCTGGCCCGTGACTTCGACGACCATCCCCTCCATGACCGCGAGGGTCAGCGGCAGGCTGATGGTGAAGGTCGAGCCTTTGCCCGGGATGGAGTTGATCGACACCTTGCCGCCGAGCGACTGGATCGAGCTCTTGACCACATCCATGCCGACCCCGCGACCGGAAAGGTCGGAAATCTCGCCCGCGGTCGAAAAGCCGGGGGCAAAGATCAGGTTGTCGATTTCGGTATCCGACAGCTCGGCATTGGCATCGACCAGCCCCTTGTCGATCGCGATCTGAAGCACGCGTTCGCGGTTGATTCCGGCGCCATCGTCGGAAATCTCAATGAGAACGCGGCCCGACCGGTGCGCCGCGCTGAGCGTCACGGTGCCGGTTTCAACCTTGCCCGCGCTGGTCCGCGCGTCGGAAGATTCCAGCCCGTGGTCGATCGCGTTTCGGATCATGTGGGTCAGTGGATCAGCCAGTCGTTCGATGACCGTCTTGTCAACTTCGGTGGACTCGCCCGTCGTCACCAGACGCACGCGTTTCCCCGTGGCAGATGCAACTTCCCGCACAATCCGGGACATCCGCTGGAACAGGGATTTCACCGGCTGGGCGCGGATCGCCATCACGCTTTCCTGAATCTCGCGCGAGAGCTGCTTGAACTCATCGAGACCCGAGGAGATATCGGTCGACCCGGTGATCCCGGCTTCCTTGACGCATTGCGACAACATCGCCTGATTGATCACCAGCTCGCCCACCACGTTGATCAGACGATCGACACGTTCGAGATCCACTCGGATGGTCGCGCGCGAGGTCTTGGCCGCAGCCTTGCCCCCCGCGTCGGGTTTCGCCGCTTCCACCGGAGCCGCCTTAACCGGCGCCGGCACTTCGGACTTTTTTACCTCAACCGGAGCCTCCTCCGCGGGGCTCTCGATCTTTTGCACAACTTCGAGTTCAACAGGGTCAGCAGCTTCGTCCGAAATCGGTTCATCCTCCATCGTTTCCTCATGGATCGGATCGACCTTGAGATCGCAAATGCCGTCGACGAAATCGAACACGTCATAGATCACGTGCTCGCTCTCTTCGGTGATGAGGCGAACGGACCAGGTCGCCGCGGATTTCTCCGGCGCGATCTCGTCGAAATCGGCATGCGCGTCGGTCTCGACCGCAACCGTCGTCTCACCCAGTTCCGACAGCCCACGCAGCAGATGCACGATATCGTTGCCACAGGCATAGAAGGCGTCATGCGGCCGGACACTGATCTCGAAGCCGATGGCCTTGGCCGGCGCGGGCGCATCGTCGTCGAAATCGAGATCCGGAAGGTCCATCGAGAAATCCAGGCCCATGGGCTGGAAATCATCGGCTTCGACCTCTTCTTCCTCGTCGGGCGCGTATTTCTTGAGTTCCGCCTCGAGAACCTGATTTTCCGAGAGGTCAACCGGCGTCTCATCGCGCGCGGCCGCCACCAGATCGACCAGCCGGTCACTGGACCGGAAGAACAGATCCATGATCTCGGCGTCCGGCATCAGCGCGCCGCTGCGCACCTCGTCCAGCACGGTCTCGAAGGTATGGGCGAAATGCACCAGATCATTGAGCGCAAAGGCCCCTGCCCCGCCCTTGATGGAATGGACAGCGCGGAAGACCGCGTTGATGGTTTCGGAGTCGATCGCACCGTCTGCGATGTGCTCGTTCGCTTCCTGTAGACCTTCCTCGAGCGCCTCTAGGAGATCTTCACATTCCAGGAAGAACGTGTCGCGAATATCGTTGGTTCCAGACATATCAGGCGTCGTAGCTCGCAACGCGGCGGATTGCCGAGACAAGGCGGGTTTCGTCGAATGGCTTGACGATCCACCCGGTTGCACCGGCCGCGCGGGCCTTCTGTTTGAGCTCGGACGCGCTTTCCGTGGTCAGGACCAGGATCGGAACCGTCGTCGGGCTCTGGCCGCCGCGGAGGGCGTCGATGAACTCGAACCCGTTCATACGCGGCATATTGATATCGGTGATCACCACATCGGGCGCCGCCTCGGGCAGTTTTTCCAGCCCGTCCATCCCATCGACGGCCACATCCACATCGAAGCCAGCGTTGGTGAGGCAAGCGCGCAGGAGTTCCCTGATGGTCAGGGAGTCATCCACGGCAAGAACTTTGAGTGCCATTCAGTTTCCTCCTGAAAAGACGTCAAGCGGCATACCCAGACGCGACATGCCATCGGCAAACGCGTTGGAGTGCGTGTCCACGGACAAGGTATGGCCGTCCGCCTGCCATTGGTTTTTCGCGGCAACGAGAACCTGGAAGCACAGCCCGCCAACGAAAACAGTATCGGATGCCGCGATCTCGAGATCCGCCCCGCGCTTCTCACGAAACGCATCGAGCAGCGATGCAGCCGCATCCGAATTTAGCTTTTCCGGAAGAGTAATACTCTGAGACATGGGCACCCCTTAATTCGCTTTCCGGTTTCGGCCGTGATCTGAAAGCTACGGTCGATTCTTTAAGAAAGGATGAGCCGGATTCAACTTGCTAAGATTCCCGCAGCACAGCGTTCGCACGTTGAAAACGCTCTATTTTTCGTCACCTATATAAGATGTCGCTGGATTGGTTATTGCCACGGCCGCACCCGGTAAGGCTTTGCAAACCACGATTGCAAATTCTGGGCCGTCTTCGGCTTTCATTAACCGGACTTAAGAGGTTCGAAAGGAACATTACCCCCGGGTAAAGTTATATCGGGAGTGAACCATGACGATTTCCCCTATCGGTCCGGGCAGTTCTGTTTTTGCCGCCGGCTCGCCTCACGCCGCCGCCGAACCGCCGGCCCTCAAACGACGGCCAGACCGGGTTCCCAAGGCGGAAGAATCAGACGCCTCGGCGAGCAATCGCAGCTATCGTGACGGCGAAGACAAGGCGGCCACCGCGCCGCCCTCGATCATGCAGTTGAAGATCGACGCGATCCTGCGCGAACAGGCCGAAGCTGCCGAAGACGCGGAGCGGGCGCCAGAGGCCGCTGCTCCCGCCGATGGCTCGACGGAAGCGCGCGCATCGGCAGGGACGGACGCGCCGCCTTCCGCGCCAGAAGAGCCGGAGCTTACGATCCGGGCGGCAGAATCGGCCGATGAGACCGAGGCCAGCCCTCCCCCCGAGGAGACGGCCCCAGACATTCGAGACGCCGAGGCGCCCTAACGATCTGCGCTGCCGACACAAAATTCCCGGTCGGCAGCGGGCCTTGATGCGCTTTTCTCTCCTGCGTCAATCACCTATAAGCTCATGAACGCATCGTCGCTGACGTATCTTAAGGTGGGACAGGATGACAATAAAAAGCCAAGAAGCAGATGTCGCCTTCATTCAGGCGCTCGCAGAACTTCTGAATGATAACGAGCTTTCCGAGCTTCAGGTCAAACGCGAATATGGCGAACACGACGCGCTGAACGTCCGCGTCAGCAAGATCGTGCCGCAGGCCCCGATGGCACCCATGGCCGCCGCGGCCCCTGTCGCCGCGCCCGCAGCCGCAGCCCCCGCAAGCGCTCTGGCCGACGAGCCCGCCGATGGCGATCCCGCGAACCATCCCGGCGCTGTGACATCGCCGATGGTCGGGACGGTCTATCTTCAGGCCGAGCCCGGCGCACCGTCGTTCATTTCCACGGGCGCACAGGTCTCCGAAGGCGACACCTTGTTGATTGTCGAGGCGATGAAAACCATGAACCACATCCCCGCACCCAGGGCGGGGACCGTGACGCGCATTCTCGTGGAAGATGGCGCGGCGGTCGAGTACGGTGCGCCGCTCGTCATCATCGAGTGAGGGCGCGACGATGTTTGACAAAATCCTGATCGCAAACCGTGGCGAGATTGCGCTGCGGGTCATCCGGGCCGCGCGGGAGATGGGCATTCGCTCGGTCGCGGTGCATTCCACCGCCGATGCCGACGCGATGCACGTGCGCATGGCGGACGAATCGGTCTGTATCGGCCCCGCCCCGGGGACGGACAGCTATCTGTCGATTCCCGCGATTATCGCGGCCTGTGAAGTCACCGGCGCGCAGGCGATTCACCCCGGTTACGGGTTCCTGTCGGAGAATGCGAATTTCGTTCAGGTCGTGGAAGATCACGGTCTGTCGTTCATCGGCCCGACCGCCGAGCACATCCGCGTCATGGGCGACAAGATCACCGCCAAGGACACGATGAAGGCGCTCGGCGTGCCCTGCGTTCCGGGATCCGAGGGCGGCGTGCCTTCGGTCGAGGCGGCGCGGGCGATCGGCGAGGAATTCGGCTACCCGGTCATCGTCAAGGCGACGGCCGGCGGCGGCGGGCGCGGGATGAAGCTCGCGCGCAGCGCCAAAGAGATCGAACAAGCGTTCAAGACCGCACGCGCCGAGGCCAAGGCTGCCTTCGGCAATGACGAGGTCTATATCGAGAAATACCTCACCACGCCGCGCCACATCGAGATCCAGGTCTTCGGCGACGGCAAAGGCAAAGCCGTGCACCTTGGCGAGCGCGACTGCTCGCTGCAACGGCGCCACCAGAAGGTCTTCGAAGAGGCCCCCGGCCCCTGTATTTCACCCGAAGAGCGCGCCGAAATCGGCCGGACCTGCGCCGAGGCCGTGGCCCGGATCAACTACGCCGGCGCCGGGACGATCGAGTTTCTTTATGAAAACGGTGAGTTCTATTTCATCGAGATGAACACCCGGCTTCAGGTCGAACACCCGGTCACCGAGGCGATTTTCGGGGTGGATCTCGTGCGCGAACAAATCCGCGTCGCCGCCGGCCTTCCGCTCTCCTTCGAACAGGACGATCTGCGGATCAACGGCCACGCGATCGAGGTCCGGATCAACGCCGAGCGGCTACCGAATTTCTCCCCCTGCCCGGGAAAGATCACCCAGTATCACGCGCCCGGCGGGCTCGGGGTGCGGATGGATTCGGCGCTCTATGACGGCTACAAGATCCCGCCCTATTACGACAGCCTGATCGGCAAGCTCATCGTCCACGGCCGGGATCGCCCCGAGGCGCTGGCCCGGCTCAACCGGGCGCTTGGCGAGCTGATCGTGGATGGTGTCGACACAACCATCCCGCTCTTCGCGCGCCTGTTGGAAGAGGACGACATCCAGAGCGGGACCTACAACATCCACTGGCTCGAAGACTGGCTCGAACGGTCCTTTGACTGACGCGCCGTCGCGGCGGGTTTGAGCAGGTACGGCCCCGGTGATGGATCTGACGCCAGAGCTCTTGCTGACCGCCTACGCCAGCGGGGTCTTCCCAATGGCCGAACATCGGGACGATCCGGAGGTTTTCTGGGTCGACCCGAAGCGGCGCGGCGTCTTCCTTCCGGGGGGCTTCCACCTCTCCCGCTCCCTCGCGCGCCAGTTGCGCAGGGGGGGCTTTCGCGTCAGCCTCGACGATGATTTCGCCGCCGTGGTCTCGGCCTGCGCAGATCGCAGCGAGACCTGGATCAACGACACGATATTCGAGCTCTACATGGCGCTGCACGACGGCGGCAGGGCCCATTCCCTCGAAGTGCGGGACGACGCCGACCGTCTGATCGGCGGGGTCTACGGGGTCGCCCTGGGCGCGGCATTCTTTGGCGAAAGCATGTTTTCGCGCGCGGCGGACGGCTCCAAGATCGCCCTTGCGTTCCTCACGACCCACCTCGACGCCTGCGGCTTCACGCTCTTCGACACGCAGTTCCTGACCCCACACCTCGCCTCCCTTGGCGCGCTTGAAATCCCGCGCGGCCGGTATCGCTCTCTACTCGCGGAAGCGCTGGAGGAAGAGGCCTCGATCCACGCAAAGGCCCTGCCGAGCACGGATCAGGTCTTGCAGCGCAGAACCCAGAAATCGTAGCGCGGATGATCGACCGCGTTGAGCGCTGGCGAGGACGCGACCATCCAGCCTTCGAACACCGGCTCTGCGCTCTCGTCCTCGCGCACCGTGAGGTACGCATAGGCATCGCCTGACGGATCGCCCACCGGATAGCGGCATTCGTCCAGTTGCAAGGTGAGATACCCGTAGCGCGCGCTGGCCCCGTTGCCGATTTCGAGATCGGTGACCGAGGCGTTGGTCCGATCGAGCGCCCGGATCACCGCGCCGCTCCCGGACTGGGCCTGCTGCGCCGCCGCGGGCAGCGCCAGAACACACATCGACATCACAAACAGCCGCTTCATCAGCCCTCTCCACCAGATACGAATTTCAGCAGGAGCGAAATCAGGCTGACCGCGCTTTGCGTGTCGGCAATTTCATCCCCCGCAACATAGTAAAACGGCGATCCGCCGGGGCTAACCTCCACGAAACTGCCGCCAAGAAGCCCTTCGGAGGCTATCGCGATGGCCGAATCATCGGGAAGCTGGATCGTCGGGTCGATCCGCACGGTCGTTTCGGCGCGATAGGTTTCGGGATTGAGGACAATCTCCGTCACCGAGCCGATCTTGACACCCGCGAGGCGCACGTCCGTCCCCACCCCGACCCCTTCAAGCGAGCGGAACGAGGCCGTCAGCTCATAGCCCGCACCGCCGCCACGCGCCGTCCGGTCCAGCGCAAAGGCGCCAAAGCCGATCGCGATGACGAGCACTGCGCCGCCCACGGCGGTCTCGATCCAGGGTCTTGCGCTCATGACTGGCTCCGCCCCCGCGCCCTAGTCCGGCGTCCAGGCTTCATAATCCCTCCGTTCGGCGGGATCGGCCCGCCGCAGAGATCCAGCCGGGACATAGGCGGCCGCCGTGCCGGTCAGGTTGGGCTGATGTGCTTGTTCCCACGGCTTTTTCGCAACCGGCATCTCAGTCGGCGGGCGATCCCAGGTGTGGTGGAGCCAGCCGTGCCACTCCGGGCTCACCCGGCTGGCTTCGGCCTCGCCGTTGAAAATCACCCACCGCCGGCTGTCCGCCTCGTTGCGGTAATAGACATTGCCCTCGGCATCTTCGCCCACGCGCACACCTTTGCGCCAGGTGAAAAGCTGGGTGTTCAGCGTCTGACCGTTCCACCAGGTGACGGCCCGCAGCGCTGTGCTCAGAATGCCCATGGGAAACTCCAGATCCTCGTTGCACCATCTATGCACCAGCCCCCGCGCTCCGTCCAGTGGCACAGGCCCCACGCCAAAGCCCTTGGAGCGGCGTTTCGCGCGGTGTATGCTCGGCCCCGAACGTCACAGCAGGGACCTCATGGCCGAAGAACTGACCCCCGCGGCGCACTGTCTCGGCGTGAAGGTCCCCCCCTCGCCCTTCCTCAACGAGATGCGAATCAAGCGGATCAACGCGGCCCGCTATGAGGGCGATGAGATCGCCGGCGCGCTCTCCATCGTGACGCCGGAAGATCGCGTGATCGAGATGGGCGCGGGGCTCGGCATCGTCGGCGCCGTGGTGGCGCGAAACGCGCGCCCCGAGAGGATCCTATCCTTCGAGGCCAACTCTTCCCTTTTGGAGTACACCAGAAAACTATATGAAATCAACGGATTGAACGACGTCATCGAGCTCCGAAACCAGATCGTCGTGAGCGATCCGGAGGCGCCGGACAGCATCCCGTTTCATATCGCCAACAGCTTTCTGGGCTCTTCGCTGCTTGAAAACCGCCGCCGAACGAGCGAGACGGTCGATCTGCCGACCCAGAGCTTTGAATATCTGCGCGCTGAGTTCGCGCCGACCATTCTGGTGATGGATATCGAAGGTGGAGAGCTGGACTTCCTGCGCCATGCGGATCTGACCGGCATTCGCGGCATCGTCATCGAGTTTCATCCCGGCGTCTATGACCGCGAGGGAATGCGTGAGTGCAAACGCTTGCTTACTTCCCAGGGGTTCAAGCGGCACGCGGAGGTCTCGACCCGGACGGTCTGGACCGCGACGCGCCCCCTTGGCCCGGACGGGCGGCCCCTCATGGACACGCCTTCCGCGCTCCCCGGGACCATGCCCCCGGATCCCACTGGCGGTTGGTCGACCACGCTGGAGGAGGTTCCGAATGCGCTTGTCGTGCCTCCTGCGGGCAACGGGTTGGTCGAGCCCTCGGGCGTGTTCACTGCGGACGGCGTCTATCTGCCGCAAGGGGCGCTGTGGCGCAATGCGCGCGCCTTGATGACCGAACCCGATCGCCCGGCGGCCCCGGCCAAGCGGCTGGGCGGTACCTGGATCTGGGGCAGTGCGCTCTGGCTCAATTTCGCGCATTTCGTGGTGGAGGGGACGGCGCGGCTCTGGGCCCTCAACGAAGTTGATCCGGCGGAGATTTCCGGCGTGCTCTATGTTCCGAAACGCCAGCGCAACGGGGCGACGGTGCATGCCTACCAGCGCGAATTCCTCTCGCTCATGGGGTTCGATGGAGAGATGCGCTCCACCGCGGAGCCGGTCGAGGTCGAGCGGCTGATCCTTCCCGGGCAAGGCTTCGGGCTGGGCAGGATCGTGACCGGAACGGAGGCGTTTCGCGCCGCATTCGCCGCGCGGTTCGGCCGGAATGTGCGGCCGGAGGGACCGGAGAAACTCTATATTTCGCGCAGTCTGCTGGGCACAAATCGCGGCGGGTTGCTCGGCGAGACCATGCTTGAGGCCCATCTTGAGGCTCAGGGCTACGAGATATTTCACCCGCAGCAGCACGATTTGACCACTCAGGTCGCGCGCTACAAAGCCGCGCGGCAGATCATCGCCGCGGACGGCTCCGCCCTGCATGTCACCGCATTCTGCGCTGGCCCGCAAACGGCTGTGGCGATGCTTTTGCGCCGCAGATCCGGCGCGAGCGGTCAGATCGCGCAGCACCTTGAGGCCTTCACCGGCCGGACGCCGCACGTCATCGATGCGCTCTCCACCACCTGGCAACCGGCGGGCAGCACGCGCAAACGCCTCACCCTCGGGCAGTTGAACATGGCGACGCTGCAAGATGCCTTGCAGCACGCTCGGTTCATTGACCCAGGCCCCCGTTGGGAGGAAATGCCCGCGTCTGAGATCCGGGCGCTGCTCGGGGATCGCTACATCGCGCAGTAGCGGCTTCAAAACGACAAAAGGGCGCGCAAATTGCACGCCCTTTTTTCTTGGTTCGGAAGTTCGGGATCAGCCCGCGGTGGCCGGCTCGCGCTTGGCGTCGGCGTGGATCATCAGGGGCGCAGCATCGGTCAGCACGGCCTCTTCGTTGACCACAACCTCGGTGACGCTTTCCATCCCGGGGAGCTCGAACATGGTGTCGAGCAGGATGTCCTCCAGAATGGAGCGCAGCCCCCGCGCACCGGTCTTGCGTTCGATCGCCCGGCCCGCGATCGCTTTAAGCGCATCGTCGGTGAAGGTCAGGACCGTGTCTTCGAGATCGAAAAGCCGCTGGTACTGTTTGACGAGCGCGTTCTTCGGCTCGGTCAGGATCGTCACCAACGCGTCTTCATCGAGGTCTTCGAGCGTGGCGAGAACCGGCAAGCGCCCGATAAATTCCGGGATCAGACCGAATTTCAGAAGGTCTTCGGGCTCCAGATCGCCGAAGATTTCGCCCACGCCACGCGCATCCACATCGCGCACATCCGCGCCAAAGCCCATGGCCGAACCTTTGCCCCGCTGGGCGATGATCTTGTCGAGACCGGCGAAGGCGCCGCCGCAGATGAAGAGGATGTTGGTCGTGTCCACTTGCAGGAATTCCTGCTGCGGATGCTTGCGCCCGCCTTGCGGCGGAACGGAGGCGACCGTGCCTTCCATCAGCTTGAGAAGCGCCTGCTGCACGCCCTCGCCCGAGACATCCCGCGTGATCGAGGGGTTTTCGGACTTGCGAGTGATCTTGTCGACCTCGTCGATGTAGACGATGCCGCGCTGAGCGCGCTCGACGTTGTATTCGCTCGCCTGAAGCAGCTTGAGGATAATGTTCTCGACATCCTCGCCGACATAGCCCGCTTCGGTCAGAGTCGTGGCATCCGCCATGGTGAACGGCACATCGAGGATCCGCGCCAGCGTCTGGGCCAGCAGCGTCTTGCCGCAGCCGGTCGGGCCGATCAGCATGATGTTGGATTTCGACAGCTCGATGTCGTTGGCTTTCTGCGAATGATTGAGCCGCTTGTAGTGGTTGTGTACCGCGACCGAGAGGACGCGCTTGGCCTGCGACTGGCCGATGACATAATCATCCAGCACCTGGCAGATTTCCTTGGGCGTGGGTACCCCTTCGCTGGACTTCAGGCCACTGGCCTTGGTCTCCTCGCGAATGATATCCATGCAAAGCTCGACGCATTCATCGCAGATGAAGACGGTCGGCCCTGCAATGAGCTTGCGCACCTCGTGCTGGCTCTTGCCGCAGAAGCTGCAATAAAGCGTATTCTTGCTGTCACCGGTGGCGTTGTTCGACATCTTCAACCTCGTACGTGCTGTGCCCTTCTGGCACGGCCATCATGGCGACAGCCTCATGAAATCTTAGGGCAGCGCCCGTCCGGCCACAATGCGAAAGTCGCAGGCAACCGGGCGAGCGCCGCATCGGCATCACTCGCCGTCGGAGTCCACAGCGGAGCGGGAGGCGACGATCTCGTCGATCAGCCCCCATTCCTTGGCGTCTTCCGGCGACATGAAGTTGTCGCGCTCCAATGCCGCCTCGACCTTCTTGAGGGACTGGCCGGTGTGTTTGACATAAATTTCGTTGAGCCGCTTCTTGAGCTTCAGCGTCTCTTCGGCGTGGATCATGATGTCGGTCGCCTGCCCCTGATAGCCGCCGGAGGGCTGGTGGACCATCACGCGGCTGTTGGGCAACGAGTAGCGCATCCCCGGCTCGCCCGCCGTCAGCAACAGCGAGCCCATGGAGGCCGCCTGTCCGATCACCAGCGTACTCACCTTGGGTTTGATGTATTGCATGGTGTCGTAGATCGAGAGCCCCGAGGTCACAACGCCGCCGGGGCTGTTGATATACATCGAGATTTCCTTGGAGGGGTTTTCCGCCTCAAGGTGCAGGAGTTGCGCAACGATCAGCGAGGACATCCCGTCATGCACCGGGCCCGAGAGGAAGATGATCCGCTCCTTGAGCAGGCGCGAGAAGATGTCATAGGCGCGTTCGCCACGGCTGGTCTGTTCCACCACCATGGGGACCAGCGTGTTCATGTAGGTGTCGATGGGATCGTGCATGTGGGTCCTGCCTCGGTGTGTAGAGTGTAGTGCTAGCGGTGAAGTCCTAACAGAATCTTAGTCCCCACCCCAGCGACCTTCAAGAGCGCCCGGGTAATGCGCCCGGCGCCATTAACCAACCCCTAACGTT
Source organism: Poseidonocella sedimentorum (assembly GCF_900116005.1). Classification (GTDB taxonomy): domain Bacteria; phylum Pseudomonadota; class Alphaproteobacteria; order Rhodobacterales; family Rhodobacteraceae; genus Poseidonocella; species Poseidonocella sedimentorum. The sequence continues at coordinate 42,444 of NZ_FOYI01000012.1, forward strand.
AACCACGCAACAATTGCCAGAGCCGCCCTGACTTGGCATACTCCGCCCACGGGCAAACATAACGGCCGACACTCCAGACAAACAGGAGGCGGCCATCAGATTGGGCAGAACGATGAAACACACACTCCTGCTATGTGCGACGCTGACGCTGGCCGCCTGTGGCGGAAAACGCGATGTCGCGGTCTCGCGGATGAGCATGACACCGGCAGTCGGGCCGATCAGCCAGGCCTGCCTCGCCTCGGATCGCAAGGCCCGGAGCCGGTCGCTCTGCGGCTGCATCCAGTCGGCCGCCAACCGCACGCTCACCAGCGCCGATCAGAGCCGGGCCGCGACCTTCTACCGAGATCCGCACCAGGCCCAGGAAATCCGCATGTCGGACCGCGGCAGCCACGAGGCCTTCTGGCAGCGCTACAAGAACTACGCCGAGACCGCGGAAGCCTATTGCAGCTGAGCCCGGCCGCGCGGCCGGAAGCTGCGTCATCCGAATTTTGGCGAGACGAAAACAGGCGCTCCGGGCGCCTGTTTCCTTTTGTCTGACGGGCTGAGCGCCTGCGCGGTGCTCAGTGTGCAGTCGCCCCCGCCCCGCCCTCGCCTTGGGCGAGCTTGGCCTGGGCCGCGGCCTCCTCGGCCTCCTCGTCCCATTCAACCGGCTCGGGCACAGCGACGAGCGCGTGTTTCAACACGTCGGAGACATGCGTGACGGGGATGATCTCCAGCCCTTCCTTCACGTTGTCGGGGATCTCGGCGAGATCCTTTTCGTTCTCCTGCGGAATCAACACCGTCTTGATCCCGCCGCGCAGAGCCGCGAGGAGCTTTTCCTTGAGCCCGCCGATTGGCAGCGCGTTGCCCCGCAGCGTCACCTCCCCCGTCATCGCGATATCGCGGCGCACGGGGATCCCGGTCAGGACCGAGACGATCGAGGTCACCATCGCAAGACCGGCCGAGGGCCCATCCTTGGGCGTCGCGCCTTCGGGCACGTGGACGTGGATGTCCCATTTCTCGAAGCGCGGCGGCTTGACCCCGATCCGGGGCGCGATGGAGCGGACGTAGCTCGAGGCCGCGTCGATGGATTCCTTCATCACATCGCCCAGCTTGCCCGTCGTCTTCATCCGGCCCTTGCCCGGCAGGCGCAGCGCCTCGATGTTGAGCAATTCGCCGCCCACGGAGGTATAGGCCAGACCGGTCACGACGCCGACCTGATCGGCATCTTCGGCCAGACCGAACTTGTGCTTCCGCACGCCGAGGAAATCGGAGAGGTTCTCGGGTGTGACCTTGATCTGCTCGGCCTCTTTCTTGACGATCCGGGTCACCGCCTTCCGCGCGATCTTCGCCATCTCCCGCTCGAGGTTCCGGACACCGGCCTCGCGCGTGTAGTAATGGATCACATCGGTCAGCGCCGCGTCGGTGATCTCAAGCTCGCTGGGCTTGAGCCCGTGGTTCTTGAGCTGCTTGTCCATCAGGTGGCGCCGGGCGATCTCGCGCTTTTCGTCCTCGGTGTAGCCCGCCAGCGGGATGATCTCCATCCGGTCCAGAAGCGGGCCGGGCATGTTGTAGGAGTTCGCCGTGGTGAGGAACATCACGTTCGACAGATCGTATTCCACCTCGAGATAGTGGTCGACGAACGTGCCGTTCTGTTCGGGATCGAGCACTTCGAGCATGGCCGAAGCCGGATCGCCACGGAAGTCCTGACCCATCTTGTCGATCTCGTCGAGCAGGATGAGCGGGTTCGTGGTCTTGGCCTTCTTGAGCGCCTGGATGATCTTGCCGGGCATCGAGCCGATATAGGTCCGGCGGTGGCCGCGGATCTCGCTCTCGTCGCGCACGCCGCCAAGCGAGATGCGAATGAACTCGCGCCCCGTGGCCTTGGCGACCGATTTGCCCAGGCTCGTCTTGCCGACGCCGGGAGGGCCCACGAGGCACATGATCGGCCCCTTGAGCTTCTTGCTGCGCTGCTGCACGGCGAGATATTCGACGATGCGTTCCTTGACCTTCTCCAGCCCGAAGTGATCGGCATCGAGCACATCCTGCGCCCGGCCCAGATCCTTCTTGACGCGCGACTTCACGCCCCACGGGATCGAGAGCATCCAGTCGAGATAGTTGCGCACAACCGTCGCCTCGGCGCTCATCGGGCTCATGTTGCGCAGCTTCTTGAGCTCCGCCTCGGCCTTGTCGCGCGCTTCCTTGGAGAGCTTGGTCTCTTCGATCCGCTCTTCGAGCTCGGCAATCTCGCCTTCGCCCTCATCGCCGTCACCCAGCTCCTTCTGAATGGCCTTCATCTGCTCATTCAGATAATATTCGCGCTGCGTGCGCTCCATCTGGGATTTGACGCGGGTCTTGATCTTCTTCTCGACCTGCAGGACGGACATCTCCCCCTGCATCAGGCCATAGACCTTCTCCAGCCGTTCACTGACCGACAGAGTCTCCAGAAGCTCCTGCTTCTGGGCGACTTCGATGCCGAGATGACCCGCCACGAGATCGGCCAGCTTGTCGGCCTCCTTGCTCTCGGACACGGCCGACAGCGCCTCTTCGGGGACGTTCTTCTTGACCTTGGCATAGCGCTCGAACTCGTCCGAGACGGTCCGCACCAGCGCTTCGATCGTCGCCTGATCGCCGGGCATCTCGACCAGCGCCTCGCAGCGGGCCTCGAAGTAGTCGTCGTTGTCGATGAACTCTTCGATGCGCACACGGCGCTTGCCTTCGACAAGGACTTTCACCGTCCCGTCGGGCAGTTTCAGGAGTTGCAGCACATTGGCCAGAACCCCGGTGCGATAGATATCTTCATCCGCAGGGTCGTCTTCCGAGGCGTCGATCTGGCTCGACAGCAGGATCTGCTTGTCGTCCTGCATCACCTCCTCAAGCGCCTTGACGGATTTCTCGCGGCCCACGAAAAGCGGCACGATCATGTGGGGAAAGACCACGATGTCGCGCAGCGGCAATACGGGATACGAGGGGCTCAGAGGCTCGGTCATTCTCAATCCTTGTTTTTCTGTTCTTGGCAGAAGCGCCCGGCCCCGCTTCGCGGCAGCCCTCGGCCCTTCCCTTGTCAGGTTATTCAGGTGGGGCGCACCCACCGGGTTTTCAAGCCGAAGCGCCCGTTGCACGGCAGTCTGCCCGCGCCGGCAGGCCGGGGCAAGCGGGCTTTTTCGTTCCGGCGCAGACTATAGCGCCGATTTCGGGCAGTGGGTTAACGCACGCATCCAAATCGGGCGGGCGGGAGCCCCATGCGGGGCATCACCCGGCCTCACAGTTGCGGGATGTCGCCCTCGGCGCGTGCGGCGTGGAAGCGGGCCTCGAACGCCTCGAATTGCCCTGCGGCAATCGCCGCGCGCATCTCGCCCATCAGCTCCTGGAAATAATGCAGGTTGTGCCATGTTAGCAGCATGCCCGAAATCATTTCGCCCGAGCGGAACACGTGGTGCAGATAGGCGCGCGAATAACCCGAACAGGCCGGGCAGCTGCAGGACTCGTCCAGCGGGCGCGGATCATCGGCGTGGCGGGCGTTCTTGATATTGACCTGCCCGCGCCGGGTCCAGGCCTGACCGGTGCGCCCCGAGCGCGAGGGCAGCACGCAGTCCATCATGTCGATCCCGCGTTTGACCGCGCCCACGATATCATCGGGCTTGCCCACGCCCATGAGGTAGCGCGGCTTGTCCTCGGGCAGCATGTCGGGGGCAAAATCGAGCGTGGCGAACATCGCCTCCTGCCCCTCGCCCACCGCCAGCCCGCCGACCGCGTAGCCGTCAAAGCCGATCCCGCGCAGTGCCTCGGCGCTTTCCTCGCGGAAATCCTGCTCCAGCCCGCCCTGCTGGATGCCGAACAGCATGTGGCCGGGGCGGTCGCCAAACGCCTCGCGGGAACGATCCGCCCACCGCATCGACAGGCGCATGCTCTCGGCGATCCGATCCCGGTCGGCGGGCAGCGCGGGGCATTCATCGAAGGCCATGACGATATCGGAGCCCAGAAGCCGCTGGATCTCCATCGAGCTTTCCGGCGTCAGCTCATGTTTCGAGCCGTCGATATGCGAGCGGAAGGTGACGCCCGTCTCGGTCAGCTTGCGCAGCTCCGCCAGACTCATGACCTGAAACCCGCCGCTGTCGGTCAGGATCGGCCGGTCCCAGTTCATGAACCGATGCAACCCGCCGAGATTGTGGATGCGCTCGGCCCCGGGCCGCAGCATCAGATGATAGGTGTTGCCGAGCAGGATATCGGCCCCCGTCGCCCGGACGCTTTCGGGCAGCATCGCCTTGACCGTCGCCGCCGTGCCCACGGGCATGAAAGCGGGCGTGCGGATCTCGCCGCGCGGGGTGGTGATGCGGCCGAGCCGGGCCTTGCCGTCCTGAGCCGTGCGTTCGAATGTGCAGCCGTCTGCCATGGGATACCTCGCCTCGCGTGATCGCCGGGGTGTAGCCCCAAGGCGGGGGCGCGTACAAGAAAGAAGGGCGCGCCCTCGCAGGCACGCCCTCCCGGTTATCCGAAGTGGTGGTGGATCAGAACTTGTAGGACGCGCGCAGCGAGAAGGTCGTTGCGTCGGCGTCTTCGTCAACGTCGTCGAGGTCGTTGAAGTCGTGCTTCAGGACTTCGCCGCCGATCATGATGTTGTCGGTCGCGAGGTAGGAGACACCCGCGCCATAGAAGGAACCGGTCTGGTTGTCGTCCAGCTCATCCACACCGAGTTGCGCCGCACCGGCGGTTGCGTAGATCAGCGCGGGGCCGGCGTCGTAGCCAGCTTTCAGCTTGAGGCGCGCAACGCTATCGATGGTCGCGGCGCCATCGAGATCGATGTCATCGCCCCAGTCGTAGTCGAACTCACCGCCCAGCACGTAGCTGCCGAAGTCGTAGTTGTAACCGGCGTGCAGACCGTAGATCGTGCCATCGCCATCGGCGTCCACCGCGTCGACTTCACCGTTCAGCATGCCAACCTGGCCACCAGCGTAGAAGCCGGTCCAATCGGTGCCAACGGCAACCGGAACGACGGGCGCGGCGACGGGCGCCTCGACCTCGGGGTCGTCAAGACCGCCGGCGAGGGCGGGGGTCATAAGTGCGGTGCTCATGGCGAGAGTTGCAATCAGCGTTTTCATGGTCATTGTCCTTTCGTCTTCTTCTTGGACAGTCGTCTGCGAGGGTCAGTCCCCGGACGTCCCGAGCCACAACTATGCGAGCCGCGCATTAGTTCCAGAGGGCCCGCTCCCCATTTCACGAACCTGTGTTTGGCGCCGGTATCGTCGGCGGCGATTGGCTCACGGCGCCGCGCGTTCCGGCAGATTTTAGCCGCTCCGCGCGCGGGCCATCACAATCGCGTAAAATCGGTAACCTCGCGCGATCTGCCCCTTGATCGGAGGCGTTTGAACCCCAATCGCGCGTCAAAACGCGGGGTTTTGCCCTTAACGGCGCGATAAGGGCTGGCCAAGTCCCGCCCGCCCCTCTATGCCCGCCGCGAACGAGACAAAGGCTCCCGACAATGGATCTGAGAAACATCGCGATTATCGCGCACGTCGACCATGGCAAGACCACGCTTGTGGACGAGCTGCTCAAACAGTCCGGCGCGTTCCGCGACAACCAGGCCGTGGCCGAGCGCGCCATGGACAGCAACGATCTGGAACGCGAGCGCGGGATCACCATCCTCGCCAAGGCGACCAGCGTTGAATGGAAGAGCACGCGCATCAACATCGTCGACACGCCCGGCCACGCCGATTTCGGCGGCGAGGTGGAGCGCATCCTGTCGATGGTCGACGGGGTTGTGCTGCTGGTGGATGCGGCCGAGGGCCCGATGCCCCAGACCAAGTTCGTCACCTCCAAGGCGCTGGCGCTCGGGCTGCGCCCGATCGTGGTGCTCAACAAGGTCGACAAGCCCGATGCCGAGCCGGACCGCGCGCTGGATGAGTGCTTCGACCTTTTCGCCAACCTCGGCGCCGACGAGGATCAGCTCGACTTCCCGCATCTTTATGCCTCGGGCCGCTCCGGTTGGGCCGATGCCGAGCTTGACGGGCCGCGCAAGGATCTCTCGGCGCTGTTCAACCTCGTGGTCAACCACGTGCCCGCGCCCAGGCAGATCAAGCACCAGGGCGAGGATTTCAGCATGCTCGCCACCACGCTGGGCTCCGATCCGTTCCTTGGCCGCATCCTCACCGGCCGGATCGAGACCGGCACGCTGAAGGTCGGCGCGACCATTCAGGCCCTCTCGCGCCACGGCGAGAAGATCGAGCAGTTCCGCGTCGCCAAGATCCGCGCTTTCCGCGGCCTCGGCCAGCAGGACATCGACATCGGCGAGGCGGGCGATATCGTCTCGCTGTCCGGCATGGCCAAGGCCACGGTGGCCGACACGCTCTGCGCGCTGGCGATCGAAGACCCCCTGCCCGCCCAGCCGATCGATCCGCCCACCATCTCCGTCACCTTCGGCATCAACGACAGCCCGCTGGCGGGCCGCGATGGCAAGAAGGTCCAGTCGCGCGTGATCCGTGACCGGCTGATGAAAGAGGCCGAGAGCAACGTCGCGATCAAGATCACCGACACCCCCGGCGGCGAGGCCTTCGAGGTCGCGGGCCGCGGCGAGTTGCAGATGGGCGTGCTCATCGAGAACATGCGCCGCGAGGGGTTCGAGCTCTCGATTTCCCGCCCGCAGGTCCTCACCCGCGAGATCGACGGCGAGGTGCAGGAGCCGATCGAGGAAGTCACCATCGACGTGGATGACGAATACTCCGGCGCGGTCATCGAAAAGATCACCGGCGCGCGCAAAGGCGATCTGGCCGAGATGAAACCCGCCGGCGCCGGCAAGACGCGCATCGTCGCCCATGTCCCGTCGCGCGGGCTCATCGGCTATCACGGCGAGTTCCTGACCGACACCCGCGGCACCGGCGTGCTCAACCGCGTGTTCCACGGCTGGGCGCCCCACAAGGGCACGATCCCGGGCCGCCGCGCGGGCGTTCTGATCTCGATGGAAGACGGGGACGCGGTGGCCTATGCGCTGTGGAACCTCGAAGAGCGCGGCAAGATGTTCGTCGGGCCCCAGGCCAAGGTCTATCAGGGCATGATCATCGGCGAGCACAGCCGCGAGAACGACCTCGAGGTGAACCCGCTCAAGGGCAAGAAGCTCACGAACGTGCGCGCCAGCGGCACGGACGATGCCGTCCGCCTGACCCCGCATGTGAACTTCAGCCTCGAAGAGGCGATCGCCTATATCAACGATGACGAGCTCGTCGAGGTCACGCCCAACGTGATCCGCCTGCGCAAGCGTCACCTCGACCCGCACGAGCGCAAACGCGCCAGTCGCAAGTAACGCCGCCGGTGCGCGCGCCTGCCCAAGGGTAAGGAATTCCGGAATAGGCACACCGCCCCCGTTTTGTCATAACGGGGGCGGGCCATTTGCCCGGCGTTCTTAGACAGTGCAAGCAAGCGTAAAGTTTCGATTTTAGACAGGCCGCGCAGTCGGCCACCATGTTTCGCGCGTTCGGTGTCCCTCCGAACGCCATGACCAACGAGTGGAATTGTCCCCCGTGCCCGTGCCTGGTTTCAGGTGCGGGCACGGTCGTTTTCGCGCCACGCCATCCCGATCCCCGAAGCGGGGTCAATCGGCTTTACGCGTCCTCGCCCTGAAGCTGGTTCTGCACGGTGGTCGTCAGATCGCTCAGCGAGAAAGGCTTGGGCAGGAAGACCGAGCCCTCGACCTGTTTCTTCTCATCCGAAAACGCATCCTCGGCATAGCCAGACATGAAGATCACCTTGACGTCGGGACGCGTCTCCAACGCCTGCGCGACCCAGGTCGGACCGTCCATCCCCGGCATGATCACGTCGGTAACGAAGATATCGACGTCGAGCGTCTTGTCCTCGAGCTTCTCCAGCGCCTCCTCCGCAGAGGCCGCCTCGTGCACCGTGTAGCCCCGGAGCTTGAGCGCGCGCGAGGCAAAGGCCCGCACCGGCGCCTCGTCCTCTACCAGAAGGACAACGCCCTCGGCCTGGCTGACCGGCAGCTTGGAGGGGATCGTGGGGACCTTCTTCTCCATCTCGGCGGGTGAGGCGGGGCTCGCCGCGGGGAAATAGAGGGTGAAGCGCGTGCCCACGGCAACAACGCTGTCGAGGAAGATATAACCGCCGGTCTGCTTGACGATGCCGTAAGCCGTCGAGAGCCCGAGCCCCGTCCCCTCGCCCGTCCGCTTGGAGGTATAGAAAGGCTCGAACACCTTTTGCTGCTTGTCGGCCGGAATGCCGATGCCCTCATCAGCGACCTTGACCACAACATACTCCCCGGCGGGCAGCACGGCCCGGTCCCGGTGGAGCGGCTTTTTCAGCGTGACGACCTCGGTCTCGACAAGGATCTCGCCGCCGTCGGGCATCGCATCGCGCGCGTTCACCACGAGGTTCATGAGCACCTGTTCAAGCTGGCGCTTGTCCGCGCGGATCGGCTTGAGCACCGGATCATGCAGCAGCCGCAGCGCGATGCGCTCGCCCACCAGCCGGTTGAGCAGATGGGTCAGATCCGACAGCGTGTCGCGCAGATCGAGCAGCTCGGGGCTGAGCGTCTGCTTGCGCGAGAAGGCCAGAAGCTGGCCCACCAGCGCGGCCGCGCGATTGGTATTCTGGTTGATCTGGACCAGATCGCTGAAATCCGGGTCGCCCTCGTCATGGCGCAGCAGCAACAGATCGCAATGGCCGGAGATCGCCGTCAGCAGGTTGTTGAAATCATGCGCGACGCCGCCAGCGAGCTGGCCGATGGCCTGCATCTTCTGGCTCTGGACGAACTGCGCCTCCAGCGTCTTGAGCTCGGTCGCGTCATGCAGCACCGCGATGATCACCGGCGCGCCCTGCTCGATCACCCGGTTGAGGGTGACCTGCATGTAGCGCTCTTTCTTGCCGCCCGTGACCTTGAGGAATTCGGTGACCGAGGTCGCGCGCTCCTCGGAGACCTCGCGCAGCCAATCCTTGATCGGCCGCCCCAGCCCCTGCACCAGCGCACCGAGCCGTGTTCCGGGCGCGATCTCGTTCTCGAGCTGATCCTTGGCGAGCCGGTTGGCCTGCAACACCTCACCATCGGTGGCGATCTTCAAGAGCGGAACCGGAAGGCTGTCAAAGGAGCTCCAGTCGTTTTGCGATGCAAGCGCCACGCCGGGCATGAAAAAGACATCGCGCCGCCCGTCGCCGCGCTCGTAGGCGACCACGAAGACGTCCTGCGACCCGTCCTTGGTCTGGACCTGGTTCATCGCGCCTGAGACGGGCTGGGCCCGGGTAAAGAGCGAGTCAAAGTTTTTGATCTGGTCGCCAATCAGGCGCTGCATCGGCTCGTTGAGATAGAGCACCGTGCCTTTGCGATCGGAGGTCAGCATCGGCAGGCTGGTGCTGTCGAAGGGCGAGTCGCCGCCGGTGGTGCTCTGGCGCTGGACGCGCCAGATCGTGGTCTGGTCCTTGCTGGCATGGACCGAGATCCGCACCAGCCCGCGCCGGGTCACCACATCTTCGAATGCGTGATCGCTCGCAGCAAGTTGCGCGGTCAGCCGCGCCACAAGCGGGGCGGGATCCGCAACGAAGGGTTGCAGCGCGCTGGCGACCGAGCCGCGCGCTTCGGGGCGCACGAGGGTCCGCGCCGCATCGTTGAGGTAGAGCACGCGCCCGCCGTCGTCGGCGAAAAGCCCGAAGACCGGATCCTTGCGCAGCAGCGTGTCGGCCACATCGGCCATCCGGCTCCGACCACCCAGAAGGCGCCGTAAGGTCTTGTTATGAAAGAGCGTGATAGAGATCACCGAGAGCCCGACGGTCAGCAGTGCGAGGTAGAGAAGCTCCGCCGAAAACCCGCTGGCCATGAGCAGCAGCGCGACCACAACCCCCAGAACCCCCGCTGTGAACAGCAATCCCGATCGCGTCACCGCGCCATCAGAGTCCTTGTTTGCTGACAAATCCGTCACGGAAGCTCCACCTTTAACTCTCGTTGTAGGCGAATAAGTCCGCAACGTCATTAACAGGCGGTTAATTTTTTCATGCCCTCGCGTAAGCACCCGCAAATACTTAGGATTTTCGAAGCACCGCGATGTAGAATCCGTCACCGTCCGGTCCCGGCAGGAAGCGTTTGCGCAGCTCGCAGCTGACGTCGGGGTGGCGTGCGAGGACCGCGTCGATCTGCGCGTCGTTCTCGGCCTCCAGCACCGAGCAGGTGGCATAGACGAGCCGCCCACCGGGCGCGACGAGCGGCGCGGTCTCGTCGAGGATCGCCGATTGCGCGGCGCGGAGCGACGTCAGCATGTCGGGCGTGAGCCGCCATTTCCCCTCCGGCGCGCGGCGCCAGGCCCCGCTGCCCGAACAGGGCACATCGCACAGCACGGTCTCGAACCGGCCCGCCTCGGCGCAGGCGCCGGGCGCCAGCTGGGTGATCGTCACTCCCGCGCGCTCGGCTCGGGCCGGCAGGTCGGACATGCGGCCGGGATCGGCGTCATGGGCGAAAACGCGGGCCTCGCTGCGCGCCGCGAGCGCGAGCGCCTTGCCGCCGCCTCCGGCGCAATAGTCCAGAACGCGCGCGCCCTCGGCCATCGGGACCAGATCGCAAACCGCCTGCGAAGCCGCGTCCTGCAATTCCACAAGCCCGCTTTGAAACGCCGCGCTGCGCGCCACCCGTCGCGCCCCGGCAAGGACCTCGAGCGCGGTGGGCGACAGGGTCGCCGCGCGGGTCTCGATCCCCTCTTCCGCCAGCGCGGCAATCGCCGCCTCGCGCGTCGCGGCACGGGCATTGACCCGCAGGAAGACCGGCGCGCGCGTGGCCAGGATCCGGGTGATCTCGTCAAACTCCGCGCCAAGCGACTCGCGCATCGGCGCGATGAGCCAATCGGGGAGGTTGGCCGCATCGGCCTCGGGCATCGGCCCGGCCTCGAAGCTCCGCTCGGCCTCGGTCAGTGGCGCGGGCGCGTGGCCTTGCCCGGTGAACAGCTCGTCCAACGGCAGCCCGCCCGCGCGGCAAAGCCCGATCATCAGCCCGCGCCCCGTCTCGACCCCGCCCAGATGGGCAAAGCTGCGGCGGTTGCGCACTGCGTCGAAAACATGATCGCGGATCGCCGCCCGATCACCGGACCCGGCAAACCGGCTGCGCCGCGCCCAGCCCGTGAGGGCCTTTTCCGCCGCGCTGCCCGCGAGGATCCCGTCGAGGATCTCCGCCGCTGCCGCAATCCGCGCCGCGGGCGTCATCGCGCGCGCTCAGCCGAGCCGGTAGTTGGGCGATTCACGGGTGATCTGCACGTCATGCACATGGCTCTCCTTGAGGCCCGCGCCGGTGATCTTGACGAATTGGCAGTTGCGCCGCATCTCGTCGACCGTCGCACAGCCGGTATAGCCCATGGCCGCGCGCAATCCGCCGACGAGCTGGTGGATGACGGCGCCGGCCGAGCCCTTGTAGGGGACCTGCCCCTCGATGCCTTCGGGGACGAGCTTGTCGGAGGCCGCGTCCTTCTGGAAATAGCGATCCGCCGAGCCGCGCGCCATCGCGCCCAAGCTTCCCATGCCGCGATAGGATTTGAACGACCGGCCCTGATAGAGGATGACCTCGCCCGGGCTCTCGTCGGTGCCGGCGATCATCGAGCCGACCATGGCGCAGGAGGCCCCGGCGGCGATGGCCTTGGCGAAATCGCCGGAGAACTTGATCCCGCCATCGGCGATCACGGGCGTGTCGGTTTCGGCGGCAGCAGCGGCGCAATCCATGATCGCGGTGAGCTGGGGCACGCCCACGCCCGCGACCATGCGCGTGGTGCAGATCGAGCCCGGCCCGATGCCGACCTTGACCGCATCCGCGCCCGCCCCGATCAGCGCCCGGGTCGCCTCGCCCGTGGCGACGTTGCCCGCGACGACCTGCACCTCGTTGGAGAGCGCCTTGGCCCGTTCGACCGCGATGGCCACCGCCTCGGAATGGCCGTGGGCCGTGTCGATCACGATCATGTCGACCCCGGCGTCAACCAGCGCCTCGGAGCGCTCGAACCCGGCATCGCCCACGGTCGAGGCCGCCGCGACCCGCAACCGGCCCAGCCGGTCCTTGCAGGCGGTGGGGTTGAGCACGGCCTGTTCGGTGTCCTTCAGCGTGAGCAGCCCGGTCAGCTTGCCGGCCCCGTCAGTCACCAGAAGCTTCTCGATCCGCCGCGCCTTCATCAACGACTTGGCCTCTTCGAGCTCGGCCGGCTCGGCCAGCATGGCAAGATTGTTCGAGGTCATCATGACCCGGACGGGCGTGTCGTCGCGATCGGCAAAGCGCATGTCGCGGTTGGTCACGATCCCGACCACGCGGCCTGCCTCGTCAACCACCGGAAACCCGGTCACGTTATAGCGCGCCTGCAGGGCCTTGGCATCGGCCAGCGTCTGGTCCGGCGTGAGGGTGATCGGGTTGTAGACGATCCCGCTCTCGAACCGCTTGACCCGCCGGATCGCATCCGCCTGCTCATCGACCGTGAGGTTGCGGTGCACGACCCCCATACCGCCCGCCTGCGCCATGGTGATGGCCATGCGCGCCTCGGTGACCGTGTCCATCGCGCTCGACAGCAGCGGGATGTTGAGATCGATGCTCTTGGTGACCCGCGTGCGCGTGTCCGCCGTCGAGGGCAGAACGCTGGAAGCGGCGGGCACCAAGAGCACGTCGTCGAATGTGAGGGCCTCGCGAATCTCCATTGGGCATCTCTCCTGGGAGGGGTTCGTTTGGCGCTTCCCTATTGCATGGATGCCCGCCGGGGAAAAGGGCCATTCCGCGTGGCCCGGCCCGCCCCGCCCTTGCCCCCGGCGCCGCGCGCCTCATATGTTGCCCATGCTGAAGTTCACGCCCCTTCTGCTCGCCCTGCTCTACGGGTTCGCGCTCTATCATTTCTCCGCCTGGCGCACCCGGCGCGAGCTCGATGCGAAATCGACCGAGCTGGCCGATCCGGTACTGCGGCGGCTGACCGATCGGATGGCCGCGGCGCTGGAGCTGCCGCGCATCCGCGTCCATATCTACGAGATCGATCCCGTGAACGGGCTCGCGGCGCCCGACGGGCGGATCTTCATCACCCGCGGCTTTTATCGCAAATACCAAAGCGGCGAGGTCACGGCCGAGGAACTGTCCTCGGTGATCGCCCATGAGCTCGGCCACGTGGCGCTCGGCCACACCCGGCGGCGGATGATCGACTTCTCGGGCCAGAACGCGCTGCGCACGGCGCTCGCGATGGTGCTGGCGCGCTTCGTGCCGATCATCGGGGCCTGGGTCGCCAATATGGTCACCTCGATGCTGGCGGCGCGCCTCTCGCGCGGCGATGAGTACGAGGCCGACGAATACGCCTCGGCGCTGCTGACCAAGGCCGGGATCGGCACCGGGCCGCAGAAAGACCTCTTCCTCAAGCTCGACGCCCTGACCGCCCAGCGCGCCGGCGTCACCCCGGCCTGGCTCATGAGCCACCCCAAGACCGCCGAACGCATCGCCGCGATCGAAGCGCGCGAGGCCCGCTGGCAGGTGGATTGACGCACGTCCGGCGACGGGCTGACCCTGCCAAAAACCCTTGTCCTGACCGGCGCGGACCGCTAGCCCATCCCAAAACCTTCGGCACCGGGGCGACAACGCATGACATACAGAGCGGATATCGACGGGCTGCGCGCCATCGCGGTGGGCGTGATCGTCCTGTTCCACATCGGGCTGCATCAGCTTTCCGGCGGCTTCATCGGGGTCGATATCTTCTTCGTCATCTCCGGCTACCTGATCACGACGATCGTGCTGCGCGACCTCGCGGCGGGGCGGTTTTCGTTCCGAAATTTCTACATGCGCCGCCTGCGCCGTCTCGGCCCCGCGCTGCTGGTGACGCTCGCGGTCACGCTCATTTTCGGCTACCTGCTCTTCACGCCCGATCTCTTCGCGGCCCTGGCCTGGTCCAGCATCGCCGCGATCTTCTCGCTTTCGAATGTGCTCTTCTGGCTCCAGTCGGGCTACTTCGATACCGACGCGATCCTCAAGCCGCTGCTCCACACCTGGTCGCTCGCCGTCGAGGAGCAATTCTACCTGATCTGGCCCGCCGCGCTTTTGCTGCTTGCCCCTGCCGGACGGCTCGGGGCGCGGGGCCTTTTGGTGCTAGCCGCGGTGGGGCTCACGAGCCTTCTGGCGGCGGAGCTGATGCTGGAGCGCGATCCTGCCGGGGCCTTCTTCCTGCCGATGTTCCGGCTCGCCGAGTTCGGTATCGGCGCGGGCCTCGCTGTCCATGGCCGGACCCTGCGGCCCGGGCCGGCGGCAAGCCTTGCCTCCCTCCTTGGCCTCGCGCTCATCGCCGTCACGAGCGTGACCTTCTCCGAAGACATGCGCTTTCCCGGCCTTGCCGCGCTCCTGCCCTGCCTGGGCTCGGGGCTGATCATCCTCGCCGGTCCCGGCGCGCTCGCCAATCGCCTGCTGGCGCGTCAGCCCTTCCGCTACATCGGCCGCATCAGCTATTCGCTCTATCTCGTCCACTGGCCTGTCGTGGTGTTCCTCTCCTACCGCTTCGGCGCGCCTGACCACCGCGACGAGATCATCATTCTCGCGGTCGTGTCGCTCGCCCTCGGCGCGCTGCTCTATCATCTGATCGAGACGCCATTTCGCCGGACCCGCGGCGATGGCGCGTTCCGGGTGAGTGGGCGGCAATTGACGGGCGGCGCCCTCGCACTCGTCTTCGCCCTGACCGCCACCAGCGGCGCGATCATCGCACAGGATGGCATCCCCGGTCGCATGAATGCACAGACCACTGCACTGCTGAGCGAAATCGCGAAAGGCGATGCGGCGCGCGGGATCGGCATCCGCCGCCGTGATTGCCACGTGAAGGCCGATGTCCCGGCCGAATTCTACGACACCAACGACGATCTCTGCCTGCCGCCCGAACGGCGCGAGATGATCGTGGTCATGGGCGACAGCCACGCAGCCGACATTTATTTCGCGCTCGAGACCCGCTTCCCCGATCTCAACATCGTCCAGATGACCGGCGCGGGCTGCGCCTTCAGCCGCCCCTATAACGCCCACAACCACTGCAGCATCGTGGTCGGGAAATCGGAAACCTGGCTTCCCGAGAACGCCGCGAATATCCGTGCCGTGATCTATTCCCAAAGGGGCAGCACGGCGCTCGACGGCGCGAAATCGGCCCCGCTCGAAGAGCGCCCCCTGCCCCCCGGCGCGTTCGACCATCTCAGATCCCATCTCGACCGGATCGCAGGGCTCGGCATCCCGGTCCTGCTCTGGGGCCCGCGGCCCGAGTTTCATCCAGAAATCGAGGTGATGGTCGCGCGGGAAGGCACGCGCGGGGCAGTGGTCAAAGCCTATGCCAAGCTCGAACACGCCAAGCTCCGCGATCTGGATGCCGCCATGCGCGCAGCTTTCGCGAGCAGCGCGGTGGACTATCACTCCACGATGGAGACGCTCTGCACCCCGGATTGCCCGGTGATCACCCCCGAGGGCCAGTTCGTGATCAACGATTTCTATCACTGGTCGCCGGAAGGCGGGCAATATGTCACGGATCTGATGCTGGAGAGCTGGCCGGCCCTGCGCGAGGCGCTGCGGTAACCGGCCCTAGCCGAGACGTTCCTTGAGTCGCGCGTGTACCTCGGGCGTGACGAAATGGGAGACGTCCCCGCCGAGCCGGGCGATTTCCTTGACCAGCTTGGACGCGATCGCCTGATGCTTGGCCTCGGCCATGAGGAACACCGTCTCGACCGAGCTGTCGAGCACGCGGTTCATGCCAACCATCTGGTATTCGTATTCGAAATCCGCCACGGCCCGCAGGCCGCGAATGATCATCTGCGCGCCCACATCGCGGGCACAGTCGATCAGCAGGTTCTCGAACGGATGCACGACGATCTCGGTACCGGTGCGCGCGCCGAGGTCGCTGCAGATCGTCTCGATCATCACAACGCGCTCTTCAAGTGTAAACAGCGGCGCCTTGTCGCGGTTGATCGCCACGCCGATCACCAGCCGGTCCACCAAGGCGCAGGCGCGCTCGATGATGTCGATATGGCCAAGCGTGACCGGGTCGAATGTGCCGGGATAGAGCCCAATGCGCATGGCGCGTCTCCGCTTTCGTCTCGCCGCGCGCGCGCAGCATCGGTTTCGTCGCGCGCACGCAACATTATTGCCCGGAGAAATGCAAGCGAAAGCCGCAAGCTGCCGGTGCGGCGTTGCCCAGCGTCCCGGATGCCCCCGTCGCCTCCGGGGATCAGAAGCCCATGATCATCCCTTGAAGCGCGTCTTTTTCCATGGCCAGCTCCGAGAGCCGCGCCTTGACCACGTCGCCCAGGGTGATCAGCCCTACAAGCTGGCCGCCCTCGACCACCGGCATGTGGCGGAACCGCCCCTCCGTCATGCGCGCGAGGATCGCATCGGCCAGATCGTCGCGCGCGCAGGTCTGCAGATCGCGCGTCATCATCTCGTCGACGGACCAACCCAGACAGACCGCGCCGCGCGCCGCCAGCGCCCGGACGATGTCGCGCTCCGACAGGATCCCCTCCGCGCGGGTGCCATCGGTGGAAATGACCACCGTCCCGATGCGGCGCTCGGCGAGGATCGTCGCGGCGTCCGAAACCAGCGTTCCGGGCTCCACGGTGACGACCCCGTCATCGCCCTTGGATTTCAGAATTTGATGGACCAACATTAATCGTACTCCTCCCAACCCTTGTGCCTGAAGCCTCGCCGGTGGGCCGGGCCCTGTCAAGAATTCCCTTCCCGCAGCGTCACCTCCCGGCGCAGCCCCTCGCTCAGCGCGGAGGCAAAACGCCCCAGCCGTTCGAGCCGCAGATCATCCACATGGCGCAGCAGGTAATAGCTCCGGCGGATCCTCCGGTCTGGCAGGACCGGGACGACCTCGGGCGCGAAGGGCAGCGCGAAATCATGCAGCACCCCAAGCCCGCAGCCCTGCCGGACCCAGTTCATCTGGACGCTGACCGAGTTGGAGGCGAGGCCGACGCGGTCGATCCCGAACTCCGACAGATAGTCGAGCTCCTTGTCGAAGATCATGTCGGGGATGTAGCCGACCATCCGGTGCCCCGCGAGATCCTCCAGCGCCGTGATCGGCCCGTGGCGCGCGAGGTAGTCGCGACTCGCGCCGAGCACGAGGTGATAGTCGGTGATCTTCTGGACAGCGAGCCGCCCGGCGGTGGGGGCCGAGACGGCGATGGCCAGATCCGCCTCGCGCCGGGTCAGGTTGAAATCGCGCGGCAGGGCGATGATCTGGATCTCCAGGTCGGGGTTGTCATCCATGATCGCGGCGCAGACCTGCGGCAGCAGGAAGTTGGCGCATCCGTCGGGCGCGCCGAGCCGGATCAGCCCGGTCAGCCGGTTGGGATCGCCGCTCACCGCCTCGACCCCGTCCTGCATCGCCTGCTCGACCCGTTCTGCATGGGCTTGCAGCCGCTGGCCGGCGATGGTGAGCGCATAGCCCTGGGGCGACTTGGCAAAGAGCGGCACCGCCATCTCCGCCTCCAGCCGGGAAATCCGCCGCCCCACCGTCGCCGGATCGACCCGGAGCGATTTGCCTGCCGCCGACAGGCTCTCGGCCCGCGCCACCGCGAGGAAAGCTTTCATGTCATCCCAGTTGCGCATCGCCCCTCTTGCATTTTTGCAAAACCTCTTTGGGATATTTCCTCTTTAACCGAAAGAAATGCAAGACTAGGGTGCGCCCAACCGAGAAAACCCGGCCCCAGGAGGACCCCTATGCAAGATCTGACCCATTTCATCGACGGCGCCCGCGACGCAGGCAGCCCCGAGCGCTATGCCGAGGTGTTCAACCCCGCCACCGGCGAGGTTCAGGCCCGCGTGCCGCTGGCCTCCAAGGCCGAGATCGACGCCGTGATCGCGCGCGCCGCGGAGGCCCAGGTCGGCTGGGGCGCGACCAACCCGCAGCGCCGCGCCCGCGTCATGATGAAATTCGGCGCGCTGATCAACGAGCACATGGACGAGCTGGCTGAGCTGGTTAGCCGTGAGCACGGCAAGACCCTGCCCGATGCGCGCGGCGACGTGCAGCGTGGGCTGGAAGTCGTCGAGGTCTGCATGGGCGCGCCGAGCCAGCTCAAGGGCGAGTACATGAACGGCGGCGGCCCGGGCATTGACCTGTATTCCATGCGCCAGCCCCTCGGCGTCGTGGCCGGCATCACGCCCTTCAACTTCCCCGCGATGATCCCGCTGTGGAAGATGGCGCCTGCCCTCGCCTGCGGCAACGCGATGATCCTCAAGCCCTCCGAGCGCTGTCCCTCGACCGCACTGCGCCTGGCCGAACTGCTGCAGGAAGCGGGTCTGCCGGACGGTGTGCTCCAGGTCGTCAACGGCGACAAGGAAGCGGTGGACGCGCTGCTCGACAACGAGACAATCCAGGCCGTGGGCTTCGTCGGCTCCACCCCGATCGCGCAGTATATCTATGGCCGGGCGGCCGCGAACGGCAAGCGCGCGCAATGTTTCGGCGGCGCCAAGAACCACATGATCATCATGCCCGACGCAGATCTCGACAAGGCGGCCGACGCGCTGGTGGGCGCGGGTTTCGGCGCGGCTGGCGAACGCTGCATGGCGATCTCCGTGGCGGTTCCCGTTGGTGAGAAAACGGCCGATGCGCTGATCGAACGACTGGTGCCGCGCATCGAAAAGCTGAAGGTCGGCCCCTACACCGCCGGCGCGGACGTGGACTACGGCCCCGTCATCACCAAAGCCGCCGAGACGCGCATTCGCGGGCTCATCGACAGCGGCGTGTCCGAGGGCGCCGATCTGGTGGTCGACGGCCGCGATTTCAGCCTGCAGGGCTACGAGAAGGGGTTCTTCATCGGCCCGTCGATGTTTGACCGCGTCACGCCGGACATGGAAATCTACCGCGAGGAGATCTTCGGCCCGGTCCTGACCCAGGTCCGCGCCGCAAGCTACGAGGACGCGCTCAAGCTCACCATGGACAACCCCTACGGCAACGGCACCGCGATCTACACCGCCGACGGCGACACCGCGCGCGATTTCGCCAGCCGCGTCAACGTGGGCATGGTCGGGATCAACTTCCCGATCCCGGTGCCGCTCTCCTACTTCAGCTTCGGCGGCTGGAAGAAATCGGCCTTCGGCGATCTCAACCAATACGGCCCCGACGCGTTCCGGTTCTACACCCGCACCAAGACCGTGACCGAGCGCTGGTTCTCGGGCATCAAGGACGGCGGCGAGTTCCACTTCAAGCAGATGGACTGACCGCGCGCCCGCGCGCAGAGACATCAAACGCAAACGGGCCGGCGCATCTGCACCGGCCCGTTTGGCATTGGCCCGCCCGGCTTACCGCCCGAGGATCTTGCGCACGTAATCCTGCGTTTCGCGATAGGGTGGCACGTCGCCGTATTTCTTCACCGCCTGCGGCCCCGCGTTATAGGCCGCAAGGGCCAGCCGCCAGGTGCGGAACTCGCGGTATTGCTCGGCCAGATAGCGCGCCCCGCCCTCGAGGTTTTCCTCCGGCACAGCCGCGTTCACCCGCAGGTAGCGCGCCGTTCCGGGCATGAGCTGGGCCAACCCGAGCGCCCCCTTGTGCGACTTCGCCGTGGGGTTCCACCCCGATTCCTGCTGGATCAGCCGCAAATAGAGGTCCTCGGGGATTCCGTGGCGCCGCGCCGCATCCCGCGCGACCGACAGGTAGATCCCGCGATAGCGCCCCGTATAGGCCGGCGTCGCCCCATTGAGCGAGGGCGTATAGACCGACGGCGGCTGCAGCCGCACCGAGTTGGCATATTGCGAGGCCGCCCGGTTATCGAGAATGTCCGTCTGCGAGCGAAACAGCATCTGGCGGTTCTTGGTCGAGAGCAGATCCGCCGCCCCCGCCCCGGGTAGGAGCAGCATTGCCCCCAATACCACCCCTGCCCCCAAAGTCCGGCATCCTGCGCGCCATTGTCCCGACATCCTGCCCCCGTCCATAGTTTCGTGGCTCTGCGCGCTCGCGGTTCTCCCGGTCCCCCGCGCGCTCGCGGCACTATACCCGTCCGTCGCGGAATTTCCACATCCCGCGCATGGTATCGCCCCGGCGGGCTGTGTAACCTGAGCGGAAACACGCCAGACAGATTCGAAAGGAGCATCATGGCAGGCTCGGTCAACAAGGTCATTTTGGTAGGCAACCTGGGGCGCGACCCCGAGGTGCGCACCTTTCAGAACGGCGGCAAGGTGTGCAACCTGCGCATCGCCACATCCGAAAACTGGAAGGATCGCAACACCGGCGAGCGGCGCGAGCGCACCGAATGGCATTCGGTGGCGATCTTTTCCGAACCGCTCGCCCGCATCGCCGAGCAGTATTTGCGCAAGGGCTCCAAGGTCTATCTCGAAGGCCAGCTCGAGACCCGCAAATGGCAGGACCAGTCCGGCCAGGATCGCTATTCCACCGAGGTCGTCCTGCGGCCCTATCGCGGCGAGTTGACGCTGCTTGACGGGCGCGGCGAAGGCGGCGGGTCGGGCGGCGGCTCCGGGGGCGGTTATGGCGGTAGCGGCGGCGGCTACGGCGGCTCGGACGCGGGCGGCGGCTATGGCGATGACCGCTTCGGCGATCAGGGCGGCAGCGCCCCGAGCAGTGGCGGCAGCCGTGGTGGCGGCGGCGGCTCCAACTCCGATCTGGACGACGAAATCCCGTTCTGATCCCTCAAGGCCCCGGCCGGCGCCAGCGCGCGCCCCGGGGCGCCCCACCCCCCGCGCCATATCTCAAGGATCGCCATGAACAGGATCGGGATCATAATCGCCGCCGTCATCGTTCTGGTGCCCTTCGCCTCGGTCGCGCTCGGGCTTCGGCTCTATCCGGCCTCGCTGCTCTTCGGCATCCTCGCGCTGATGCTCGCCCCGCTGGCGATCCACAAGGTGCCAAGCCCGAACTGGTCGGCGGGGCTCCTCGTCGGGCTGGCCTTCTTCGCCAGCTTTCCGGTCAAGAAGCTCGAGATCGTCGGCGGGCCGGTGCAGGAAGTGCTCTGCACGCTCGCTTACGGCGCGGTCCTGTGGCTCGTGGGGCTGGGTTGGAAGCGGAAATGGTCTTAAGGTAATACCTTAAGAACAGTCCTGATCATATTGATATCAGTAATATATTAATTCGTGAGAGCGTCGCGCAGAAGATCCAGAACAGCGTCACGCGGCACGTCCGATGTCACAAAAGCCTCCCCGATCCCACGCGCCAGCACGAAGTGCAGCGTTCCGGCCACGACCTTCTTGTCCTGCCCCATAAGGCCGAGCAGCGCCTCTGCATCAGGCAGAGCGCCGGGAATATCGGCGATGTCGGTTTTCATGCCCATCTCGCGCAGGTGCGCGCGCACGCGGCTCGGCTCCTCCTGTGAGCAAAGCCCCAGCCGCGACGACAGCTCATAGGCCAACGCGCAGCCCACCGCCACGCCCTCGCCATGGAGCAGCCGGTCGGAATAGCCCGTCGCGGCCTCCAGCGCATGGCAGAAGGTATGGCCAAGGTTGAGCAGCGCGCGATCCCCCTGTTCGGTCTCGTCGCGCACGACGATCTCGGCCTTCATCTCGACCGAGCGGCGCACCGCGCGGGCGCGCGCCGCCGCATCGCCCGCACGCATCGCCGGCCCGTTGACCTCCAGCCATTCGAAAAACGCCGCATCGCCCAGAAGCCCGTATTTCACCACCTCGCCGTAGCCTGCGAGGAAATCGCGCTCGGTCAGGGTTTCGAGCGCGCCGATGTCGGCCAGCACCAGCGCGGGCTGGTGGAAAGCGCCGATGAGGTTCTTGCCCTGCGGCGCGTTGATCCCGGTCTTGCCGCCCACCGAGCTGTCGACCTGCGCCAGCAGACTCGTCGGGATCTGGACAAAGCCGACCCCGCGCCGGAGCACCGCCGCGGCAAACCCCACGAGATCCCCGATCACCCCGCCGCCGAGCGCGACCACCAGATCACCCCGCTCAACGCGCTGCTCGAGCAGCCATTCGACCGTGCGGGTGAACTCGGGCCAGGCTTTCGTGCTCTCGCCCGCGGGCAGGATCAGCGCCTCGCTCTCGATCCCCGCCGCGGTGAGCCCGTCGCGGAGCGCCTCGAGATGACGGCCCGCGACATTGTCATCGGTCACGATCGCGAGCCGCGGACGCTTGAGCATCGGCGCGATCTCGCGCCCCGCCGCGGCAATCAGCCCCGGCCCGATGCGCACATCATATGCCCGCGCGCCAAGCGGCACGTGAACGGTCTCGATCGTCAAGCCGGACATGTAAACACTCCCTCATGGGCCCGGATCGCTTCCAGTACCCGCTGCGTCATTGCCTCGATGCTCAGCCCCTCTTCCGCCATGACCCGCAGCGTCGCCTCCGCATAAGACGGAACGCGCTGATCCTGCAGCGTTGCGAGCGTCTCGCGCGGGTTGTCGGTGCGCAGCAGCGGGCGGGTGTCCTTGTTGCGCACCCGCGCCCAGAGCAGGTCCAGATCCGCATCGAGCCAGACCGAGACGCCCCGCTCGGCGATGAGCCGCCGGTTGCGCTCGGACAGAAACGCGCCGCCCCCGGTCGAGAGCACGCAAGGCGCGCCCTCAAGCAGCCGCCGGATCACCTCGGTCTCGCGCCGGCGAAAGAAGCTCTCGCCATCGCGGGCGAAAATCTCGGAGATGGACATGGCCGCCGCGCGTTCGATTTCGGCATCCGAATCGAGGAAGGGCACTCCAAGCCGCTCGGCCAGCGCCCGGCCGATGGCGCTCTTGCCAGCCCCCATCATCCCCACCATGACCACGGTTTTTTCCAGTCTGCAGGCCATCTTCCCCCGGGACCCTCGAGTGATGCCCCGACGGGCGGAGCATTGCCTTTTTCGTCTTTGCCGTCCTGAATGGCGTGAACTCCGGGAAAAGACCATATATAAAAGCGGAAAAACAACAGGCAGGCAGCGGCGGAACATCATGGGTCGGCTCATCAAATATCTCTTCTATCTCCTTGTGCTCGCGGGCGTGGCGCTGGTGGGCTATGCCTATCTCGGCCCGCTTCTGGGCGTCGATTTCTCGCCGCGACAGATGGAGATTCGCGCCCCGGTGACGCTGAATGCCGAGTGACGCGCCCACCGGCCGCAGCCGCGCGGCCCTCGGGCTCGCGGGGCTCATCGCGCTTTGCGCAGGCGCGGTCCCCGCGCTGGAGGCCGCATCGGGGGCCGCGCGCCTCCTGACGGGGGCGGCCGAGGAGGTGGCGCTGCGGGTCGAGACCCCGGGCGTGGACGTCGCGCCGCTTGGCGCGGAGGGGGCGCTCCTGACCGGGCTTTTGCCCTTTTCCGTGACCGGCCTGCCGCCCTCGCTCTGGGCAGCCAGCGATGGCGAGGCGCTGGTGCGGGCGCTCGCACGCCTGCCCGCCCCGCGCCTTCCGGCGCTCCAGGACCAGCTTCACGATCTGCTTCTGGCCGAGGCAAGCCCGCCCAAATCCGCCTCTGGCGCCTCCTCCCCGACACCCCGCTTCCTGACCGCGCGGATCGATGCGCTGCTGCGCGTGGGTGCGGTGGAAGAGGCCGGCGCTCTGCTCGACCGGCTCGACATCCGCGCGAGTGAGCTCACCGCCCGCGCGTTCGACATCGCCCTGCTGATCGGGACGGAAAACACCGCCTGCGCCCGCATCGACGGGACCACCGTCATCGCGCCCTCGCTGCCCGCGCGCATCTTCTGCCTTGCGCGGGGGGGCGATTGGTCCGCCGCCGCGCTGGCCTTCGGGACCGGCGGCGCCCTTGGCCGGATCCCGCCCGCTGATGAGGCCCTGCTGGAGCGGTTCCTGCATCCTGAGTTCTACGAAGAGGCCGGCCCGCTGCCGCCGCCCGCCGAGATCAGCCCGCTGCGGTTCCGGATCCACGAATCCCTCGGCGAGCCGTTGCCGACGGAGGCCCTGCCGCTGACCTATGCGGTCTCGGACCTGCGCGGGGTGAGCGGCTGGCGGGCCCAGATCACCGCCGCCGAACGGCTTGCGGCGGCGGGTGCGCTGCCCGGCAACCGGCTTCTGGCGATCCTCACCGAGCGCAGCCCGGCCGCCTCTGGCGGGATCTGGGACCGGGCCGAAGCGGTGCAGGCGCTCGACCGGGCGCTCATCGCACGCGACGCGGCCGCGGTGGCCGGCGCGCTGCCCGAGGCCTGGGCGCGGGCACAGGCGGCCGGGCTCGCCGGACCGCTGGCCGAGATGTTCGGCCAGCAGGTCTGGGCCATGGGCCTCTCGGGCACGCCGGGAGATATCGCTTTCGATCTCGCGCTGCTCACCGACGCCTACGAATCCGCCGCCCGCGCGCGCCGGGTCTCGCGCCGCATCGACGGGATGCTGATCGCGCTCGCCAAGGGCCAGCCGGGAAGCGCGCGGCCGCGGACCCTGCGCGAGGCCGCGATCCGCGACGGGTTCACCCTCGAGCCGCCCGCCGCCCGGGCCGAAATGCTCGCCGAAGGCCGGCTCGGCGAGGCGGTGCTGGCCGCGCTGGCCGATCTCTCGGACGGGCCCGAGAGCGCACCGGCACAGATCCGCAGCGGCCTTTCAACCCTGCGCGCCGCCGGGCTCGAAGACACCGCGCGGCGCACCGGCCTGCAACTCCTGCTTCTGGGCGCGCCGGAATGAGCGGGCCCCCGGAGGCCGGATCGGGCGCAGACGCGCAGGCGCCCCGCCCCGAAGCGCTCCCCGAAGCCCGCCGCTGGATCGAGGCGTTTCTCGACGCGCAAGCCGCCGACCTCGGCGCGGCGCGCAACACCCTCCTGGCCTACCGCCGCGATCTTGACGATTTCATCGCCTGGCTCGGCCCGACCGGCCCCGCGCTGGACGCGATCACCCGCGAGGATATCGAGGCCTATCTCATCGCCTGCGATGCCGAGGGGCTCGCCCGCGCGACCCGCGCCCGGCGGCTCTCCTCGATCCGCCAACTCTACCGTTTCGCCTTCGAGGAAGGGCTGCGCCCCGACAACCCCGCGATCCGGATCCGTGGCCCCGGCCGCGACAAGCGCCTGCCAAAGACGCTCACTGAAGACGAGGTCGACCGGCTGCTCGACGCCGCGCGCCGGACCGCCCGCGCCGAGGGCGACCGGCTGCGCAACACCTGCCTGATGGAGCTGCTCTATGCCACGGGGATGCGGGTCACCGAGCTTGTCTCGCTGCCCGTCGCGAGCGCGCGGGGCAACCCGGTGATGCTGCTGATCAAGGGCAAGGGCGGCAAGGAACGCATGGTCCCGCTCTCGCCGCCCGCGCGTGAAGCGCTGGCCCGCTGGCTTGCCCACCGTGACGCCGCCGAGGAGCTGGCGCGGCGCGAGCGCGGCGCGGCGCTGACCCCGTGGCTGTTTCCCTCGCGCGGCGCGCTCGGCCACCTCACACGCCACCGCTTCTACGCGCTGATCAAGGAGCTGGCCGTGGCCGGGGGCGTCTCGGCCGCCAAGGTAACGCCCCACACCCTCCGCCACGCATTCGCGACCCACCTCCTTGCCCGCGGCGCGGATCTGCGCGCGATCCAGACCATGCTCGGCCACGCCGATGTCTCGACCACCGAGATCTACACCCATGTGCTGGAGAGCCGCCTGAGGGAGCTTGTCGAGGAGCATCACCCGCTCGCCGCCGCCCCCCTGCCCCCCGCCGGGGGCAGGTAGCCCCGGGGCAGAGCCGCGCGCCCGCTTGATTGCCCCGCCCGCCGCCCCCATAAGAGCGCAAGGACAGTTGAAAGGCTTGACAGATGGACGCGGCCACACCGTTGATTGATGCGACCTTCTGGATCACCTGCGGGGCGATCCTCATCCTGCTGGTCTGTTCGGGGTTCTTCTCGGGCTCCGAGACCGCGCTGACCGCCGCCTCGCGCGGCAAGCTCCGGGCCCAGGCCGACCGGGGCCAGCGCGGCGCGCAGCAGGCGCTCGCGATCACCGAGGACAACGAGCGCCTGATCGGCTCGGTGCTGCTGGGCAACAACCTCGTCAACATCCTCGCGACCTCCCTCGCGACCGCCCTCTTCACCCGCCTCTTCGGCGAAAGCGGCGTGGCGCTGGCCACGGTGGTGATGACGCTGCTGGTGCTGATCTTCGCCGAGGTCCTGCCCAAGACCTACGCCATCACCAACGCCGAGACCGCCGCCGCCATCGTCGCGCGTCCCATCGGCCTTGTGGTCACCATCTTCGCGCCCGTGGTCACGGCCGTGCGCTGGCTGGTGCGCGGGGTGTTGCGGCTCTTCGGCGTCCAGACCGACCCGGACGCCCATTTCCTCGCCGTGCGCGAAGAGATCGCCGGCGCGCTGCAACTGGGCCATTCGGAGGGCGTGGTGGAGAAGGAGGACCGCGACCGGATCCTCGGCGCGCTCGACCTCTCGGACCGCTTCGTCGAGGAGATCATGCTCCACCGCTCGCAGATCGAGATGATCAACGCCGATGACGAGCCCGCCGCGATCCTCGCCCAATGCCTCGAAAGCCCGCACACGCGCCTGCCCGTCTTCCGCAACGATCCCGAAAACATCATCGGTCTGATCCACGCCAAGGACCTGCTGCGCGCGATGCACGCGATGATGTTCGGCCCCGACGCCACGCCCGAGGGCCTGCGCAGCTTTGCCATCGCCAATGTCGCGATGGAGCCCTACTTCATCCCCGAGACCACCACGCTCGACGACCAGATGCGCGAATTCCTCCGCCGCCGGACGCATTTCGCCCTCGTGGTCGATGAATACGGCGCGCTGCAGGGGCTCATCACGCTCGAAGACATCCTCGAAGAGATCGTGGGCGAAATCACCGACGAGTTCGACCGCCATGAGGACAGCCAGGTTCGCCGCGCCGAGGACGGCGCGTTCATCGTCGATGGGGCGATGACGATCCGCGATCTCAACCGCGCCACCGACTGGGCGCTCCCCGATGACGAGGCCAACACCATCGCCGGGCTCGTGATCCACGAGGCCCAGACCATCCCCACCACGGGCCAGGTCTTTTCCTTCCACGGCTTCCGCTTCGAGGTGCTCGCGCGCAAGGACAACCGCATCACCCGGCTCAAGATGCGCCCCCTCTGAGCGCAGGCCACCCTCAGCCGTTAACCTTGTGTTAACCAAATGCGTTGACAGGTCCCGCCCCGATCTCGAATATATTTCCGTTCAAGCTTTCGGGAGATATTCATGAAACACCTTGTCGCGGCGGTTTTCGCCCTGTTGATCGGTCAGGCCGCAAGCGCCGCCACGGTGGTCGTCGACACCAATCCGAACATCAACACCGGCTACTCCGGCACCACCATCACGAACGGGGTGCAACACATTGACGTGTTGGCGAACGGGCAGAGCGATTTGCGTTTCGTTGCGGGGAGCTACTTTGGTGGCATCTCCTTCGCGCTCGTCTCTGGGGGGAGCTACGCAACCGACGGAAAGCTCTATCAGACAAGTATCGCCCGGTTTCGAGACGCGGTTTCTCTCGAGTATTTCCTGACCGGCTTCTCGGTTGGTGACCTCGTGGGAGAACCGGGGGCAACATTCGGCTCATCTGGGAAACTGTATGACGACACCTTTCTGAGCGAAAAAGGCCCCCTCAAAGCGCCCGGATCGACCGCCTACATCGGCTTTCGCATTCAAGCCAGCAGCACCTACGGGACAGATGATGGCCTCTATTTTATCGGCGCCCCCGAAGAGACCTACTATGGCTACATCGAACTCACCCGGGGCAGCGTGATCCTGGGCGATATCGGCCTGTCAGGCATCAGCGGCGCCTCCGTGCTCATTCCCGCCAGCAGCTCGGGCGGGACGAGCACCGTGCCGCTGCCGGCGGGCATGCCGCTCCTTCTGGCCGGTCTCGGCGGCTTCGCGGCGCTGCGCCGCAAAGCGCGCGCCTGAGCCGCGGGCCCCCAGGTTCACCTCCGGAAAGCGGGCGTCCGCGCCCCTTTCCCCCATTCGCCCATGCACCCGCGCGCGGAGACAAAGACCGCAAGAGCAAAGGCCCGGTATGCCCCAAAGGCGCGGATGATCACCGATATCCAAGACTTTTTCACGCGCGTCCGCGGTGCTTTGCGTAGACGCAGAAAACTGTTCGATGCGATGTAGTGAGCTATCCGAACGAGACCCCGAGCGCGCGAGCCAATCGCTTGGCGGCCTCGACGGCCTCATCACCGCGCAGCGGCCATGCCTGTGTCAGGCCCTCGATGATCACGAGCAGCTCGGTTTCGACCTCAACAAGACCGGTTGCAGCCACCGCTTAGGACGCGACCTCCGCCTTGCGGCGTTCGCGAAGCTCTCGGAGTGGGCCGCTCGAGACATGGAAACTCACCAACCCGGTTTGCAGGCACCCCCAAGATTTTCCTTGTCTCCCGGCGGGGTGATCGGCTGAAATGGCGCAAAGGGAGGCGCCCATGAGTGATCCGGATTTCACCATCGGCATCGAGGAAGAATACCTTCTCGTCGATACCGAGACCATGGCGCTGGCCGAGGCGCCCGAGGCGCTGATGGCCGATTGCTCGGCCGCGCTGGAGGGCCAGTTCAGCCCCGAGTTCCTGCAATGCCAGGTCGAGATCGGCACCCGCGTCTGCGCCAACGTGACCGAGGCACGCGAGGATCTCAAACGCCTGCGCAGTACGGTGGCCAAGGCCGCCGCCGCCTACGGGCTCGCCCCGATCGCCGCCTCCTGCCATCCCTTCGCCGATTGGAAGCAGCAAAGCCACACCGACCGCGAGCGCTACAAGGCGCTGCATCGGAGCATGGGCAGCGTGGCCGACCGGCTGCTCATCTGCGGGATGCATGTCCATGTGGGCCTCGGCGATGACACGCTGCGTATCGACCTGATGCGACAAGCCAGCTATTTCCTGCCCCACCTGCTGGCGCTCTCCGCCTCCTCCCCCTTCTGGCAAGGGCAGGACACACGCATGGCGAGTTTTCGCATTTCGGTCTTCGACAACATGCCCCGCACCGGCCTGCCGCCGCAGTTCTCGGCCTGGTCGGACTACCAGCGCTCGGTCGATACGCTGGTTGATCTCGGCTGCATCGAGGACAGCACCAAGATCTGGTGGGACATGCGCCCCTCGGCCCGGTTCCCGACGCTGGAGACCCGGATCATGGATGTCCAGCCGCGGCTCGAACACGCGCTCACGCTGGCCGCGCTCAACCAATGCCTGATGCGGATGCTGACGCGGCTGCGCCGCCGGAACCAGCGCTGGCGGATCTATGATCCCTTCCTCATCGCCGAAAACCGCTGGCGCGCGCAGCGCTACGGCACGACCGAAGGACTGATCGATTTCGGCGAGGCGGCGATCAAGCCTTTCCCGGAGCTGATGAGCGAACTCGTGGGCCTTCTGAGCGAGGACGCCGCGGCTCTGGGCTGCACCGATGAGCTCGCCGCGGTGCAGGATATCCTCGCCTCAGGCACCAGCGCCGAGCGCCAGCGCGCCGTTCTCACCGAAGAAAGCGGCGGCTCGGACGCGGGCGAGCCCCCCGCCGAGCCCGCCCTGCGCGCCGTCGTCGCGCACCTCATCGAGGAGTATCACGCCGATCTCTGAGCCCCGCCCCCTGCCGCGCAGGGGCCGCGCTCAATTCTCGGTATGCACCTTCTCGGTCCCCGGCGCGTAATGCTGGCTTTCCTTGCCGAAATAGCCCTTGAGCCGCCCGGTCCCGATCCCGGCCTTGTAGACCGCCTTGACGAGGTATTTCCGCCCCTTGATCGGCGCCGCGATGACATTGACCACCGCATCGAGATAGCGGCTGATCGCATAGGGCACGACGCGCCCCAAAGGGACCTTGCGCAGCCGCACGCTGTTGGCAGCCTGATCGCGGGCCCGGGCGAATTGATAGGAGATCCTGAGCCGGCTCTGCGGTGTCGGCTCCTCGACGATCGCGCTCGGGATCCAGCCGACCTTGCCGCCCGCCGCCGCCATGTCGAGCGAGAAGCGCGTGTCGGACCCGCCCGTGAATTGCAGAGCCTCGTTGAACCGGATGCCGAGCGCCGAGACCGTCGACAGCCGCGCGCACCAGTTGTTGGTGTAGACCGGGAATTTCCAGTCCGTGCCCTCTACGGCCATACGAGCGCGGCGCCGGTTGCGCTTCTTGCCGCGCTCCAACAGATATTCGAGACAGGCCTTGTTCCAAAAGCCCAGCTCCCCCTTCGCGGCGGTGTAATGCACCGGCCCCCCCGCAAGATCGAGCCCGCGCGCCTGCAGTCCACCGAAGAGTTCCACCAGCCAGTCGGACCGCACCAACTCGTCGTCATCGACAAAGGTGAGAAAATCGCAGCCCTCGGCGAGGGCCATATCGAGAACACGATTGCGCGCCATCGGGATGCCCGGCCGCGTTTCCAGCTCAAGCTTGGCGGAATAGCCCGTCCGCCCGGCAAACTCGTCGACGATTTCCTGCATGCTCAGCGCGGCGTCGTTCTCGGCGAAGAGAAAGACAACCTCGATGCCCTCGGGAAGCGCCATCGCCTCGAAGCTCTCCAGCATTTCGGCGAACATCACCGGACGGCGGCGGGTAATCGCCCCGACCCCGAGTTTCAACTGCTCCGCCATGCCCGTCTCCTGACCCAATCGCGCTCCAACCCACCTGTCTCAAGAAGCGCGGATCGCGTCAACTGAGCAAGCGCGGCTTACTCCGCCGCGACCGACTTCGCCTCGAGCATCGGTCCAAGATAGCGACCGGTATGGCTGCGCGGTTCCTGCGCCACCTTTTCCGGCGTGCCCACGGCCACGATTTCGCCCCCGCCATCGCCACCTTCCGGTCCGATATCGATGATCCAATCCGCGGTCTTGATCACGTCGAGATTGTGTTCGATGACCACAACCGTGTTGCCCTGATCCACCAACTCATGCAGCACTTCGAGAAGTTTGCGCACGTCCTCGAAATGCAGGCCCGTGGTCGGCTCATCAAGGATGTACAGCGTCCGCCCCGTCGAGCGTTTGCTGAGCTCCTTCGACAGCTTCACCCGCTGCGCTTCGCCGCCCGAGAGCGTCGTCGCCTGCTGACCCACCTTGATATACCCAAGCCCCACGCGCATCAGCGCATCCATCTTCTCGCGGATCGATGGAACGGCCTTGAAGAACTCCTGAGCATCTTCAACCGTCATATCAAGAACGTCCGCTATGCTCTTGCCTTTGAACGTAATTTCCAAAGTCTCACGGTTGTACCTCTTGCCCCCGCAGGTCTCGCAAGTGACGTAGACGTCCGGCAGGAAATGCATCTCGATCTTGATCACGCCGTCGCCGGTGCAGGCCTCACAGCGCCCGCCCTTGACGTTGAACGAAAACCGCCCCGGCTTGTAGCCCCGCGCCTTGGCCTCGGGCAGGCCCGCGAACCAGTCGCGGATCGGGGTGAAGGCCCCGGTGTAAGTGGCTGGATTCGAACGCGGCGTCCGGCCGATGGGGCGTTGATCGATGTCGATCACCTTGTCCAGATGTTCAAGCCCCTTGATCGTCTCGCACGGCGCCGGCGTCTGGCGCGCGCCGTTGAGCCGCATGGAGGCCGTCTTGAAGAGCGTCTCGATCGTCAGCGTCGACTTTCCGCCGCCGGACACGCCTGAGACACAGACGAATTTGCCCAGGGGAAACTCGGCCGTCACCTTCTTTAGGTTGTTACCCGTCGCCTTTACGACCTTGATTTTCTTTCCGTTTCCGGTGCGCCGTGTGCCGGGCACCGCGATCTCGCGCGCGCCGGAGAGGTATTGCCCCGTGACCGATCCCGCATCGGCGGTGATGGCCTCAGGCGTTCCGTGGCTGACGACCTGGCCGCCATGAACCCCGGCGCCGGGGCCGATGTCGAAGACATAGTCCGCCTCGCGGATCGCCTCCTCGTCGTGCTCGACGACGATCACCGTATTGCCTTGATCGCGCAGGTTTTTCAGCGTGGTGAGAAGCCGATCGTTGTCGCGCTGATGCAGGCCGATGGAGGGCTCGTCGAGGACATAGAGCACGCCCGTCAGGCCGCTCCCGATCTGGGAAGCGAGCCGAATCCGTTGGCTCTCCCCGCCCGAAAGCGTGCCCGCGTTGCGGCTCAGGGTGAGGTATTCGAGCCCGACGTTGTTGAGAAAACCGAGCCGTTCGCGAATTTCCTTAAGGATCGCGCCGGCGATTTCGTTCTTTTGCTTGCTGAGCCGCGCGGGCACCTCTTCGCACCAATCAAATGCCTCTTTGATAGACATTTCAACGACTTGCCCGACGTGAAGGTCCGCGATCTTCACCGCAAGCGCCTCTTCGCGCAGCCGGTAGCCGCCACAGGTCCCGCAGGACCGGTTGTTCTGATAGCGCTCGAATTCCTCGCGGACCCAGTTGCTGTCGGTCTCGCGGTAACGCCGCTGCATGTTGGGGATCACGCCCTCGAAGGTTCGCGAAATCTGGTAAACGCGGCCGCCTTCGTCATAGCGGAACTGGATCTCCTCCTCGCCGGAGCCATAGAGGAACACCTGTTTGACTGGGGCCGGCAAATCCTTCCAGCGCGCGCGCTTGTCGAACGCGTAATGCTTTGAAATCGCATCGATTGTCTGGGTGAAATAGGGGGATTTCCCCTTGCGCCACGGCGCGATGGCGCCATCGCCCACCGCGAGCGTCACGTCGGGGACAACAAGTTGCTCATCGAAGAACAGCTCAACCCCGAGACCGTCGCATTCCGGGCAGGCTCCGAAGGGCGCGTTGAAGGAAAACAGCCGCGGTTCGATCTCGGGAATAGTGAACCCGCTGACCGGACAGGCGAAATTCTCGGAGAAGGTGATCCGCTCGGGCTCGCCTTCCTTCGGCGCGGTCTCGAAAATGGCGATTCCGTCGGCAAGGTCGAGCGCGGTGCGGAAACTGTCGGCCAGCCGCGTTTCCATCCCCTCGCGCACAACGATCCGGTCCACCACAACGTCGATGTCATGGCGGAACTTCTTGTCCAGCGTGGGCGGCTCGTCGAGCTCGTAAAACGCCCCGTCGACCTTGACCCGTTGGAAGCCCTGCTTTCGCAGATCCATGAATTCCTTGCGATATTCCCCTTTCCGATCCCGCACGATCGGCGCGAGAAGAAAGGCGCGCGTCCCCTCTTCCAGCCCCATGACCCGGTCGACCATGTCCTGCACCTGCTGCGCTTCGATCGGCAGGCCGGTGGCGGGGGAATAGGGCGTGCCCGCGCGGGCGAAAAGCAGGCGGAGGTAGTCGTAGATCTCGGTCACGGTGCCCACGGTCGAGCGCGGGTTCTTGGAGGTGGTCTTTTGCTCGATGGAAATCGCCGGGCTCAGACCCGCGATGTGATCCACATCGGGCTTTTCCATCATATCCAGGAATTGGCGCGCATAGGCCGAGAGCGATTCGACGTAGCGCCGCTGCCCTTCGGCATAGATCGTATCGAACGCGAGCGAGGATTTCCCCGAGCCCGAAAGCCCGGTGATCACCACCAGCTGGTCCCGCGGGATATCGACGTCGATCCCCTTGAGATTGTGTTCCCGCGCGCCGCGGACTTCGATGAACTTCTGCTCAGCCATGAGACACCTTCTGTCAACGGGACAGGACATAGGTCCTTTGCCCCGAGTCTCCAATGGGTCACGCGGAACAAAATAGGAACTCGGGTCGATTATGTCGAGAGCTTTCGCCGCCGTGCGAGCCAGGCATGCACAGCGATGCCCCCGGCGCAGAGGACGAGCACGTATCCGACCACCCCCGAAAAGCCAGATTGAGCGATCAGGAAGGCAAGGATCGGCGGGCCCAGCGTCGAGCCGACATTGCCCATCTGCGCGAGCGCTCCGGCGGCGTTGGCGCGGTCTGTGAGCGAGTCGGAGAGCGCGCCGAGCAGAGCGAAACTGGCGCTGGAGGAGAAGCCCGAAACGCACATCATCGCGATGGCAAGAAGGGTGAAAATCCCGTCCTGTCCGAGGGTTAGAGCCAGCGGCAGCACCATCAGCCCCATCAGCAGAAAACCGGCCTGCGCAACCGGGACCGGGTTGAAATAGCGCAGGGCGAGCACGCCGAGGGTGAGCGAGAGGCAGAGCGAGGCGAGCGGCATGCTGGCCGAAAAGCCCGGGCGAAGCGGCTCGGCGACGAAGCCCGGCAGGTAGGTGAGCAGCGCCACGTAGGCGGCCGTGTACCACACGAACCCGAGGCCTGGCGCGGCAACCACGGGGCTGGCATAGATCCGCCGGTGGACGGCGATCCAGTCGGAAAGCGAGCTGCGGCTGCGGTTCGGGAGCGGGACGGATGGCTCATCGGCGGGCAGCGCGACGAAGAGTGTGCCGGCCAGCGCAAGCATGATCCCGCCGTGGGCGATGAGCAGCGCGGGCAATCCGCCAAGGGCGAGCACTGGCGGCGCAAGCAGGGCGAGCAGCGCATAGGACACGGCGAAGAACGTGCCCCAGAGGGCCATGGCGGCCGAGCGGGCGCGGCCTGAGCTATGGGACGAGATGAGCACCGGGCCGGCAACGACGATGAGGATATGCGACGCCCCTTCGATCAGGCGCAGGGCGATCATCAGCGGATAGCCCGGCAGGCTGGCCTCGACAAAGGAGAGCACCCCGCCCGATGCAAGCCCGTAGACGATCGCCCGGCGAAACCCGATCCGGCCGACGATCACGCCCGCGGCGATGCCGAAGATGAGCCCGCACAGCCCCACGGCGGAGACGAGGAACCCGATCTGCGCCGGCGATACCGGATAGCGCGCGGCGACCCCGTCAATGGCGATCGCAACCTTGCCGAACTGGGCCGCGGCACCGAGGCCGGCAAACCAGATCAGGAACACTAGTGGAACATGGGTGCGCGCGGGCGGCAGGGTGAGGGTCGCGGTCATGGGGCATCGTTAGCGCGTATCGCGGCCACAGGGGAAGGCGCAAACCGCGGCGCAGTCGAGCAAAATTGGAGCGACCTGCGGAAGTCGTTTTGCCGCAATCCCTTATGGTGCAGAGCTCATCTTGCTGAATCGCGTGGCGCCTAGCCCACGCGGCTGTAGTGCGAGGTCATGACGTAGGATTTGCGCGGCCCCTGCACCACCCATTCGCTGCTCCAGCTCGGGAACCGGGAGAAATCATAGCGCACGTGATAGCGGTCCGGGCCGCAGTCGTGTCGGGCTTCGGGCGCCTCGGCGTTGGGATCGAACCTGTGGAAGGGCCGGCCGTCATCATAGCGCACGTCGATGAGCGCGCCCTCGGCCCGGAAGAGATAGCGACGTTCGGCGTGCATGGGCCGTTCACCGGGCAGATGCAGCGTGCCGTGTTCATGATAGACCATGCCGGAGCCCTGGCCGCGATCCTCAGGGCGAATCTCGGCTTTGCCGATGAATTGGGCGCTGCGGCCATCCGCCTCAAGGATGACGCGCCCCAGCTTCCACGCCCCTTGAAGCATGTCCAATGTGAGCGGGTCGTCTTTGGCGATATCTTTCATTGCTTTGCTCTTCATCTTGTGGCCCGGCCCCGGACCTTCTAAACCCCGCGTCAAATCCCCGCGATCGAGAAGGCTGCCCATGATCCCCCGCTATTCCCGCCCCGAAATGGTTAACATCTGGTCGCCGGAAACGAAATTCCGGATTTGGTTCGAAATCGAGGCCCATGCCTGCGATGCGCAGGCCGATCTCGGGGTGATCCCCAAGGCCAATGCCGAGGCAGTCTGGAAGGCGCAGGATGTCGAGTTCGACGTGGCGCGGATCGACGAGATCGAGGCCGTCACCAAACACGACGTCATCGCCTTCCTCACCCATCTGGCCGAGATTATCGGCAATGACGAAGCGCGCTTCGTGCATCAGGGGATGACCTCCTCGGATGTGCTCGACACGACGTTCAACGTCCAGCTCGCGCGCGCGGCCGATATCCTGATCGCGGATGTCGAGGGCCTGCTCGCCGCGCTGAAGCGCCGGGCGCTGGAGCACAAGGACACCGTCCGCATCGGCCGCTCCCACGGGATCCACGCCGAGCCGACCACCATGGGCCTCACCTTCGCGCGCTTCTATGCCGAGATGGACCGCAACCTCGCCCGCTTGCGCACCGCGCGAGATGAGATCGCCACTGGCGCGATTTCCGGCGCCGTCGGCACCTTCGCCAACATCGACCCGGCGGTCGAGGAGCATGTCTGCGCCAAGATGGGCCTCACGCCCGAGCCGATCAGCACGCAAGTGATCCCGCGCGACCGGCACGCGGCGTTTTTCGCCACGCTCGGCGTGGTGGCCAGCTCCGTCGAAAATATCGCCACCGAAATCCGCCACATGCAGCGGACCGAGGTGCTGGAGGCCGAAGAGTTCTTCTCCAAGGGCCAGAAGGGCTCCTCGGCGATGCCGCACAAGCGCAACCCGGTCCTGACCGAAAACCTCACCGGCCTCGCGCGCCTCGTGCGCGGCATGGTGATTCCAGCGCTGGAGAACGTGGCGCTCTGGCACGAGCGCGACATCTCGCACAGCTCGGTCGAGCGCAACATCGGCCCCGATGCCACCGTGACGCTCGATTTCGCGCTCTCCCGGCTCACCGGCGTGATCGACAAGCTCGTGGTCTACCCCGAAACCATGCTCGCCAACATGAACAAGTTCCGCGGTCTGGTGATGAGCCAGCGCGTGCTTCTGGCCCTGACGCAAGCGGGTGTGAGCCGCGAGGACGCCTATCGCCTCGTGCAGCGCAATGCGATGAAGGTCTGGGAGCAAGGCAAGGATTTCAAAGAAGAACTTCTGGGCGATGACGAGGTGCGCGCGGCGCTTTCGGAGCAGGAGATCGAGGAGAAATTCGACCTCGGCTACCACACCAAACACGTCGATACGATCTTCGCCCGCGTCTTCGGCGCCTGATCTCCGGGCGGCCCGCCCGATTGAATTTCGCGGAATCGCGATCCTGTGCTAGCATGGGCGCGATCCGTGAAATGAGGAGGACCGCCCGATGCCACTCAAGACAGCCCTCGTTGCCGCCGTTCTGGCGATTGCGCCCACGCTCAGCTTCGCCTGTCAGGGCCATACCACCCATCAGGCCCAAAGCTGCGCCCAAGGCATGGTCTGGGATGGTGACACCGGCGCTTGCGTTGCGCGCACCACGAGCTGACAACAAAGCCGACGGCAGCTTTCAGGGACTGGCCTTCGGGGGCCGGGCCCTTTTGGCGTTGGCACGATGCAGGCACACGGGACATGCTCAGGGGGCAGGCCCTCGGGCCGCAGGAAAATTCTCACCCAATCGCCATTCCCCCGGCAATCTCAATCTTTGATTCATCACTGATGCCCTAAGACCGAAGCTATACCGGTCCAGATTCAAGAATGAGTCCCATGGCATCAGCACTCGCGAAGAAATCCCAGTCAAAGGCGCCGCCTCTCAGTGCGCTGACCAAAAAACAGAAAGCCGCGATCATCGTGCGCTATCTGCTGGCAGAAGGGGCGGACCTGCCCATTCAGGCCCTGCCCGAAGAGATGCAGTTCGAATTGACCCGCACCATCGGCTCGATGCGCTATGTCGATCGCAAGACGCTCACCGCCGTGGTCGGCGAGTTTGCCAAGGAGCTTGAGAGCGTCGGGATCGCCTTCCCCGACGGGCTCGCGGGCGCGCTCTCGACCATGGACGGAAAGATAAGCCCCCATACCGCGAGCCGCCTGCGCCGCGAAGCCGGCGTGCGCCAGTCCGGCGATCCCTGGGAACGGCTCGCGCAACAGGACGTGGCGACGCTGCGGCCCCTGCTCGAGGGCGAGAGCATCGAGGTCTGCGCTGTGCTGCTGTCGAAGATCGGCGTGCGCGTTGCCGCCGATTTACTCGGCTCGATCGAAGGGCCGCGCGCGCGGCAGATCGCCTATGCCGTGTCGCTGACTGACCGGGTGTCGCCCGATGCGGTCTATCGGATCGGCCTGTCGCTTGCGAGCCAGCTCGACGACCGTCCCGAAAAGGCCTTTAACGACGGGCCCGATCGCCGTGTGGGCGAGATCCTCAACTTCTCGGGTCTGGCCACGCGCGAGGACGTGCTCGAAGGGCTCGACGCCGAGGACGAGGAGTTCGCCAATGCCGTGCGCAAGGCGATCTTCACCTTCAGCAACATTTCCGCCCGGATCAGGGCCGAAGATGTGCCGCGCATCGTGCGCGAGCTCGATCAGGATGCGCTCATCACCGCGCTGGCCTTCGCCCAGAAGCAGGACGCGGAAATGGTGCGATCGGCGACTTTCCTGCTCGACAACATGTCCGCCCGTCTGGCCGGGACGCTGCGGGACGAAATCCAGGATCTCGGCCGGGTCAAGCCCAAGGACGGAGAGCCGGCCTGCGGCGAGGTCGTCACGCTGATCCGCTCGCTGGTGGATGACGGCACCATCGAGATGCGCGACAGCGACGACGAGGAAGAGGACGAGGAGGACGAAGGCGCGGAGGGCTGAGCCAGGCGCGTTTTCGCAGCGGATGGACCACGGCCAAGCATCGCGCTATAGCAGCGCGAACGTTGCAAGGACGCGCACATGGCCGAGATCGAACTGCCCCGCCTTTACCTCATCAGCCCGCCCCAGATTGACCTTTCGACCTTTTCCGACACGCTCGGACGCGTGCTCGACGGGGCGGATGTCGCCTGTCTGCGGCTCGCCCTCGCGACCCAGGATGAAGACACGCTCGGCCGCGCCGCCGATGCCTGCCGCGAGATCGCCCATGCGCGCGATGTGGCGATCGTGATCGACAGCCACGTGCTTCTGGCCGAACGCCACGGGCTCGACGGGGTCCACCTGATCGACGGCGCCCGCTCGGTGCGCGCCGCGCGCAAGGCGCTCGGAGACGACGCCATCGTCGGCGCTTTCTGCGGAACCTCCCGACATGACGGCATCAGCGCGGGCGAGGCCGGCGCCGATTACGTGAGCTTCGGCCCGGTAGGCACGCGCGCGCTCGGCGATGGCTCGCACGCCGAAGCCGAGCTTTTCGAATGGTGGTCGGAGATGATCGAGGTTCCGGTCGTGGCCGAGGGCGGTCTCGACCCTGCCGCCGTCGCCGCGCTGACACCGCTGACCGATTTCTTCGGCATCGGCGAAGAAATCTGGCGAGAGGATGATCCCGCCGCCGCCCTCGCCCGCCTCACGGACGCGATGGGCGATCAACCTTCCTGAAAGCCTGACCGGACCTGCGCCTCCAGCGCGGCGGCGAGGGCCTTGCGGTCAGGATACGCGGCCGGCTGAACCGGCGTGTGATACGTGACCTCGATCCGGCCTTGCGGCGATTGCGCCAGCGTCTTGAGCAGATGTGGCCCGAGCGCCATGTCCCCCCACCAGCCGTAAAACCGGGGATCCTCGCCCGGCGGCGCGATGTAGGTCAGCGTGATCGGCTGAATGTCATTGGCCGGAGCGTCCCCAGTGAGCGCGGCCAGTAGCGTTGGCTTGAAGGGCAGGACGCGGCGCCCGTCGGTCGAGGTGCCTTCGGGAAAAAAGAGCAGCCGGTGGCCCGCGTCCAGCCGTGCCCGCAGCAGCGCCACCTGCGCCCGGGCATCACGCCGATCGCGCCGAATGAAGACCGTCCCCGTCGCCCGCGCCAACCAGCCGATCCCCGGCCAGCCGGCCACCTCGGCCTTGGAGACGAAATAGAGCGTCGCACCCGCATTGAGCGCGAAAATATCGAGCCAGGATGCATGGTTGGCCACCATCGCGCCATGGCTCTGCATCGGCGCGCCGCGGATGATGAGCGGAAGGTTGAGAAGACGCAGCGCGCCGCGGCAGACCGCGCGGGTGATCCTCGGGGTCACGGGGCGATGCAGCCCGTAAAGCGGCTGTTCGACCAACCGGACGAGCAACAGCACCGCCAGACCGCCAAAGACGAGCCCGGCCAGAAGCGGCCCCCGCCAGACGACCCGGAGCCAGCCACGCAGGCCAATGCGCGGCGCGGGTGGCGGCGGGCGGCCATCGCCCTCCCACGTGCTCATCCCGCCGCGCTCCGGCTGTAGATCCGGCGGCGGGTCTCGTCGAGCCGGACGGTGTCGAGGATGAGGCAGACGTCGATGGTGTTGAACGCCCGATCGATGAAGGCCCCCTCGCCCACCATCCCGCCGAGCCGCAGATAGCCTTTGATCAGCGCCGGGATCTGGGCCATTGCCGCGCGCCTGTCGATCCGCTCCTCGGGGAGGATGTCCATCGGCTGGAACCCGGGGGCGCGGGCGCGCACGCGCAAGGTCTCCGGCGCGAGATGCCGCGCGTGGAGCAGCGACAGCGCCGGCTCCAGCGGCGCGGGGTCGGTGCCGTGAAAGCTCGCGACCCCGAACAGAATGTCGATCTCATGCTCCGCCACATAGTCGGCCAGCGCCGCCCAGAGCAGATACATCCCCTGCCCGCCGCGATAGTCGCGGTGCAGACAGGAGCGCCCCAGCTCCAGCAGCCGCCGGCCGGAGCGCTCCAACGGCCCCAGATCGAACTCGCTCGCGCTGTAAAACCCTCCGGCCGCGGCCGCTTGATCGGCGCGCATCAGCCGGTAGACCGCGATCACCTCCTCGCCCGGCGCCCGCGCCCGGTCGCACAGCAGCAGGTGGTCCGTAAACCCATCGAAGGCATCGCGCTCCAGCCGCGCCGCATGATCCACGAGCGGCCCGTCGCCGCCGAGCTCCTCGACGAAAACCTCATAGCGCAGCCGCTGCGCCGCGCGCAGATCCGCCTCCCCCCGCGCCATGCGGGTCACAAGATCGGGGCCCGCGCCGCTCATCCGCGCGCCCGCACTTTCCTATGCGTTAACATCGCATTAACCATCTACGTGTCAAAAACCGGGATGAGCATGACACGCGAACTGTCGATCACAACCTTGCCCATCTCGCGAAAATTCACGGTGACCTTCCCCTTCACGTTGGATTGTACTTGGCCCATGCCCCAATCGGGCGCATCGGGGTGGCGCACAACCATTCCGGGTTCTAACATGCTGTTGAGATCTTCCGTCATTCAAAGAGGGTTCCCGAAGTGACTGTACAAAGACAACAGGACGATCTGATCGCCTTGGTCGGCTCCCGCATCTGCCATGATCTGATTAGCCCGATCGGTGCGATCGGCAACGGGGTCGAGCTGATGTCTATGACAGGCAGTGGCGGCGAACAAGAGTTGGCGCTGATCTCCGAAAGCGTCGAGCAGGCCAATGCGCGAATTCGGTTTTTCCGCGTCGCATTCGGTTATGCCAGCCCGGGACAGGAGCTCGGCCTGCGCGAGATCCGAAGCATCCTCGGCGACATGACCCGCGGCGGGCGCGTCAAGATCGACTGGGACGTGGGCGCCGATGTGCTGCGTGCCGAGGCGCGGCTGGCTTTCCTGCTGCTACTGTGCATCGAAAGCGCACTGGCCTTCGGCGGGACGGTGCGCGTGAGCCTTGAAGATGGCGCCTGGCGAATCGACGGGGTGGCGGAGAAGCTCCGGATCGAGGAGGCGCCGTGGCAACTCCTCGCCGAGAGCAACCCGGAGGCCAAGATCGCCTCGGCCACCGTTCAATTCGCGCTTGCCCCGCTGGTGGCGCGCGACATCGGCCGCAAGATCACCGCCGACCTGGGGCAGGATCGGATCGTCATCCGCTTCTGATCCGGCCCGGCCCGCGTTCAGGCGCGGGTCGTCCCATCCCCGGTCACGAGGTACTTGAAGCTCGTCAGCTGTTCAGCGCCCACAGGCCCGCGCGCGTGCATCTTGCCCGTGGCAATTCCGATCTCCGCGCCCATCCCGAACTCGCCGCCATCGGCGAACTGGGTCGAGGCGTTGTGCATCAGGATCGCGCTGTCGAGCCGCTCGAAGAACCGCGCGGCCGCCGCCGGATCCTCGGCCATGATGCAATCGGTATGGCCCGAGCCAAACGCGCGGATATGGGCGATGGCACCGTCGATGTCGGGCACCAGTTTGGCGGCGATCTCCATGTCGAGATATTCGTGGCCCCAGTCATCCTCGGTGGCGGGGACCGTGCCCTCGATGCCCTGCAGCCCCTCGCCCGCATGGACCGTCACGCCCGCGTCGATGAGCGCGCGGATCACCCCTTGCCCGATCGTCTCGGCCACGCTTTCGTGGATCAACAGGCATTCGGCCGCGCCGCAGACCCCGGTGCGCCGGGTCTTGGCGTTGAGCACCACGTCGAGCGTCTTGACCGGATCGGCGGAGGCATCGACGAAGATGTGCACGATCCCCTCGAGATGGGCAAAGACCGGCACGCGCGCCTCGCGTTGCACCAGCCCGACGAGCCCCTTGCCGCCGCGCGGGACGATCACATCGATGAATTCGGTCATGCCGAGCATTTCCGACACCGCCGCGCGGTCGCGCGTGGGCACGATCTGGATCGCATCCTCCGGCAGGCCCGCGGCGCGGAGCCCCTGGACCAGCGCCGCATGAATCGCGCGCGCGCTGTTGAGGCTCTCCGAACCGCCACGCAAGATCACCGCGTTGCCCGACTTGAGGCAGAGCGCCCCGGCATCCGCCGTCACGTTGGGCCGCGATTCGTAGATCACGCCCACCACGCCGAGCGGCGTGCGCACGCGCCGAATGTGCAGCCCGCTGGGCTGGTCCCATTCGGCAATGACCGCGCCGACGGGATCGTCCTGCGCCGCCACCGCGCGCAGGCCGGTACAGATCCCCTCGATCCGCGCCTCGTCGAGCATGAGCCGGTCCATCATCGCGGGGCTCAGCCCCTTGTCGCGCCCGAAGGCCATGTCCTCGGCATTGGCGGCGATGACCTCGGCGCGGGTCTCCCAGAGCGCCTCCGCCGCGGCCTCGAGCGCCTGCTGTTTCTGTTCCGGGCGGGCAAATGCAAGCTCCGCCGCCGCCGCGCGTGCACGCGCGCCAATGGCTTGCATGAGTTCGGGGATGGGTGCCATGTCTTTCATCCTGCCTCTCCTCGCCGGGGCCGCCCGTGATGGGCGGTATGTGTGGGCCGGCGCGACTTTATCCGACCGCGCCGGAAAGCGCCATATCGTCTCGATGGATGAGCGCCGCGCGGCCCGGATAGCCAAGCACAGCCTCGATCCGGTCCGAGCGGAGCCCGCGAATGCTGGTGGCTTCTTCGGCCGTGTAGCGCGTGAGGCCGATACCGAGCTGGTGCCCGTCCGGCCCCGCGATGGCCACCGGATCACCGCGCCCGAAAGTGCCGGTCACGCCCGTGACCCCGGCGGGAAGCAGCGATCGGCCGGCCCGAAGCGCCTCCGCCGCGCCCCCGTCGAGCAGCAGCGTGCCCTTGGGTTTCATTGCCGCGATCCAGCGTTTGCGCGCGGCCTGCGGGTCGAGCTTGGCGGTGAACCAGGTCGCCGGCGCGCCCTCGGCCAGCCGGCGCAACGGGTTCATCGGCGCGCCTTGGGTGATCACCATCGCCGCCCCCGCGGCGGTTGCGGTGCGCGCCGCCATGACCTTGGTTTTCATCCCGCCCTTGGACAGGCCCGAGCCCGCGTCCCCCGCCATCGCCTCGATCTCGGGGGTGATCTCGTCGATCACGTCAAGCCGCCGCGCCGACGGGTCCTCCGCGGGATTGGCGGTGTAGAGCCCGTCCACATCCGAGAGCAGCACGAGGCAATCGGCCCCGATGGTCGCGGCCACCTGCGCCGCGAGCCGGTCATTGTCGCCAAAGCGGATCTCGTCGGTTGCGATGGTGTCATTCTCGTTGACGATCGGCACGACGCCGAGCGTCAGAAGCTGTTCGAGCGTGCTGCGCGAATTGAGATAGCGGCGGCGGTTGGCGCTGTCTTCGAGCGTGACGAGTACCTGCGCGGTGGTGATGCCGTGCGGCGTCAGCGCCTCTTCATAGGCCCGCGCGAGGCGGATCTGGCCCACGGCCGCGGCGGCCTGGGATTGCTCCAGCGCAAGCTCCGTCGCGGGCAGGCCGAGCACCGCGCGCCCCAAGGCAATCGAGCCCGAGGAGACGAGGACCAGATCCGCGTCCTTGGCGAGCCAGGCGACGTCCTCGGCGAGGCTGCGCAGCCAATCGGCCCGCAGGGTGCCGCTTGTGCGGTCGACCAGCAGGGCCGAGCCGATCTTGACGACAACCCTCCGCGCGCCGCTCAGCGTTGCCGCGTTCAGGGCTGCCACGGCCCGTCCTCCTGCGGCGCCTCACCCTCCGGGAGCTCCGGCGAGATATGCGCCCGCAGCGCGCGCAGCACCTCGCGCACCCCGTCGCCCGACACGCCGGAACAGGTCAACACAGGCGCGCCACAGGCGGCTTCAAGCTCGGCCTTGCGCTCGGCCAGCGTCTCGGCGTCCAGCGCGTCGATCTTGTTGAGCGCCGTCACCCGGGGCTTGTCCGCCAGAGCGCTCGCATAGGCCTCCAGCTCGCCGATGATCGTCTGGTAATCCTCCGCCACAGCTTCGGACGTGCCGTCCACCAGATGCAGCAGCACCGAACAGCGCTCCACATGGCCGAGAAACAGATCGCCCAGCCCACGCCCCTCGGACGCGCCTTCGATGAGGCCGGGGATATCGGCCACGACGAATTCATGCCCATCGACCCCCACGACCCCGAGATTGGGGTACAGCGTGGTGAAGGGGTAATCGGCGATCTTGGGCCGGGCGTTGGACGTGGCGGCGAGGAAAGTCGACTTGCCCGCATTGGGCAGGCCGAGGAGCCCCACATCGGCGATGAGCTTGAGCCGGAGCCAGATCGTCCGCTCGACCCCGGGCTGGCCCGGGTTGGCCCGGCGCGGCGCCTGGTTGGTGGAGGACTTGAAATGCAGGTTGCCGA
This sequence comes from Poseidonocella sedimentorum, assembly GCF_900116005.1. Lineage (GTDB taxonomy): Bacteria > Pseudomonadota > Alphaproteobacteria > Rhodobacterales > Rhodobacteraceae > Poseidonocella > Poseidonocella sedimentorum. The sequence continues at coordinate 86,790 of NZ_FOYI01000012.1, forward strand.
AGCCGCCATTGCCGCCGCGCGCAAGCTGGACCCGCTGACCCACCTCTGTCATGTCGGCGATCACCGTTTCCTGATCTTCCTCAAGGATTTCGGTGCCCACGGGCACGCGCAGCACGATGTCGTCGCCATCCTTGCCGGTGCGCTGCTTGCCCATGCCGGGCTGGCCGCTTCTGGCGAAGAAATGCTGCTGGTAGCGAAAATCGATGAGCGTGTTGAGCCCCTCGACCGCCTCGACCCAGACCGAGCCGCCCGAGCCGCCATCGCCGCCATCGGGGCCACCGTATTCGATGAACTTCTCGCGCCGAAAGCTCACCGCCCCGCCGCCGCCGCCGCCGGATCGGATATAGACCTTTGCCAAATCGAGGAATTTCATCGGATCACCTGTCTGCGGACTACCCGCTTTGCAGGCGATACCGCGTTGCACCACGAGGCTCAAGCGCCGTGGCGCGGCCCGGGGCCTCGGGGTCTTGTAAAAGGGGGATGCGGGTCCGGGCGCCGTGTGCCGTCACGGCCAGCCGGACCCCGCTTGCCGGGCGATCAGCCCAGCGTCTTGGTATAGGTCCAGGTCGGCACAGCCATGTTGCGCGCGACCGAGAAGGTTTCTGCATCGCCGAGATACTGGAAGCCCGCGTTGCTCAGCACCCGCGCCGAGGCGGCATTGTCCTGAAACACCTTGGCGAAAATCGTCCGGCATCCCAGCGGGTTGGCCTCGATCAGCGCGTTGACAGCCGCCGAGGCGAGCCCGGTGTTCCAGTAGGGCGGCGCGATCCAATAGCCGATCTCGCACTGCCCGCGCTCCATCCGCTTGAGCGAGATGATGCCCATGACCTCGGCCCCGCCGAACTCGGATCCATCGAGCACCCAGACGACCTCCGGGTTGTCCGTCGCAAGGCTGCGCGCGATGAAGGCTTCGGCCGCGCCGGGAGGCATCGGGTGGGGAATGGCGCTGGTCATCCGCGCGACGCGCTCGTCGCCCGCGTAGAACCCAAGCATCCCCGCGTCCGAGGTCCGGAGCGGCCGCAGAACAAAACGATCCGCCGCGATCTGCGGCTGGTGTTCGATGGTCTCGATGGTCATGCTCTCCTCCTCAAAAGCGCATGGCGCCCTGCCCCCAAAGGCAAGAGCGCGTCCGGCAGCCCGAAGGCCCGCCCGGCGGGTGATGTCCTGTCAATTCCGGTGCGCAACGGCATGTTTCAAATCTCGCGAAACTGAAAAGGGACCGGCGTTTCCGCCGATCCCCTCGTTTGTCCTAGAAACCTTAAGGTCGGCTTATTCGGCGGCCTCCGCAACCGGAAGCACGGAAATGAAGGTGCGGCCCTTGAGTCCCTTGCGGAACGTCACGGCGCCTTCGGAGGTGGCAAAGATGGTGTGATCCTTACCCATGCCGACCCCTTCGCCGGGCCAATACTTGGTCCCGCGCTGGCGCACGATGATGTTGCCACCGATCACGCGCTCGCCACCGTATTTCTTGACGCCAAGACGACGACCGGCAGAGTCGCGCCCGTTCCGGGATGAACCGCCTGCTTTTTTATGTGCCATCGGTGTCTCTCCTTAGCCCTTCGCCAGTTCCTGAGCCTGTGCGATCCAGCCTTCACGCTCGATCCGGCCCTTGAACGACAGTTTCTCGTCCATAGCAGCAACGTCATCCGCCGTCCACGCAGCGATCTGCGCGAAGGATGTGACGCCTGCCTCGTGCAGCTTTTTCTCAAGTGCCGGGCCAACGCCCGAGAGCTTCTTGAGATCGTCCGCGCCTGCGGGGGCTTCGGCTTTGGCGGCCGCTTTGGGCGCCTCTGCCTTGGCTTTCGCGGCTTTCTTCGGCGCGGCGGCCGGCGCCTCTGCGGCGCTGGTCACGGAGCCCGCGCCCACGGCGGCCTTGACGCCCGACGTGTCGCCACCCGAGGACAGGATGTCGGTCACGCGCACGAGCGTAAGCTGCTGGCGGTGGCCCTTGGTGCGCTTGGAAGAATGCTTCCGGCGACGCTTGACGAAGTGGATGACCTTGTCACCCTTGATCTGGTCGATGACTTCGGCCTGCACGGCCGCACCGGCCACGAAAGGCGCACCCACAACCGGTGCATCGCCGCCGATCATCAGGATGTCATTGAATTGAACCGTTTCACCGGCATCTGCTGCAAGCTTTTCGATACGGAGCGTGTCGCCCGACTGTACCTTGTATTGCTTGCCGCCGGTCTTGAGGACCGCAAACATGCGTTTCTTCCTTTTTTCTCCCGCGTCCTGCGGTCTCCCTCTGGGGGACGTTGCGGCCTTGGCCACCTCGGACGGCGCGCCCCTATCGGGACTGTGTCATATGTAAACCACCCCCGCAGACGGGGGCAGAAGCCGCGCTTTTAGCGAAATGCGCAGCCCTGTCAAGCGGTGTCTGGGGCCGAAGCGCGGGGCGCCCTGCCCCGGCCGTCAGAGATCCACCGCCCCCATCTGCCGGCCGAGCGCGAGCCCGAGCGCATAGGAAGTCTCGGCGAACATCGCGTCGAACCCGGCAAAGAGCGCCCGCGTCAGCAAGGCACCATCGGGGCTCTCCATGAACTCGAGATAGGCCTCCATCTCGGCGTCCGACAGGGGCTGGTAGGACATGTAGAGAAAGGCGTTGAGCCACATCAGCGTATCGGCCCGGATCTCCTCGGCCTGGGCCTGCACCGTGGCAAGCGCCTGCTGCTCGGAGAGACGCACCGCGTCGCCGCCGCCCTCGATCAGCCCCTGGTAAAAGCGGAAGTTCGCGTTGAGAGAGCCCGCCAGATTGGCCTCCACCAGATCGCCCGCCGCAATGAACCGCGCGATCTGATCCACCCGCGGATCGCCCGCCGCGCTCCTTTCGAGAAAGACCTGTTCAGCCGCCGTCTCGACATCCTCGTCCAACTGGGCGGTGCGTGCGGAAATCTCCAGCCCGACGATCCGCTGCCCGAGCTCGGTGCCGAACCAGTCCACCAGCGGGCCAAGGTCATCTTCGGCCACTGCCGCGTACATCGCGCTCCGCGTGTGGCCGCGCAGGACCTCCATGCCATAAAGCGTCTCGACCGTGAGCGCCCAGGCGCCATCGGCCCCACCGGGCAGCATCTCGGCCCCCAGATCGGCGGAATGCGCAAGCCCTTCCTCGCGCATGATCTCGATCGTGTCATCCATCCGCAGCACGCGCCAGAAGTCCTCGAACTCCTCCGCATCCGCCGCGGCCCCGACCATTGGCGCCAGCATCCAGGCAACGCCGATGATCCCGCTCAAAATCCTGCCCATACTGCGCCTCGCCCGTTCCTGCTGACTTGTGATTTCGCCTTGGCAAGATAGGGCCGCCGCCGCCGCGCAACAAGGACGCCACGCGCGCCCGCCCGCGCCCGGGCGATTTGCGGGTGAAACTCCCGGCCCGAACGGCTTTTCTCCTTGCAGCCCCCCCCTTAACCCATTACACGCCCGTTCCAGACCGCGGAGAGGTGCCGGAGTGGTCGAACGGGGCGGTCTCGAAAACCGTTGTGGGTGCAAGCCCACCCAGGGTTCGAATCCCTGTCTCTCCGCCACTTTGAGCCTGATGCGATGCGCATTCACCCAAAGAAACAAGGCATTTCCGCGCTATGCGCCCGAAAATGCCCGTGAATTTGCTCCACTTTTTGCTCCACATCACCCTGTGCCCGCGCAGGTGTATCGTTGATGGCGAGGGCTTCCCACCTCGCCTACGGGCCCGGATAGAACAGCAGAGCGCCGTGGACGATCAACAGCACGACAATCGCGACGCGCACGATGTTTCGGCGCAGCCAGACATGGGCGCGGGTGCAGTATTTCATCGGTTTGTCCTGTGAGGTTGGTGGCGCGCCGGCAGCTTCGTAGCAGCGAAGGAGTGTTGATCATCACCGGCGCGCCGAATGCCGGGGGATCCAGTCCCGGCGCCGGGGCCTCCCGGCCCCTCAAGGGACGGCGCCCGGTGGGCGCCGTCGGATCATTTTTGGTCGAGCATCCGCAAGCTCAGCTTCACGGCGTCAGCGAAGTCGATGGCCGTCCGGACGGCACGACACAGCACCTCGAGCGGCGGGAGGGCAGCTTGGAGCGCCTCTGCCTCCGGCGTGAGCCGCCGCTGGGTATCGAATGCCTCGGCGCAGCCGATCAGGCGCTCCTGCGGGATGGCGGTTTTCTCTTCGAATGTCCCGGCCTTGATCCCGTCGCGGATCTCCGAGATCGCTGTAGCGAGGACATGCGCGAGGGTCTCGTCGACGCCGCTTTCCTTTTCGAGGAGCTCGGCGGCCTTCCTCACCGCATCCTGCGCACCGGGGCTGAGATGAGGGATCACCCGGTCGCTCAGGTGCCGACCCATTCCGGATCGCCGCTCGAGGACGCCGCGGACGAGCCCGACCTGCTGCTCCAAGAGGCTCAACGGCAAAAACCCGGTCATCCCTGCACCACCTTTCCGATGGGAGCAGCACGTCGTCGCGTGAGCCGCTCCACCACGACCTCCCGGCCTCGCATTCCACCGGACCGCCGGCGCTGCCGGGACCGATAGCTGGCGGCGATATCGCGTTCCGCGTGGATGCGACCGCGCAGGGCATTCATCGCCCTGAACGGGGCGCCGCTGAGGCGTCCGAGGACGGCGGAGCCGGTGGCCCGGCACACGGAGAAGCCGCTGTGGTTCAACGGCACAAGCAACCGGCGCGCGCCTACGAATCGCGTCGGCTCGTTCAGTCCCGCCGAGAGGAAGTCTGTCCGGCGGCGGACATGAACCTCGTAGCCAACATTGGAACGCCGGCGGGAGGTGGTGCCGTAGGCAAGCAGCGCATAGTGCTTGCCGCCATGCTCCTCGATGTCGAGGATGAGGCAGGGCCGCGCCTTCGGACGCCCGGTATGGCCCTCCTCGGCGAGCGGAAAGCGAAACGAGACGATGTCGCCGGGCGAGATGTGGTCCTGCCAGGCCGGGGTCATCGCGAAGGTGGTCTGGGTGCTGTCGAGCATTGTCGGTGTCCTTGAATTGTGGATGTCCGACGCGCCCGATCTTCCCTCTATTCTATCGGCCGGGACCTTCCGTCGTGCGCGTCACAAGGCGCGCGCACGGCGGAAAGGGCCAGGCCCTGCTTCCCGGTCCGGTCATTCTTGTTGGGTTGGGGGGGGGGAGCGTCGAGAGGAGTGTCCCCTCTCGACTTCGGAAGGGGCACGG